>CACZBX010000012.1 GCA_902779535.1 uncultured Bacteroidales bacterium
GTCGTTGAACATCACATTGTTATTGTGGATCTCTAACTTGTTAATCTTTGTCTTCGGGGATTTGTAATCCCCGAGTCAATATCTGCGTATATTCTATCCGCGCGGGTCACAGACCCGCAGTTATCTTTCTGTGGATCCGGAGATCCACAGGGACTAAGAAATAATGAGCAACTGCTACGGAAAATTATTTCCACTTATATAGCATCAAACTGCTTGATGACGGTAACTATATCTTATAGAATGCTACTAATGCATCGTTTGGATAGCCATCATTAGTGAAAGCTCCCTTGGTATATCCACCGTTCCAACCCTTGTAGTCTTCAGGTTCCCAGTAGAAGACACCGGCGCATTTCTGGTCGGATAGCTCTTTCAGACGGGTGGAGAAGTTGGTCAAGAACTCTTTGCATTGGGTGACGGCTGATCGGCTCATACCTACCTCACAAATCATTACCGGTGTCTTGTATGCTTCGTATAACTTCTCAACGTTAGAGACACAGGTCGATAGTTTAGCCTTGTATTGGTTCTCGTTGGGATACAAAGACAGACCAATCATATCCCACTTCCCATTATAGTCTTTCAAGGCATCGAATACGTATTTTGACAGATTGAGGTCGTCACCATTGTTTACATGGACAATGACCTTGCTGCTCGGATAAACTTTCTTGGCTGCATCGTATCCGGCATTGACGAATGAAGCAAAGTTCTTTCCGTTGCCTTTGGAAATTTGTCCGGTAGGGTAGAACATACCATCGGATGTTTCGTTCCCCACTTGAATCCAGGTCACGTCAACACCTTTATCCTTCAATGTCTGCAGAACGGTAGTCGTGTGGCTGGATACTGCAGAAACCAATTCGGCATCAGAATATTTCTGCCATTCAACAGGTCGGCCCTGATGAGCAGGATCGGCCCACGTATCGCTATAATGGAAATCAATCATTATCTTTAGGCCAAGACCTTTGGCACGAACTGCTTTCTTTACCACGTCATCTAAGCCGTTGTATTTCGTCTTAGGATTTACCCAAACGCGAAAGCGCACGGCTTTCATGCCGAGTTCTTTCAAGATGCTCATGCAGTCGCCTTCCGCATTGGTGGTGCGAGAGTAGAACTTGACTCCATTATCTTCCATCTCGGTCAGCCAACTGATATCGCCACCTGTTACAAAGTCCTTGTTGATCGTTTCTTCTTTTTCCGGGGTAACAGGAGTTACAGGAGTAACTGGATCGACAGGTTTAGGCTCTGGGTCACTGCCAGAACCACTGCATGCGGACATACCCATCAGGAGTCCGCATGCAAGGATTATCTTAAATATTGATTTCATCTTATAATTCAGCGTCGCTTTTGTTGAAAGTTTGCCCTTGAGAAACATCACCGGTCTTCAAACCGAGCACGAACCATTTCATACGTTGTGCGGATGTACCGTGGTTGAAACTCTCAGGAACGGCATATCCTCTTGCCTTCTTCTGGAGGTAGTCGTCACCAATGACCTGAGCACATTGGATGGCTTCCTCAATGTCGCCTTGCTCCAATGAACCAAACATCGCATTGTCGTGGTGAGCCCATACGCCGGCATAGAAATCGGCCAAGAGTTCAAGGCGGACACTCAGCTTGTTGGACTCTGTCTCATTGGTGCGGCTCATAGCCTGATGCACCTTGTCGAGCGTTCCTAACAGATATTCTACGTGATGTCCTACCTCGTGGGCGATAACGTATGCGTAAGCGAAGTCACCATCGGCGCCCAACTGCTGGCGCATGGAACTGAAGAATGACAGGTCGATATACAACGACTGATCGGCAGAGCAATAGAATGGACCTACTTGAGAGTTGGCACCACCACACGCTGTCTGAACGGCATCGGTGAAAAGAACCATCTTAGGTGGAACATAGTTCAATCCGTTTTCCTTGAATATCTTCGTCCATACATCTTCTGTTCCTGCCAGAATCTGTTTGGAGAACTTAGCCAACGCCTGTTCTTCCTCTGTGAACTCACGCTGAGTGGTCGTCTGTTCTGTCGCTGTACCGGCACCACCAAACATACCCATCAAGCTTGAAGGGTCAACGCCCAACAACATACTGATAAGGCCAACGATCACCAATCCACCAATACCCAATCCGGCAGCTTGACCTCCGCTCAATCCACGGCGATCCTCAACGTTGCTGCTTTCTCTTCTTCCATCTAATCTCATACTATTAATTTTTAATTTGTTTCAACATAACTACATAGATGATGCGAAGATACATTTTTTCTTTTCGTTGACAAACGAAATGCCTAAAAAGCATCGTTAAATTATTTTGTCCAAATAAAGAACAAAAATTCCAGAGAGTTTGAATTTAAAATAGAAATAAAAACTATCTTTGCAAAAGTTAACTCAAATCGTGGACAAGGCATGACGAGAAGGTTTATCGTATGGCATTTGGCTATGGACAAGAGGTAACTATCAATATTGAAAACATATTTTGAGAAACTTATATTATGAAGAAAAAAGAAATTAAATTTAGTCTGGTTTACAGGGATATGTTTCAGTCATCTGGTAAATTCCAGCCTCGGGTTGACCAACTCGAGAGAATTGCTCCCGTTATCATCGATATGGGATGTTTTGCCAGAGTTGAGACCAATGGTGGCGCCTTTGAGCAGGTGAATTTGATGTATGGTGAGAATCCGAACAAAGCAGTCCGTGCATTTACTAAACCATTCAACGAGGTGGGCATCAAGACCCACATGCTTGATCGTGGTCTGAACGCATTGCGTATGTTCCCATGTCCTGCCGACTTGAGAAAACTCATGTATAAGGTTAAACATGCTCAAGGCGTTGACATTACTCGTATCTTCTGTGGCCTGAACGACCCTCGTAATATTATTCCTTCTATTAAATATGCAATCGAAGGGGGAATGACCCCTCAGGCTACTTTGTGTATCACTTACTCTCCGGTACACACCGTTGAGTACTACACGAAGTTGGCCGACCAACTGATTGAAGCGGGTGCAGCTGAAATCTGTCTGAAGGATATGGCTGGCATCGGTCGTCCTTGGTCTTTAGGCCAGTTGGTGAAGAATATCAAGGAGAGACATCCTGAAATCATTATACAGTATCATGGACATAGTGGTCCGGGCCTTTCCATGGCCAGTATGCTGGAGGTGGCTGAGAACGGTGCTGACGTGCTGGATGTAGCCATCGAGCCGTTGTCATGGGGTAAGGTTCACCCGGATGTAATCTCTGTTCGTTCCATGTTGAAGGATGCCGGTTTCCAAGTTCCGGATATCAACATGAAGGCTTATATGCAGGCTCGTGCCTTGACACAGGAGTTCATCGATGATTTCTTGGGATACTTCATGGATCCGACGAATAAATACATGTCGTCATTGCTGCTTACCTGCGGTCTGCCGGGCGGTATGATGGGTTCGATGATGGCCGACTTGAAGGGCGTTCACTCTGGTATCAACATGATGCTTCGTTCACAAGGTAAGCCAGAGGTTAGCCTTGATGATTTGGTCGTTCGCTTGTTCGAAGAGGTTGAGGAAGTTTGGCCGAAGGTTGGTTATCCTCCATTGGTTACTCCGTTCAGCCAGTATGTAAAGAACATTGCATTGATGAATATCATGGCTGAGGCTCAAGGGAAACCTCGCTTCAGCTTGATGACCGATAAGAGTATCTGGGGAATGATCCTGGGTAAGAGTGGTAAGTTGCCTGGTGAGGTGGCTCCGGAGATCGTCGCTTTGGCGAAGGAACAAGGTCTGGAGTTCTTCGACGGTGATCCGCAGAGCTTGTATCCGGATGATTTGGATAAGTATCGTGCCGAGATGATTGAGAATGGTTGGGACTTAGGTCCGGACGATGAAGAGCTCTTCGAGTTCTCAATGCATGAGACTCAGTATCGTGCTTATAAGAGTGGTGTCGCTAAGGAACGTTTCGAGGCAGATCTGCAGAAAGCAAAGGATGCTGTGATGGCGAAGAATGGTTTCTCGGAAGAAGATATCAAGAAGGCGAAACGTGCAAAGGCTGAACCAATCGTAGCTGACGAGAAGGGTAAGGTGGTTTGGGAGATTGATGTTGTGAATCCTTCCCTCGAACCGGCTATCGGAAAGAAATTTGCTGTGAACGATCCGTTCTGCTACATCATGACACCGTGGGGCGGAAGCATGAAGCAGGTTTCCAACTTCAATGGACGTATCGTCGAAATCTGCGTTAAGCAGGGTGAAACGGTGAATAAGGGAGATGTCCTCGCTTACATTCAGAAAGAAGATGCTTAATTGATATGGTATATGTGTGAAGGTCCGTAAGTCGTGAGGCTTGCGGACTTTTTTTTGTCCATTGTTTGCTGGTTATCTGAAAAAACCTATCTTTGCTAAACAAAGCAAAATGATTCGGTTATGAGAAAAATTGTTCGTTTTTTGTTGATGAGTTGTATCGTCTGTCTGTTGGCTGGGCTGTCTTCCTGTTCACCACGTATGACTCCCGTTCATAAACTCCGGAACCTTTCCAACCATATTGCCCGTTATGGTGAGTACTATGCTCCTTACGAATGGCAGGAGGCTGGTAATAAATACATCGATATCAACCGTCGTATCATGCGTCACAAATCGGAATACCGTCCTGATGAGTTGGAGGAAATCATGTACCTGGAAGGCCAATGCCTTGCCAACTTCGGCAAAGGTGTGGTATCAGGCGTAGCAAATAGCTTCAACTCGGTAAAAGCGATGATTGACGGTGTCAAGAACGCTCTTAAAAATCCATAGCCATCTTGCTGGAATCGGCTTCTGAAAGTTCGGTGACCTTGGTCTCCATGACACGATAAACCCGCTGACACATATTCAAGACAGTCGGACGGTGTGTCGTGACGATACAGGTCTTGTTTGGATGTTGCTGAATGATGTTGCGCAGAACGGTCCGTTCGGTGGTGATGTCCAGGGCAGAGGTTGCCTCATCCAATAACAAAATCGGTGCATTGCGGAGGACGGCACGTGCGATAGCGATACGTTGTGCCTGTCCTTCGGATAAGCCACGTCCTCTTTCTCCAATCTTCGAGTTAAAGGTGTCTTTCAACTTGGAAACGAAGTCCCATGCACACGAGATCTTCAGTGCCTGAACAATCTCATCGTCGGTGGCATCTTCCTTTACCATTCTCAAGTTCTCGGCAATCGTTCCTGAAAACATGGTGTTGCCTTGCGGAACATATGAGAAGAGATGGCGGGTGTCTGCGTTCATCTCTACCTCTGTGCCATCGTAGGCACGGATGATTGCATTTCCATCCTGCGGACGGATCAGTCCTAAGATCAGGCGAAGCATGGTAGTCTTGCCTTCACCCGACGGTCCTACCAAGGCAACAATCTCGCCCGGGTTTGCCTCGAAGGCGGAGTTGGTAATGACTTTGTTGTCTTTCACATAGGCGAAGTTGACATTCCTCATCTTTACCGAGAATCCTTTGTCGGCGTATTTGTCCAATTCGTTACTCTTCGGAATATGAACTTCCTTGGGTAATTGAACAATCTCACGAATACGATGGGCGGAGACCGAACTGTTCAGGAATGATGGGATAATGCCCAACACACTGTTGAATGAGCTGGAGAGGGCAGAGCGTTGTTGCATGAAGAGGGTCATGGTACCGTAGGTGATGGCATGTGTCCATAATCTCCAAAGACAATAGCCAAAGACGGTGAACTGAACCAGCATGCCCACCACCGACAGGTAGATGTTTGTCTTGATGGAGAACATGTTGTATTCCAGGCTGATGTCCTTGAACTTCTTCTGCCACCAGCGTAGTTTCCGACTGTATTGGTCGGCAATGCCGAACGACTTGATGGTGTCGAAGTTGTAGAATGTCTCTACCTCGAAGGTCATCACCTCACTGCTCATCTCACGTACTTTCTTGCTGTATTCACGCTGCTTCTTGATGACAAAACGAGATACGGCCAATAGGAAAGGTGCCGATGCAAAGGCCAGAATAGCCATCACGGTATCGTAGTGCATGATGACGAAGAAGGTTGCGATGAACTGATAGATGGCGATGATGATGGATGGAAGCCAGCTGATGGCATTGCCGCTGACCGTGCCGGCATCACCCGTAAAACGGTTCAGCACATCACCATTCGTGTACTTGTTGATCTCCATCCAGTCGGCATCGATAATCTTATCGAAGAGGTCGGACTGGATATCATTGTTGATATAGATACCTAATTTAGCTGTGATTCGGCTGATGATGCTTCCGAAGACTAAGCCGAAGATGGCACTGCCGACAGCTATAGTGATGAGTAACCATAATTTGTCGGTCTGATAGCCGGTGATGATATCGATAAGGTATTTCCCGGCAATACTTCCCACCAGTCCCAATGAGGTGCTGAAGATACCCAAGATAAGGTAAAAGGCGATCGCACCCTTGTATTTCATGCTATAGGTGAAGATCCATTTCCAGTCGTCGATGATCTCACGGAAAGTTCCGTCCTTCCATTTCATGATAAGGATGTCGAGCGACTCAAAGGATGTACTTCTACTTTTCTGTTCTTCGTTTTGATCCATATTTATTTTCTGCCAATCAGTCGGTAACCTATTCCCAATACTTTCAGAACGTATGGGCGAAGAGGTACGATGTTAATCCATATCTTTTCAAAAAACTTCCACCAGAAGTTGTGCCCGTCAATCCACTTCCCTTTGCGCTGCACCTTCTTGATGAGACCGAAGATCTGCTCTCTTCGGATAGGACCTTCAATATCGGTCTGTGCATCTCCCACGATGTAATATCCCTCGGGGCGAACTCGAAAGATTCGGTGCATGACGTAGTAGCCGTTCAGTCGCTGGAAGAACACCATATCGCCTTTCTTCAGCTCACGGTTTGGCTTCTCGAAAAGGATGTAGTCGCGATGATGGACGAGGAAGGGGGCCATGCTGCTACCCGAGATGAGGAGCGACACATCTCTTCCTTCCTCCGTCAGCGTGCGGAGCATGGATATGTATTTGTCGTTGTCAACTTCTCGGATCATCGTTTTTTTGAAAGATTGAACAAAGATAATGCGTTATGAAGAAAAAATCAACAATCCCTATCAATTTCTCCCGTCGAAGGGTGCCATAGTCGCCTCTCCCTCGTGCGAGATGTCACTGCGTTTCAATACGTTCTTGATGGTGAGCAGCAGCACTTTCAAGTCGATGAGGAAGGATATATGATCGACATACCACACGTCCAACTCAAATTTCCGTGTCCAGCTCAGGGCATTCCTGCCGTGGACCTGTGCCCATCCCGTAATTCCCGGTCGTACTTCGTGTCGGCGGGCCTGCTCCTTGCTATACAGAGGGAGGTATTTCACCAGAAGGGGACGGGGGCCAATCAGTGCCATCTCACCTTTGAGTACATTGATGAGTTGAGGCAGTTCGTCGATGGAGGTCGAACGGATGAACTGTCCGATAGGCGTGAGCCGGTCCTTGTCGGGTAGCAGATTGCCGTCGGCATCTTTCTGGTCGGTCATCGTCTTAAACTTGATGATGCGGAAGATTTTACTTTTCAGGCCGGGACGATCCTGAAAGAAAAATACGCCGGCTCCTTTGTTGGCAATCATCAGGCAGATAATGGTACATAATAAAATAGGTGAGGCGACCAGTAGCCCAAAGGAGGCAATCACGATGTCTAGCCCTCGCTTTACGTAGTGGATATAGAAATTCTTTGTTGTCATATCTTATGCAATGGTTTTATAAGCCCAATAACCGATGAACTCGTGAAGGAAGGTCCGCCACGCAATCAAGGCAGTCAGTGATGGCATCAGCCGTATCCCTTTTCCGCGGATGTGGTAATCGGTGTCGGTGATATAGGGGTCGGGAAACAATCCTTCCTGATTGAATGCCAGGAGCGAGCGGCGCATGTGGATGGCGGAGGTAATCAGCAACGATGGCTTCTCTTTTAGGTCGTTGCCGATCAGTTGCAGGGTGAAAGCAGCGTTCTCGCGGGTGCTATTTGCTTTTGTCTCCATGATAACATCTTCTTCCGGAATGCCCAACATGGTAAGGAACTGCATCACGCCCTTTGGATTCCCACGGAACCCTTCTTCTGATTCGGTCTCGATAATCGATCCGTCGGAAGCCAGCACCAGCTTCTTTATCTTTCCTAACTTGTACAGCCGGATTCCTTCGGTCAGTCGGTCGGCAATATCGCTGAACTCGATGCGGTCACGATCCCAATCCCAGTCGCTGTAACCTCCGAGCACGATTCCGTAGGTATATTCTTTGTCCGCTATCGGATGGTCGTATTCCTTGTACCAGCTGCGGTTTATCTGGTCGATGATCCATGGGCTGGTGAAGAAAAGTGCCAATGCGATGGAGATGCCGTAGCATATCTTCTTTACTTTTCTGTGCTTCACGATGAGCCCAACTGCCAGTGGCAGCAGGATATAAAAGAGGGGTAATGTTAGGAAATATGCAATAAAACGAAGCATGTCAATATTTTTTGCCTATGACACAAAGATAGTATAAACCAGTCGGAGTGAAAAGAAAAATGATGGAAAAGTTACAGTGTTCCGTTCTTATGGCAAAGGAGATCTACTTATCTCGCCACGGCCGATTCTGTTAGGGGATAATAGTTGATTGTGCTTTCGTTTATGTAGAATCATCGAAAAAATTGACGATATCTTGAAGGTTATTAAGAATTTTTATTACTTTTGTGTATTACTAATACGAAAACACATTGTTTAGGCTGAGTAAAGATGATGCAATCTTCTTTAGTTACATTTGAAGAGGTTTATGTTTCTTATTTTTCGAGAATGAAACATTTTGCCATGGAATACGTGCTGTCGGAGGAAGATGCCGAGAACATCGTGCAGGATGTATTTGTGGATCTTTGGGAGCGTCGTGATTTTCTCGCTTTTAACATGAATCTGGTGGCCTACTTGTTTACTTCTATCAAAAATAAATGTATTGATTTTCTACGACACAAACTGATCGCCAAACAGGTAACTGACAGAATTCAGGAAGAATATCAATTTACATTAAAACTAAAACTTGCTTCGTTGGAAGCTTTCAACCAGTCTGTGTTCTCGGAAGAAGATGTGGAGAAACTGGCCACGGAAATCATCAATACTTTGCCCGAGAAATGTCGCGAAATCTTTATCAAAAGCCGAATTGAAGGGAAAAAACATGCCGAAATAGCAGCGGAACTGAACATCTCGACTAAAACGGTAGAGAACCAGATGACCATTGCTTACAAGAAACTTCGTTCATCCCTAAAGGATTATCTGCCACTGCTCCTCTTTTTGTTGGGATAATCATAAAAATTTTTTTTCATTTGGGGGATTCTTTCCCCTCGTTCGTTATAATAATAGATTGAAGTAAAATGGACGATCGTATAACAAATTACTTTTTTGACAATCTTTCTTCAGAAGAAAAACTGTCATTGTTGCGTGAACTGGAAGTGAACGAAACGTTGAAGTCGGAGTTTATCAAGTTCCAGAATACGTATGCACTATTAAATTTGAGTCAACAAATAGAAGATAGGGACTTAGGTAAGAAGAAGTTTTCGGAATTTTTGAAACAAAGGCAGCAGCATGATACTCATCAGCGTATGATGCGTTGGTTGAGTTATGCTGCTGTAGTTGTTTTGCTGATGGCACTGGGTGTCACAACTTCTTTGTTGTTTGACCGGGAGAATCATTCAGAAATGGCCTATAATACTTTGTTCACTCCAGCTGGACAACGGGCACAGCTGGTATTGCAGGATGGAACAGAGGTCTGGCTAAACGCGAAATCGAAACTGACCTATCCATCGGAGTTCAAGGGCAAGGAACGGAGGGTGGTAGTCGAGGGCGAAGCCTTCTTTAGGGTAGCGAAAGACTCCAAGAGACCTTTCATCGTGACGACAAAAGAGGTGGACTTGAAAGTGCTTGGTACCCAATTCAACCTTTACAGTTATCCTGAGACGGATTATGTGCAGACCAGCCTGTTGGAAGGTTCGGTATATGTGTCGATGAAAGACTCTCCAAATAAAGGTGTTTATCTGAAGCCCAACCAGCAAGTGACAGTAAAAGGTGGAACGATGAAGGTTGAGCCGATAGCCGAGAAGGATCATTTCCTGTGGATAGATGGTATCTATGCCTTCGAACATGAGCCGTTGATTTCCATCCTGAAGAAGCTGGAGCTGTACTACGATGTCAAGATCATCGTGGAAGATCCTTCTATCTTTAATGATACTTATACGGGCAAGTTCCGTCAGCGTGACAGCCTGGATGATGTGTTCCGGATTCTTCAGCAGATCCGAGAGTTCAAAATAAGCAAGAATACAGAAAGAAATATAATTACATTGAGTAAATAGAAGTTGAACGAATAAAAAAAGAAGCAGCCTATGGGAATAGATACATGAAAACACATTAAAAATGTGGCAGAAGCTACCAACAACTGCCACAAACGCTAAAGAAAACTTAAGTCAAATTTTAGTATTCATTTAACAAATGGCAAATATATGAAAAGAAAACCTTTGTTACAATCTTACGCCGTTGATATTAGCGGTTTTAAGGATTTTTTTAGAATTATGAGGATATCATTAGTACTTCTTTTTGTTTGTGCCCTTCAGTTGTCGGCTGTCGAATCAAAGGCACAAAATGCAGAAATTAAACTCAGTAAAACTGAGATGACCGTGAAGCAATTAATCGCTTCGATTGAAGGTCAGACCGATTATCTGGTTGTTTTCCGTGACTTGGATGTGGATGTAAATAAGGTATTGCACCTGAATAAACAGAATGCTAAAGTCTCTGATTTCCTGGCTGTACTTTGTGATGAGATCGGCGTGGATTATCGATTTGAGAAGAATTACATCACGTTGGTAAAGCGTGTTGAATCAAACGATCAGACTGAGAAACGTCAGGTTAGGGGAAAGGTGACCGATGCCTCAGGTGAACCGGTTATTGGAGCGACAGTTATGGAAAAGGGAACGACCAACGGTACCATCACGGATATCGATGGTAACTTCGAACTGAATGTTGCGGAAGGTGCTACACTTGAAATTTCGTATGTGGGCTATCAGACAACGAGCATTCCTGCTCGGTTTGGAAGCACAATCACAGTCTCGTTGAAAGAAGACAACGAAATGTTGGATGAGGTAGTGGTTATCGGTTACGGTACGGCACGTAAGGGCGACTTGACCGGCCCGATCTCGAGCGTAGACGGTGCGAAACTTTCGGAACGTTCGACAGATCAGTTGTCAACTGCAATGCAAGGACAGATCTCGGGTGTGCAGGTAACTCGTAACAATGGTTCTCCAGGTGCTTCAGCTACTGTTCGCGTACGTGGTGTGACCACCTTGTCAACCAACGACCCGTTGGTCATCATCGATGGTGTGCCAGGCTCATTGAACGATGTGATTGCATCGGATGTTGAGACGATGACCGTCTTGAAGGATGCTGCTTCAGCTTCTATCTATGGTTCTCGTGCAGCTGCCGGTGTTATCTTGATCACCACCAAACGTGCGAAAGAAAACAGGTTCCAGATGGATTACAACTATGAGTATTCGATCGATACGCCGACGACTCGTCCGACAAACGGAAATGTTATCGATTGGTTGAATGTTCAGAATGAGATCAAGTGGAATGATGGTGCTTCGGATCCTTATTCACAATACTCACAAGAGACGATCAACTCATGGATGAGCAACC
Source organism: uncultured Bacteroidales bacterium (assembly GCA_902779535.1). Classification (GTDB taxonomy): domain Bacteria; phylum Bacteroidota; class Bacteroidia; order Bacteroidales; family Bacteroidaceae; genus Phocaeicola. The sequence continues at coordinate 11,615 of CACZBX010000012.1, forward strand.
ATGCAAAAGATCCTTGGCATTATCCAGATGAAGACTGGGTAGACTTAGCTTTGAAGAAAACGACATCTCATCAAAAGCATAGCTTCAGCGCAATGGGTGGTACTGACAAGTTGAAATCAAAATTCTCGTTCAACTATCAGACGGGGGATGGCTATTATAAGAACAAATCATATGAGCGTTTCTCTGGTCGTGTAAACAACGACTATCAAATCAACTCTTGGATTCATGCTAATGTGGACCTCGATTTCGCTCGCTCAAGAAGTCAATCTCCTTCAACAGGCTTGAACCCAATTTACTGGGCTTACCTGATTGCACCTTATTATAATGCATTCTGGGAAGATGGACGTTATGCAGATGCAAAGGATGGTGGTAATATTCTGGCAATGCTTGAAAATGGTGGAACTAACAGAACTTATTACAGTAAGTTCGGCGGAAAGGCACAGTTGGATCTGACCCCGGTTAAAGGCTTAGTCTTGACAGCAGTCTTTTCTCCGCGTTATAATTTTACGGATGGCAAGAACTTTACCAGAGCCGTCGATGTATATTATGAAAACGGAACAACCGTAAAGGCACAAGGAAACAAGACTACCAACTTGAGCGAGACTCGTAACACCTCAAGCAGTATGACCTATCAGTTCTATGCCAACTACCAGAACAGATGGGGTGATCATTCGTTGAATGCAATGGCCGGTTATGAGGGCTATACTTATAAATGGGAGAATCTTGGTGCATCCCGTACGAACTATGAACTGGATACTTATCCATACCTGAACATTGGTCCGGAAGACTTCCAATATAACAATGGTAGTGCAGGTCATAATGCTTATCAATCAGTATTCGGGCGTGTCATGTATTCATTCAAGAACCGTTATATGTTGCAGGCCAATGTTCGTGCCGACGGTTCTTCTCGTTTCGATAAGGATTCTCGTTGGGGTTACTTCCCATCAGTATCTGCAGGTTGGGTAGTATCAGAAGAAAAATGGTTCCCGAAGAGCGATGTATTGAACTATGTGAAGATTCGTGGTTCTATCGGTTCTCTGGGTAATGAGCGTATCGGTTCTGAATTCCCCTATCAGGCAGCTATTAACTTTGGCAATAGTTACATGTACGACAAGGGTGCAAAGGCTGTGACCGCTTTGCAGAATGCTGCTCAGGTTTACTATGCGTTTAAGGATATCACTTGGGAGACAACGACCACCTATGGTGTCGGTGTTGACTTGAAGATGTTTAACAATCGCCTGAGCTTGACTGGTGACTACTATTATAAGAAAACGACAGATATGTTGCTGACTTTGGGATTCCCTTCCTACGCTGGTTTCTCTGCTCCTTCACAGAACGCAGGTGATATGCATACCCATGGATGGGAAGTTGAACTGAGTTGGCGTGATGTCATCGGCGACTGGTCATACGGTGCTTCTTTCAACTTGTTCGATTACCGTTCAAAGATGGGTTATCTGGGTGACAGAAGAACAATCAACGGTAACCAAATCTATGAACAAGGGTCTTACTACAATGAATGGTACATGTACAAGACTGACGGCCTGTTCCTATTTAGTCGATCCAAGCGGTAAAAAATATCCGACATTGACCGCTAATGACAAAGCTGGTAACATCAAGTATGTAGATGTGAACGGTGATGGTCGTATCAATGCAGATGATAAGGTTCGTTTAGGTAACTCATTGCCGGAATGGCAATATGGTGGAAATGTATTCGTTGGATGGAAAGATTTGGACTTCTCACTTTCATTCCAGGGAGTCGGTCACCAGAGAGTTCTCTTCAATACCGACTGGATTCAGCCATTGAAACAACAGTGGGGTGCTGTTCCTTCATTGGTATTGGGCAAGTTCTGGAGTCAACATAACTCAGATGCAGAAAATGCAAAGGCTAAGTATCCTCGTTTGACTTATACGAATACGACGAACACATATACTGGTTCTGACTATTGGTTGTTCAATGGTGCTTACTTCCGCGTGAAGAATATTACATTAGGTTATACTCTGCCACAGAAGTGGATGGATAAGTTGACCATCAGAGGTCTCCGTATCTATGCAAGTATCACAGATCTTCCAGCTATCAGCAATTATCCGAAGGGATGGGATCCTGAGATTGGCGGTTCTTCTTCTGACTTCCTCTCTACTTCCTTTACGTTTGGTGCAAATATTAAATTCTAAAAACATTGCTATATGAAACAGATAAGATTTACATTATATGCATTATCACTTCTCATGTTTTCAGCATGTGTCAATCTCGACTTGAACCCATTGTCAGAGGGCTCAAGTGCGAATTGGTACTCGTCTAAGGCTGAGATTGAAATGTCGATGAATGACTTTTATCGTACCGATTTCTTCCCTATCTATGATATGACTTGGGGTGACGATGTTACAGCTCGTAATACGACTTCAGCTGTTCAAAACGGTACGTTGACTTCTGAAAATGGTACTATTGCTGCTCGTTGGCAGAACTATTATAAAGGTATTGCTCGTGCTTTGCGTATCCTTAATAATATGGATAAGGCTCGCGAGTTAGGAGTTTCTGAAGCAGAGGTACAGCAATATGAAGGTGAAGCTTATTTCTATATCGGTTACGCTTATGGTATGTTGGCTTTCCACTGGGGTGATGCGATTCTGGATAAGACTGGTATGACTTTGGAAGAAGCTTACAATGCGGTTCGTTCACCGAAAGCAGAAGTATTAGCGTATAGCTATGAATGTTTGGACAAAGCTGCTGATCGTCTGCCGACTACTTATGCGAAGATTCAGCGTGCGACGAAGGGTGCAGCTTTAGCTTTCAAGGCGAGAATCGCTCTCTATAATGGTGATTATGCTGTGGCTGCTGCCGCTGCAAAGAAGTGTATGGACTTAGGTGTCTATAAGTTGCATAACAATTATCGCGACTTATTCATTACTAATTGGTCAGACGAATGGATCTTCTTCCTTCGTGGTGACGTTGGCTTGAAGAAATACTATTTCGCAGCTTCAGATGTTTTGAACTGTATCTCTCGTCTTTCAGGTGGTTGGGGAGGACAGAAGGCTCCTTCTTACGAATTGATTTGTGCTTATCCTTGTATAGATGGCAAGCCAATTGATGAGTCCCCAATGTATAACCCGAAGGATATTTTCGAAAACCGTGACCCACGTATGGCAATGACGATCGTGCCTTTTGCTTCGGCTTATACGAAGAGCGTTTTGGATGGTACTTATAATCCACGCGACTACAACTGGTTAGGATTTGAGTATTCACCCGACCCGACTCGTACGACCGTCATGCGTATCTCTGACGGTGTCCAGGTAGGTAATAATGACTCTAAAGCACGTGCTGAACATGCTTCTTACGATGGTTTCTTATGGAAGAAATACATCGATGAGTCATGGTTAGAGAATGGTAGAAATGGTGCCCCAACTACTTACCAATTTATGAGATATGGTGATGTGCTGCTGATGTATGCTGAGGCAATGATTGAACAGAATCAGTGCACTCAAGATGTACTTGATCAAACGGTGAATTTATTGCGCGAAAGAGCATACAATGGAACCGGTATCGTTTATCCTCGCGTAACTGTAGGTTCACAACAGGAGATGCGTACGATGATCCGTACTGAACGTTTCATTGAAATGGCATGGGAAGGTCATCGCTATAATGACTTGATCAGATGGCGTATCGCTGGTAAGGTTTATAACCGTCCGGTTTACTTCCTGAAACGTGCTTGGTCTGGTTCTACTTCTTGGAATGGTGACGAAAGTACAGTCTCTGCAGAATATAAGGAATTGATCCAGAACTGGAAGGATGGTAACTATCCATTGGGTGGCGTTCCTGAAATTGATGAGGATGGTATCGCTGACCTGAAATACATGGTGGATAAAGGGTATATCGTTGTTGCTGCTGAACGGAAGTTCGATGAAAGCCGCGACTACTTATGGCCGGTACCTGCAGCAGATATTCTTATCAATCCAGGATTGACGCAAAACCCGAATTGGTAATATTCTTACGAGAAAAGAGGGGTTGCAAAGCCCCTCTTTTCGTATTTATTTTTATTTTTGTAGAAACGAAGATTATAATATGTTTAGAAAAACTATTTATCTGCTTGCCGGGACCTTCTTGTTGGGAGCTTCTTCTTGTTCAACAAAGCAAGATAGCGTACCAAGAAATTCCATTTCAGGCATCTATCCTGCATTAGCCCATTATAATAATGAGGGAGAATGTGGTACGGGAGCGGTCGTTCCTTGGGCTGGCAAGTTGTGGGTGATTACGTATGGACCACACTTGCCCAAAGGCTCATCGGATAAGTTGTATGAGATAGCTCCGGATATGACGCAAATTACGCACGAAGAGAGTATCGGCGGTACTCCTGCAAATCGTATGATCCATAAGGAAAGTAACCAGCTCTTCATTGGCCCGTATGCAATCGACGCTGATGGAAATGTTCGGGTGATTCCTTATACTATTATGCCGGGACGTCATACTGGTAATGCACGTTCACTGGATGATCCAGCCAACAAGATTCTCTATGGCACAATGGAGGAAGGCTTCTACGAAGTGGATGTCCATACGCTGGCTGTGAAGGAACTCTATCCTGATGGCAATGCAAACCAAGAAAAAAAGAAGGATACGGATGTCGGACCAATCAATGACCTGTTGGTTGGCGTACATGGGAAAGGATTTTATTCCGGTCAAGGCGTTGCTGTGTATTCAAACAATGGGGAAAGTACTCAAGAGGCATTGGTAAACCCTGCTGTTGATGCTGGCTCTCTGTCAGAATGGGATGGAAAAGATTGGAAGATGGTCCGTCGAAATCAGTTTACTGAAGTGACTGGTCCTGGTGGTATTTATGGAAATCCGAATCCTGCAACCGACCCAATCTGGGCCGTTGGCTGGGATTATAAGTCCTTAATCTTAGGAGTACGTGATGCCGAAAAGGGTTGGACGTTCTACCGTTTGCCGAAAGCAAGCCATGCCTACGATGGCGCTCATGGGTGGAATACTGAATGGCCGAGAATCCGGAACATTGGAACAGATGATAATCCGAACTACTTAATGACCATGCATGGCATGTTCTGGAAATTCCCCGGACAGTTCACGGCTGCGAATAGCAAAGGCATTCGTCCTGCAACAGCTTATCTGAAAGTGATAGGCGACTTCGCAAGATGGGATAATCAACTGGTCTTTGGTTGCGATGACTCGGCAAAGAGCGAGTTCCTAAACAAACGGAAAGCAAAAGGGAATATTGAAGGACCAGGTCAGTCGAACTCGAATGTATGGTTCACTTCGTTGGATAAACCATACGAACTTGGTCCGGCAACTGTCGAAGGGGCTGTCTGGTCAAAGGAAACAGTGAAGGCCAACTCAACATCGGAACCTTTCCTGTTCGCTGGTTGGAACGAACGCTGCTGCTGGCTGAAAAATGGTAGCAAGACTCCTGTGACCTTTACCTTCGAAGTGGATGAAGATGGTAATGGAACTTGGAAGGAACTGAAGAAAGTAACGGTGGACGCCAAGAAGGATGCATACGTTGAATTCTCGAATCAAGATAAAGGTGAGTGGATCCGTGTGAAGAATGACAACGAGGTTTATACGACTGTAAGTTTCAACTATACGGTGGAGGATCAACGTGAAGTTGGGGCTGATCCGATGTTCCAAGGGTTGGCTGATGTAACATCCACTCATTCAGTGGGTGGTATTCTCTATGGATTAGGTGATAATCGTCGCGCTTTAGGCTTATTGGCAAATGTAACGACAGGTGATCAAGTAGAAGAAACAGGTTATTATGAGATGGATGACCAACTTCGTTTGGTCCGTAAGGAAGATGCGGCTACAGCCGACCTTATCAGGACGAAGATGGCTATACCTAAGAACGTGATTGCTGTTGAAGATGGTTCTGTCCTGGTCGTTGATAACTCAGATCGTCGTTGGAGATTGCCTTTAGGTGAGGCAGGTTATGAGAACCTGACGAACAAAGGATTGCTTCGTATCTGTAGGGAAGTGGCAACAGAACGTGACTTGTTCTGCTCTATGGGGTCTTTCTATGAACTTCCTGCCGAAAATGCAGATGGCTTTGCGAAGATTCGTCCAGTCTCGACCAGTCGCTTCCGGATCAATGATTATGCTTCCTATCGTGGAATGTTGTTGATGACGGGTATCAACATGAAAGATGCGAAGAAAAACGAGCATATTGTGGTCTCAGATGATGGGAAAGCTGCCGTTTGGGCTGGTACAATTGATGATTTATGGAGCCTTGGAAAGCCTGTCGGTCATGGTGGACCATGGAAAGATACAGCTGTGAAAGCAAACGTACCTTCGGATCCATACCTCATTGGCTTCTATGATAAGAAAACACTTACAATCACTCCAAAGGGAGATGATGTGAACGTGACTATAGAGGTTGACCCAACAGGTAATGGAGATTGGACTGTTTATATGGAGAAAGCGATTGACGAGGATGATACCTTCGTCTATGAGTTCCCTGCATCATTCCAAGCTCGTTGGATTCGTTTTACTGTCGACACGGATGTTGTCATGACTGCATGGCTGGATTATAAGTAAGGTATTATCTTATTGATGGACAAACTAAGTTGATAACCTTTGCTTATTATCCAAAGCAATTGTTGTTAACTTAGTTTGTTGTTTTTATAAAGTAGAGTTTATGATAAAGTATCTGAAATATAGCTTGCTGATCCTTCTTCTCGTTTCTTGTACAAGGAAGGAACAGATCCTGCTCGAAGCAGAAAACTTTGAAGAAAGAGGAGGATGGGTGATAGATAATCAGTCGGCAACGGTGATGGGCTCACCCTACCTCTTGGCTCATGGTTTAGGTGTGCCCGTAAAGGATGCCGAGACCTCATTTGAAGTTTCAAAGGATGGAATATATCGGATGTGGGTACGGACAAAGGACTGGACACGTGCATGGGGACGAGATGAATCTCCCGGACGTTTTGAAGTTTGGATGGATGATACGGCTATTGGGGTGTTCGGAACAGAAGAGGCGGAATGGTATTGGCAAGATGGTGGTACCCTTCCTTTGTCTGCTGGAACTCATACCCTGAAGCTACATGATCTGACTGGATTTGAAGGGCGATGTGATGCAATTTACCTGACAACAGACATCAATCAACTACCTCCTAATGACCTGAAGAAAATGAATACATTCCGTAGAAAGGCTTTAGGCATTACGGCCCCCATCGATCAAGGTTCGTATGACCTCGTCGTTGTCGGTGGAGGTATTGCCGGTTGTTGTGCAGCGGTCAGTGCTGCTCGTTTGGGCTGTAAGGTTGCCTTGATTCAAAACAGACCGGTTCTGGGAGGTAATAATAGTTCGGAGGTAAGAGTGGGTTTATCAGGGCTGATCAGCCAGCAACCATACCCTAACATTGGTAACCTCTTGGATGAGTTAGGAGGAGTAGGACATTGGACCAATTACGAAGCCAGAAGAGATACCGCTTCTGAACGTAGTAAGCAAATCTTGACGATTCTCAAAAAACATCCGGAGAAAATACAGCATAATGCTGGACCAGCCAGCAACTATGAAGATGAGAAGAAGTTGCAGCTGATAGCCAATGAACCGAATATCTCGTTATTCCTTAACACAGAGGTTGTCGAAGTACGAAAAAAGGGGAATCGGATTTCTGCAGTTATAGGAAAAGATATTCAAAACGGAAAGGAATCGCTTTTTAAGGGAACACTTTTCGTGGATTGCACGGGCGATGGAAACTTGGGATATCTAGCCGGGGCAGACTATCGGGTAGGTCGTGAGAGCAAGTCTGAGACGCAAGAAGCCAGTGCGCCGGAACAAGCTGATCAGTTGACCATGGGCACATCGGTGCAATGGTATTCTGAAGAAACGGATTCTCCACAAGCATTTCCCGACTGTCCATGGGCTATTCAGTTCTCCGATTCAACTTGTTTCCCCATTATACGTGGCGACTGGCAGTGGGAGGCTGGATTGATGCGTGATCAAATTGTTGATATCGAACAAATACGAGATTATGCATTACGGGCTGTTTATGGAAATTGGTCGTATGTAAAAAACAAATGGAGAGATCGATCTGATTTCCAGAATCGCCGACTGGTTTGGGCTGCTTATATAGGTGGAAAAAGAGAATCTCGCCGATTGTTAGGTGATGTGATCTTAACGGAACAAGATATTTTGGGAAATGTCCCATACGAAGATGCTTCTTTCACCACGACATGGGGTATCGACCTACATTATCCGGAGCAAATACCTGGACTGATGGAGGAACCGTTTACGGCTATTAGTCGTACTCAAAGTATTGCTCCTTATGCAGTTCCTTATCGTTGCCTGTATTCCAGAAATATAGAAAACCTGTTTATGGCCGGGCGTGACATCAGCGTGACTCATATTGCGCTCGGAACCGTTCGCGTCATGCGTACAGGTGGAATGATGGGTGAGGTGGTCGGTATGGCGGCATCAATCTGTAAGCAACATGAAGTCCTGCCTCGTGCAGTCTACACAGATTACCTTCCGGAACTGAAAAACCTGATGCAAAAGGGTGTAGGAAAACTGGGATTCCCTGAGGCTAATCGGATGACGATTATGGGACTCGGAGATTCTATCACAGAAGGTGGCGACTTCTTCACAAGCTATTTGCAACCATTGTGGAAAAAACTGCGTGATGCTGGATTGAATGTGGAGTTTGTCGGTCCGCGTGAATGTAAATCCCCTGGAGAAAAACTATATCATTGTGCCTTTAGTGGAAAAACAATAGAGTATCTGGATGAAAAAATTGAAGATATCTATCGTTCTTATCCAGCAGATGTGGTACTTTTGCATGCAGGGCATAACCATTTTGTTGAGGAAAAACCGATTAAAGGAATGATAGCATCTTATCAACATGTTATTCAAACCATCCTGAAAATCAATCCAGATGCGATAATACTCTTGGCAAAGGTGATTCCAAGTGGAAAACTGCCGAAGTATTCCTATATTCCACAGCTGAATGAGGAAATCGAACGCCTGGTGAAAGGAATAAACAATGGTAATGTGGTGGTTGTTGATCAAGAGAAAGGTTTCGATTGGTCGACCATGACTGTAAAGGATAGGGTACACCCCAATGAGAAAGGTGCTGATCACATGGCATCTGTTTGGTTTGAGGCTATCCAAAAATTGACGAAATAACGGCGTTAAATAATGAAAGAATAACTAGATAATTATAGATGAAATATATGAAAAGACTATTATTCATATCAGTTCTGCTACTTGCGTTGACATTTAGTGGCAAGGCAGCAGATCTCTTCATAGAGACTGAAAATTTTACGAATAAAGGAGGATGGGTCGTAGACCAGCAATTCATGGATTTGATGGGCTCTCCTTATCTTCTGGCTCACGGTCTGGGCAATCCGGTCAGCGATGCCTCAACGGAAGTTGTCTTTCCCGAGAAAGGAGAATACTATGTTTATGTACGTACTTTTAACTGGACTTCTCCTTGGTACAAAGGTGCAGGACCAGGTAAATTCACTTTATATGTAGGCAACAAGCGTTTGGTTTCTCCGCTGGGTTGTGAGGGAACAGCCTGGGAATGGCAGCCTGCTGGAAAGGTTACGGTTAAGGAACTGAAAACGACCGTTCGCCTACACGACTTAACAGGCTTTGATGGTCGCTGCGATGCTGTCTTCTTTACAACGGAAAAGGATAAGGTGCCACCTTCGGATAAGGACGAACTGACAGCATTTAGAAGACAAGCTTTAGGTATTCCCGATGTGGCTCCCCAAGCAGGAAACTATGATCTGGTGGTTGTCGGTGCCGGTATTGCAGGCATTAGCGCAGCCGTTTCGGCTGCTAGGCTGGGCTGTAAGGTCGCATTGATAAATGACCGGCCGGTAATTGGTGGTAATAATAGTTCGGAGATTCGTGTTCACATGGGAGGCCGGTTGGAAGCTGGACCGTATAAGAATTTGGGTAACCTTCAAAAGGAATTTACCCCGCTGAAAGGTGGTAATGCTCAACCTGCATCAAACTACGAGGATGACAAGAAGATGAATTGGATCAAGAATGAGAAAAATGTGGATCTTTTCCTGAATTATCGTGTGATGAAGGTGACGATGGATGGAAGTCGGATTGCATCTGTCACGGCTCAACATATCGAAAAGGGAACAGAACTGTCATTTACTGCGCCAGTCTTCTCTGATTGTACGGGTGATGGTACTGTCGGTGCATTGGCAGGTGCTGATTTCCGGATGGGACGGGAAGGAAAAGAGGATTTTGGTGAGAGTATTGCACCCGACAAAGCTGATAAATTGACAATGGGCTCATCGGTGCAATGGTATTCTGAAGACAATAAGAAACCCTGTGGATTCCCGGAATTCGAATATGGTGTGAAGTTCAATGAACAGAACGCCGAGAAGGTGATGATGGGTGAATGGACATGGGAAACAGGCATGAACTATAATCAGATTACTGATTTTGAGCGGATTCGTGATTATGGTATGCTGGTGGTCTATTCCAATTGGAGTTTCTTAAAGAACCATATGAAAGAGAACACCCAATATAAAAACCGTAAGTTAGGCTGGGTAGCCTATGTGGCTGGCAAGCGTGAATCACGGCGACTGATGGGTGATTATATCTTGAAACAAGATGATATTGATAAGAACGTTCAGCATGAGGATGCTTCTTTCACAACGACATGGAGTATCGATTTGCACTGGCAGGACCCGGTGAATGAGAAGAACTTCCCCGGCAATGCTTTTAAGGCAGTGACAAAGCATAATATAATCCATCATTATGCAGTGCCTTATCGTTGTTTGTATTCACGAAATGTGGATAACCTGTTCATGGCTGGACGGAACATCAGTGTAACTCATGTTGCCTTAGGAACTGTTCGTGTAATGCGGACGACGGGTATGATGGGGGAAGTCGTAGGGATGGCTGCTTCTATTTGTAAGGATCATGCAACTACTCCTCGTGGCGTATACCATCATTATCTGCCGGAACTAAAGGAACTGATGAAGAAGGGCGTCGGTGAGAATCTCCCGAATAATCAAAAATATAATGAAGGAGGATCCTTGGGCGAATGGCCAGAAAATTCTGAAACAAAGTAAATAAATGATTTAAAACATAAATCAAGCGAGAGGTATGAAAAGATTAGTTTTATTGTCTGTATTCGTCATGAGCATATCCAGCATGATGGCTCAAAAAGTAACAACATTTGAAATGAGGTACTTTACCAATGATCCTAAAGCCAATGGTATAACCGATTTTCATGGTGAAACAGAATGGTTCACAACAGAACAGCGTGTAGATGTTTTGAACCAGTTTGCTAATTTTGCCTCTCGCTTCTGGGGTGACCCTGAACTTAACAAACCTTTATTCTCGGATGATGAGGTGAGCGAGGCGGCTGGTCGAATTAAGCCTCAGCCTGTCACCTCTGTTCGTACGACAATTCCTCTCCGGCAATGGAGGGCTTATGGATACAAACAGGGAAAAGAGTCAGCACAGTCAAAGCGTTGGAGTATGTGGACATCGAAGGGTGCTCGCATCGACAATGGTTGCTTGGTAATGGATAAAGCATCTGCTTCTCCATCGATAGACCCAATGGATTGGCGCTTCAGGATCAAAGCATCGCTAAAGGAAGTGGCTTCGGATCTTTGCCTTACACTTTGGGGAAATGAAAATGGATCCCTGAATATACCTGTCGGACTACTCGATAATTTTGAACTATATGGAGACCTTTCCAATCATCGTGCCTTTTTATCCTCCAACGGGAAAACAATACGTGAAATACCTTTTCCCGATAATTTTGGAAATGCCGTTACCTCAGTCTCTGTAGGAACTACAGAAGGCAAAGTGACAATCGATCATTTCTCCTGTTATCGTTTTGTCAGTCAGTTCGAGAACAAGACGACTCCATATCGCATTGAGCTCGTCTTTGATGAGGACTTTGAAAATGTTCCATCCATGATAGGATGGCAAACATCCGATTACAATGATTCTGCATGGGAGTGGGTATCTTTGCCGTCTTCACATGGTAGTCTTAGTGGGGAAGGCGAAGATTATTATTTAAGGACAAAAGTTAAGGTTGATGACTTTAAGGATGCCTTTTTGCAAATCGAAACCCTCGACCCTGCCGGTGAGGTCTGGGTAAACGGTGAACCAGTTGCTGTGTTAAAAGGGAGAATCCCAAGAGAAATAAACATTGCTGATTTTCTTCTTCCACAGAAAGAAAATGTGATCGCTGTCCGCGTGAAGCCAAATTACTCGGAACATCCCATGCTGCATGCTCCATCCGACCATAACATTGGTTGGTTCTTAGGACGTACTTCCTTGGTCCTGACAACTTCAGCAAGCCGAATAGCCGAAGGATTTGTTCATACTTCTTCGCTATCAGCAACACAGGCAGTTCAACATCATAAGATTCATATTAGAAATAATAAGAATGAGTATCAAAAGGGAAAGTTGGATATCAACTATTATCCTTGGTTCCCAACGGAAGGCGGATGCGTTTCATCCACATCTACCGATATCGAACTACGACCTCTCATTGAGAATGTATTTGATATGGAATCGGTCATTGATACACCTCTCTTATGGTCTCCTTCAAATCCTCAGTTATACAAGGTGGAATGTATCCTCCGGGATGAGGAGGGAAAACCGATTGATGATTGGGTGACGACTACCGGAATTCGTTTTATCGAACAAAAAGGAGGAGTCTTGTATATCAATCACCATCCAGAAATGTTGAATGGTGCTCAGAACTTTGGCTATCGACTACCATTGGAATATACGTCAAAAACTCTTCGTTGTGGTACTGACGAGATGGTGATGCGTGATGTGATGATGGCAAAACGGTTGGGCGGGAATTTGTTGCGTATTCATGTACATTCTGAGAAAGATATAACGGATGGAATCAACGATGCACGTTTTGCTGAATATGCAGATCAGCTTGGGCTCTATCTAATCTGGCAAACGTCTGCATGGCTACGAGAAGGAGAGGCTTGGAATGTTGACATTCAGAATTATCCGACTTATATGCGACAGGTGTATAACCACCCTTCTATTGTGCTATGGGAGGCCAGCAATCATCCGAATCAATTCAAAAAACACAGTAGGGAGGAGTCGTTTGACTTCTTCAATAAGGTTATATCAACGATTCTTGAAACAGATACCTCTCGATTGGTATCTCCCACATCTTTCTGGCAACACGCTTTTTATCAGAATTATGAGGGAACCATTGATAACCATGGGAATCCGATTGCTCCTAATCCATTATTAGTGCATCGGAAACTGACTCGTGGTAGTCAGGATGCATATACAGGGTATGGCCGCAATTGGAGCGTCTTACGAGAGATGCCTTCTCCATGGGCTAAATCCTGTCTGGATGCACATGATTTGTGCTATTTCAATTTCGAACATGAGGAATCAGCTGCACAGCCAAACTGGACACTGGCTAAGAAAGAACCGTGGTTCGAAGTACAATCGTATGAATGGCCTTATGAGAAAGGAAGTATCGGACGCCTTTTGGAGGCAAATGAGTGGCGGGCAAGTCAAGCGTTTCAAGCATTTTCGGCCTGGGAGTCAATGAAGATGCAAACTCTTGGAGGCGTAAGTGGCTTCTCATGGTGCTCGATGGAATCAGGTCCCAATATGTTTACTTACCAGAAGCCATTGGTCGATCCTTTTTATGTACCGAAACTGGCATTCCATGCAAATAAAATGGCATTTCAACGGATTTGGGCTGCGAGTGATGATGTGGATACGGTTTACGGGCCAAATGATAAAGTTCGCCCAGTCATTTTTAACATAGGTGATGCTTGCCAAGCAACGCTTGTGATCGAACTTAAGAATGCAAACGGGAAGACAGTGGAAAAGAAAGTCATAAAGAATGTTCAAATAACTGAAGGAAGAAGTGTTACACGCCTTGAGCCTTTCCAGTTCAAACATTCCGTAGATGGCTGTCATTTCCTTGTATATACGTTACAAAAGGGAAAATAGAAAAGATAAAAGGTCGGTGTAAATAAATCGCGAAAAAAAGGAGGCGAAACTTTCTCAAGTCGGATAAAATACGTATATTTGCACGCAATAAAATTATAAACATAAGCCCTATGTCATCTTTTATTGCAGATAAAGTTGTGATGGATGGATTGACGTATGATGACGTCCTTTTGATTCCAGCCTATTCAGATGTTCTTCCACGTATGGTCGATTTGTCGACTAAGTTCTCACGTCACATTGATTTGAATATTCCGTTTGTTACAGCCGCTATGGATACTGTAACAGAATCTCGTATGGCCATTGCCATTGCTCGGGAAGGTGGAATTGGTGTCATCCATAAGAATATGTCCATTGAGGAGCAGGCTCGGCAGGTTGCTATCGTGAAGCGTGCTGAGAATGGTATGATTTACGATCCGGTGACCATCCGTTGTGGCTCGACCGTTAAGGATGCTTTGGACATTATGAGTGATTACCATATCGGTGGTATCCCCGTTGTAGATGATGACAACCATTTAGTTGGTATTGTAACGAACCGTGACTTACGTTTCGAGCGTCGTCTGGAAAAGAAAATCGACGAGGTGATGACCAAGGATAATCTGGTGACTACACATCAGCAGACAGATTTGGCTGCCGCAGCACAAATCTTGCAGGAAAATAAGATTGAGAAGTTGCCGGTAGTGGATAAGGACAATCACTTAGTAGGCTTGATTACTTATAAGGATATTACAAAGGCTAAGGATAAGCCAATGGCTTGCAAAGATGAAAAGGGGCGTTTGCGTGTTGCAGCAGGTGTTGGCGTAACAAATGATACATTACAGCGAATGCAGGCCTTGGTGGATGCCGGAGCCGATGCAATCATTATCGATACAGCTCATGGCCATTCAAAATCGGTTATTGAAAAGTTGCGTGAAGCAAAGATTTCCTTCCCGAATGTAGATATTGTTGTCGGCAATGTTGCTACAGGCGCTGCTGCAAAGATGTTGGTTGAGAACGGTGCCGACTGTGTGAAGGTTGGTATCGGACCGGGCTCTATCTGTACGACTCGTATCGTTGCTGGCGTGGGCGTACCTCAGCTAAGTGCTGTTTATGATGTGGCTTGTGCTCTGGAGGGAACAGGTGTACCTTTGATTGCAGATGGTGGTTTGCGTTATTCTGGTGATGTCGTTAAGGCGTTGGCTGCCGGTGGATATAGCGTGATGATCGGCTCATTGGTAGCAGGTACGGAGGAAAGTCCGGGTGAAACCATTATCTTCAATGGCCGTAAGTTCAAGACTTATCGTGGTATGGGTAGCTTGGAAGCGATGGAGAATGGTTCGAAAGACCGCTACTTCCAGTCTGAGACGAAAGAAATCAAGAAACTCGTTCCAGAAGGTATCGCAGGACGTGTTCCATTTAAAGGTACCGTTCAAGAAGTTATCTATCAGCTGGTTGGTGGATTGCGTTCAGGCATGGGATATTGTGGTGCTCATAATATTATGGAACTGCATCATGCTAAATTTACGCGTATCACCAATGCAGGTGTCATGGAAAGTCATCCTCATGATATAACAATTACCAGTGAGGCACCAAACTATAGTCGCCCTCAATAATACGAACATGCTGCGTAGGTTTTTGGGTGTAGTTGGACTTCTCCTTGTGTTTGTGCAATTTCTGCAAGCACAAGGGGAAGTTGTATTTTCTATAGAATCAGAACCGGTTACTAAGGAGGAGTTTCTCTATCAGTGGAGGAAAACAAACATGCCTCTAGATGATTTCCTGGAATCATATATCGATTTTAAGTTGAAGGTATATGATGCAGAAAGGGAAGGTAAGGACACAACCGTTATGTTCCGTAGCCAATACGCCTACTTAAACAATCAGCTGCTGAAGCGAATCGCTGTTGATGCTCAGAAAGAATTACAGGAAAAGCAACGACTATATACATCCAATCAACAACGGATGCAAGCAACTGAATGGATAAAGCTGGCACATATCAGCGTCCGTATTCCCCAACATGCCAATTCTTATCAAGAGACATTGGCTAAGCAATGGATCGACTCTGTCTATACGGTTTTGCAAAAGGGAGCCGATTTTGATCAGTTGATGAAGAGGATCATGCAGAATTCATCGCAGAAAGATTTGCAGATCGTTGCGGAAGTGTTACCATGGATACCTGTTGATCGTCATTTGAATGAGTGGAAAGATCAACTTACAACCTTGCAGCGTCAACGGTTTTCTGCACCTTTTTATTCTCCAAAGGGTATTCATATATTAAAATGGATCGGTCATCAGTCGACGACTCCGTATGAAGAGGTAGCTGATGAATTATCTTTTCGGTTGGAGAAAAAGGGCAAGATGAACCCTGCTGTTGACCTTAATATCCTGTCGTCATGGTTGCAAAAAGGAATTGACGGTCTGAATCAATCGTCTTCGTTGGTGTGGCAGCAACGAGAGATTCATGACGCATTGTTGGTCTCCTCGTTTTCGCAAAAAGATGAGAGAGAGCAGGTAATAGATGATGCCGTCTTGGAACAGTATTATAAGCAGCATAAAGACCAATACGCATGGAAATTACCGCGTTTCAAGGGCGCAGTGATTCATGCGAAGAACAAGAAAATAGGCAAGTCTATTAAGAAATACCTTAAAGGCGTACCTATGGAGAATTGGAAGAGAGATTTCGATCGTTTATATGCTGATAAAGAACAAGTAGATGCCATCATGGAATTTGATCTTTTTGAACTTGGAAAGAATGATTTCGTAGATGATCTTGTTTTTAAATGCACAAAAGCTCCGCGTTTAGATGATTACCCGTACGCATTCGTCATGGGTAAAAAGATGAAAAAAGGGCCGACTAGCTTCATGGATGTTAAATCATTGGTCCTTCAGGATTATCAAAAGGAAAACCTCATCTCTATGACCAAGCAACTGCGGAAGAAATATCATGTAGAAATATATTCAAACGTTTTAAAAACCGTTAATAATGACGGTCGTATCTAATTTTACTGTATCTTCGTAGATTAATTAGTGGAAAATGAGAAAGAGTGTCGTATTGTTGACCTGTATTGTCTTTATGCTTGTCGGATGCGATAAGGCAACCGATCATAAAGGGAAGACTCCTATCGTCGAGGTGTATGGGCAATATTTATACGAGGAGGATCTGCGCTCGGTTATTCCGGTTAATTTGCCGAAGACAGATAGTATCCAGTTTGCTAAGCAATATGTGGATGCGTGGGTGGAGGACGTCCTTTTCACTCGTGTCGCAGAAAAAAACATTGCAACGGGAGAGAAAATAAACCAAATGGTTGAGGCATACCGGCGGTCTTTGATTCAGCATGCGTATCAAGATGAGTTGGTGCGTCAGAAATTGAGGAATACCATTGAAGATGAGGAGGTCGAGACCTATTATAATGAGCATAAGGAATTATTCCGGCTTGAATCTCCACTGATCAGAGGCTTGTTTATAAAGGTACCCCTACATGCCAAAGATGTGAACATGGTTCGCCGTTGGTACCGCCAAAAGACACAGGATGCGATTGACAATTTGGAAAAGTACAGTGTCGGGAACGCGGTGGTGTATGAGTATTTCTATGATCAATGGAAGAGTGTGGAGGAAGAAATGGGAAAGTTCCCACCATCCTCATGGAAAAATGATTTGAATTATTTGAATACAAATCGGAACGTCGAAGTACAGGATTCGGAATACTATTATTTCCTGCATGTAGAGGATTTCTTGGCAAAGGGTGAGGTTCAGCCTCTGGACTTTGCAAAGGATGAGATAAAAGAGTTTTTAATGAATCTGAAGCGGGTTGATTTTATCAACCAAATCAAAAAAGAATTGGTTGAGGACGCTACGGAGAAACATGATATAAAGTATTATTTGAATTCAGAAGAGTAATGATATGAACAAGAAAGTTTATGCATTCATGCTATTGTTATTCACCGCAATTACGGTATATGGTCAGAATAATGTCATCGATGAAGTCGTTTGGGTTGTCGGTGACGAGGCTATCTTAAAGTCAGAGGTAGAGAATGAACGTCTGAATGCTCAGTATGAAGGGCGAAGGATAGATGGTGATCCGTATTGTGTGATACCTGAACAGATGGCTATTCAGAAGTTGTTCCTTCACCAAGCAGAGTTAGATAGTATTGAGGTATCTGAGCAAGAGGTCATCAGCATGGTAGAGCGGCGTACAAATATGATGATTGAGAATATTGGTACCAAAGAGAAAATGGAGGAATATTTCAATAAGTCAATGTCGCAGATCCGTGAGATGCTTCGTGAAAATGAGCGTGAATCACAGACAGTACGTAAGATGCAACAGAGCCTGATTGGCGAAATAAAGATTGTACCTGCTGAAGTCCGTCGCTATTTCAAGGATCTTCCAGCTGATAGTATTCCTTTTATACCTACACAGGTGGAGGTACAGATTATCACGATGGAACCAAAGATTCCTCAGTCGGAAATTGACCGTGTAAAACAAACTTTGCGTGATTATACGCAGAAGATTACTTCCGGTGAGATGCCGTTCTCTGTTCTGGCTCGTCTGTATTCTGAAGATGAAGGATCAGCACGTCGAGGTGGAGAACTTGGCTTTATGGATAAGGCACAATTGGTACCGGAATATGCGAATGTGGCTTTCAACTTGTCGGACCCGAATAAAGTATCGAAGATTGTTGAATCAGAGTTTGGCTATCATATCATTCAGTTGATTGAAAAACGAGGTGACCGTATTAATACCCGTCACATTTTGTTGAAACCGAAAGTAGATGAAAAAGAGTTGGAAGCTTCTTTGGTTCGGTTGGATTCCATTGCCAAGGAAATTCGTAATGAGAAGTTCACTTTCGATGACGCAGCTACCTATATCTCCCAAGATAAGGATACACGTGCTAATCATGGATTGATGGCGAATCAGGAAACGGGGACAGCCCGCTTTGAAATGGCCCAGCTGGCTCAGAGCTCTCAAGAGGTGGCAAAGGTTATTGAGAAGATGCATGTAGGCGAGATCTCTGATCCGTTTGTCATGATTAACAATAAAGGAAAGGAAGTCTGTGCCATCGTGAAACTAAAAAGCCGTATCGAAGGCCATAAGGCAACCATCACCGAGGACTACCAGCGGCTGAAGGCTATTGTCATGGAGAAACGAAGCAATGAGATCCTTGACAAGTGGATACGCGAGAAGTTGAAAACTACTTATGTGCGTATCAATGAGAAATGGAGAAATTGTGAATTTAAATATCCTGGTTGGATAAAGGAATAACGATTGTGAAAGGAAAAACGAATCAGCAATATGATGGGCATAGGATTCTTTTGGTAAGTTTCCTGTGCCTTTTTGCCCTCTGTCTTTTAGCTCAGGTCAACCCAACGGGCAGGAAACCTCAAGGGAAGACGGCTAAAAGCAAGGTCTATTTGCTTCATTCTGATGTCCTGAAGAAAAGTCCCAAGAATCCTGATCCGGATGCTCAGATCCTGGTCGGAAATGTCATCTTTCGGCATGATAGCATCTATATGTACTGCGATAGTGCTTGCTTCTATGAAAAGTCTAATTCATTGGAGGCCTATGACAATGTGCGTATGGAACAAGGTGACACGTTGGCCTTGTATGGAGATTATTTGTTCTACGATGGGAATACCCAAATCGCACAGGTCCGTAATCATGTTCGTCTGGAGAATCGCAATACAACATTGCTTACGGATAGTTTAAACTACGACCGTCTCGAGAACTTAGGCTATTATTTTGATGGAGGTTCCATGATGGATGAGGAAAATGTGCTGACATCTGATTGGGGAGAATATAATATTTCCACAAAGGAAGCTGTCTTTAACTACAGTGTCCAGTTGGAAAACCCTAAGTTTACCCTCTACTCGGATACACTTCGTTATAGCACGATTTCCAAGATTGCCACCATTGTGGGGCCGACCAATATTGTCAGCGATCAGAATCATATCTATTCGGAACTGGGTCATTATAATACGCAGAACGGACAGGCCGAACTGTTAAACCGATCGGTCATTACGAACGAGGGTAAGATTATGATAGGCGATAGCCTGTTCTATGATCGTGAAAAGATGTATGGCGAAGCCTTTAATAATATCGAATATACCGATACCATCAATAAGAACGTGCTGACGGGAAATTACGGCTATTACAATGACTCTACAAAATATGCTTTTGTGACTGATAAGGCCGTGCTTACCGACTACTCCCAAGGGGATAGCCTGAGCCTTCATGCAGATACATTGAAGATGATTACTTTCTTTGCTGATACGGACTCGATGTTCCGTGAAGCACGGGCTTATTTCAAGGTACGTATTTTCCGAAATGATGTCCAGGGGGTATGCGACTCATTGGTCTTCTCCTCAAAAGACAGCTGCCTGATCATGTATCATGAACCGGTGCTTTGGCATGAGCAACAGCAGTTATCCGGTGAAGAAATACGTATCTATATGAATGATAGTACCATCGATTGGGCGCATATCCAGAATCAAGCTTTTTCGGTCGAGAAACTCGATTCTGCTAAATACAACCAGGTGAGCGGAAAAGAGATAAAAGCTTATTTCAAGGGAGGCGAAATACGCCAGGTAGATGTGATAGGCTCGGTTCACTCCGTTTATTATTATATGGATGAGGACAGCACCTATGTCGGAATGAATAAGTTGGAGGCAAGTACACTGAATATGTTCTTGGAGAATCGGAAGATGAAGAAAATCTCTATTTATCCCAAGCCTGTTGCAACGTTCTACCCGATGCTGATGATTCCGGAGAAGGATAAGAAACTAACTGGGTTCCTATGGTTGGATTATCTCCGTCCCAAGGATAAGTATGATATTATGGAATGGAAGTCCAGGATGGCCGGTGATGAACAAAAGAAATCCAGTCGTTCAAATAAGATACCGTTGCCTAATCAAGAATTGTTTAAAAAGAAAACGAAATAGCTATGGGTTGGTTTAGAATGGATAAGCCTCGTCCTTTCCATCACGAATATATCTATTATGATGAACGAAAGGAAAAACTGAAGAAGATCGAGGAAAATGCAAAACGTGAATTAGGAATGCTTCCTCCGAAAGAATTTAATCCAGAGGATATTCGTGGGAAGTTTGTTGAAGGGACAAAATACCTAAAGCGCCGGAAGGAGAGTGGAAGGAAACCTCTTTCCACGGCAACGTTATTGGTTGCTATTCTTGTACTGATCTATATCATGCGTTATCTCATAACGGGTGAGTTGTCTTTTTAAATAGGAGGAAGAGATGAGTGATGTGATCCGTTTGCTCCCCGACTCAGTGGCAAATCAAATTGCTGCGGGAGAGGTCATTCAGCGTCCGGCTTCGGTCATCAAAGAATTGATGGAGAATGCTGTGGATGCAGGTGCAACCCACATTGATGTAGTTGTGGCGGATGCAGGTAAAACATCCATTCAAGTCATCGATGATGGGAAGGGTATGTCGGAAACGGATGCGCGTCTGGCATTTGAGCGTCATGCCACATCCAAGATTCGTGAAGCATCCGACTTGTTCGCTCTTCGTACGATGGGATTTCGTGGAGAAGCGCTTGCATCAATTGCGGCAGTTGCACAAGTTGAACTACGTACCAGAATGGCTGATGAGGAACTGGGCACAAGACTTGTGATCAGTGGCTCAAAAGTAGAAGGACAGGAGCCGATAGCTACACCCAAAGGGAGTAATTTCATCGTGAAGAACTTGTTCTACAATATTCCGGCCCGACGCAAATTCCTTAAATCGAACCATACGGAGCTTAACAATATCTTAGTCGAGTTTGAACGTATCGTATTGGTCAACCCGGAAATCTCTTTCACCTTGCATCACAATGATGTGGAAGTCTTTAATCTTCCTGCAAGCCTGAAACGCCAGCGTATCATGGGAGTCTTTGGCAAGAAAATGGACCAAGACTTGTTGTCGATGAATGTTGATACGACCATGGTAAAGATTAACGGGTTTATTGGTCGTCCAGAGGCTTCGCGGAAGAAGGGAGCACGTCAATATTTCTTTGTCAACGGACGTTATATGCGTCATCCTTACTTTAACAAAGCGGTGGCTGATGCATATGAACATCTGATTCCCTCCGATGAAGAGGTCCCATATTTCATCTACTTTGATATCGATCCTGCCAATATTGACGTCAATATCCATCCTACGAAGACGGAGATAAAATTCGATAATGAATCGGCTATCTGGCAAATCCTGTCAGCGGCGGTCAAGGAAACCTTGGGCAAGTTCAATGAGGTGCCTTCTATTGATTTCGACACAGAGGGTATGCCGGATATTCCTCCTTACGAGCCATTAAAGTACTCGAACGTTCAGCCTCCGAAGGTGTCGTATGACCCTTCATATAATCCGTTCGACAGAAACTCATATTCACCGGCACGCCAGTCGACCAATCGTTGGGATGAACTGTATAAGGGACTGGAAAAGCAGGAGGATTTCTCAGATGAATGGATCGATCGAGGAGGACTTACAGACGAGTTGGATAGTCTATATAAGGGAACAGAGGAACAAGGGAAAGAGGATCTTTCGTTCCAGAACTTCCAGTATAAGGGGAAGTACATCCTCACCTCGGTGAAATCGGGTTTGATGATCATCGATCAGCATCGGGCACATGTGCGTATCCTTTATGATCGCTATATGGATCAAATCAAACAGCAGAAAGGAGTTTCGCAGGGGCTGCTATTCCCAGAGATGGTTCAGATACCCGTGTCGGACGTCCCTATTATGCAAAGCATCATGGATGATATGTACAGCCTGGGATTTGATCTGACTGATCTGGGTGGAGGAAGTTATTCCATCAGTGGTGTTCCTGCCGGTATTGAAGGGTTGAATGTGCCGACTTTAATACAAGACATGTTGCGTACGGCTGTCGAAAAGAGCGGAAAGGTGAAGGAAGAAGTACAAGGTACATTGGCCCTGACGATGGCTAAGTTGGCTGCAATCGTGGTAGGGCAAGTCTTGACGAATGAGGAGATGCAAAACCTCGTAGAACAGTTGCTCAGTACTTCCACACCAAACTATACCCCCGATGGTAATCCGGTCCTTTATGTCCTGAAAGACGATGAGATCGGGAAGTTCTTCAGATAATTCAACTGAGTGATATAAAGAAGGGGTGTACCTAACGGTGCACCCCTTTCTTCTATTTATAGCATGAATTATGCTTCTTCATCCAACAGGATCTCCATGATGTGACATGCTGCTTTAGCTACTGAAGTACCAGGGCCAAAGATGGCAGCAACACCAGCCTTGTACAAGAAATCATAGTCTTGTGCAGGGATAACGCCACCAGCGATTACCAAGATATCTTCACGTCCTAACTTCTTCAATTCTTCAATCAGTTGAGGAATCAAAGTCTTGTGACCTGCAGCCAAAGAGGATGCACCTACTACGTGAACATCGTTTTCAACAGCTTCGCGTGCAGCTTCTGCCGGAGTCTGGAACAATGGGCCCATATCGACGTCGAAACCACAGTCGGCGTAACCTGTTGCAACAACTTTCGCACCACGGTCGTGTCCGTCCTGACCCATCTTTGCAACAAAGATACGAGGACGACGGCCTTCTTTCTTCGCAAACTTATCTGTCAACTCGCATGCTTTCTCAAAGTCGGAGTCGTTCTTGCTTTCTGATGAATACACGCCTGAAATAGTTCTAATTACTGCTTTATAACGGCCTACGACTTCCTCGCAAGCATCACTAATCTCACCTAATGTACAACGTAAACCAGCTGCCTTCACTGCCAAAGCAAGCAAGTTCTTTTTGCTCTTCTTGCCTTCGCTGAACTCACGAACACATTCCGTAATCTCTGCCAAAGCAGCCTTACATGCAGCTTCGTCACGGTTTGCACGAAGTTTCTTCAAACCTTCGATCTGCTCCAGACGAACAGCGGTGTTGTCGACCTCAAGGATGTCAATCGGATCTTCGTGATCCAAACGATACTTGTTAGTACCAACAATGGTCTGAACGCCTGAGTCGATACGAGCCTGGGTACGTGCTGCAGCCTCTTCGATACGCATCTTTGGAAGACCGGTCTCGATAGCCTTTGCCATACCACCCAGTTTCTCGATTTCCTGAATGTGTTCCCATGCCTTATGTACCAGTTCGTTGGTCAGGGTCTCAACATAATATGAGCCTGCCCATGGGTCAATCTGCTTGCAGACCTTGGTCTCGTTCTGGATATAGATCTGAGTGTTACGAGCGATACGTGCAGAGAAGTCGGTCGGGAGGGCGATAGCCTCATCCAATGCATTGGTGTGCAGGGACTGTGTATGACCTAATACTGCTGCCATAGCCTCGATACAGGTACGACCTACGTTGTTGAACGGATCTTGCTCGGTCAGTGACCAACCTGAAGTCTGTGAGTGTGTACGAAGTGCCAAAGATTTCGGATCTTTTGCTCCGAAGCTCTTCACAATCTTTGCCCACAACAGACGGCCGGCACGCATCTTTGCAATTTCCATGAAGTGGTTCATACCGATTGCCCAGAAGAAAGACAAACGAGGAGCGAACTTATCAACAGGAATACCTGCGTTAACACCGGTACGGAGGTAGTCGATACCATCGGCCAAGGTGTAAGCCAACTCGATATCTGCTGTTGCACCTGCTTCCTGCATGTGATAACCAGAGATAGAGATAGAGTTGAACTTAGGCATGTTCTGTGAAGTATACTCAAAGATATCAGCGATAATCTTCATAGAGAATGCAGGTGGGTAGATATAGGTGTTACGCACCATGAACTCTTTCAAGATATCGTTCTGGATGGTACCAGCCATTTCCTCCAACTTGGCTCCCTGTTCCAAACCTGCGTTGATGTAGAAGGCGAGGATAGGAAGAACGCCACCGTTCATGGTCATGGAAACGGACATCTTGTTCAAAGGAATACCAGCAAAGAGCACCTTCATGTTCTCCAGAGAACAGATAGATACACCAGCCTTACCAACATCACCCACTACACGGGCGTTATCTGGGTCGTAACCACGGTGGGTAGGAAGGTCGAATGCAACAGACAAACCTTTCTGACCAGATGCCAGGTTACGGCGATAGAATGCATTTGATTCCTCGGCAGTAGAGAATCCGGCATACTGACGGATGGTCCACGGGCGGAACGGATACATCATAGAGTACGGGCCACGGAGGAATGGAGGAATACCTGCTGAATAGTCGAGGTGTTCCATACCTTCCAGGTCTTCTTTTGTATATACAGGGCGAACTTCAATATGCTCCGGAGTCTTCCAGTTTGGCTTAATGTCGTTAGCCTTTAGCCAGTCTTGACCGTTCTTGGCCTGAATACCAGCATAAATATCGATGTCTTTAAATTGTTTTCTCATCTTTCAGTCCTCCAACATTAAATACCAAGTTTCTTGTTATATTCTTTCAATGTCTCCAGAACATTACACTTCACGTGAATGAAGTTCTCAATACCGGCAGCCTTCAGGTCGTCCATGCAAGCAGGAGCACCGGCAACGACGAACATAGCGCGGTTGTTCAGGTATTGGAATGCAGGAACAGCATATTCTGCATACTCATCATCGCTTGAGCAAAGTACAACGATGTCGGCACCAGCAGCCATAGCAGCGTCAACACCTTCCTCAACAGTCTTGAAGCCAAGGTTGTCGATGACTTTGTAGCCTGCACATGCCAAGAAGTTGCAAGAGAACTGAGCACGTGCCTGACGCATTGCCAAGTTACCGATGGTCAGCATGAATGCAACCGGTACTTTCTTCTCTTCTGTCTCGATACGGAGATCTTCGAACTCAGCACCAAGACGAGTGCTCTTGATGGCCTTGAACGGAGTCTCTTCGGCGCTTGCGCAGCAGCACTTGCAGGTGTTGGCACGCTTGCCTTCTGATTTCTCGGTGAAGTTAGGGAATTGGTTTGTACCCAACAGGAACTCTTTACGCTTAGCGGCGTCAGCATGACGCTTCACGTTCGTAGCGTTGATGTCATCCTGAACGGTACCGTTCTTGATGGCTGCCAAGAAACCGCCTTCGTCTTCTACCTTCAGGAAGTTCTTCCAAGCAACGTCGGCCAAGCTGTTGGTCAAGGTCTCAATATAATAAGAGCCAGCTCCCGGATCCACTACTTGGTTGAAGTGACATTCTTCCTTCAACAGTAATTGTTGGTTACGGGCAATACGCTCTGAGAAGTCGGTCGGATCTTCATAAGTTACATCAAACGGAGTAACAACCATTGAGTGTACACCACCCAGTGCAGCACTCATCGCCTCAGTCTGTGAACGAAGCAGGTTCACATAGCTGTCGAATAAGGTCTGATTGTACTTGGATGTGATGGCGTTCACGCACATCTTGCAAGCGCAGTCGCACTTCGGCTCGTATTGTTTTACAATCTGTGCCCAAAGCATACGTGCTGTACGGAACTTAGCCAATTCCATGAAGTAGTTCTCGGATACACCCATGTTGAACTTGATCTTGCTTGCAGCCAAGTCAACAGGAACACCGGCGTCAACCAATTGTTGCAGGTATTCGTTACCCCAAGCCAGGGCGTAGCCTAATTCCTGTACGATGTAAGCACCGGCATTGTTCAATGCGATGGTGTTGACAGCGATGCAGCGGAACTTAGGATAGTCCTTGAAGATCTCAACCAATTGAGGAGCAACGGCAAGAAGTGATGTAGCGTCTTTTCCCTTCATCACGATCTTCTCCATTGGGTCAAAGTTCACTGAACCTACGATCTTTTCCTTGTCGTAACCTTTCTTCTCGAAATAAGCCGTCAAGATCTGCGCCAATTCCAACGTGTGACGTTGGCAGGTCTTGAAGTTTACCTCAACGACATCGCAAAGGATACCTTCCAGCAATGTCTCTACAAATTCAGCACTTACTTTGTCACCCGGAATACGGAATCCCAGTGAGTCGATACCCTTGTTCAGGATATCCAAAGCCTTCTTGTTCGCTTCAGCAGCATCGTCTGCCACGATGTTCTGACGGATGTACCATGTGTTGTCCTTCTTGTTGTTACCACGTACGAATGGGAATTCTCCAGGAAGTGAATCCGGAGTCTTCAGTTTCAATACATCTTCACGCTGATAGAAGGGTTGCACATTAAATCCTTCGTTTGTTCTCCAAACTAATTTCTTTTCAAAATCGGCACCTTTTAAGTCTACCGTAATCTTGTCCAACCATTCTTGTTTTGAGACGGGTGGAAAGTCTGAAAAGAGTCTTTCTTTACTATCTGCCATAGTTTTTATTTGGTATTAATTAAAAGATATTTTAATCGACGTGCAAATATACAAAAACCTTTTATAATAGATATTTTAATCGAGGTTTTTCTTTTATAAATAAGGTATATTTTTGTCAAAATCGAGTTTTTTCACACAAGAACTCGATTCCTGCGAAGAAATACTCAAGTTTCTTCTTCTTTTATTCGATAAACTGGAGAGAAATCACTACCTTTGCAGACGATTTCAATGAGGTATTATTATATAATTATGGACTGGCTACAAACATTATTTACCGACACAAATTCTATAGCACATATCGTTTTGCTATACGCTTTTGTTATAGCAGTTGGTGTCTTACTAGGAAAAATCAAGTTTTTCGGTATTTCTTTGGGGGTTACTTTTGTCTTGTTCATGGGAATTGTCTGCGGACATTTCGGCTTTACAGGCAATGTACACATCCTTAACTTCCTGCAGGATTTCGGCTTAATCTTATTTGTCTTTTGTATCGGTCTTCAGGTAGGACCTTCTTTCTTCTCGTCGTTCAAGAAGGGGGGTATCTCCATGAATATCGTGGCGACGGGTATCGTGCTGCTGAACATTGCTGTCGCCTTATGTCTGTACTATGCCTTGGGCGGCCGTATCGATCTGCCGATGATGGTAGGCGTCCTGTGTGGTGCCGTCACGAACACTCCGGGATTAGGTGCTGCCAATGAGGCACTGACGCAAATCGGATACGATGGCCCTCAAATAGCCATGGGCTATGCGTGTGCTTATCCGTTGGGTGTGCTGGGTATTATCGGATCGATCATCTTGGTGAAATACCTGTGCCGGGTGAATCTGAAGAAGGAGGAGCAGGAGATTGAGCAGCAGGAGACGGCTAACCCGCAACTTACGCCGAAGATGATGCACCTGGAGGTTCATAATGAGGCCTTGCAAGGGAAAACGATCTTCCAGGTGAAGCAGTTTGTGGCGCGCGACTTCGTGATCTCGCGTATCCTTCAGGACGGACATGTCAGTGTGCCAAGCAAGGATACGATTCTTCATATCGGTGATCAACTGTTTGTGGTATGTGCACAGGAAGATGCCGAAGCCATCATCGCATTTATCGGTCCGAAGATCGAGGTGGACTGGGAAAAACAGGATATGCCGATGGTATCGCGCCGTATCTTGGTCACCCGTACCGAGATGAATGGCAAGGAACTGGGTGCATTACATTTCCGTACCATGCATGGTGTGAACGTGACACGTATCAACCGTTCGGGTATGGATATCTTTGCTTCACGGAACTTGCGCCTTCAGGTGGGCGACCGCGTGATGGTGGTTGGCCCTCAGGATGCTGTTGAGCGGGTGGCTTCCATCATGGGTAATTCGTTGAAACGATTGGATACACCGAATATCATTACGATTTTCGTTGGCATTTTTGTCGGCATTATCTTCGGTAGCCTGCCATTCACCATCTCCGGCATACCGACACCGGTGAAGCTGGGTTTGGCCGGCGGTCCGCTGATCGTGGCTATTCTGATCGGTCGGTTTGGGTACAAGGTGAAACTGGTGACCTATACTACGATGAGTGCCAACCTGATGTTGAGGGAAATCGGTATCGCCCTCTTCCTGGCGAGTGTCGGGATCAAGGCGGGAGAGAATTTTGTTCAGACCGTGGTCGAAGGTGATGGCTTGTTGTATGTCGGTTGCGGCTTCCTGATCACCGTGATTCCTTTGCTGATTATGGGCGTGCTGGGCAGGTTGCATTATAAGATGAACTATTTTACGTTGATGGGTCTGATGTCGGGTAGTTATACCGATCCCCCTGCACTGGCCTATTCCAATCAGACAGCCAACAATAATGCTCCTGCAGTAAGCTACTCCACAGTATATCCGTTGACGATGTTCCTTCGGATTATCACGGCACAATTGCTGATATTGTTTTTAGCATAATAACAAGAGAGGCTATCCTAAATGGAGAAGCCTCTCTTATTGTTATATAATGATATCCAGTAGATATTTGATGTAATTCCTAGTTATTCTTCTTATAACTTTGGACAGCCCACCCGCCCATGAAGAGACCGATGCCTAAAAGTGCAAATACTTGGTGAGCAATATCAGAGAAACCACCACCTCGGATGAAAACGGTACGGATGGCATCAATAAAGTAATGCATAGGATTGATGTAGGTGGTCAGATATGCCCACGAAGGCATAGAGCGTGTCGGAGTGAATAGGCCTGAAAGCAACATGATGCAGACCACAAAGAACCACATCACAAAGATAGCTTGCTGCATCGTATTGGAATAATTGGAAACGATCAGTCCGAATGATGAGAAGAAAAGGGCTAACAGCATGGCTAATAGATAGATTAATCCTATTGAACCGGCACTGGTTATACCATATACGATCCATGCCAACAGCAGACTGACGGTGATGACAAACAGAGCTATCATCCAATAAGGGATAAGCTTGGCTAAGATAAACGACCACTTCGATACGGGGGTGACGTTAATCTGTTCGATGGTTCCGGCTTCTTTCTCACCCACAATGTTCAAAGTGGGTAGGAACCCCGTCATCAGCATCATCACAATGGCAAAAAGAGCCGGTATCATAAACAATTTGTAGTTCTGATGTTTGTTATATAGCAATAAAGTTGAGACTCCCGAACGAATGGCTTCCATTGAAGGTTGCACATGTGATGTAACGATCTGCGACAGATAAGCGGCACCCATCGATCCTTTGGTTCCGTTCACGGCATTGGCGGCAATTAGCACCTGTGAATCTTTTCCAAGCATTTCATTCTTGCCGTAATCGGGTGGAATAACCAATACAATATCGGCTTTACCTTCCTCAATCTCTTTTAAGGCTGACTGATATGTCGGTTTTTGTCCATTGAAGATGAAATATGTAGAAGCCTCAATACGATGAACCAGTTGTTGTGATAGGGTAGAACGTTCATTATCAACAATATCTACCTTGATATTCTTCACCTCCATCGACATGACCCAAGGTATCACACACATAATGACGATGGGGAATGCGATAATAAGGCGGGGCAGGAAGGCATTCCGTCGTATTTGCAAGAATTCTTTTTGTATGAGGTATTTGAGAGTCATGGCTATTCGAGTCTTTTATTAAACTTAGCCAAGGCAACGGTCAGGAAAAAGGCCGTCATGGCTATCAGGATAATCACTTCTTGAGCTACTTCGCGGATACCTACCCCCATAATCATCAGTTTTCGCATAGCGCTGATAAAATAGCGTGGAGGTATGATGGCTGCAACCCATTGCAAAATTGTAGGCATGGACTCAATTGGAAATAACATTCCTGACAGCATGACTACGGGCATCAACAGAACCATGGCGGAGAGTAGCAAGGCTACGAGCTGGGTCTTTGCAATATTCGAAATCAATAGTCCAAGCGAGAGGGCAAGCAGGATATAGATGATGGAAACGAAAATAATCCAACCGATAGCACCGGCTAATGGTACGTCCAACACATAGCGAGCCATGAGTAAGATAGTAATAAGTATTAAGAAAGCGAGCACAAGGTATGGGACTGCCTTAGCAATAATCACCATCAACGGACGGGCAGGAGAGACCAACAGTACTTCCATCGTCCCCTTTTCCTTCTCACGAACGATGCTGATGGAGGTCATCATCGCACAAATCAGCATCAACAGCATACCCATGATAGCTGGTACGAAGTTATAAGCGGATTTCATCTGTGGATTATAAAGCATCTTCGTGTTGACAGTACCGACTGAAGCTTGTGTGATAACACCGGTGGCGTAATTGATCCATTGCTGTGCCATGTTGGGATCGGCTCCGTCGACGATGAATTGCAGGCCGGAGCGTTTCGATGCGAAGTCGGCGGCAAATACAATGGCCAAATCGGCTTTTTGATGGCGAATCAACCGTTCCGCTTCTTGTGGTGTGGAGACGCTTTTGGTAATGATAAAGTATTCGGATGTGGATAGCCGTTCCACAACTTGTTGTGTGAGGTGATCCATCTGTGAGGTGACCACGATTGTACGGACATTCTTCACATCGGTGGTGATAGCGAAGCCGAAGAGAAGCATCAAGACAACGGGCATGACAAAGAGAATGAGCATCGTTCGCTTATCGCGTACGATATGACGGGCTTCCTTGATGATAAATGATAGGAACTGTTTCATACTAATCGCTCTTTCTTGTTGCCTGTCGGGCTAAATAGGTAAATACATGATCCATATCAGGTTGATGGAACTGTTTTTTCAGCTCATCGGGTGTACCGATAGCACTGATTTTTCCATCGACCATGATGGAAATGCGGTCACAATACTCTGCCTCGTCCATATAATGCGTGGTGACGAACACGGTGATACCACGACCGGCAGCTTCATAGATGAGTTCCCAGAACTGTCGTCGGGTGGCTGGGTCAACTCCTCCTGTTGGTTCGTCCAAAAAGACGACACTTGGCTCATGGAAGATGCTGACGGAGAAAGCCAGTTTCTGTTTCCATCCAAGTGGAAGTGATGCAACCAACGTGTTTTTGTGCTCGGTGAACTGCATACGCTCGAGCAACTCATCCGTCTTTCTGCTTATTTCGGCATCTTTCATCCCATAGATTCCTGCAAACAATCGGATATTTTCCGCTACTGTCAGGTCCTCGTAGAGGGAGAATTTCTGACTCATATATCCGATATGCCGTTTGATTTGTTCATATTCTGTACGGATATCGTATCCTGCCACACGACCTGTTCCGCTTGTTGGCTGGTTCAGTCCGGTAAACATGTGCATCGCTGTGGTTTTACCGGCTCCGTTGGCACCGAGGAATCCGAAGATTTCACCTCGTTTCACGTTAAAACTTATATCGTCGACAGCATGGAAGTTGCCAAAGGCCTTGACTAGGTGAGACACTTCGATGACATTCTCTTCTTTGACTTCCGTCTCTTTCGCATGGGATAAGCCCGGTGGATTAAAAATATCGGCAAACTGATGAAGGATTCTTTCCGGAGTGTCGATGCCTTGAATCTTTCCACGATGCAGAAAGGCGACACGCTCACAGCAACGTACCTCATCCAAGTACGGTGTGGAGGCAACGATGGTGATATCCCGTTCTTTCAACATCAATAACATCTCCCATAACTCTTTCCGACTGACTGGATCGACACCAGTTGTCGGTTCATCGAGGAAGAGCACACTAGGCTGATGGACCAACGCACAGGATAGTGCCAACTTTTGTTTCATACCTCCTGAAAGGGCTCCTGCTTTTCGATCTCGGAACCGTTCAATCTGAGAATAGATAGCTTTGATACTGTCATATCCTTCCTCAATTGTGGTGCCGAAAAGTGTGGCAAAGAACTCCAGGTTCTCTTGTACCGTCAAGTCTTGGTAGAGAGAGAAACGTCCGGGCATATAGCCGACGCGTCTCCGTATCTCGTTCATCTGAGTCACCGTGTCGAACCCATCTACCGTGGCCGTTCCCGAGTCGGGCAACAGCAATGTACAGAGGATGCGGTACATCGAGGTCTTTCCTGCTCCGTCGGGACCGATGAGGCCGAAAACCTCACCCTTGCCGACCGAGAAGGATACTCCGTCCAGTGCCTTGACCTTTCCGTACGACTTGCTGATGTTGTTGACTTCTATCGCATTCATCGCTCGTCTATTTAAAACTTGATTTCCCCGTACATTCCTATTTTAATATATCCGTCGTTCTTCATGGCAACCTTTAGCGCATAGACTTGGTCGGCCCGTTCGTCATCGGTCAGGATGGTCTTGGGCGTGAACTCGGAGTGGGATGAGATCCATGTGACCGTTCCGTCGTATTCCTTCTTGTTTCCATCCCCATAATCAGCAAAGACTTTGACTTGTTGCCCTAACTTGATGGACTGGAGTTGGGATGACGTGACATAGGCGCGGATGAACATGTTCTCGATATCGGCCATCTTCAGCAATGGTTTCCCAATGTTGACAAATTCACCACGCTCAACGTACTTCTCGAGCACGGTGCCCTTGATGGGGGCTGCGATGTGACACTTGCGGAGCTGGTCCGATAGTTGGTTCATCTGGGCTTCGGTGGCACTAACCTGTTTGTCCAGTGCACGGGTATTGTTGGAAAGCGATGACATTTGCGCTTCCAGTTGCTTCTGAAGGACCAATACCTGATTGGTCGCATCGTCAAGCATCTTCGTTGGAGCGGCCTCGTCGGCCACCAATTCTTGATAACGGCGCTGTTCCTGTTGCGCTTTGGCCAATTGCTGACGGGTGGTCGCGATCTGGCGTGTGATGTCGGGTTTCTGACTTTGATACACCTCCTTTGTCGCCTTCAACTGCTGGAGTTGTAATGCTACCTGCGTCGTATCGATCAGCCCTAATTCGGTTCCCATCAGGATTTCATCTCCCTCGTTGACATTGAACGAGAGCAATGTGCCGTTTTGTTCAGCGAAGATAGTGGTCTCGGTTGCTTCGAACGTACCGGTCGCATCGTATTTCTTTCCGTTATTACCGCAAGCAGTTAGCAGGATGGCCATGCTTGCACCTATGATGATCTTCTTCATGTTGTGAATGTTATTGATTGGTCGTAAACTTATTATCATATATTTCTTTGAGGAACTCCAGTTCGTGTACTGCTTGTTGTACTCGTGCTGCATTCTCTTGGTTGATCTCGCGGACAAGGTCGTTCACGTCGATGATGCCGTGTGCCAGTTTTGACTCGGAAGCCTTGCGTACTGAACTGCGCAGGTTGATGATTTCTTCGTCATCGGCCATCAGTTTCCGGTACCGGCTCATGTTCTCGTTTTGTTGAATCTGTTCCAGTCGGTTGTTGAACAGAAATACTTCCCTGCTGTTTTCGGCCATGTCGCGTTGCAGTTGGATCTTGGCCTTGTCGTTCTTGCGGGTGTAGAGTGCTCCGATGTTCCAAGTCAGTCGGGCACCGATCATGCCGTTGAACGACCCGTTCCGGTTCATCATATCTTCGAACATGTTATAGCCCGGATAACCATAGAATCCCTGGGCAAAAGCACTCAGCTTAGGCATCAGTGCCGAGTTGAGGGCTTTCTCTTGGGCATTCAGTAACTTGATTTGTGCATCAATGGCTGATAGCTCAGGCCGTTTCCCCAAGTCATTGGGCTGAACGTTTGCTGTCGGCTTTTGTACATCCTTTATCTCGATCCCACAGAAGGCGGAAAGGACGGCTTGTATCATCCGCTGTTGTGATTCCAACGTTGTCAGTTGCTGGTCGGCATTCAGCCTTTCTGCCTTCACGTTGTTTAGATCGCTTACCGCTGCCGTGCCGTTCTTCACCATGGCGGCCAACTTCTTCTCGTTTCCGTTCAGTAATGTTTGTAGATCCTTGTTCAGTCGGATCTGTTCCTTTGTCATCAGCAGGGCAAAATAGAGTTCGTTCACTCGTTTGCGAACTCCATAGAGGTTGACCTCGTTTTGTGCGTTCTGCACCTTTCCTTGTTCTCGGGCAATTTCTTTTTGACTTCGGATGGTCCCTCCGTCGAAAAGTGTTTGATTGATGTCAATGCCTACCCGATATTGTCCCTTCGAAAGACCTTTCATGTTGAGCCCCATCTGTTGCATCATGCTCTGCATCCCTTCGGGCCAGGCTGTTACATCGCTTTGATAGGTGACTTGAGCCGATGCGGCAATCTGAGGCAACCAGCCTTTCTGGATGTTGGCTACGGTCAGGGCCGAAGTCTTGTCGATCAAGTCGTATTGGCGGATGAGCGGATAATTCCTTTCAGCCGCTTGTTGACATTCTTCCAAGGTCTGTGCATTGATGCTTATCCAGCCAATGAACATCCATCCCCAAAAGCTTATGATTCTTTTCATATCCAATGATTTTATTTCATACTGCAAAGATGCATGCTTTTTAGTTGATATGTACTATCTTTTTCGATGAATATATGTTCTTTTCGTACAAAATGATTGTTGTTTTCGTCAAAATACGGGGAAAATGCTATCTTTGCGTCATAAACTCGCAATTATGGATGGACTGCATCAATTTTCGTTAAGCCAAATCAAGGAGTTGTTCGACCGTCACGATGAGCTTCGGGCAAACAATTATCTTTCTCAGAACTTAGTTATTGCCCGTCATCCGAATGTGAACTTGATTAAGAGTCAGTTTGATAATGGTCCCCTGATTATGCAGGAGATGCGTATCCTGATCATCAAGCAAGGATGGACGGCACCGATTGTCAACCTTGTTCCCCAGCGTTTCGAGGCGGGTGATTTGGTGTTTTTGGGCGTTAATGGTATTGCTCAAATCAGTGAGGTCTCCGACGATGCTCGAGCCATTGCGATCTCGTTTAGTGACGAACTCTTCTCACTGGCTGTCGGGAATCATATCCCGTATGCTTTCGACGGGCACTTGCGTGATTTCCATATTCGTCTTACTCCCCAAGAATTAGATTATGCAGATCGGTTGCATGAACTGCTTTATATCCATACCTCTGAAGAGAACCATAGTCCGCAAGTCACACTTCAGCTGATCAGCTCATTCCTGTGGTATGTTGACCATCTGTGGAACAGGCACGAGAATGAGAGTCGGCGTTCCCTTACGCGTGAACAACGGTTGTTCACCGATTTCATCCAATTAGTCAGCCAATATGCTCCGTTGCAGCATCATCTGGAATTCTATGCTGAACGACTGTGCTTGTCGCCCCGTTATATGAGTACGTTAGTGAAGCAGGTCAGTGGTAAGGCTGCGAAGCAATGGATCGATGATGCGATGATAACGCGTGCAAAAGTTGCACTAAGGCATTCCGACAAGACTGTTGCTGAGATAGCAGAAGAGATGAACTTTCCCAATCCCAGTTTCTTTTGTAAATATTTCAAGCGCTTAACAGGGTTGACGACGCAGTCCTATCGGGGAAGGCAATGATTTAGAACGACTTGATCTCGCGATGGTCGGCAAGTTTAATTACTTCTAAGTCGGAGAAATTTCCATCCTCAATGGAGAATCGAACTAAGGTTCGTACCTTATGGAAGCCGTAAATACCGGCTGCCCCAGGGTTGATATGCAGCAAGCCCAACGTCTTATCATATTTCACCTTGAGGATATGTGAATGTCCGCTGATAAACAATTTCGGTGGACGTGTAAAGAGGCTGGCTCGGATGGAGTCATCATAGTGTCCGGGGTAGCCACCGATATGTTTGATCATCACATCGGTGTTCTCTATGACAAAACGGTTGATCAGTGGATAGAACCTTCGCATGTCCTGTCCATCGATGTTCCCGTAAACGGCACGGAACGGACGGAATCCTGCCAGTCGTTCGGCTACTTCCATGGAGCCGATGTCACCGGCATGCCAGATCTCATCACATTCCTTGAAATACTCCAGGTAGCGGTCGTCCCAATACCCGTGTGTATCCGATAAGACACCTATTCGTTTCATTTCTTGATCGGGGTGAGTCGTACCATCAAGACCCCATGGCCTGGGATCTCCTTCTTCAAGTTTGTCTTGGTCGTTCCCAAGTCCTTATGCTGCCAAAGGTCGCGTACCTTATATTCATTCTTTCGCATGTTGATGTCTTCGGCGAAGTAGATGGTGTTCCTCAACCAGTTATAATCAAGGTTCCATACCGTTTCGGTACGGTTCATGAAGCAGAGGGCCAGCTCCCCGTTTGCCAAAGGCTTTGCCCAGATCTCTTTTTCACCCATATCCATGAACCGACGTGCTTGTTCACCTTTCGGGTCTTGGTTTACGGCGATCGCCTCCTTGTTCATTAGGATCTCTTTCGTTTGTGCATCCATCTTTCGCAGGTCGTTCCCGCTCATCAGCGGAGCAGCCAGCATGCACCACATGGAGAAGTGGGATACATATTCATCGTAGGTCATACCACCATTGCCTACTTCCAGCATTTCTGCATCATTCCAATGTCCCGGTCCGGCATACTCGTACAGATCAGCCATCTTGTCGATGATATTCACAATACCTACGCCACCCCAGTCGAATACACAATCATACACGTCGCGGATATCTGCAGTAATTCTCCAGAGATGTCCGATCCCTTTTCCCCATTTCCAAGGTTCGTTCTCTCCCCATTCGCAGATACTGAACACGATCGGCCGTCCACTGGCTTTCAGTGCGTCGCTCATGGTCTGGTAGGCTGCCTGTGCGTTCTGTCCTTCGTTCGAGCACCAGTCATATTTCAAGTAGTCGATGCCCCACTTGGCATATTGGCGGGCATCCTGAAACTGATAGCCGCGACTGCCAGGTCGTCCCTGACAGGTATAGGAACCGGCACAGGAATAGATGCCCATCTTCAGCCCTTTTGAGTGGATATAGTCAGCGACAGCTTTCATCCCGTTCGGGAAACGGTCGGGGTCCACTTGGATGTTGCCATCTTCATCCCGGCCTACCTGCCAACAATCATCGACCACGATGTATTCATATCCAGCATCTTTCATGCCGGAAGAGACCATGGCATCGGCCATCTCCTTTAATAAACTCTCACTGACATTACAGCCAAACTTATTCCAACTGTTCCATCCCATCGGAGGGGTTTGAGCGAGGGAGTTGAAGACAGAGTCAGGAATGGCTTCTTTGGTGCCGAAGAACACTTGTGCAAAGGAGGTCGATGCACCGAGGACGAGTAAAAGGGTAAAGAGCAACTTTTTCATACGTGGGTAGCTTTACAGTTCTTGAAATAATCATTTTTTTCCTGTTTGCAAAAATAATATTTTTGTGATAAAAGGAAATGGATAGGATGAAAAATAAAAAATAAATTCTTTACTTTGTGAACGTTTATGAGTAAAAAGAAATATGAAAAGTAAATCCTTTTTGATTTGGGGACTCTTGCTGATTGCTTTGTGCCTGTCGGGACAAGCTGGAGCGAAACCCTATGAGTTGCTGTCTCCGAATGGGAAATTATCGGTGGTGATCAACGATGGCGACCGCCTCACTTATCAGGTCTCTTTTGCGGGGCAACTGCTTATGGAGCCATCAGCCATCGGCATGAAGTTGATGAATGGAAAGGTGATTGGTGAAAACTTACGCCTGGCGTCTCCACGGGTGAGGAAAAAAACAGAAAACATATCCTCTCCGTTCTATCGGGTAAGGTCGTTCACGACCACCTACAATGAGGTAGACTTCCGTTTGGAATATGGTTTTGGCGTGATCTTCAGGGCATACGATGAGGGTATAGCCTATCGTTTCTATACGACCCAAAAGAAGGAAACGACGATAGCCGATGAAATCGTAGAGGTGAAGTTCGTATCCGACTATCCCGCATATCTCTCTTATGCTTTGGGTCGGAATACACATGCAATGTCATACAAGAATATCTACGAGCTGACACCCCTCTCGAAGGCATTGGGAAGAGCTGTGGTTCTCCCTATGACCGTCGATTGCAAGCAAGTCAAGGTCACATTGATGGAAAGTGATCTGGAAGCCTATCCTGACCTGTTTGTGATGCCAAACGGACAAGGCGTGAAGGGTGCCTTTACTCCTTATCAAGGGAAGGATAACTTTATAGCAAAGTCGGCAGGGGCACGGAACTATCCGTGGCGAATCCTGGCCGTTTCTCAGAGAGATACTGAAATGCCTACCAATAACTTGGTCTATGCCCTCGCTTCACCAAACCGTATCGGTGACACCTCATGGATAGAGCCTGGGAAGTCGGCATGGGACTGGTGGAACGACTGGAACTTGCGGCATGTCCCCTTCAAGACGGGTATGAACATGGATACCTACAAATACTACATCGATTTTGCCAGTGATTATGGTCTGGAATATATCACGATTGATGAAGGCTGGTATCCCGTTCAGAGCAAGAACATGATGGCAAGTATCCCGGAATTGAATATCCGGGAACTGGTGGATTATGGTAAATCGAAAGGCGTATTCATCATGATCTGGGCTCCTTCCGATGTGTTGGATGCCGATGCGGATCGTATCTGTCAAAAATATGCCGACATGGGTGTCAAGGGCTTTAAGGTGAACTTCGGCAACCGGCATGACCAGACAACGGTTGAGGCTGCCTATCGCATAGCTCAAAAATGTGCGGAATATCATCTCCTTCTGAACTATCATGGCTTTTATAAGCCAACGGGCCTGAATCGGACGTTCCCGAATATCCTGAATATCGAGAGTGTCTTTGGTCTTGAAGAAATGAAGTGGACGAACATCAAGAAGGATATGCCTCTTTATGATGTCACCTTCCCATATATCCGGATGATGGCAGGTCCTGTCGACTATACGCCGGGAGCCATGCTGAACGCATCGAAGAAGGACTGGAACGCATCGAACTCCTCACCGATGAGCATGGGCACAAGAGCACATCAGTTGGCTGCTTTTATCGTGCAAGATGCTCCACTCATGGTGCTGGCCGATTCACCGACCAACTATCAGCGGGAAGAGGAATGTATGGATTTCATCGCATCAATCCCCAACGAGGCGGACTCTACTTTTATTGCCTCAGGAGAGATCGGAAAATACATTGTGTCGGTTCGGAAGAAAGATATCAACTGGTATGTGGGTGGCATGACGAACTGGAAAGCACGGGATGTCGTCGTCGACTTGTCGTTCCTGCCCAAGCAGTTCCGCTATACGGCTACGATCTTCAAGGATGGCTTGAACGTAGACAGGAACGCAGAGGATTACCAGGTCGAGAAGGTCGTTGTAAGTCACCAAAGCACACTGAACATGCACATGGCATCGGGAGGAGGCTTCGCTATCAAATTAGAGGTGTGTCCCGTACGTAGCGAGGTGACCGCCGTCCCGAAAGGCAAGGGTATTCATCCTTTCTACAAGAAGTATATCGAGACCGAGGGCTTGTATGTAACCTCTTCCGATAAGGTGGCCGATGAGGCGTTGTTGAAGGCATGTGATATCCTGAGCCTGATGCTTTCGAAACGGCCGGATGTGAAAGCACACATGGTGGAACAAGGCTGCCACGTGATGATCATCGGTCGCGATGAAGAAACGTGTGACATACCGGAGTTCGCTCATATCTGTACGACTCCCGACAGCATCAAGTTCTGGAACTGGCGGGCACGTGGGTTTGGCGGAGCTCCTGAAGACACCTATTCTGCCAGTTGCGGTGAAGAGAACGTGTTGGCATTACGAGGTGACCGCTATGTGGGGGAGAACATCTTGATTCACGAATTCTCACATTTGATACACCAGATTGGCATTGCGGAGATCGAA
This sequence comes from uncultured Bacteroidales bacterium, assembly GCA_902779535.1. Taxonomy (GTDB): domain Bacteria; phylum Bacteroidota; class Bacteroidia; order Bacteroidales; family Bacteroidaceae; genus Phocaeicola. Next base: position 51,837 of record CACZBX010000012.1, read on the forward strand.
CCTGACTTCAACGATCGTCTGGAGACTATCCGACAACATGCGTTGGCGAAAGGGTTGTGGAGTAAAACGTATGGTATCGGTAGCAAAGAAGAATATTTCGCTGAATGTGTGCAGTCGTTCTTCAATTGTAACCGGTATTCTGAACCGGCGAATGGTGTACATAACTGGGTGAACCGTCGGGTGAAGCTGAAGAACTACGATCCGGAGATGTATGCTTTGTTGAAAGAATACTTCTACGAGATTGATATTCCTATTTATAATGAGATACATCGTTAAATATAATATTCATGAAAGCAAACAAAATCATTTTGGCCCTGGCCTTCATTCTCGGGGGAGGAACGCTCTGGGCTCAAGGTTCGCTGGAGGACTATCAGCGGGCTTATTCCATGCGTCAGAAGTATGGAATGGATAAGGTGTTGAACATGAATGTGATGCCTCAATGGGTTGAGGGTACTCATTCATTCTGGTATATGCAACAGACTCCACAGGGAAAGAAATACCTTCTCGTGGATGCCGATAAGAAAGGTAAGAAGGAACTGTTCAATCCTGCCAAGTTGGCGGCTGCGATGAGCAACGCATCAGGTAAGGATGTCAAGGCCAATGAACTGCAGTTGGAGCGAATGAAGGTGTCGAAGGACTTCGATCAACTGAAGTTTGTCTCGGGTGGTCATCATTGGGCATATTCCGTGAAGAAAAACCTCTTGACCGATGAAGGCGTTGTCCCCGCCCGTCCACAGGAGAAGCACTGGATGGAGATTGATGAGGAGAAGGAAGGTGATCCGGTGACCTCGCCCGATGGGAAGTATGTCGCTTACATCAAAAACCAGAATGTGTATGTCAAGGAAGTGGCTACCGGCAAGGAAAAAGCGCTGAGCATCGACGGCACGTTGAGTAACTACTACTCGGTGTACATCCAGTGGTCGCCCGACAGTAAGAAGGTAGCTGCCAATAAGATCCGTCCGGTACAGAAACGTTATGTCTATTATGTGGAGTCGTCTCCCGCCGACCAGTCGCAGCCGAAGCTGCATAAACAGGAATATGCAAAGCCAGGTGACGAACTGCCGTTCTATGTTCCCTGCATCTTTGATGTGGAAACGGGTAAGGCTACCATTCCTTCAACCGAACTGTTCAGTAACCAGTACTCGCTGAATGGCAACAGCCTCCAGTGGAATGACGACAGTAAGGCCATCACATTCGAATACAATCAGCGCGGTCATCAAGTGTATCGTATCCTGGAATTGTCGGCCGAGACCGGCAAGGTCCGTCCGCTTGTTGAGGAGACCAGTGATAAGTACGTGAACTATGCCCGCTATTTCCGTCACGACCTGAAAGATGGCAAGCGCCTGATTTGGATGAGCGAACGGGATAACTACGAACATCTGTATATGTACGACCGTACCTCGGGGAAGCCGCTTCACCAGATCACGAAGGGTGAGTGGTACGTACGTCAGGTGGTGAAGGTCGATGAGGAAAAAGAACTGATCTATTTTACGGCTAATGGGATCCAGAAGAACGAGGATCCTTATCTGATCCGTTACTATCGCATCGGCTTTGACGGGAAAGGGTTGACCGACTTGACTCCTGTGGAGGGCATGCACCGCGCTTGGTTCTCGGAGGATATGAAATACCTGGTAGATGTCTACTCCATGGTCGATAAGGCTCCGGTGGCTGTGCTTCGCGACGCGGCAAACGGAAAGGAACTGATGCCTATCGAGAAGGCCGATATCTCTAAACTTCTGGCCGAGGGATGGAAAGCTCCTGAAGTGTTCGTGGCGAAGGGGCGTGACGGGAAGACCGATATGTGGGGACTGATCCAGCGGCCTACCAACTTCGATCCGAATAAGAAGTATCCAATCATTGAGTATATCTACCAAGGCCCTGGTAGTCAGTATGTGCCCAAGACCTTCCGTCCGTTCGACTATTACATGACTCCTTTGGCCGAGCTGGGCTTTATCGTGGTGATGGTGGATGGTATGGGAACATCGTTCCGCTCGCGTGAGTTTGAGAATATCTGCTACAAGAACCTGAAAGATGCCGGTCTACCGGATCACATCGCGTGGATCAAGGCGGCTGCCGAGAAATATCCGTATATGGACATCGACAAGGTGGGTATCTATGGCTGCTCGGCAGGCGGACAGGAGTCCACGGCTGCCGTATTGTTCCATCCTGAATTCTATAAATGTGCCTATTCGGCCTGTGGCTGTCATGACAATCGCATGGATAAGATTTGGTGGAACGAACTTTGGATGAGCTATCCGATCGGTGACCAGTATAAGGAAAGCTCAAATGTGGATAATGCCCATCTGCTTTCCCGTCCTTTGATGCTCGTTGTGGGCGAATTGGATGATAATGTGGATCCGGCTTCCACCATGCAGGTGGCGAATGCGTTGATCAAGGCCAACAAAGACTTTGAGCTTGTAGTGATCCCTGGAGCGCACCATACCGTAGGAGAGGCCTTCGGCGAGCATAAGCGTTATGACTTCTTCGTTCGTAACCTTTGGGGAACGAATCCTCCTAAGTGGAATGAGGTCGGACATTGATTGTGAAGGGTATCGTAAAAGAATAAGTTGACGCTGGAAGCGTCAACTTATTCTTTCGGAGTACTTATCTTGGCCTTGACGAAGTCTTTGATAAATTCGACGGTCTTGTCAATTCCAAGCACGGACGAGTCGATGCAGAGGTGGTACGTGGCTGCGGCTCCCCATTTCTTGTAACTATAATAGTTATAGTAGATGGCCCGTTTCTTGTCGGCATCTTCAATCAGTTTGGCAGCCTCTTCCTCTTTCACTTTGTACATGTCGCATACTCGCTTGATACGAAACTCCTTCGATGCAGAGATAAACACATTCACGCAGTTCGGGAAATCGCGTAGGATGTAGTCGGCACATCGACCAACAAACAGGCACGAATGTTCGGTTGCCAGCTTGCGTATGACATCGCTTTGTATCTTGAACAGTGAATCGTGCGTTAAGAAATTATTGAAAGCCATATTCCCCTCTCCGATAAATGGGAACCGGTTACCGATCAAACTACCCATAAACGATTGTTGGGCACGCTCATCAGCCCGCTCGAAGATCTCTTCACACAGGCCACTCTCTTCTGCTGCCAATTGGATCAGCTCCTTATCGTAATATTCAATACCGAACTCCTTGGCCAGCTTTTGTCCAATCTCTCGTCCTCCACTACCTAGTTGGCGACCTAAATTAATGATAAAGTGTTCGTTCATAGTATGGTAATTTTTTATTGTTCGTTCGTCCTCAAAGATAAAAAAAGGGTTTGAGAATAAAAAGTATTTATCAACCTATTTTCTGAAATCGAACCTTTATAGGCATCGCTTATCCCACCATCTCATTATTTCCTCTTCGCTTGAATTCCTGGAATTGCTGATAGAGCATGATACCTGCAATAATGCTTGCGAGCATGTCGGACACAGGCATACTCCACCAGACACCATCGGTTTGGAAATAATGGGGGAGAATGATCAAACAGGGTAACAGAAACAGTAGTTGTCGTGTGAGTGAAAGGAAGATAGCCTTCTTCGCCATGCCGATACTCTGGAAGAAGTTCGTCGTCACCATCTGGAAACCGACAATCGGGAAGACGATCACGGTGATTCGTAGGGCATGGGCAGATATTTGTATCAGCTCATCATGACTCGTGAAGATCCTGACGACGATGTGGGGGAAGAAAACTCCTACAACGAAGGCAACGGTCATGACGATGGTGGCATAGAAAATGGTCAACCGGAGTACTTGGTTCACACGATGGTATTGTCGGGCTCCGAAATTGAATCCGGCAATGGGCTGCATGCCTTGGTTAAGGCCCATCACGATCATTGCGAAGATAAAGGCAATACGGTTGGCGATTCCGAAAGCACCAATGGCCAGGTCACCACCGTGAAACTTCAGCCCCTTATTGATAAAGATGACGATCAAACAACTGGCCAGGTTCATCAGGAACGGTGACAGACCGATAGCAATCGACCGCTTCACGAGGTCGGCCTTCAGCTTATAGATACCTTTGGAGAAATGAAGGATCTCGTTCGGATTTGAGAATATACGTAGTTGCCATACCAATGAGATGGTCTGTGCTAGAATGGTTGCAATGGCAGCACCGCGGATTCCCCAGCCGAAGCCAAAGATGAAGATGGGGTCTAAGATCGTGTTGATGACTACGGTGTTGATGGTTGCAATCATCGCCTCTCGCGGGTGTCCTGATGCCCGAAGTACTGCATTCAAGCCGAAATAAAGGTGCGTGATGATATTTCCAAGCAGAATGATGAGCATATAGTCGCGGGCATACGGGATGGTGTCGGCACTCGCTCCGAAGAAGTAGAGGACAGGATCCAGGAAGATCAGGGACAGGATGGTGAAGCCGATACCGATCAGGATGTTCAGGGTGACCACATTGCCTAATACTTTTTTTGCCGTGTCATAGTCCTTTTGTCCTAAACTGACCGAGATTAATGTGGCAGCACCCACACCGACCAACGTGCCGAAGGCCGTCGACAGATTCATAAAGGGGAAGGTGACGGCCAAGCCGGAGATGGCAAGATGACCTACGCCTTGTCCAATGAAAATGCTGTCCACCATGTTGTACAGGGAGGAGGCTGTCATCGCAATAATGGAGGGAAGAGCATATTGAGCCAATAGACTGCCGATGGACTTGGTCCCTAACTCTTGTGCTCTGGTTAATCCTGATTTAGTCATCTTCGGTTCCTTTTGGGCTTGCAAAGTTACGAATAAACGAGGGGAATATGAAGAAAATCTTACTTTTCTTCACATTCCCGAGTGAAAGTCACTTCGGCGAATTTTTCAGTATGTCAAAGAACGCAGGTCGTTCATGAACTTGGTACTGCAAAGATAATTCGATACAATTTCTCAATGTCCGATTTTGGTCGTTCATGGTCGTAACAGTCAACAAATGGTCAAAAAAGGTCAGAAAGTGTAAAATTCGAACGGAAACAATCACAACATTTGCCCCTGTGGATTGTTTCGTCCCTGTGGATTTCCGAATCCACAGGGTGAATAACTGCGGGTCTGCGACCCGCGCGGATAACATATCCGCTAGTTACTTGACTCGGGGATTACAAATCCCCGAGAACATGCAAAAGTACTCATAGAAGGTGCTTTGTTCTTATTCATATTCTTCCGGCCTTTAGCAAAAAAGCGTGTAGAAAATTGAAGATGTTTTCCGTGAAGAACGAGCCTCGTTCAAGCGAGCGAAGCGAGGGCGTTTGGCGAGTTT
>CACZBX010000013.1 GCA_902779535.1 uncultured Bacteroidales bacterium
CGTAATCGGTGCATCCGTCTTAGTTAAAGGTACAACCATCGGTTCTATTACCAACCTTGATGGTGAGTTCGACATCCCCAATGCCCCAAGTTCCGCAAAAACTGTTGTTGTGTCGTATGTAGGCATGCGTACCGTCGAAGTAACTATCACTCCTGGCAGGATGCAGATTACGTTAAAAGCAGAGTCTGCACAGCTGGAAGAGGTAGTCGTAACCGCTATGGGTATCTCTCGAGAGAAGAAATCACTGGGTTATGCCATTCAGGAGGTCAAGGCTGACGAATTAACGAAGGCCGGTTCTCCAAGTGTAACCAGTTCTTTATCCGGAAAGGTAGCCGGTGTACAAGTCAACCAGTTTGGTGGTACAGTCGGTGCCTCTTCACGTATCTCCGTCCGTGGTAACGGTTCGTTGAGTGCTGATCAGCAGCCGTTGATCGTAGTAGATGGTGTGCCTATCTCCAACGATACACAACGTACGGGTGATAACTACTACGAAGGTGTGGACTACGGTTCCGGTTTGAACGATATCAACCCTGAGGATATCGAATCTATCTCCGTCCTCAAGGGTGGTTCCGCAGCACTTTATGGTATGCGCGCTGGTAACGGTGTTATCTTGATTACCACCAAGAGTGGTAAGAAGGGTAATGGCGTGACGGTTTCTTATGACATGAACCTCACCATGGACCGTGTTGCCAATATTCCAAAGTTACAAAACTCCTATGGTCAAGGTCACGACGGTGATGAATGGCACTTCAACAACCAAAGTGATTATTCTGATTATCAAAGCTATTCTGAGAACGTTGGTTTCGACCGCGGTTATGATGAGTCTTGGGGACCTCGTTTGGATGTAGGCCTGAATCTGGTTCAGTTTGACAGCGACGGCAAGCCTGCTCCTTTCGTTTCTCGTCCGAACAATATCAAGGATTTCTTCCAGACTGGTGTCACCATGAACCACATGATTTCTGTTCAGTCGAATAGTGAACGCGCCTCAACTCGTGTTTCACTCTCTTACCGTGACCAGAAAGGTACCGTACCTAATACCGATCAGAAGAAATACACTGGTCAGTTCAACACCACTATGCGTCTAAACAAGTGGATTTCTTATGACATGAGCGCTACCTATACACGTACGAAGAGTGATAACCTGAATGCTCAGGGATATCATGCCAACAACCCAATCAACTCATTGGTGGCTTGGTCTGCCCGTCAGATGAACATGAAGTCGTTGAAGGCAAACTGGGATCAGAAAGACGAAGCGGGTAACTATACCTATTATAACTGGATTGACGCTTATCACGTAAATCCTTATTTCAATGTGTATATGAATACCAACAGCATGCAGCGTGACCGTATTTTCGGTAAGTCTTCTTTATACTACCAACCTTTTGACTGGTTAAAGTTTGAAGGCCGTATCGGTGTTGACTACTATGCTTTGAAAACTTTCGAAAGAACATACTTTGATTTCGATGACCCTGACGGTCGTTTCTACCAAAACGATACTAAAAACACGGAATTTAACGCTGACTTTATTGCATCCATTAACAAAACTTTTGGTAATTTTAACCTAACAGCTATACTTGGTGCCAACTATCGTGATGTAACCTGGGAATATGAACGTATGGGCGCAGCAGCTTTGATAATGCCGGGTGGTTATACAATGGGTAATAAAGTTGGAGATGCTACAGCTACATTAGATCACAGTAAGATTCGTTCTAACTCTGTGTATGCGAACTTCTCGTTGGGTTGGAAGAATCAGTTATACTTGGATGCCAGCGCGCGTAATGATTGGTCCTCAACTATCCGTGACGACTTCTTCTATCCTTCTGTATCTTTGAGCTGGATTCCGACTGCTTCATTCGAAAGTCTGAAAGGTTCAGTCCTTGAATTCTTAAAGTTCCGTGCTGGTTGGGCACAAGTTGGTTCTGCAACAGGAGCCTACAGAAATGCTTCTTATTATTATCCTGTATCATCTTCTTTTAATGGAACTGGTCAGATGTATAGGAGTTTTTCTTTACCAAATTACGATTTAAGGCCAGAGAAGGTTACGACTTGGGAAATTGGTACTGAAATTGGTCTATTTCACGATCGTTTACACTTAGATGTAGCATACTATCAAAAGAAAACAGTTGACCAAATTTTGAATGTAACAACTTCAAATGTTGTGGGATTTGGTTCTATGTTACTTAATGCTGGACGTATTGATAATAAGGGTATTGAAATTCAACTTCGTGCAGATATTCTTCAAAGTAAGAACGGTCTAAATTGGACTTCTACACTGAATTTTGCAAAGGATGAAAGTAAGGTTAAATATTTGTTCCTGAAAGATGGTGTAGAACAATTACCTGGTGGCTATGGCATTGGCTGGACATGGGGAATTGATACCAAAGCAATCCCGGGAGAAAAATGGGGTGACTTAGTTGGTGACGCCTATGTTCGTATCACAGAAAAAGATGTAGCTAAAGGTACTGCAACCAAGGATCAGATTGGCGCTATCAAATTATATAGCAATGGTACTCCGTATTCACAAGCTGCCACTAAGATTGGTAATGTTACCCCTGATTTCTTAATGGGATGGCGCAATGAGTTCAGCATTAAGGATATCAGCTTCGGATTTATGCTCGACTTCCGTAAGGGCGGTGACATTTGGTCACAGACGATGAGTCACGCATACGCTGCTGGTGTTGGTGAGCCAACAGCTAAAGGTGGAATTCGTGAACGTGACGTAATTGCCGGCGTGGATATGATGAAAGATTGGGACTTTGTTGTTCCTGCTTCAACGGATGCAGATGGTACTGTTACCTCTTGGAAAAAGAATGATATAAAAACTGATGCATACACATGGTTTAACGGTTGCGGTTTGGCAGAGACCTACGTATTCGATGGATCATTCTTGAAACTTCGTGAGGCTTATATCTCTTGGAATGTTCCTAAGTCGATCTTGAGAAAGACCAAGTATTTCAACCGTGCAACCATTTCTTTGATTGGAACAAACCTGGCTTTGCTTTGGGTGGATAAATCGAATACCATGCGCATTGATCCTGAAACCGGTGGTGTATCTTCCGATAGTCGTGGTGTCGGTTTTGAACAGGCTTCCACCCCAAGTTCTCGCAGCTTTGGTATAAAATTAGGTTTAACTTTTTAATGGAGAACGATTATGAAAAATTTATTTAAAATATTAATCCTGTCATGTGGGCTCTTCATGGTTGGTTGTACCAGTGATTTTGAAGAAATCAATACAGACCCAGATGCTTTTGCTACTGCTCCATATACAAATATGTTTGGCTATGTTCTTTCGCAAGGCATGAGGCAATGGGGCACTTCGTTAGACGTATGCCAATGGGCTGGATATGTATCTGAAGTACAATATCTGAACAACTATGCTGGCTATACGCCAACGAATAATACGTATGGTAACCGTTGGTATAACTCTTATTGGGGATATACTCAGTTGCAAGATATCATTGATCGAATTGCAGAAGAATCAAATCCCGATAATTTCAGGCAAATGCGCGATGTGGCCATGTTATGGCAGAACTATCTGATGTACAATGTATTAAATGCGTTTGGTTCTATTCCGTATTCCGAAGCTTTTAAAGGGAAAGATGGCGTTTTACAATCCAAATATGACCATGAAGAAGGAACTTGGAATTCTATTCTCGATAATCTGAAAACTATTGCAGAAAATTTTGCTAATGGTTATTCAAATACAGATATAGGCTTAGGAAACGGAGATTTTTTATATACTCATCCTGCAGTAGGTAAATCATTAAATAGTAATACAGCAATAGTAAAATGGCAGAGATTCTGCAACTCACTTCGTCTTCGTATTGCTATGCGAATTGTTAATGTAGCTCCATCTTTGGCCCAATCCACCATCGAAGAAATCTTCAATAATCCAACAAAGTATCCTTATATTGATTCGATTGACGATCAAGCCTATTTCTGGTGGCAAGGTACATCACCGTATTTTGAACCATGGCATGATAACTCTCGGACACGAGACGATGACGGTATGGCCGATATCTTTATTGACCATTTGAAGAAAATGCAAGACCCACGCTTATTTGTTTATGCTAAACCTGCAGCTACAGATGGTGAATATCGTGGATACGAGAATGGAGCAAAGAGCAATCCGGCCAACATTCACGCTATTTCTCGAATTGGTGCTAAATTCCGTGATGACCCCGCAGGATTCTCACCTCTTTATAAAGCAAGTGAGACCTATTATATGATGGCTGAAGCTGCACTAAGAGGCTGGAATGTCCCTATGACTGCTGAAGAAGCATATAATCAAGGTGTGCTGACATCTATGGAAGAAAATGGAGTAAGTGATGAAGATGCACAGACATACTTGGAAGGCCCTGGAAAATTTGATGGTTCATTTGAAATGCTGTATTTTGAGCAATGGGTAAGTATGTTTAAGGAAGGTATAGAAGCATGGTCGTTCTATCGCCGTACCGGTTACCCGACTTATATCCACACTGCAAAAGCTGCTGATGGTGTATCTCCAAGATATCCTGGAGCAAGAAGTACATACAATGGTATTCACAATGACGTTCCTTTCAGATTTCCATATCCAAACAATCAATTCTCCTATAACAGACAGAATGTCTTGGATGCTTCTCAAGGCATTGAGAACTACGTTTGGGGCAAACAAGTTTGGTGGGATACCAGAACGGACGTTCACTAAATATATTCTAAATTCTCTCTCTTAAAAGTTAACACGAAGGGCTGCTCGTATGAGCAGCCCTTTATTTAAACCCAACTTTCGATCATTCTTTATTCTCGTTTGGTAACTGACGGATATAGACATCGCGCTGTGGATAAGGAATTTCAATATTATTCTGATTCAACGTGTTGTAAATAATTTCTTTTGCCTTACTTACCACACCGAACTGTTCGGCAACCAATACCCAGAACACCACATTCAGGTTTACACTGTTATCACCAAAGTCTTGGAAGTAAACGTTCACGCCATGTTTCTCGTCAATCAGGTTACGACCATACTTGTCTTTCCCATTCAATTCTTGTAAACCTTCCGATAACAGAGTGCGAACCTTTTCCACATCAACACCGTAGGCAACGCCGACAGGCACCTTCACCAACTCGTACGAGTGGTTACGAGTCAAGTTCTTGAAGTTCTTCGAAAACAAAGCACTGTTCAAGAATGCAATGACACACCCGTCAATCGTGGCAATCTGGGTACTTTGATAGGTAATACTATCGACCTTTCCCCGAATACCGTCACATTCGATGATATCTCCTACTCTCACACGTCCTGTCATCAACGATAGGCCATAGAAGAAGTTCTCGATCAGATCCTTCATGGCAAAACCGACACCAGTTGCCAATCCGGCAGTAACAATCGAAATACCGGTTGCGGGTACTTCAAAGAGTTTCAGAATAAAGATGAAATAAACGCCCCACACCACAATCATCACCAAATTATTGAACAAGGTCAAGTTAGCGTTGTTGGCAAGGACAACTCCATCATTCTTTTTCCGGATCTCCTTATATTTATAATGACGATACATCATCTTTATTAAATAGATAAGGTATCTGCATATAAAGAACACCATGGCAGATAGTGCAAATCGGAATAAAGACAGCGTACAGATTTTAGTAATTACAACCCGGTATGAATAGATATTGACGACTGCGCCCGATAAGTCAAATACATCCGATGCCCAATAGATACTGTACAGGAAAGACATAATTCCCAATATCGGGACAACGACCATCATCAGAAAATCGTAAAACCAAGTAATCTGGATCGTATCGGCTGCACTCGCCGGTCCTGAGATACCAGCCTGCACCAAATAACGGCTCTTCCGCTTGACAAGGTATTTCTTCTCGTACATTTTTAGGAGATCGTATATACACGTGATCGTCTGGATGGCCGCCAATTGGAATAACCACCAAATAAAGATCTGAACGGCCAGCAAAACATATCCGCTTAACGACAAGATCGTAGAGATCGCCATTAGCGCTAAAGAAATCCACGTATAGAAGATGTCGCTCCGCGGTATATTGTTATTATGACGGTGAATCACATTCCATTGCCACAACGTAAACAACAGCAAGATGGGTGGAAAAACTAAACTGACCAGACGGTTCGGGATAAAGATAACGCGGAACACGATGATGATAAAACCCATCAACATGATTGGCGTATAGATACGAAAACCACTCTTGATCTGACTCCCATCCAAACGGATTAGCAACGAAACCAAGATGGCTGTAGCCAACCAAGCAAATTCGACGAATAGCTCAGAAGCCATGATAAAGAAGTTATTATACATGAATAGCTTCAAAATCATGAGTGCTAACGCAAAGATCAATACCGTACCAGCCAAGATATAACACATTTTTTTCTTTCTGAACTGTTCTGTCTGGAAACGCTTGATACTTCGCATGCCGATACGCACGAACAAGTTACTCAAGATGGTTGCAACAATCAAGTAGAAGACAACAAAGAAGATGACACCAAACACGATTGGGCCGCGCCAATCACTACGCACTTTCGCAAACTCTTTGTTCTCGTATTTATCCTCCACATCCTGCTGAGCACGACGAACATACGAACGGAACTGTTTAATCTGCTTAAGGTAACTATCCTCTCCATTCACAAAGATACTCTGCTGAATTGCATGGTAACGCTCATTAGCATAGTCGTATAATTCTTTCAGCCGCTTACTCGTTATGTCGTAATGCTCATTATCGACCTCAATACTCGCCAACCGATCTTTCATCAAAGCAAGTATATCCTCTGCATACTTCAAACACGCTTTACGATCTTCTTGTCCTTGTTTGTCAAGGAAAATAGGATCCTTTGCCAAGTCGGCAGTATCCGGCACAAGTGCCATATCTTTCAGGTTGGCCAAGTCTTCGGCACTCAAGACCAAACTATCTGCACTCTGACTTAATTTGACAGCCAACATCTGTATGGAATCATTCTTTACAAGTGAAGGAGGCAATACTTTCAATGAGTGAATCAGTCGTTCATAACGTTCAATCTCATTACGAAGGTTGTTTTTGATCTGTTCGTAAGGCATTTGACGAACTGAGAATTCCCGATACAGGGATGTTGCTTCATGACAAGCATACGTCAAGTCGAAGGTGTAATCCCTCTGCTGCGAGTAAAGCATCAATGAGATTTTACTGCTTCGCTCCATGATATCCACCATTCTGCGATGCTGCACCTCGCTCATCACCTTCAATCGGGATATCATCCGTTGTTGCTTATTGAATGTATTCTCTAATTCGATACGGAGAACTGATAACGTTTTGGCCAAGTTCTTCTCATTCAGTACCGAACCTGCCGGAAGAATGATGGCAATAAGAAGAATTGCAGATAGTAAATATTTCTTCATAAAAAATAAAGAATAATAGTTTTATGATACAAAAGTAGAAAAACTTGAAAGAAATAGACAAAAAGTTCTGAAAAGCTTTAATCTTATTTTAGAATAGAAAGATAATGTTACATGAAATTAACGATAACGATGGCAAACAGACAGCAAAAAAAGAGGATGTGAATAACACATCCTCCTACACCTTATATATATATTAAGTATTTATTTCTCACCTGTGATAGCTGCTACACCCGGAAGGACTTTACCTTCGATAGCTTCCAACATTGCACCGCCACCAGTTGATACGTAAGAAACCTTATCGGCCAAGCCAAACTTGTTGACTGCAGCAACAGAGTCACCACCACCTACCAATGAATATGCACCATTTTCAGTAGCCTCGGCAACATACTTAGCAATCTCACCTGTACCATGAGCGAAGTTCGGGAATTCGAACACACCGACAGGACCGTTCCAAAGGATGGTCTTAGAAGCCAAAATGATCTTCTTCCAGTTCTCCAAAGAAGCAGGAGAAGCATCCATACCTTCCCATCCATCAGGAATATTATAAATATCAACAACTTGCTTATTTGCATCATCAGCAAACTTGTCGCCTGCAACAGTAGCAACCGATAATGACAAGTTTACGCCCAACTTTTTAGCCTCAGCGATTACTGACAATGCCTCCGGCATCAAATCGTCCTCGTGCAAAGAGTCACCAATGTGACCGCCTTGAGCCTTGATGAAGGTGTAACCCATACCACCACCGATAATCAAATTGTCAACCTTCGTCAACAGGTTCTTGATAACAGCCAACTTAGAAGAAACTTTTGAACCACCGATAATAGCTGTGAACGGATGCTGAGCATTCTTCAATACATTATCAATAGCCTTTACTTCTTTCTCCATCAAGTAACCCAACATCTTATGGTCTGCATCAAAATAATCAGCAATAACTGCTGTAGAAGCATGTTTACGGTGAGCAGTACCAAATGCATCGTTGACATAAGCATCTGCATAGCTAGCCAAAGTCTTGGCAAATTCTTTTTGAGAAGCCTTCATGGCTTTCTTTGCATCATCGTATGCAGGATCTTCCTTATCAATACCTACAGGTTTGCCCTCTTCTTCAGGATAGAAGCGAAGGTTCTCGAGCAACAAAGCTTCACCCGGTTTCAAAGCAGCAGCAGCCTCAGCAGCCTTTGCACAATCCGGAGCAAACTGAACAGGAACACCAAGTCTTTCAGCAACAGCGTCAACAATCTGACTCAACGACATCTTAGGATTAACCTTTCCTTTTGGTTTACCCATGTGTGACATCATAATCAAACTACCACCATCAGCCAAAACCTTCTTCAAAGTAGGCAACGCACCACGAATACGGGTATCGTCGGTTACTTTACCATTTTCATCCAATGGTACATTGAAATCAACACGTACGATAGCCTTTTTACCAGCAAAATTGAATTTGTCAATTGTTTGCATAATCTTCTATTTTAAATGTTTAATGAATACTCCTTGAAAAATCGATGCAAAGGTACGAATTATTTTCTTTCGTAACTCTTTCAAACTGTTATTTTTATCTTAGAAAATAATAACTCTTTTCGTAAATAAGGCACATCCACTAAAAGATGTTAAGAAAACACATCATACGGTAACTATGAAATAATTATAATAGAGATGTTTACGTATTTATGATTTAATATTTTTTAATATAAATAGTCGGATTTTTATTTTGTACAATCAAAAAGAAGGTCTACATTTGCTTCCGAAGATGACAAGTAAAGGTCATCAACCAAGTATTATTAATCACAAAAATAAACAGATTTGACAAAAGGAAAAATCTATTTATTTTTCCAAACTATTTAGAAAATGAACTTAGTAAAATTGATGAAGACTTTGCTTTCGAGATTGCAAATCAATCTTCATGAAAGCAATGACAAGATTCAAGCTAATGATGACACGCTATTTCTTTCTTCCTGTATTTCTTCAGTAAATACTGCTCATTCTTTATCTACTCTCTTTCAAGAAAAAACAATTTCACAGAATAGTCATTGTTTTTTACATAAGGCATTTTTAGTTTTTCATGGTGCGTTTATAGTTTTGTTAGGGATCCTTGCTACTTCCTGTCAACGCTTTGATGATGAAACGGAAGAATTAGCAACCGCCGAAGCAGTATCCTTGAATGTCATGACGAGATCTGCTGAAGCAAATCCTATACAGTATCCGGTAGAATTGTTTGCCTTTACTGTTGACGGGAAGTACGCAGGATCAAAATCCATCGAATCAGAAGAAGAAACCATTACATTAAATTTACCGAAAGGTGAATACCGTTTGGTCGCCCTCTCTGGTTTAACAAACGATTACGACCTACCTGAAAAGCCTACAGCTGAGGATGCAATCTCGTTTACGAGCAAGCAATATGCCAATAACCCGCTGATGTATGGTACTGCAGATGTAACACTCTCTGAGAAAAACACAAAAGCTACAATCGTACTATCCTATACGGTTGCCGCCGTACAAATCAAATTAACCCATATCACCCATGCATCATCTGTTGAGATCACCATCGCATCATTGTTTCCATCTTTGTCTTTTTCAGGTGACTTCACAGGGGATGCACAGAAAATTCATCTAACTTGCCAGCAAGATGAAGAAGGTAATTGGTTTCACGACACATTCTATATCTTCCCAGGGGCAGGCGACAAGACAACCTTCTCTATCACAATCGAAGAAGATAAAGATGTACAAACTTTCGGGTACACATATGAAGGAATACCCGAGGCCAATCACCCATTTAACATTGTTGGTAATTATAATGAAACGCTATCCATTGAAGGCCTTTTGGAATCAAGTGGATGGGCTGAACCAATCAATGTCAATTTTAAATTTGGCAACAATATAAATGAGGGAAACGAAGGAGATGAAGGGAACGAAGTCGTTGATCCCGACGGAGAAGGTAAAATCATAGCTGCTGATGGGCTCAAAGAAATTCCTAAAGTAGGTGACTTCTACGAAGATTGCATTGTTGCCAAAGTTGACGGAATAACCGACAGTACCTTTAACGCATTGTTACTCAGTTTGGATGAATGGGAAGGAAAGGAGATTGAAGTTGAAAAGAAACTCAAAGGCTACTCCGTAAATGGTATTGAAAACTGGAGATTACCCAGCTATAACGAAGCTAAACAACTAATAGCGAGCTTCAACAAAGGAAGTCTGACGGCCATAAACAAAAAGATAGCTTCTAGTTACCAAGATAAAGTGCAAATCTCATCAGTGAAACGTTATCTCTGCATGAAGGGAAATGATAAATATTCTTTTGTTTTCGACAGGAGTGGAACGATTTCAATGGCTGGGCCCAAAAAGGTCTATCAAATCCGCCCAGTAATCTATTATCGTTTTTCATTACTGTAATTGCATAGTTTTCAATGTACAAATAATTAGCACTGAGACTTTGAAGGCTTGTTAATTAAAAAGATTTTGAACGCTAAATATAAAACTTAACTCAACTCACTTACAAACAGCAATCATGTGTCTTTTATCAAATTAATTAACAGCCAAGGGGCTGCCCTTTGTGAAAAGATGCAGCCCCTTACTATAATAAAAGAGATATTATCAGAAAGAATAATCTAAACTAACACCAAACACCTTGTTTGTTCTGGAATAAATATCTGTTCCCGGCAACCCTGTATTATTGTAACTGTCCATCGACTTTGTATAATCCTTATAGGTTGTCCACATATACCCAATATTCAGCAAAGCCTTTGATGAAAGTTTTACAGCAGCGCCAAGACCAATGGAATAAGAATCACAATAGAAACTGGTATCACTCTGGAAATTGTCAGCCAAACCGTAATTTGTAAACTGGATACCTCCACTGAGCGTCAGAAAATGATTTACATCATATTCCGTACCTACCTGATACTCCAGGGTCCCATGAGTCAATGCCTTTTGCTTGTCATTCGCCATTCCTGCATTCTTATCGTCGAAGTGATGGAATTCAGCATTCACACGCCATTGTGGTAACACTTCATAGCCAGCAGCAATTGTCAAGAAAGCAGGGATATCGCTCGGTGTGTTCACTCCATCTGCATACGGAGCCAACAGACTTGGATCAGGAGCAACCAAAGTCTTTGTCTTATTCTCAATATTCAGATTCGTCTTAAACTCATACTTTACAGCAAAATTCCAACGGTTTAATTTCGCGTCCAGACCAATTACCGGTGTCAAGCCCCAGCCGGTCTGAGTACAATCCAGCTTAATATCTGCCAATGTCGTTCCACCATAGTTCGGGAGCAGCTCTGCATTGACAAATCCCTCGTAACCACCAGTGAAGTAATTCATCTTTCCACCAACAAAACCAGCCAACCAATCATTGAACTTATAGCCTACACCTAACTGAAGCGCATAGATATATTGGCGTCCATCCATCGCTGAAGTTATGTTATACATATCACGATTCAATGGAATACTTTTTCCAGCAGCGGCAGCAGCTGACGATTGTTGAAAAACCAAGGCAGAAACCAAAGACTTAAATAAAGGAAGACCTGCGTCGAAAGAACATTTTCCACCTCCACCTGTAACACCGAAAAAGGCAGATAAAGTCAGATCATCCATCTTATAAGCAGCATACAAACTAGGGATGATTGGAGCAGATGCCTTTCCTTTATAGTACTCATTAACAGACTCACTTCCAATATACTGTGGATTAAATGGCTCAACGCCAATCTTATCTCTCCTATAAGCATAGGTATTATAAGAAGCATCTATATTTCGAGTTTGAAAAGCACTCTGTACACTGAACGACATAGTCAAACCATTATGAGGCAAAAAGGAAACACCTGCCGGATTTGAGTACACACCGTCAATGCCGATAGAAGCACCACGAGAAATCATTCGAAGAAAAGCTGCATGTTGATTTGTATTCGTTAAGATACCGCCTGCAAAAAGCGGACTAAGAGTAAGCCAGATGAGTAGACTTACTGAAAAAAACTTTTTCATATTGCACATTTAAATAAAATTTGCGCACAAAGGTATAGTAAAAATACACACTACCAAAGTAAATGTGCATTATTTTTGATAAAAAGTTCGATTTCTTGTTCTTTTTCACCGAATAAAGACTTTCGTATTTTTCATACCTAATTAATATAATAAAACAGAAAATAGTGGAATTAATCAAGAAATTTGTAACTTTGCACCCCATGAAAGTGCACGATGTGCCTTTCCTTACGTTGCAATATAAATAATTAGATATGTTTGAGAATTTAAGTGAACGACTGGAACGTTCGTTCAAGATATTAAAAGGTGAAGGACGGATTACCGAAATCAACGTTGCAGAAACGCTGAAGGACGTACGTCGTGCTTTGTTGGATGCCGACGTAAACTATAAAGTTGCCAAGACATTTACTGATACGGTAAAGGAAAAGGCATTGGGACAAAACGTTTTGACTGCAGTCAAGCCAGGACAGTTGATGGTGAAAATTGTTCATGATGAACTGGCATTGCTGATGGGTGGTGAAACAGCCGAGTTAAAACTGGATAACCGTCCTGCCATCATCCTGATGTCTGGTTTACAAGGTTCCGGTAAGACCACATTTGCATCAAAGCTGGCTAACCTTTTGAAGAGCAAGAAAAACCGTCACCCACTGTTGGTAGCCGGCGATGTATACCGTCCAGCCGCAATCGAGCAGTTAAAGGTGCTTGGTGAACAAATAAATGTACCCGTATTCACTATCGCCGACAGCAAAGACCCTGTAAAAATTGCTTTGGAAGGTATCCAATTTGCTAAAGCGAATAGTTGCGATACTGTCATCGTCGATACCGCCGGTCGATTGGCGATCGACGAACAGATGATGAACGAGATTGAGGCCATCAAGAATGCCATCAATCCAGACGAGACTTTGTTCGTTGTCGACTCAATGACTGGACAGGACGCTGTCAATACCGCTCGTGAATTTAATGAACGCCTCGATTTCACCGGTGTCGTACTGACCAAATTGGATGGTGATACGCGTGGTGGTGCTGCTCTCTCCATCCGTACCGTTGTCGACAAGCCTATCAAATTCATCGGAACAGGCGAAAAGATGGAAGCGATTGACGTATTCCATCCAGCTCGTATGGCCGACCGTATCTTGGGTATGGGTGATATCGTCTCTTTGGTTGAAAGAGCTCAGGAACAATACGATGAGGAAGAAGCGAAACGACTGCAAAAGAAGATTCAAAAGAATCAGTTCGATTTCAACGATTTCATGAGTCAGATTCAGCAAATCAAGAAGATGGGTAACCTCAAAGATTTGGCATCCATGATTCCGGGAGTGGGTAAAGCTTTAAAGGATGTGGATATTGACGACAATGCATTCAAGAACATCGAAGCGATCATTAACTCAATGACCAAGCAAGAGCGAACCCATCCAGATATCCTCAACAGTTCACGTAGAAACCGCATTGCAAAAGGTAGTGGGACAAACATCCAAGAAGTGAACCGACTGCTGAAACAATTCGACCAGACACGGAAGATGATGAAGATGGTGACTGATACAAAGATGGGCAAGATGGCTCAAATGATGAGACGTAGAAGATAACTAATCCTAAAGAATATGCAACTTATTGACGGTAAAGCAGTATCTGCACAGATCAAGCAGGAAATTGCTGAAGAAGTAAAACAAATTGTAGAGAATGGAGGCAAACGCCCCCACTTGGCTGCCATCCTCGTCGGACATGACGGAGGCAGTGAAACGTATGTTGCCAACAAGGTAAAAGCATGTGAGGTATGTGGATTCAAATCCACCCTTATCCGCTTCGAAGACGATGTTACGGAAGAAACTCTTCTCCAACAAGTACAAGCACTGAATGTTGATCCTGATGTGGATGGTTTTATCGTACAATTACCTTTGCCAAAACATATCTCTGAACAACGAATTATCGAAGCCATCGACTACCGGAAAGATGTAGATGGTTTCCATCCTATCAACGTTGGGCGTCTTTCCATCGGACTTCCTTGTTTCATTTCGGCTACACCGAATGGAATACTGGAACTGTTCCGTCGTTATCAGATTGATACCAAAGGGAAAAAATGTGTCGTATTGGGAAGAAGCAACATCGTAGGTAAACCAATGGCTAACCTGATGATGCGTAAAGGAGTTCCTGGAGATGCCACAGTAACGGTATTACACAGCCGTAGCAAAAACATCGCTGAAGAATGTCGCCAAGCAGATATTATTATTGCCGCTATGGGACAACCAAACTTCGTTACTGCTGATATGGTAAAAGACGGTGCTGTTATCATCGACGTAGGTACCACACGTGTTCCCGATGCTACAAAGAAGAGCGGATTCCGCTTGAATGGCGATGTGAAATTCGACGAGGTTGCTCCGAAATGTTCGTTCATCACGCCGGTACCTGGAGGCGTTGGTCCAATGACCATCGTATCTTTGATGAAGAACACATTATTGGCTGGTAAAAAAGCAATTTATCCCTAAAAAGGAGATTTACTGAAAAATTTCAGCCTAAAAAGTTTGCGAGATATAAAAATATGCCTAACTTTGCATCGCTTTTTCAAGCTGAAAGAATATGGTGCCTATAGTTCAGTTGGTTAGAGCGTCAGATTGTGGTTCTGAATGTCGTCGGTTCGAGTCCGACTAGGCACCCAAAAAGCCTTGCAAGTTTTTGCAAGGCTTTTTTGTATCTACCTTGAATGACTTTATTCACAGAACAGAGCACTTATACCACATGCCTAACTAAATAACACTTATTTGCAGAATTGTGTTTGTTTTAGAACATTTTTTATTAGATTTGCAGAGTTAGTACCTAAAATAATAAAACATGTTCGATATAACGATCTACAAAAATCGCCGTTCAGCCCTTCGGAGGAAGATGGAAAGCGGCATTATACTCCTTTTAGGAAACAACGAGGCTCCTGCCAATTATCCTGATAACACTTATCATTGTATTTCTTCGGGCATTCCCTGCCCGGATTAGCCGGAATTATGGATATTGATGCCGGAAGAGATTATTTCTTCGGCGATGATGTGACCATGGATGACATTATTTGGATGGGTCCTCAACCAAGCATCAAAGAATTAGGCGCCCAGGTCGGCGTACACAGAAGTTTTCCACTTAAACAATTGGATAAGATGGTCAGAGAAGCCATCGCGCAGGGAAGAAAAGTTCATTTTATTCCTCCTTACCGCTTTGACCACATGATAAGACTGGAGGAACTGACCGGCATTCGTGCCACCGCTACCAAGGACTATGCCTCCATCGAATTGATTCAAGCTATCGTTTCCCTCCGTTCCGTCAAGGAAGCGTGCGAGATTGAAGAGTTGGATAAGGCTGCATACGTAGGCTATCTGATGCATACGACCGCCATGAAGATGTGTAAACCAGGCGTTAAAGAACAATTAATTGCCGGAACTCTTGACGGCATTGCAGCACAATATGGTAGCATGGTCTCTTTCCCGACGATTCTTTCACAACATGGAGAGACCCTGCACAATCATGGGCATGAAGATTTTCTGGAGAAAGGAAAACTGATGTTGACGGATGCAGGGGCAGAACTTCCGTCCAACTACTGCTCGGACAACACCCGTACCGTACCTGTTGGAGGCAAGTTTACCACTCGACAAAAAGACATTTACAATATCGTTCTAGCAGCTCATGACAAGGCACTGGAACTCACTCGCCCAGGTATTACTTACAAATATGTGCACTTAGAGGTTTGTAAAGTGCTCGCACAAGGTTTGAAAGACCTTGGCCTGATGAAAGGCAACGTAGACGAGGCTGTTGCAGCCGGTGCACACGCCCTCTTCTTGCCTCACGGCTTAGGGCACATGATGGGATTAGACGTCCACGACATGGAAAACCTTGGACAGGTATACGTTGGATTTGACGAGGAAGTACGCCCGTCCAGCCAATTCGGTTTAGGCTCCTTACGCATGGGCAGACGATTACAGGAAGGCTTCGTTATTACCGATGAGCCTGGATGCTATTTCATCCCTGCTTTGATCGACAAGTGGAAAGCTGAACATACACATGAATCATTCTTGAACTTTGACGCTATTGAGAAGTTCAAAGATTTTGGAGGTATCCGCCTTGAAGATGACATTCTTATCACGAAGGATGGCTCTCGATTCTTGGGCAAGCACCACATACCTATTACCGTAGAAGAGGTAGAGGACTTTATGAAAGACAATTAATTTACAATTTAATTTAAAACAAGATGAAAAAGTTAGTATTGTTTGCAGTACTGGGATTGTTCGGATTGAACCTGACAGCTCAGGAAAAGGATCAAGCCAAAGAAGAAGGCTTTAAGTTTACCGTGATTAAGGAGAATCCTATCACATCAGTTAAGAATCAAAGCCGTGCCGGGACATGTTGGTGCTACTCATCATTGGCTTTCCTAGAATCAGAATTGCTGAAAGCAGGTAAAGGAACATATGATTTTTCAGAGATGTTCCTCGTTGAGAACACCTATTTCGACCGTGCTGAAGCAGCTGTCCGCACTCATGGCGATGTTTCCTTCTCACAAGGAGGTTCTTTCTACGATGTTATGTACGGAATGGAACATTTCGGTTTAGTTCCTGAAGAGGTGATGCGTCCGGGTGTCATGTACGGTGACACATTGAGTAACCATACTGAGTTGTCGGCTGTGACCAATGCCATGGTTAAGGCTATCACTCAAGGAAACCTCCGTAAACTGCAATCTGATAAAGACGGAAACGCTTTGTGGAAAAAATCCATCAAGGCTGTTCACGAGATTTACTTAGGTGAACTTCCAAAGACCTTCACTTATAAAGGAAAAACTTACACTCCGAAATCATTCTTTGAATCAACAGGTTTGAAGGCCAGCGACTATATCTCCCTGACTTCGTTCACACACCACCCATTCTACGAACCATTTGTCATCGAAATCCAAGATAACTGGCGTTGGGCTCAGTCTTACAACTTGCCTATCGATGAGTTAATGGCTGTGTTCGATAATGCCATCAACAATGGTTACACCATTGCTTGGGGTTCCGACGTAAGTGAGGAAGGTTTCACTCGCAATGGTATCGGTGTGGTTCCTGATGTTGAGAAGGCAGTTGAGCTTTCAGGATCGGACATGGCACACTGGCTGAAACTTTCTCCGCAACAACGCGACTTGACTCAAAAGCCTGGTCCAGAGAAGTGGGTAACTCAAGAAGAACGTCAGTTAGCATACGACAACTGGGAAACGACCGACGACCATGGCATGCAGATTTACGGTTTGGCTAAGGATCAGAACGGAACAGAGTACTACATGGTTAAGAACTCTTGGGGCAAATCAGGTAAGTACGAAGGTCTCTGGTACGTATCCAAAGCGTTCGCTCGTTATAAGACAATCAATATCTTAGTAAACAAGAAAGCTCTTCCGAAGGATATTGCCAAGAAGTTAGGTGTTACACTTTAATATCCTAATTTGACGCAGATTCTTATACGAAAAAGATAAGAAATTCAATATATTATCGCCAATTCTATAAAATTAATATAGAATTGGCGATTTTTAGTTGTTTTTTTTCTACCTTTACGCTTTGATAGGTGTGGAAGGAAATTACAACTGCCAAACCGATCCCGAGATAAGCAAAAAGAAAAAAACAATATATAATGAATTTCAAATGGAATTATCAACCTCCAACCCAAGAACAAATAGAAGCAGCTAAGGCCCTGTCGAAGGAACTGGGGATAAATCCAGTCCTCGGCAAACTACTATTGGAAAGAGGCATTACCTCCGCAGCAGAGGCTAAGCGATTTTTCCGTCCACAACTCAATGAGCTTCATGATCCATTCCTGATGAATGACATGAGTATAGCCGTTGAGCGTCTGAATCAGGCAATGGGCAGGAAAGAACGCATTCTGGTGTACGGAGATTATGACGTAGATGGTGTGACAGCAGTTGCATTGGTGTATAAATTCATCCTGCAATTCTACTCGAACATCGACTATTATATACCTGATCGGTATGAAGAAGGATATGGCGTTTCCAAAAAGGGAGTTGACTATGCAGCCGAGACAGGTGTAAAGCTTGTTATTGTGTTGGACTGTGGCATCAAGGCCGTTGATGCGATTGCGTATGCCAAAGAGAAAGGCATCGACTTTATTATTTGTGATCACCATGTACCCGATGAGGTGCTTCCACCGGCTGTGGCCATTCTAAACGCAAAACGTTTGGATTCCACTTACCCGTATGAGCACTTGTCTGGTTGCGGCGTGGGATTCAAGTTCATGCAGGCTTTTGCATTGAACAATGGTATAGACTTCCATCAACTTACCCCACTATTGGACTTGGTTGCTGTTGCAATTGCCTCAGACATCGTTCCTATCATGGGAGAAAACCGGGTACTCGCCTACCATGGTCTGAAGCAGTTGAACTCAAATCCGAGTGTCGGCTTAAAAGCCATCATTGATGTTTGTGGACTTTCATCAAAGGAAATCACCATGAGTGATATCGTCTTTAAGATTGGTCCACGTATCAATGCCTCCGGGCGTATCCAAAACGGACAGGAAGCGGTTGCCCTGCTTATCGAGAAAGACTTTGCGCTGGCTCTGGCGAAAGCGAACCAGATAAACGAGTACAACGAGACCCGAAAAGATCTGGACAAGTCGATGACGGAAGAGGCGACCAAGCTGGTCATCGATGAAGAGGACCTGAACCAACGCAAATCCATCGTTATTTACAATGAAACGTGGCACAAAGGAGTTATCGGTATTGTTGCATCCCGCCTAACCGAGACCTATTACCGTCCGGCTGTTGTGCTGACAAGAACAGAAAATCTGGCCACAGGTTCTGCTCGTTCTGTAACGGGATTTGACGTATACAAGGCTATTGAGAGCTGTCGTGACTTGTTGGAAAATTTCGGAGGGCACACTTACGCCGCAGGCTTATCCATGCGCATTGAGAATGTCCCGGAATTTACCAAACGCTTCGAGGAATACGTAGCCGAACATATAGAAGACGAACAGACCATTCCTGTTTTGGATATTGATGCCGTTATTGATTTCAAAGATATTACCAGTAAATTCTTCGCTGATCTGAAGAAGTTCAACCCGTTTGGACCAGATAACCAGAAACCCATTTTCTGTACGCATCATGTGTACGACTATGGAACGAGCAAGGTGGTAGGCCGAAATCAAGAACACATCAAATTGGAGTTGGTCGACAATAAATCACATAATGTGATGAATGGAATCGCCTTCGGTCAAAGTTCTCAGGCTCGATATATCAAGACGAAACGAGCTTTCGACATTTGTTTTACGATTGAAGAGAACACTCATAAACGAGGAGAAGTACAGTTACAGATTGAGGATATCCGACAGGCTGAAACCGTATGACCTACTTAGAGATTCTGAAAGCATATTGGGGATATGATAGTTTCCGAGGCATTCAGGAGCATATCATTAACAGCATTGGTGCCGGGCACGACACGCTCGGACTAATGCCGACAGGTGGTGGCAAGTCCATCACCTTTCAAGTACCCGCCTTATCAAAGGAAGGAATCTGTATCGTCATCACCCCCTTGATTGCCTTGATGAAGGATCAGGTAAGCAATCTGATAAAGCGAGGAATCAAAGCCGTAGCTGTCTATTCGGGCATGACGCATGAGCAGATACTGACAGCATTGGACAATTGTATCTACGGTGATTACAAATTCCTCTACATTTCTCCCGAACGATTGGGCACAAACCTTTTCCTGACCAAGCTGCAAAGCATGAATGTCAGCATGATCACAGTTGACGAGTCGCATTGTATCTCACAATGGGGGTATGATTTCCGTCCTGCCTATCTCAAGATTGCTGATATCCGGGAAGTACTTCCTGATGTCCCCGTTCTGGCGCTGACAGCTACTGCTACCCCTGCCGTAGTAGATGATATCCAGTTAAAGTTACAATTTCGCGAAGACAGCCATGTCTTTCGAATGAGCTTCGAACGTACCAACCTCGCATATATTGTCAGAAGGACTGAGAATAAGCCTGAAGAACTACTTCATATACTCAACAGCGTGCCAGGATCGGCTATCGTCTATACACGCAACCGCAAGAGGACAAAAGAGGTTGCTGAGCTATTGAACAGGAACCAAATCACCGCTACATTCTATCATGCAGGTGTAAACAACGATGTGAAAGACATCCGTCAGAAAGAATGGGTAAACGATAAGGTACGAGTGATGGTTGCAACCAATGCCTTTGGCATGGGAATCGACAAGCCCGATGTCAGACTGGTCATCCACATGGATCTCCCCGACTCTCCTGAAGCTTACTTTCAAGAGGCCGGGCGTGCCGGACGAGATGGGAAGAAGGCATTCGCCGTTCTTCTGTACGCAAAGAGTGACAAGGTCACTTTGAACAAACGAATCCCTGATACATTTCCAGATAAAGACTATATACGAAAGGTATACGAACACCTTAACTATTACTTCGAGATGGCAATGGGAGATGGAGAAGGTTGTACGTTCGCCTTCGACTTGGATGATTTCTGTCGGAAATTCAAGCATTTCCCTGTACAAGCCGACAGTGCACTGAAAATTCTCACCCGTGCCGGCTACCTGGAATACACGGAAGAGCAGGATAACACTTCCCAACTACTCTTTACCATCAAACGGGATGAGCTCTATCTGCTTCGGAACAACGAACCCGACACCGAGAAACTCATCAACCTTATCCTCCGCTCATATACCGGACTGTTTAGTGACTATGCTTACATCAACGAAGAATCCCTGTCCGTCAAGTCTGGAATCGACCGAGAGAAGATTTATCAAATCCTGATCAACCTCTCACAGCGAAGAATTGTCCATTATATTCCTCGCAAACGCACTCCCTTCATCATCTATACACGTGACCGGGTAGACCAAGAGCACCTTCGCATCACCAAGGAAGTATACGAAGATCGGAAAGAAAGCTATACCCAACGCATCAAGGCTATGATCACCTACGCTGATTCGGACGACAAATGTCGGAGCCGGATGTTGCTGCATTACTTTGGAGAACAGAACGAACACAATTGTGGACAATGTGACGTCTGCCTGCAACATCCGAAACCAAGCATCAGCCAAGAAACATATCAGGCCATCAGCAGTCAGGTCAAAGAAATGCTGAAATCCTCTCCCATGAACAGTCGAGAACTGGTTCAAGCCTTCTCAAGTCAAGAGGAAATGGTCGAACAAGTGCTGCACTACATGATGGGAGAAGAAGAGATTCAATTAAACAACGGAGTCTTATCCCTAACGAAATAGGAAAAATAACGGAAATTATTATCTTTGTGAAATAAAACATTAAGCATACACACCATGAGTTTTTTAAAATCATTATTTGGAAGTACCGATAAAGAGACGGCTGACGAGAAGCAGAAGAATGAAGAACGCAACTTTGACATTTTGAAATACGATGGCATACGTGCTCACAACGTCTATCGATTCGATTATGCCATCCAATGCTTTGTGAAAGCCTTGGAGATTCATAAAGACGCTGAGGTATACGAACATCTCAGTAACTGCTACACACGTGTTGGCCGATTAGAGAAAGCTCAGCAAGCATTAACTGAGTGGACAAAATTTGAGCCCAACAACGCCCGTCCCCTATCCTTCCTTGCGAACCTCGCTTTTATACAAGAGGACTATCAGCTGACTTATGATGCATGCAAGCAAGCCTTGTCGTTAGACCCGGAGAATCCCTTCCTTTACTACTTGATGGGCAGAGCCTGCAATGGTTTGAGCAACAATCCGGAAGCCACAGAACAGTTGTCAAAGGCTATTGAATTGCAAGAGAACTATACCGATGCTTACCTGAGCCGTGCACATCTCTTCTATGAAGAGAATGATATTCCCAAAGCAAAGAAAGATGTTGAGAAAATCCTCTCATACGACCCCGAGAATGAGGATGCCATTATCCTTCAAGGCGATATTCTGCTGAAAGAAGGCAAATTAGAAGAAGCTCAGACGACTTACCAACACATCATTGATTCAAATCCGTTCAACCGTGACGCGTACATCCGGTTAGGTTCACTTTATCAAGGGCAAAAGGAATGGGATAAAGCCATCCAACTTTACAATGATGCCATTGAGGTGTTACCCGAATTTGTCAATGCCTTTATTGAGCGCCGAAAGTGCAAAGAAGCGACAGGTGATGTTGAGGGGGCAAAGGCAGATGCCGAAATCATCAAGAAATTCACTCCCACATTCGATGTCGGAGATGCTGTGCCCGCAGATTATTTGCAACAAAAGCAAAACATTCCGTTCTAATACAAAAATTATTCCATAAGAAAGGCTGTCCTTGCATGGACAGCCTTCTGTTTTTATCGATTAACGACGAAGTTACGAATCTGACATGCTGTGCCAAGCGATTTCTCGTTCTTCGAAGAAGATATTTTCAGGACCAATTGATGATTTCCCTTTTCCAATTCCGTCTCAAACATATAGACCCACGGCAAATACAAATAATGACTCCAATGAGTATAGGTATCCAGTTTCTTGAAAGGTTTTCCATCAATGCTATATTCTAAGATACCGGCATTCGGTCCAGCCACACAGCAGATGCCGACAGCACGTCCATTAAAGCGGAAAGTCAGTTTGGAGCCTGCCTTCTTCGATTCCAACATCGGCACATCCACAAAACCATAACGCTTTTCATATTTATCATCAGGACGCCAAGAAGGGACATACTCCCATCCTCTCCCAAGTCGGGCCTCCTTTATATCAACGAAGTCACCATCGACATAGCTATATTCGTCCATTGGCTTTTCGGGAACCACATGGTGAGCGATTGAATCAGTCGGCTTGACACGGCTCCACATCGTTTCCATCAAGCGGATGATGGATGCCGTATAGTATTGATGCCCCAGAGGTGCCGGATGCTCACCACCGAAATCCTTCCAAGTGAACTGACCGTCCAAGATTCGTTCACTGATCTCCTGAGCCATATTCACCGTTGGGACCAGATAATAGCTTGCCACCCGTTCATGATTAAACACGGCATCGGGCAACTGTCCTTTTGCAACCATATTCGTATAATGCTCCCGCGTGAAATGCATGATGATAATATCAGTCTCAGGATCATTATTCCACACGTGACGAACCACTCCTTCCATACCACGCACCTGCTCTACCGGAGTGAACTCGTTGGTTTCATCGTTCACTGCAGCCTCAAAGAAAAGCAAATCGACCTTTCCTTTCGACAGCACATCGTGAACTAAGCGGAAGGCATGAGGAGTCGAACCCATCGACGGGATGCCTGCTTCAATGAAATCGAACTTCGTCTGTGGGAACTTCTTGGTAAAATACTCCATCAACAGGTTGTGCCATCCCTTCATCTCGGTTATGGAACCACCCAGGAAAGCTACCCGAGCCTCCCCACCCTTTTGAAATTTCAAGAAAGAATTATCCAGACTCCCTCTCGTACTCAGATGGAAGAACTTCTCAGGAAACGGACTAGCCTTACCCAAGTCGACTGATCCAAGGGATTGTGCACCAACCAGTACACAGCAGCACATCATGCAACAAGCTAAAAACAACCTTTTCATCGATAATACATTTAATAAAATTGAATCCATACATTCAGTTTGCTATACAAAGTTACTCTTTTCCTCAGACAAAAAGGATTTCTAATCAAACTATTTAATCGTTTCACCTTGGTGATAAACTTTTTTCACGTGGGTGATAAAGGTTTATCACTTAGGTGAAAAGCCTTTGTCACCTAGGTGACAAAGATAATTCTTAGAAACATGAACAGGAATTGCGGAAGAAAAGCCATAATTCATTTCAGATTGTGATCGAATTAGCGTATCTTTACACACAAATACGGTTTATATGAAAGAATTCTTACGTGTATTAAGACGATTTGTACCTCCGTACAAGAAATATCTTGTCTTGAATGTGATATTCAATATCCTTTCCGCCATATTGAACATCTTTTCATTTGCGACAATTATTCCGATTCTTCAGATTCTTTTCAAGATTCAGGAAGCCAACTATACGTTCATGCCTTGGAATTCGGATGCTTCGTTCAAAGACATTGCGATCAATAATTTCTATTATTACGTCACTCATCTTATCGATGCCTACGGAGCCAGCACGACCTTGCTGTTTCTCGGCCTTTTCTTGGTCGTAATGACTTTCTTTAAGACGGCATGCTATTTCCTTTCTTCGGCTACGATGATACCTATCCGCACAGGCGTCGTACGGGATATTCGCAATCAAGTCTATCGGAAGATTCTGAGTCTGCCCTTAGGCTTCTTCTCCGAAGAGCGAAAGGGAGATATCATCGCCCGTATGAGTGGTGATGTCAACGAGATTGAGGTAAGCATCATGTCTTCGTTGGATATGCTTTTCAAGAATCCGATTCTGGTAATCATCTATTTCGGTACACTTGTCACGATCAGTTGGCAGTTGACATTGTTCACCATCATTATCCTTCCGCTGATGGGCTGGATCATGGGAAGGGTCGGCAAGATGCTGAAGAAAAAATCATTGCTGGCACAAAGCCAATGGAGCGACCTGATGTCGCAAGTGGAAGAGACATTAGGCGGATTACGTATCATCAAGGCATTCAATGCGGAAGCAAAGATGAACACCCGGTTTGGCGACACCAATAACCTGTACCGCAAGACAATCAGCCGGGTAAACACCCGGCAACAGATGGCCCACCCCATGAGCGAGTTCCTGGGAACGGTATTGATCGTCATCGTTTTGTGGTTTGGTGGCACACTAATCCTTCAGAACAACAGTACCATCACGGCTCCATCGTTTATCTTTTACTTAGTCATCCTCTACAGCCTCATCAACCCGTTGAAAGAATTCTCGAAGGCCAGCTATAACATACCGAAAGGACTGGCAAGTATGGAGCGCGTAGATAAGATTCTGAAAGCAGAGAATAAGATTCAGGAAAGCCCGAACCCTATACACATCCAGCCAAAGCTGACCGATCAGATTGAGTTCAAGCATGTCTCCTTCAAATATGCTCAGCGTTGGGTGCTGAAAGACATCAATCTTGTCATACCGAAAGGAAAAACCATTGCCCTTGTCGGACAGTCCGGTTCTGGAAAGTCCACAATGGTTGACCTCATTCCTCGCTATTACGATGTGCAGGAAGGAGAAATCCTTATCGATGGGGTGAACGTGAAGGATACGACGTTGTATGAGTTGCGCAGTTTAATAGGGAATGTGAACCAGGAAGCCATTCTTTTCAATGACACATTCTACAATAACATTGCTTTTGGTGTAGAACATGCGACCAAGGAGCAGGTGATCGAAGCTGCCAAGATCGCAAATGCCCACGAGTTTATCATGGCCAGTGAGAACGGATACGACACCATGATTGGCGACCGTGGAGGAAAGCTCTCAGGCGGTCAGCGTCAACGGGTAAGCATCGCACGCGCCATTCTGAAGAACCCACCAATCCTTATCCTGGATGAGGCTACTTCGGCCCTTGACACGGAGAGCGAGCGAATGGTACAGGATGCTTTGGAACGACTGATGAAGAATCGTACGACCATTGCCATCGCTCATCGCCTGTCTACAATACGCAATGCCGACGAAATTTGCGTTTTGCATGAAGGACAAATCGTTGAGCGCGGCAAACATGAAGAGTTACTCGCCCTCAACGGCTATTATAAACGATTATGTGATATGCAACAGATGCGTTGAGCATCTTATAACAACAACAATAATAAACAAAATCACCATGAGAAGAAAGGTATGGGCAGCAATCATTCTTATCTTTTGCTGCATCGGTTCGGTTACATCACAAACCAAATGGGTAAACCCGCTTGAGTTAGACGGAGCAATGGTACACGGAAGATGGTGGCATCAGGAACTCAAATCCAATTACCACCGCATGCCCGACCGTGCTGAGAAAGTCGTTCGGAAAGCCGTTTGGGATCTTTCCAAACAATCGGCAGGTCTTTCGTTGGTCTTTCACACAAACGCTCCCTCGATAAAAGTCAGATATACGGTCACAGGGGGACTGAACATGTTCCACATGCCGACAACAGGCGTATCAGGATTAGACCTGTATGCGACGGATGCCGATGGCGGACTCCGTTGGTGTGCCAGCAAGTTCAACTGTTCATTCGGTGATACCATTCATTATGAGTTCAAGGACATTACTTATTTCACGGGAGATAACCGTGGATACGACTACGAACTCTATCTACCTCTTTACAACGAGGTGACATGGTTGGAGATTGGTGTACCGGAAGATAGAGATATCCGCTTCAGCCCTGCGTCTAGTGAGAAACCGATTGTCGTTTACGGCACATCCATTGCACAAGGAGCCTGCGCTTCACGTACTGGCATGGCATGGACGAATATCGTTGAAAGAGAAACCACTTATCCGTTGATCAATCTTGCCTTCTCGGGCAACGGACAAATGGAAGAAGAAGTTTTCAATCTGTTGGCCGAGATCGATGCAAAGCTGTATATCATCGATTGTCTGCCTAACCTGACAGGTGAAAAACATCAACTCGTTTACGACCGGTTATTGAAGGGCATCGAAATCCTTCGAGCAAACCATAACTGCCCAATCCTGTTGGTTGAACATAACTATGCAAACAAACGCAGTTCACAAATTGCCAACGACCTGTTTGGAAATACCAACAAAGAATTACGCAGAGCCTACGAAGCCTTGTTGGCAAAAGGGGTGAAAGACATTTATTACCTCAGTAACGAAGAACTTGGATTCTCGCAAGACTCGATGGTAGAAGGTATCCATCCCAACGATATCGGCATGCGGGAGTACGCCAATGCGTATATCAAGAAGATAAACGAGATATTCCTGGAAGTGGGCTTCGAAAAAGAATGTATCTTCAAGCCTTGCACCCAACAAAGAGACTGGTACGACTGGAGAGGCAGACACGAACTCATGCTGAAACGGAACCGTGAGGAGGCACCACAAATTGTCTTGATCGGAAACTCCATCACACATTTCTGGACCGATGATGCACGGAAGTCCGAAAAACAGGCGAAAGCCAACCGAAAGAGTTGGGACAAACTGTTCAAAGGATTAATCGTACACAATCAAGGATTCGGCTGGGACCGCATCGAGAACGGGTTATGGCGAATCGCACATGGCGAACTCGATGGCTTTGACGCAGAAAAAATCTTCCTTCTGCTTGGAACGAACAATTTCTATAGCAATACGCCAGAGGAGATTGCCGACGGCATGATGTTACTAATCAAAGCCGTAAAGAAACATCAGCCTCATGCAAAGATCTATCAAGTAGGTGTGATGCCAAGAAGAGACGGTGAAGAGAAGATAAAGGCCATCAACGAACTGGTCAAAAAGCGTCTTGAAGGAACAGATGTCACCTATGTTGAGATGTCGACTGGATTTCTTGACGAGAACGGGAAACTGATAGAATCACTCTTTGCGGGCGACGGACTGCATCCCAACGAAAAAGGATATGCCGTTGAAGCAAAGAACTTAGAGAAATACGTAAAGGAATAAAGGCTATTACTCATTGTATCATAAAAACATCAATAATATGGAAGAAGTAAGCTCTTCAAAGACCATAAGTCGTAGGACTTTTCTGAAAAGCACGGCCGCTTTAGGTATTGGAGGAATCACCGGTTCCCTTCCCTACCAGTCATGGGCAAAGAGTTCATCGACTAATGCGACAAAGAACCAGACGTTCAAGTTCAAGAACGGTAAATTCAAAGTACTACAATTCACCGACACCCATTATGTAGCTGGAGATCCCCGATCAGAACGTGCTCTGAAAAATGTAAACCAGATGTTGGATATCGAAAAGCCTGACTTAGTGATCCACACCGGTGATGTCATTTTCGGGAAATCGGCCGAGCAATCACTGCGTGAAATACTCGGCCCGATGGTCGACCGGAAGATCCCGTTCGCTGTCGCATTGGGAAATCACGATGGTCAGTTCGACAAGAACAGAAGAGAGGTCACCGATATTATTCGCTCGATTCCTTATAACATAAACATTGGTGTAGAAGAAATCTATGGTGATACCAACGATATCATCACCATAGAATCGGAAAAAGACAACACCACAAAGTGGGTTTTCTATCTTTTCGACTCAGGTGATTCGTTGAAAGAACCAACATACGAAGGATACGATTACATACGCTTTGACCAGATTGAGTGGTATCGTCAACATAGCAACGAGTTTACAAAGAAGAACAACGGGAAGCCTGTTCCTTCCATAGCTTTCTTCCATATTCCTCTCCAGGAATTCACCTACGGATTGCGTTACGACACCAAACGGATCTTGAAGGGTAACTTCGGAGAAGAGCCTTGTCCACCAAACATAAACTCCGGACTATACTCCATCATGCGAGAGCAACAAGATGTTCAAGCCATCGTTTGTGGGCATGATCACGACAATGACTATGCCATGAAATGGAGAGGAATGTTCTTTATCTACGGACGTTTCAGTGGATGCGATATTGTATATAACAATCTCAAGCCCAATGGTGCCCGCATCTTTGAGTTCACAGAAGGCGTGGAAGGCTTCCAATCATGGATTCGTGAGTACGGAGGTAAGATCTCTCAAGATTTAAAGTTCCCTGAAGACTTCAGGACCTATTAAATTTGACAAAATAGTATATTTGCATACCAAAGCATAAACGCATGGAGAACGACACGACCTATCAATATCAAGTTGCAGACTTGACTTTCGAGCTGAAGTTAGCCAAAGAAGATAGTTTGAATCAGCATCTTTCGAACTATGAACCATTCGTACGGACCAACACAAGGAAGTCATCTTCCGCCTGACGGTTTGTCCGGATCAAGCTGAAATGATCGATTTGTCTCATTATACCGAGACCATCAGTTTCGAAGAAGAGACTCAGCACTTCAGCATATATAAATCAGCAGATACGAATGATACCATCATCGTCATGACATTATCACATGCGAAAAGTTGTACAGCCTATTTGCAAATTCAAGAGGATTACTCCAACGGCAGCCTATCTGTTAGGGGTAGCTCGGCGTTCAGATACTATTCCATGAACAACTCACTCATGATGATGTTTGCCTTTGCCAGTGCTCCACACAATATGCTTCTGCAACACTCTTCCGTCATCGTTCACAAAGGGAAAGGATATCTTTTCCTTGGTAAAAAGCGTTCTACAAGAGAACCTGCAACACCGCATTGTCATCCAGACCATGGAGCAAAGCGAAAACATGACCGACAAGTTGGATAACCTGCAGCAAACACTATACGGCCAGACCATGAGTCGTACTAGATTCTCCACATTCTCCCGCTCTATGGTCTCGGCAGGCTTCTCCATCGGTTACCTCACTGTTT
Organism: uncultured Bacteroidales bacterium; assembly: GCA_902779535.1. GTDB lineage: Bacteria > Bacteroidota > Bacteroidia > Bacteroidales > Bacteroidaceae > Phocaeicola. The sequence goes on from CACZBX010000013.1 coordinate 29,617, forward strand.
TTATCTGGAGTATCTTCCAATTAAAGTCGGGCGATATCACCTACGGTATCATGAGTGCTTTCCTGCAACTTGTAAACCAAATCCAACGACCGACTGTAGATCTTACTCGTCTGATTCCTAAGTTCGTCCACGCCACGACATCTATCGACCGATTACACGAGCTCGAGGAGTACCCCAGTGAAGATGTAAAGAAACGACATTGGCTGGATGGGAAAGTTGGCATCCGTATGCAAGATGTTACTTACCGCTATGACGAAAGCAGCAGAAATATCTTACGAAACTTCTCACACGACTTCCTTCCAGGTAGTCGAACAGCCATCATGGGTGAGACAGGAGCCGGGAAAAGTACGACATTTAGGCTGATACTTTCTATCCTTCAACCCAACGAAGGACAAATCGAACTGTATAACGAACACGAACAGATCCCAACAAATGCCGAAAGCCGATGCAACATCGTATACGTACCACAAGGGAACTCGTTATTAAGTGGTACCATCCGAGATAACCTGTTGTTGGGAGATCCAAACGCTACCGACGAAGAACTCTATCAAGTATTACATACCACTGCTGCTGACTTTGTAAAAGATCTCCCTTTAGGCTTAGATAGCCTGTGCAGGGAACGTGGTACAGGGCTGAGCGAAGGACAAGCCCAACGGATAGCCATTGCCAGAGGATTACTTCGTAAAGGCAGTATTCTTTTAATGGATGAGTTCAGTTCGTCCTTGGACAAAGAGACCGAAAAAATATTAATGCAACGACTGCTTGAAAACTATCCAGATAAAACTATGCTCTTCATCACTCACCACGAGGTGATAGCAAACTATTGTACGGATATTGTCAAGTTGGAAAGAAAACTCTAAACAATTTATTTTTCAAAATAGAAAGCATCTGCATCCTTCCATGTTGGGAAACGTTTGCGGAAAACATTCTGCCGTTGTAAGTCTAAGTTTGCCGTTATGACACATTCTGTCTGCTGGTCTGCTTCTACAATAGTCTGCCCATAGGCATCAATCACGGCACTGTATCCGTTGTAATCTGTTACCTGATCCTTCCCCACCCGATTGGCAGCCAGTACAAAACACTGGTTTTCGATGGCACGGGCACGAATCAATGTTCGCCAAGCCTCCACACGTAAGGCAGGAAAATTAGCGACATAGATAATTGCATCATAATCGCCTTTACAGCGAGAGAATACAGGGAAACGAATGTCATAGCAAACCTGCAGTAAGAATCGAAAGCCGTGATACGATACAACAACTCGCCCATCTCCTGCACCAAAATACTTATCCTCATGTCCATACGAAAACAGATGGTGCTTATCGTATGTACAGACCTGCCCGTCAGGTTGAACAAAAAAGAATCGATTGAAACGCCGACCGTCGTCCAACTGAGATGCCACGCTCCCTGCCATAGCCATCTGGTATTGGTTTGACATCCGAGCCATCCAAGACATCGTCTCTCCATCATCGCAGACAATCATTCCGTTCTGCTTCTTCGTGCAGAACCCAGTCGTGAACATTTCAGGCAAGACAAACAAATCACATCCTTTCATGTGCGGAAGCACCGACTCTATCTTCTTCCTATTGCCCGCAGGGTCAGAAAGAAGAACATCCTGTTGAAATAAGGATACGATCATATCAATAGGAGAAATTATCCAAACCTTTCACTCCCTGCTGCACAACAGGCGAACTGAACAAAGCCGCTAACTGAGAAGCATCCAACTGATAATTTGGGTTGAATGAATCCGAACTCATATAGTGCAGAACGCTCTCGTAAAGGGCCTTCCCCTCCGGATAGTCCAGAAGAGTCTCAAGGTCGGCCATACAAACCAACAGTTTTCCTTGTCCAACAGCAAACTCAAAGATTAATCCCAACTTATGATTCCGCTCGATATTGTCAATGACTTGAACGAGTGGTTTGTAGTTCTTACCTAATCGATCCAGAATCAACGGACGACTTGCCTTGACGATGGGGAACCACTGCCAGTTAGTATGTTGATCGGTCGGGAATAACCGGAACAACTCCAATGAAGGATCTGTCAGGATACCCAAAGTACCAGGAGATACTTCTTTCCCCAGACGCTCACTCACCGTCTTGAACATGCGGTAATTCCAATAATCAGTCTGGAACAATCCACCGACAGTAATATCCTTATACTTTTGTTTATCCGGCATGAACAAGACTTTTCCGCCATTTACCAAACCAACCAACGTACTCTGGTCCAATGAATGTGTAATGCGAATATCATCCGGTACGGTCAACTTATGATTCAAGTCGTATACCCAGATTGGATAACTGTTTTGATAATCCGTACCGTCGATTTGGAGCGACAACATACATTTCTCTGATTGTTGAACACCTGTAATCTTTGGTCTAATCGTACCTACACTTGTTAACGCTCCTTGTTGGGCATTAACAGGCATTGTTCCCTCATCCAGCACGTTTCCGGTAGCCGACATAAGTTTCCACGACAGTTGTTTGTCCTTCAGTGCTGTGGCAGAATAATTTGCTATCTTCACTTCCGCCTTTACATCCTCGTTCTTGGCAAAGGTAAACCGAGCGATCTCCAACAAAGGCACAACTTCACTGCAGAATTCTCGCCATTTTGCCGGTTCAATCAATCCTTTACTATCCATGAAAGCGTCTAGGATGCCTACGTATGCAGAGCCTTGTCCCGGATAATCCTGCAGGTCGAGCAATTGAAAACCAGCCATCTTTCTTGTCCGAAGATCCATTTCGATGTCTGCACGATACAACTCGACTGCCCATTTTCCGGAAGCGACGAAGAAATCGTATGCCTGATCAGCCATGCCTGCTTGTTCTAACCGTTTCTTAAACACCTCTAGGTTCCATGGCTTCAGGTTGCCTGTATATTTCTTCAGTTGATCATAATCAGGATAAATCTGGAACTGTCCGGTCTCATGGCTAATGACAGGAACATCGCTTTGACGAACCGCCGTGTCGAAATTCATCGTGGTATTCGGATAGAGCGTATTGATATATCCACCTTCATCAACATCGGCAAAAGAGAAAGAACCTCTGGTATGTGTTGCCAAACTATTATCACCTGGAACACGACAGGTGGTAAAGTAATCATCCCATTCGTTATACCCCTTATAACCTAAATAATTGTTTGATCCGGATGTGTATAAGTGTCGGTTTTCTTGTTCACGGAAGGCATTTACCAGTTTTCCGAATACACTCGCCTCGCCCGACAACTCGTTTCCCAAGCCCATCATCACAAAGGAAGCATGATTGGAATATGCCTGCTGGATATTCATTCCCTCTTTCATCAGGAATTGATTGAGTACGGTATCCTTTTCGGTCAGACTTCCCCATATTGGAAGTTCCGGCTGCAAGTAGATTCCCTCCAAATCGGCAGCTTCAAAACAAGCTTCTGGCGGGCACCATGAATGGAATCGATAGTGATTGATGCCATAATCCTTTGCCACCTTGAAATAATGTCTCCATGTATCTACATCCATGGCCACATAACCTGTCAAAGGGAAGACACATGCGTCATGCTTTCCTCGCAGATAAGTTGTCAAGCCATTGATCGTAAACTGTTTTTCCTTGACCTGAAAGTCACGGATTCCAAAGGTTGTCGTACACTGATCTTTGATTTTTTCGCCCTTCACCGTGATTTTCATCTTATAAAGATTCGGTTCAAACTCGCTCCACATCAGGAAATCATCTCCTAACGGGAAGTCGATAGCAACAGACCTGTCTCTTAGAAGAGCCTCATGCTGCCAATGTATCTGACTTCTTTTATCCGAATTAAAAGATTTTGCAGCCAGTGTCACATAGATAGACTGATTCAGCTTCGGTACCATGTTCAGCGTTAGTTTCAACGTTCCTTTTTGTTCGGAAGGATACGTATAGACCTGAACATCTTCGATATATACCTGAGGTTTTGCCTCCAGTGTGATCTTTCCGATGATACCGTTCCAATTGGTCTGAGTAGACTCTGTATAGGCATGCGAGTTTGCAATGACTTGTTTAGGCACAGACGCTCCGTTATCGATTAATACCGTAATCTTATGTGTACCCGGGGTCATAGCTGCACTTAAGTCGTACACCTGTTTCGTCGAAATATCATCCGAAGAGCCGATATAAGTATTATCCACCCAAACTTGCGCGGGCTTTGTCCGCTCAAGCGTCAAGAGAATGGATTTATTCTTCCAGTTTACAGGAATCTCAACGGATTTACTATACCAAGCCTTTCCTACATAATAGTATTCCCGTGAAAGATAAGATGTTTCCTCTTTATTCAGGTTTTTGTTTCCTTTCTGATTTGAATCGATTGTTCCGGGTAAGACGATTGTTTCTTTCAGCGGAGAAGAGTACCAATGCTGCTCCTGCCCGACATTGAGGGAATCTAATTGGAACTCCCAAGTTCCCGACAGGTCGATAAGTCCGCCTGTTTCCTGCTTACACGAATAAAACAAACTAATAACAAAAGAAAGACTGATAAAGATATATTTTTTCATTTCTCAAAAGATAAAACCAACTCTGTAAAATTGGGAATAATCTTTCGATTGTGCAAATGAAAAAGAAAAAATCGAATGACAAGGACGAGAACGTTAATTAGAACGAAAACAAGTCTCTTCCTTTCTCCAGATTCTAAACACTGAACCCTAAACCCATCATCAATATTTGAACTCAAAAATTTGATATTCCTAAAATAACTCCTTATCTTTGTTCCAAACGGTTTGACCGTTATTCTTAATTATTAATTTGAATATAAGAAATGGGTAGAGTATTAATTATCGGAGCAGGCGGCGTTGCAACCGTTGCCGCACACAAGGTTGCTCAGAATCCGGATGTATTCACTGACGTTATGATTGCGAGTCGTACGAAAGCGAAGTGTGATGCGATCGTAAAAGCCATTGGTAATCCAGCCATCAAGACAGCAAAGGTTGATGCCGACAACGTGGAAGAGTTGGTACAACTGATGGATAGCTTTAAACCAGACATTGTCATTAACCTAGCACTTCCTTATCAGGACTTGACGATTATGGAAGCCTGCCTGAGATGTGGCGTCAACTATGAAGATACAGCCAATTACGAGCCCAAAGATGTGGCTCACTTTGAGTATAGTTGGCAATGGGCTTACAAGAAACGCTTTGAGGATGCTGGCTTGACCGCCATTCTTGGATGTGGTTTCGACCCGGGCGTGAGTGGCGTTTATACCGCTTATGCAGCAAAACACCACTTCGATGAGATTCAGTACTTGGATATCGTCGATTGTAACGCAGGTAATCACCATAAAGCATTTGCAACCAACTTCAACCCAGAAATAAATATCCGGGAGATTACTCAAAAGGGACAGTATTATGAGAATGGACAGTGGATTGAAACAGAGCCATTGGAGATTCATAAGCCTTTGACCTATCCAAATATCGGACCACGTGAAAGCTATCTGTTACACCACGAAGAACTGGAATCGCTTGTGAAGAACTATCCAACCATTAAGAGAGCACGCTTCTGGATGACTTTCGGTCAAGAATACCTGACTCACCTTCGTGTTATTCAAAACATTGGCATGGCCAGCATCGAACCGATTAATTATAATGGTATGGAGATTGTTCCGCTTCAGTTCCTAAAAGCAGTTCTTCCAAATCCGCAGGATCTGGGTAAGAACTATGAAGGAGAGACATCCATTGGTTGCCGTATCCGTGGTTTGAAAGATGGAAAAGAACGTACCTATTATGTATACAATAATTGCAGCCATCAAGCAGCATTCGAGGAGACCGGTATGCAAGGCGTAAGCTATACGACCGGTGTTCCTGCAATGATCGGAGCCATGATGTTCCTGAAAGGTATTTGGAAGAAACCGGGCGTATGGAACGTCGAAGATTTCGATCCAGATCCATTCATGGAACAGCTGAACAAACAAGGTCTTCCATGGCATGAAGTATTTGATGGAGATTTGGAATTATAAACTAACTATTCAATAATCATTTATGGCTAAAAAAGAAGAATTAGAGAATAACATGGGCGGCGCATCTGAGAAGTTGAAGGCGTTGCAGGCCGCAATGGACAAGATCGAAAAGAATTTCGGTAAAGGGTCCATCATGAAATTAGGCGATAATAATGTAGAACAAGTTGATGTCATCCCGACAGGGTCAATCTCACTGAACGCTGCCTTAGGTGTTGGTGGTTTCCCAAAAGGACGTATCATCGAGATATACGGACCAGAGTCATCTGGAAAGACAACGTTGGCCATCCATGCCATTGCTGAAGCTCAGAAGCGCGGTGGTATCGCTGCCTTTATCGACGCTGAGCATGCTTTCGACCGTTTCTATGCAGCTAAGCTTGGCGTAGATGTGGACAACTTATGGATTTCTCAACCTGACAACGGTGAACAAGCTTTAGAAATCGCAGAACAACTGATCCGTTCGTCAGCTATCGATATCATCGTCATCGACTCTGTGGCTGCATTGACCCCCAAAGCAGAGATCGAAGGTGACATGGGCGATAATAAGGTGGGATTGCATGCACGACTGATGTCGCAAGCACTCCGTAAGATGACCGCCGCTATCAGCAAGACCAACACAACCTGTATCTTTATTAACCAATTACGTGAGAAGATTGGTATCATGTTTGGTAATCCCGAAACAACGACCGGTGGTAATGCCTTGAAATTCTACGCATCGGTCCGCTTAGATATCCGTAGCATCGGAAAGATCAAAGATGGCGATGAGGTAATTGGTAATCAGGTTCGTGTAAAGATTGTCAAGAACAAAGTCGCTCCTCCTTTCCGCAAGGCTGAATTCGACATTATGTTTGGAGAAGGTATATCGAAGTCGGGCGAAATTGTCGACTTAGGTGTAGAATTAGGTATCATCAAGAAGAGTGGTTCATGGTTCAGCTACAATGACACCAAGTTAGCACAAGGACGCGATGCTGCCAAGAAGGTTATCGAAGACAATCCGGAACTTTCAGAAGAGCTGGAAGGATTAATCTTCGAAGCATTGAAGGATAAAGAATAACGAATAGTCAACAACAATAAGAACATAAGGAGATGGAGTGTTCCTTCCTTATGTTCTTTTTTATTTATCTCCTATGAAGTTTATCCTATTGATGGTAGGCAAAACCATCGAAAAGCATTATATCACTGGCATCCAGGACTATGTAGAGCGGATCAAACATTACATTCCCTTTGATGTAGAGGTCATTCCTGAGTTAAAGAACACGAAGCACCTATCCGAGGAACAACAGAAGGAGAAAGAAGCTGATTTCATATTAAAAGCACTACAGCCAGGCGATGTTCCTATTCTCTTGGATGAGCATGGAAAAGAGTTTCGTTCTATCGAATTTGCTTCGTGGATCAGTCAGAAGATGCAATCAGTCAATAAACGGCTGGTTTTCATCATTGGGGGACCTTACGGTTTCTCACCCCGGATCTATGATATTGCGCAAGGAAAAATATCACTATCAAAGATGACCTTCTCGCACCAACTCATCCGCCTGATCTTCGTCGAGCAGTTGTATCGTGCCATGACCATTCTGAAAGGAGAACCCTATCATCATGAATAAGAAAGGGGAATTATTTCATTCCCCTTGCCTTATAGATACGTTCTTTTGCATCATTTATCTGCTGGAACTTCTGTTCCGCTGCTTTCCTCACATCCTCTCCTAGCGTTGCCACCTTATCAGGATGATGTTTCAGTGCCATTTTCCGATAGGCTTTTCGTACCTCATCATCGGTAGCATTGGGAGATATTTCCAAAACCTTATAGGCATCTTCCAGGGTGTTACTCTTTAAGTTCAGCATTGAGTCAACTTCCGATTCCGACAGCCTCATAAACGAAGCCACTTCCTTTAGAGCCTTAATCTCTTCAGAGGCTACACGCCCATCACTTTGGGCAATCCTCACAAGAAAGTCCAGCAGTTGCAAACGCTGGCTGTAATCCATGTTTGCAGCAATCTGAGCTCCGCACTCCTGAATCGTTGTCCGGAAAGCATAAGGGTTCCGTGCATTCATCTGTTTCTGCTGCTCAAACATTTTCAACAAGATTTGTTCACCTTGTGTCACAGCAGATTCGCCGAAATTCACACGCAAGAAGTTCCTAACAAACTCCATCTCGCTATGCATCACCTTACCATCAGCACGGATGATATAGGATGCCAGTACCATCATGGAAAAGAAAAAACTGTTACGTTGTCCTTGATAGGTTTGTTCACGAGTGTATTCTCCTGTCTGATAGCCTCCTCCATCGGACTCGATAGAGAAACTGCTATCTTCAAAAAGCGACCCAATAAAATAACCAGCCAGTGCACCCAGTGGTCCACCAACCATCCAACCAAGGAAACCTCCAATCCACTTTCCCAATCCCATCTGTTACAACAGTTTTAAGAGTTCAGCCTCGACATCGCTCATCTTTGCCGTAGGTTCAAAACGTTTAATCACCTTTCCATTCTTGTCAACCAAGAACTTGGTGAAGTTCCATTTAATATCCGGACTATTTTTGTAATTTGGATTCTTCTTCGACATACTTGCATCGAGGAACTTGCCAATAGGATCTTCCAGGTCAAATCCGGCAAATCCTTTCTCCTTCTTCAGATAAGTAAACAAAGGAATCTCATTCTTCCCATTTACATCCACCTTATCAAACTGAGGGAATTGAATATCGTAATTGGCAGTACAGAACTCGTGGATCTCGGAAATAGAACCCGGAGCCTGCTCACCAAACTGGTTGCAAGGGAAATCCAATACGACAAAGCCTCTCAACTTATATTTTGCATACAGTCCTTCCAAATCCTTATACTGAGGAGTAAAGCCACACTTCGTAGCTGTATTTACAATCAACAGCACACTTCCCTTATACTCAGAAAGAGAAACATCTTTCCCCTGAGCATCTTTCACACTAAACTCATACACATTGTCCTGAGCTGCTACTGATACAGCCAACAAAGCAAATAGACCCAATAATACTTTTCTCATCTTCTTCAAATTTAAATCATCGCAGCAAAGATAATGCAAAACGATCATTCGAACAATACACGAAAGTACAATATACTGTTGGAAAATATTAAAAGAAAATAAAAAGCGCCTTCGGGTTCTGATTAATCGGAGTATTCTGAATAATCGGAGTACTCTGACTGAAAACTCAGTTTTGGGTTGAGAAAACTCGGGAATTGAACAAAATTATACGATAAATAAACGTAAAAGTACAGAAAACATCCTTCAGGTTTACAGATTGGCATTGTCCTCGTTAACTGAAGGATGCAAAAAGGGTTGTTCCCATCAGAGAACAACCCTTTCTTTCCTATAAAGATTTCTATTTTAGAAAGCTTTTTCGTTACTCATCCACTTAGCCCAGATATTACCCGGATACAACTTAACAGCTTCGCCATAAGCTTGCTTAGCCTTTGCATCGTTTCCTTGTAATTCCTCAACCAAGCCACTGAAGTAGTTCAGATTACTGTCTTGAACATTCTTATTTGCTTCACCAAACTTAGCATAGTTATCAACCAAGTTCTTCTGCATATTGTCGCGTGCAGCAACCATCTGCTTCAAAGCAGCGTCAGCATCAGCTGTGCGACCTAACTTACGCAATGACTTAATCTTATAATAGATCAAATCAGAGTTCTGTCTTGCTCTTGCATCTGCAGACTTCGTGAAGGCTTCCTTAGCCAAATCAGCCTTACCCAGCCCTTCATAAGCAATACCTTGCAAGTAACGAGCCTTTGCCTCATAACCGCCACCGGATGATGGAGCAACTTCCAAGTTAGTTGGATATTGAGTAGCCAATTCAAACTCGTCGATAGCCTTCTGATAGTTCTTCTTCTTCAAAGAAGTCATACCATTGAGCATGTGAGAGTTCACGTAAATCGTGTGGATTTCGCCACCACCTTCCCACAAGTGGAAGTGACGGTTGTCCATAATCTTGGCAGCCTTATCGTAATTACCTGTTTCGTTATAGATTGACAACAGACGCATTACAGCATCATCATGCTTCATGACAGTCTTGATGTTCTTCTCCATTCTCTTCAGACGAGTCTGGATCGGAGCACCTGCCTTCTCATAGATCTTATCCGATTCAGTCATCAGCAATGCATCGTTCGGATTAGCCTTGATTGCCATATCATAGAACTTCATAGAAGCATCCAAGTTACCTACCTGACCTTCACCAAAGCCGACGTTACGACAAGCGAATGCGTTATTAGGATCGAGATCAGCAGCCGTATGCCATTCAGCCAAGCCTTTTTCCTTCTGGCCTAAGTAATACAACAGGTTACCATAGTAGTAATGCAAGTTGGCATCGTTCGGTTGAACCTTCAGCAAGGCTTCGAACATCGGAACTTCCTCGGTACGAAGTGGGAAGTTATTGTTCTTCGACAAGGTCCCGGCCTTTTGGATAGCACTTGTTGCCTCAGCTTCGTTCTCAGGCAAGAGTGTATAAGCACGATACAACTGTACCAATGGATAATCAGCAAACGGAGTGCCAATAGCAATTGCAGCATCCAAAACGGTACGAGCGTCTTTCTTATCACCAAATGTGATGTAGTTTGCAGCAACTTCCAGTAATTCCTGAACAGCGATGATACCTTCACTACGGTTCTTGCGTGTACCTGCCAAGAACGAAGCGTCACCCTTATCCAAGAATGAAGTCTCGAACTCACTCATGTAATCCAATGGATCGATGCTCTTGATCAACTTAATGGTTTCCTTAGCCTCAGCCTTCTTACCCAACTGACGTAAGATGTAAGCCTTCAAAGTCAATGACTGTAAGTCGTGTGCACCAACCAGCAAAGCTTCGTCAACAAGTTTCAAAGCCTCTTGGTATTTATTTTCATTTGCAGCACCAACAGCCAACTGATAGAATGCAGGATGTTTGAATGCCGGAGTATAGGTAGCAGCCCACAGATTCTCTTCTGATTCAATCTTCTTGCCCATCAAACGATATACATAACCAAGGTAATAGTTACCTTCTGTATTCATTACGCGGGTATAATCATGGGCCAGACGAGCTTGAGCGCGAAGCAAGTGCTCCTCAGCCTTCTCCAATTCTCCCTGACGGATGAAGTGTTTACCAACCTCGATGTTTACACGTGCATCGTTCGGATCACGACGAAGAGCTTCTTCATAGAAGTCCATGTAAGAAAGACGGGCATTGTTGAACTGGTCAACGCGCAAACCTGCCAAATACAGTTCTTCTACGGTATCATAGTCCTTAACAGCCTTTGTACCATCGATTACCTTCGGCAACTCTTTCTCTTCCAACTTAACAGGAGTATAGTCAACCAGGACATCACCATTTGCATTGTACAATGCGGTATAGAGTTCCCATGCCTTTGCTTCAGCAGGAACAGCAACCTTTTCGCAGAAATACTTATCAGGGTCGATGTCGATTCGTTTATCCATCAACACTTGGTCTTTGAATTTCACAACGACACGAGCATTCTTATAAGAAGTAGTAGCATTGTAACCAACCAAGTACTGACCGTTCTCAGCTGGTTCAAAGTTTACAGCACCTTCGATTGTCGCATTCTTACAACCCTTGATACCCTTGATCGGGAACCAAATTTGAGAGAACTCGCGGATTTCACCCGGGTTAATCCAGCTGTAGTCCGGCTGGTTATCTGAATAAGCACCAACCATCAACTCCAGATAGTGTCCATCATTATCCGACAAGATCTTATTCCACATGTGTCCACTTGGAGTGTTACCCCACAAGAAGAATTTCTTTCCAGGAACTTGATGACGGTTTGCCACGTGAACAGTACCGGCATCCTTGCCATAGTCATAACCAGCCAAGAATTCCATCTTACTGTCCCATGCAAAGATAGAACGACCTGATTCAGTAAAGTTCTTCCACCAAGAAAGATCTATATTCTGGTTTGAGCGACTTGAGATTGGTCCTACTTTCCAAGGAGTGAAATATGTTTTGTGGTGGTCAGCACCTGCTTGTACATCGGGTGGGAATACAACTTGGTATTGTTCGTTACAATGTACAGATACGTTTGCCCAATAAAGCATAGACTGAATCATCGGAGTCGGGTTAATTACCTTCACTCTTGCTTCAACCCATGAGCGGTTAGGATGAACAGTTACACCAACCGACCATTTCAGACGGTGACGCAATTCTGTTTCACCTACCCAAGCAGTCTTACTGCCATCTGCGTTCTCTTCTAATTTCCAGTCGACCGGCATATAACTACTTGCACGGTGATGATCAGGAATGTTCCATTCAACACCACCTGAAAGCCATGCACCCAGCATACCAATCAAAGCCGGTTTGATACCTGTCTGGGTATAGAAGAAGTGGTAATTGTTGGTAAGGTCAGTAGCCTGTAGGATACGGCCACCAATTTCAGGAAGGACACCAATATTGATATATTGGTTGTCGAGACGGAGAATCTCGTACTCATGGTCTACCTTTTCTTCAGTTAACACATCGTACAAAGGATAAGGATAGATGTAACCTTCCGCACCTTGGTACACACGTCCGGTAAAGAAAATTGGATCCACTTCCGGATTACCAATTTTGTAAGTAGGAATCTTTTCCTTTACAATTCCCATGTTTACTTGCTGTGCCATGACCGGTAAAGCACAAAGCATCATAAAGGGAACTACTAACTTAGACTTTAGTTGCATAATAATTAATTAATAATAAAACTCACTTATCAAAAAATGTGTAACAAATATACTTTTTTTTTTGACAAAAACAAAGAAAAAATGAAAAATTAATGACTAACCATATTCGTCGGTTGATAAGGATCCTGAGGGAATGTCATAAAGTAATAATTATACCAATAGGTATGCTTATACTTCGCATTAATCATCGCCCTATTCTTTTCACCTATAAACGACTGAAATTCATTGAATTGACGAACGAGCAACTCCGGAAACTCCAAACCTTTCAGCCCCATTCCCAACGCATCTGCCAATATCAATGCTTCTTGATAATGCTGCGGGATACCGTTCTGTAGCAGGTAAAGATTCTTCTTTAAATGGTTGGTGAAAGCTAATAGATTCTTCCGTATCAACAACGAACAGAGGTAGTAATGATTTAACGGAATATTCATATTCCCCGCCTGAACAAAATTATACAGATTATTCAAGGTCATGCTCGTCATATAAACGGTTTCCTTATCCGCCACACGTTCTTTTTTCAAGGAACGCTCCAACTCAACGCGTTGCCGTGCAATCCAATCGCCATAGCAGGAGGCATGTGAAAGAATTTCCATGTATTTATTAGCCAAATCGGCGTTCCCTTCTGCGATATTGAACTTTATCAAGTTCATGATAACCCGGAAATTCATGCCATACTTCGACTTTGTTGCTTCCTGGAAAGCCTGATGAATGGCCTGATTGTAAATACCAATATGCTGAAAGAACAATTGATTGAAGAAGGTGCCATGCAAGGAAGCATCTCCCTGAAAGAGGAAAAACTCTTCCGAATTAACAGGATAATTGAAGATACGATTGCCCAACATGTTCATGTTGCTTAATGCCAATGTCACATAGCACAAGTCCTTCATCTTGTTATCGTCATGATCGCCTATCAAATCCAATAAATCACTCCAATGACCTGTCGATGCCAAGAACTCCATCTTATAATCCCGCTCGTGTGATTTCAGGTCTTTATTGGTAAAAGCAAAGAGGAAAAAACAGATCACAAACATCGAAGGGATGATGTAATAGATCAATTTCTTGCTGCTTTTATTGTTCTTTTCAACAAAATCATCTGATGTTCTCCACTTGAACAGACGGTAAAGTATCTCGACAAACAATGCCAATGCGATTGCAATCAACGTAAATCGAACCGAATCGGTGATGAACTCCTCATAGAACTGATGCCATGCTAAGATGAGGGCAGGAATCCATGCCAAGAAGAGCCAAACTCTTTTGATTGGAAGACGGTGCAGGATATGCATGAACGAATATAGCACCAAGGTGGGGAACAAAGCCTGAATAAGCGCCCCAAAGAAAGGCCAGCGATAGAACTGCAAGAGGTAATTGCCAATAATCGCAGGCACTCCGCCCTTCCCCGCAATCACCGAATGGAAATAATCAGGGGTAAACACAAAGAAACTGGTAATTTCTTTTTCCCATAGAAAATAAGGGAAGAGAAAATACCAAATAACGAATACCAGTGGTATGATCAATAAGGATATTAATATGATAAAACGCTTGCTCATTTCTTCATCTGTTTAAACACATTGCCAAATGTGGAATAAGAGGTCTTGATTTCTCCTGAAACAAATTCAGGTACATTGTACGACCTTAATCTGAATGTATTGTAATCAGGCTCTTTCTGTGGTAACAAGAAAGGCTTACCGAAGTGTCCGTTCCCATCGAAATGGGCAATATACAGACGTGTATACCTGCCATCCAACCTTCTGCTGCTGAACAAAACCCATTTCCCGTTCGACGACCATGAATGATAACTCTCTGTATCCGAGCTATTCAGGATGTCGGTATCCACTTTTTCACCCGTTTCCAAGTCAATCATCTGCAAGTCGGCCTCCTTATGCCAAATAGGGAAAGTGCCATAGGCAGCCATGGTGAAGAGCAGATACTTTCCGTCCGGTGAGATGCGAGGCCAGGAAGCACTGGTCGAGTCGGTTGCAGCACAGATCGTTTCCAACTGTTCTGCAAACTCACCGGTTTCTTGGTTAAATCCGACTTTCATGATGCCATAATGAATATTCTTCACGCTATCCGGTACTTCACCGGCTTGTGCTGCTGAAAAATAGAGGGATTTCCCGTCGGGTGACCATGCTGGGAATGTTTCAAAAATAGAATCCTGACTGATCTGAGGCACAGTCGAAGTCTGGTTGTTTTCAGTATTAAACAGGATCAGATCTGAGCTCTGATCAAACACCTCAATCGGCTGCTCACCTTGATGGAAGAATACTTGGAAGGTTGCATTCGATGAGAACGCAATGTATCGACCACTCGGATGCCACATCGGATAAACACCCTGCTTCCCTAAAGGCAACTTTGTGAAATCAATCTTCGTAGAAGCATGATTCTGATAAAGAACGGTACCACCATTCTTACCACGGACATGGAACAGATAGGTATCAGGCGAATAGTTGTAGAAAGAATGACAATTCAGACAAGCATTTTCCGCCATCTGGTTGCTGACAAAGGCATGCTCAGCAAATGAAGACAGTTCCCGCTCGCAGAGTTCGATACGATTCCAACTCTCATAACCTGGTTCTATCAGACGATAAGCGATATAGGGATCGATTTCATCCGATGAGACGTAAATAGGAAATGATTTATATTTAACTCCCGCTGAGTGTTGCTCATCCCAGACAGACACAGTCAACTCGATTTGCTGATCCTCATTTCTCTTCAAGATGTCCGACCACTTGCTTTTCGGAAATTCAACGTGCTTTTTCCCATAGAAAGAAGTAACTGTACCATCCGATTCTTTCAAATCTACTTGAATGGCCTTTGCATTCCTAACACTGAAATTAAGTGGGGAGATGCTGGAAGGTATGGTTACATCCTTATAATCCGGGAAAATGTCGGGAAAGTCGTCTGAAGAAGACTGGGCGGTTTGATGTGATTGACAAGCAAAGAGAGAAATTGCTAATAATATGGTGATATATTTTCCTATTTTCATATGATGATAATTATCCTCACAAAGCTAATCATTTAATATCAAATGAAAAAGTTTATAGACAAAAAAAGGGCTTTGGTTTTCACCAAAGCCCTTATAAATGATTTGATTTATCTCTTCAAACCTGGGTTCAGACTAACGTCTGTTGATGGATAAGGAGCATAGATAGCGCTTTCAGAGAATGAGCCTGAAGGAGCCAATGTCTCTTTCAAAATCACACCCGGAGCAACCTCAACACCTTCGGTATTATCTTTCTGGCGTTGTGCCCATGCCTGAGCAAACAATTCCATACGTTGTTCATCGAAACGACGAGTCTGGCATGCCATCCAGTTACCTGCAACTTCCCAACCATGTTCCTTTACACAAAGGTCAGCAAATTCAGCTGCGCTGTAATCGCTTTCACTGATAGGATCTTCACCTGCACGTACACGTACTTGGTTCATGCAGTCTAGAGCCTGAGCATTGATAGAACCGGTAGCGCGAGTAGAAGCCTCTGCATACCATAACAGAAGTTCTGAGTAACGCATGTGGCGTACACGTTGTTGAGTACAAGCATGGTCGATCTTCACGTTAGCAGCATAAGTATAGTCGAAGTCGGCTGTACCGTTGCCTGATGCACAGAAGATTTGATATGCTGGGTGAGCCTCTGAGATGATGTGGTTACCTTCTGCATCAGTATCCCAGAAGTTATGTAATTGACCCTTGAAACCACCAACCAATACCATGATTTTCGGCATGAAAGTAGCGTCCTTACGAGCACCTTCCGGGAATTCTTTCCAGAAGCTGTAAGTACCCCAACCGTCACCCCAACCACCTTGGGATTCGAAGATGTTACTGAAACCAGTTTCATTATCTTGTGACCAAGTGAAAGCACGGTTCTTGTTTACACCAACGATTGTTTCATTATTGTAGTTATCACTCAAGGAATAAACTGTCTTGTATTCTGGACACAATACATATTCGTAAGTACCAGCGTTACAGCCATCGATAACTTGCTTAGCCATGCTAGCAGCATCTGAATATTTAGACGTATCCTTCAAAGGCCAACCTGCCATATTCAGATAAACACAAGCCAATGTTGACATAGCAGCCTGCTTAGTGATATAAGCGTTTGCACCATTATATACACGTGGAGCCTTAGAATAGCTAGTCGGAAGATTAGCTACACAGTATTGCAAATCGGAAACGATCAAGTCATAAACTTCCTTCACACTTGACAGCGGAGTCTCTTGTGAGATTGTATTATCAGTATTGATAGGAAGCGGACCGAAAGTACGAACCAAGTCAAAATACCAATATGCTCTCCAGAAGTGAGCCTGACCTAAGGCAATCTTCTTTTCTTCATCAGAAACAGGAGTATTATCCACGTTCATGATCAAGTAGTTGGCAGCCTTGATAACAGCATAATCGCTATTCCACTTTGCTACAACGGTCTTATTATCATCTACTGGGACGAAGCGGTCGAACTGAGCATAAGCCTGCTTGTTACTTGCTGGGTGTGTAGTCAAGTCATCACCCATCCAAGATGCACCCCAAGGGTTCGTGTTATTAGAGACATCATTGACCTTTCTCATAAGGGCTGTTACAGCCATATCGAGGTCGTTTTGGGAGGTAAAGAAATTATCAGCAGATAATTTACCTTTCGGATCCTCATCCAAGAAGTCGCTACATGATGTTGCACACAAAGAGAATGCAAGCAAACATCCTAAAAATATTTTGTTTTTCATATCTGTATATTCTTTATATTAGAAATCAAATTTTGCACCGAATGTAAATGTACGTGGAGTTGGGTAACCACCCATATCGATACCACTGTTCACATCAGCATGGCCGCTTGAGAATGCATAAGCTGCTGGGTCCAGACCACTGTAACCAGTGATTGTGAACAAGTTCTGGCAGCTGATTGACAAACGGATATTAGCAAACTTCGTAACGCTCTTCTTCAAAGTATAAGACAAGCTGATGTTCTGCAGACGCAAGTAGTCAGCATTTTCCAAATACTGAGTTGAGTTAGGATACTTCTGGCTTGTTGTACTTGTCAAAGAAGCATACTTCGGATTTGAAGGATTCTTATCCCAGTTATCATAATAAGCATCTCTCATTGTGATGAAACGAGAGTCACCAACGCGGTTAGATCCACCGAATGCAACGATGTTCAAACGCTTAGCACCAAATGATGAATTGAAGAAGAGGTTCAAATCCCAGTTCTTGTAAGAGAATGAGTTGTTCCAACCGAATGTCCAGTCTGGAGTAGACTTACCAACCAAGATACGGTCGTTAGAGTCGATCTTACCATCATTGTTGGTATCAGCATAGATGTTATCACCAGTTGACTTATCGATTCCCTTCCAATCATACAGATAGAAAATACCGATAGGATAACCTACTTGTGCACGAGTAACACCATCGTCAGCGATCATACCTGATGCAGGAGTAGCACCTGAGATGTATTCGTCACCAGCCAAGTCAAGCACCTTATTCTTATTATAAGTACCGGTCAAAGTAGAGTTCCACTGGAACTTACCACCCTGGAACGGACGAGCTGTAATAGCGAATTCAAAACCCTTATTGCTGATTTCACCGGCATTTACCCAGTAAGTACCACCACCATCGTAGTTAGGAATCTGCTTGCGCAGCAAAGCATCGGTAGTCTTCTTGGTATAATAGTCGAATGTGAAACTCAAGGCACGATTCAGAATACTGAATTCCAAACCAAGGTCGAACTGATTGGTCTTCTCCCAAGTCAGATCAGGAGTTGCCAAACTGTTCAGCCAGTAACCTGGATAGTTACTTGAACCACCATAACCATAAACAGCAGAAGAAAGCATACCTAAGGTGTCGTATGGGCTGATAGCCTGGCTACCTACGATACCGTAACTAGCACGAATCTTAACATCTTGGAAAGACTTCACATTCTTCATAAAGCTTTCGTTGCTCAAGTTCCAAGCAACTGCGATGGATGGGAAGTAACCCCATTTCTTCTTAGCAAATCTTGAAGAACCATCGGCACGAAATGTACCAGTAACCAAATAACGATCAGCATAGTTATACATAACACGGCCTACACCTGAAAGCAATGACCATGCAGAGTAGCTGTTTGACTCAGAACGAGAAGATGCCAAGCTTACATTCCAGTAACCAACACTTTCAGTCTGAAGGTTTGTACCGGAAATACCCATTGATCTGGTTTCGTTCTTTGTAGCCTCGAATACAGCTGTTGCTGTCAAACCATGCTTACCAAATTGACCAACGTAAGTCAAGTTGTTTGAAGACTGGTACTGTACACGCTGAGTATCGTTGTTCGACATACTGCTCTGTGATTCAACCTTTGTTGAAGAGAAACCATAAGATTTGAAATCTCTATAGTCAACACCGTTTGTAGAAGTGAAAGTCAAACCCTTAGCGATATTGAAGCGTAAGTCGATCATACCGTTGAAGATGTTTGCAATATTATCACTACCATTCAATTTAGCTAAACCAAGTGGGTTACGAGCGATAGAGTTGAACTTATCGTATGCGTAAGTCATGCCATCAGGATCGAACATGGACATAGATGGAGAATAGCTGACCACCTGCCAAACAGGATTACCCTTGCCGGCACCGAAGCCACCACCACCGTGACGCTCGTTACGAGAAGCGTTTACGTCAGCAGTAATATGTAACCATTTTGCAACATCAGCAGAAACATTGGTACGAACGCTATAACGTTTGTTGTCGTTATAAACGAAGATACCTTGCTGATTCATGTAGTTACCAGAGATACGATACTGAGTTTCCTTTGAGCCACCAGAGATAGCTAAGCGGTAGTTCTGAGTGTAAGCTGTACGGAACATTGTGTCCTGCCAGTCAATACCACCACCATTCTTATAAGTAGCTAATTCTTCCTGAGTAAATGCGTTCGGGTTACTGTTTACATCCATGTAAGCCTGAGCATACTCGTAAGCATCCATCAAGTCATAAGTCTTATACAATGAAGAAGCACCTAACTGAGCATCGAAAGTAATCTGAGGTTCGTTAGCACGACCCTTCTTCGTAGTGATCAATACAACACCGTTTGAACCACGAGAACCGTAGATAGCTGTTGAAGAAGCATCCTTCAAAACCTGGATAGCCTGAATATCATCAGAGTTCAAACCTTCCAAACCTGATTCACGAACGATACCATCAACTACATACAACGGGTCATTGCTCTTGTTGACTGAGTTGGCACCACGGACACGGATCTTTACATCACCACCCGGAACACCAGAAGACTCAACCTGAACACCGGCCAAACGACCTTGCAATGTCTCTGATACATCGTTAATCGGCTGATCGCGGAATGCCTTGTTGTCAACGACAGCAACGGCACCTGCCAAGTCGGCCTTCTTAACGGTACCATAACCGATAACTACGACTTCTTCCAAAGCTTCAGAGTCTTCCGTCAATGTAACCTTCAACGTACGTTGATTGTTCACTGCAACTTCCTTGGTGGTATAACCAATGTAAGAAATAACCAAAGTTGCATTTGGTTGAACATTTAAAGCAAAATTACCATCAATGTCAGTAATCGTACCATTTGTAGTACCTTTCTCCAAGATATTGGCACCAATAACAGGTTCACCTGCTTGGTCAACGACTTGTCCTCTTACTGAAATTGATTGTTGAACGACAGAGATTGCGTCCGAAGATGCTGTAACGCCATTGTTTGCAAAGGCTCCAGCCATACTTGTTGCAATCAAACACATTGCCAATCCTGTAGATTTAAGGAGTTGGCCACACCGAGTTAGGGCACTCGGTAGAAGATTGTTTTTCATACAATTTTTGATTAAAGTTGTTAACATTAAGCGTATTTTGAATAACTTATCTCATTTTCACATTAATAAAGATTTATTACCTTGATAAATCCGCTTTTATGTGTTTTCAAGAATACAAAATTATATTTTTATTTTTTAATCGCAATATTTTCATCTATTTTTTTGAAAAAAGATTAGAATTCTTCGATTTTTGTTTTAACACTTTTCAACCAACAAAACTCTCAAACGGCCAAAGGTTGTGAAATTTTTCCTTTAGCCGTTCATTCAACTCATAGAATACCTATTTATATGTATTTTATAAGAAAAAGAGCAAAAATTAAAGAAAAAGATATATCTTTGCACCACTAAAAACAGGAAGAATGGATCAATACATTATTTTCAATTGTCAACCACAAGGTTCTTTTCAAGAAAGAATCCAACAACTACATCACACGCTATCGCAATATCTATTGGATGAAGCCGGCAAAGGCAGAGTTCTTCAATACTGCAAGATTTTCCTTAGTGATGCACAGAATCAATATCAACAGTTGGTAGAATCTGAGTTGTATCAGGATATACTTTCAAAGACTGCTTCTACCATTGTGGAACAAACTCCTTTGAATGGGTCCAAACTTTCAGTCCTCATCAAGACATCTGATTCAAAAGTTCCTTTCCTATTTCATTCGCTAAGGCTTACTGAGGAAGAAGCAAAATGCAACAACTCCTATTTGGAGACCATGATGCTTTTTGAGAAATATATCAAGTTGATAAAAGAAGCGGGCTTGGATATGAAAAAGCATTGTGTACGCACTTGGATTTACGTCAGCGATATTGACAACAACTACAATGGTGTGGTAAAAGCCAGAAACGATGTATTCCAACGCTATGGCCTGTCCATCGACACACATTTCATTGCAAGCACGGGAATCGGTGGTAACTCACATGTACGCAACGCCTTTGTTGCCATGGATTTCCTCACCTATCCCGAGATTGACGAGCATGATAAGATGTACTTGAAAGCACTCGATCACCTGAGTCCGACACACGAATACGGTGTGGCATTCGAGCGTGGAACACGTTTGAGCCTCCCCGACAAGAAAATGTACTTCATTTCTGGCACTGCAAGCATCGACAAATACGGTCACGTCATCTATCTTGGAAACCTAAAGAAACAAACCGACAGGTTGTTAGAGAACATCCATGCATTGCTGGAAGAAGGAGGTTCATCGATGAACGATATTTGCTATTTCATCATTTATCTTCGTGATATCTCCGACTATCAGGCTACGGAGGAATACATGAAAGAGCATTATCCGAATACTCCTTACATTATTGTTCACGCTAAGGTATGCCGCCCGGAATGGCTGATCGAAATGGAATGTATTGCTGAAAAGAGCAATTAACGTCCGACTACCATCCAACCCACATAAATTACAAATATAGGGATGAAATATACCGAAGTCACCTTTTCCATTCAACCTTATAGTACCGACAAATCAGATATCTTGGCTGCTATGGCCGGAGAGATCGGTTTTGAAAGTTTTACAGAAATGGAAGATGGGCTAAAGGCATACATCCAAGATGACCTTCTCGACAAGGAGGCTCTTGAGGCGTTGACTGCCGACTTTCCCTTCCCAAATACAAGAATAACATTCACCCTGGCACCAGCTGCTTATCAGAACTGGAACGAAGAATGGGAACAGCATGGCTTTCAACCCATCGTTATCGACAATCGTTGCTGCGTACATAGCACCACCCATCAAGATATTCCTCAAACCGCATACGACATCGTCATCAATCCCCAGATGTCTTTTGGCTCAGGCTATCACGAAACGACACAAGGCATGATACGAGAAATACTCGACGCCGACCTGGAGGGAAAGACCGTATTGGATATGGGGTGTGGCACTTGTATTCTGGGAATCTTATCAGCGATGCGTGGAGCATCTCATGTAACCGCTATCGACATTGACGAATGGAGTGTGAACAATGCACGTCAAAATGTGGAGTTAAACCACTTGGACAACGTGGATGTAGAATGGGGCGATGCCCACCTTCTTGTCGATCGAGCTCCTTTCGACATTATTCTTGCCAACATCAACCGCAACATTTTGTTAAACGACATGCCTGCATATACTTCTTGTATGCACAAACATTCCGTCATACTCATGAGCGGTTTCTATCAAGAAGATCTACCAATCATACAAAAGAAAGCAGAGAGTTTAGGCCTCAAATACCTCAGCCATAAAGAGTACAACAATTGGGTGGTTGTAAAATTTGAAAGAACCGAGTAGGCCTCTGACTTAGTGGGTCAAGCCTAAAAGTTCATCCATCGTTCCATTAAAAACATCTAAATCGACATTTTCCTTGATACCCGGCAATGTCCCGACATCTGTATGTTGCCAGAATTTCCATTGCCCTTGATACTGAACGCTATCCACATAATAATGTGCGATCCAGTAAGGATAACTGTTCAGTGTTGAATCGTTTAAATAACGTGTCTTATACCGATACGATGCATAGATAATGGGCTTCTTATGATAGTAATTCTCGATGCAATTAAGCCATATCTTTACATTCCTCCGTAACATCTCTTCATCATCCACCTTTTGTTCGATATCAAGTACGGGAGGCAAGTCATCTTCCTCCAATTTCACATTCTCTATAAAGAAATTGGCTTGTTTGAGCGGATCGGTCTTTGAGTTAAAGAAGTGATAAGCTCCCCTGATAAAGCCGTATACCTTGGCAGAATCAAAATTCGATGCAAACATGTTATCTTCCAGATCGCCACCCTCGGTTGCCTTGATGAACATAAACTGAATCGGGAACGGGCCTTTTCGTGCGTTGGCCAATTGGCTCCATTGGATATCTCCTTGATAGTGCGAAAGGTCAATACCATGAACATAGTTGCCCGAAGGCATACATACGCCATACGCTTTCATCCCATAGCATGGTTTCCAGCGATAGGAATATGGACGAATAAAAAAATAGAAGAAGGCAGCAAGGAATGCGATAGCAAAGAGAGTGGACAGCACATAAAACAATCCTTTAGGCATCTCACGCGATGTCTTTCTTCTCCGGTTTTTACTCTTCCTCTTCGACCTTGTCGAAACCTTTTTCCGAGTCTTACCAGATTTTGTTTTATGCGACAGATCTGCCATCCCTAGACTTAAAAATAAAGGTACGCCTGTTCATTTCCTGACAGAAGTGAATGACGTACCTTTATTTTATTAATCATTCAAAATGATTACCAACTTACTTTGCTTGCTCGTATTGTAAGGTCTTGGTTGGCTGGTCACATACTTCCGACGGACCAAAATATTGAATCGGTCCCGGATAGATGTAAGCCGTTTCCTTAGCCCATGTCTCACGCTGTGCAGCAAAAGCCTTGAACGGAGCACCATCCAATTCAACCAATGCTTTCTGAATAACAGGTTTCATCTTACCATTTCTGCGTTCCATATTCATCATCGCAGTGATAGGAATACCACCTGCGACCCATTCTGCAGCAGGAGCAGTCAAGTTACGGACAGAAGCCATATAGCCAGTCTTTCCTTCTGCGATCAGTTGGGCTGCTGTATAACCTAATGCGTAGCAATAGTCAGCATCAAAATTAGAAGGAGCAGCACAACGGCCTTCGTAACCGAAGAAATGGTGTTGAGCAGCAAACTTACCAACGAACTTACCTTCCTTCTTCCATGCAGCCAATTTCGTTGCAACCATGTTACTCAACAATTTTTCTGTTTCAATCAACGAAACTTGTACGTTTCCATGAGGATCCCGATCCAAAGAGAGCTGACGAGCTACTTCTTCCGGAAGTGAAGCATAGATCTCGGCATTTTCTTTCGACAACTTAGAGATGATGTATTCACGTTGTTTGTTACGCTCGATCGTTGCAAATTCTTCACCATTCTTAGCCAGGAAATCATTCAACTCACTGATCAGACGCTTAACAGCCGGGATGAACTCGATCAAGCCTTCAGGAATCAAAACAGTACCAAAGTTGTTTCCTTCAGCAGCACGTGCAGCAACGATATTAGCGATATAAGTAACAACATCGTCCAATGTCATGTTCTTCTCTTGAATTTCCTCAGAGATCAAGCAAACATTCGGTTGTACCTGCAAAGCACATTCCAAAGCGATGTGTGAAGCAGAGCGTCCCATCAACTTGATGAAATGCCAATATTTGCGTGCAGAGTTACAGTCACGCTCAATGTTACCGATTACTTCCGAGTAAGTCTTGGTCGCTGTATCGAAACCAAATGAAGTCTCAATCATATTGTTCTTCAAGTCGCCATCGATAGTCTTCGGACAACCTACAACTTGTACACCGTACTTCTTAGCAGCATAGTATTCTGCCAACACACAAGCATTGGTATTTGAGTCGTCACCACCAATAATCACGATCGCCTTGATACCCAACTCACGGATAATCTGCAAGCCTTTCTCAAACTGTTCTTCTGTTTCGAGTTTTGTACGACCGGAACCGATCATATCAAAACCACCGGTATTACGATAATCATCAATCAACTCAGCAGTCAACTCCATATAATGATGGTCGATCAATCCACTCGGTCCCATCAAGAATCCGTATAATTTGCTGTCCTTATTAAGTTTCTTAATGCCGTCGAAGATACCTGAAATAACATTATGTCCACCAGGAGCCTGTCCACCTGAAAGAATAACACCAACATTGAACGCAGGATAATTCTTCTGCTCACCTTCAACCAATTGTATCAAAGGCATCCCATAGGTATTAGGGAATAAAGCCTTGATTTCTTCCTGATCGGCAACCGACTTTGTTGCTTCTCCTTCTTTCACTTTTACCGAACCCAATAACGCTTTAGGAAGCTTTGGCTGGTAGGTTGCTCTTGCAATGTGTAATGCACTTTTAGTTGTCATATTTCTATCCTATTTTAAAACAAAAATTTATCTATTTAAATAAGCAATGCAAATTTCGCTTTTTTTTCGGAAATATAAAAACGAGACTAAGAAAAAAGCACTATCTTTACAGCAATTTATTGGATAAACGCTTAAAACATAAATTATGGCAAGTAGAAAAAATCTGAAAAAAAGCATCTCCTATATTGCAGGTGATCTTTTCGTGGCTAGTTTGGTTGAAGGTGTAGACCGTGAAGTCATCATCAACGCTATTCACCGGGTATTGAACCTCATTCCACGCATCAGTCATACTGAGCCTGGTAATGTGAAAGGTTTCTACAAACAGATTGAAAACGACCTGAAGAAAGAAATCGAAATTGTCGCTAACGAATTGGAGAAAGCATCCAAGCCCAATAAAGAATGAGGAAATTCTTTCAGTTAATCTTTCATAAGGTTCTTGGATGGAAGGAGAAGATTGACATCACCCTACCCCCAAAATGTGTTATCTGCATTGCTCCACACACATCCAATTGGGATTTTATCATTGGTGAACTCTTTATCCATGAGTATGGATGGAAGGCTCATTTCATGATGAAGAAAGATTGGTTCTTCTGGCCATTAGGCCCTATTCTGAAAAGAATGGGCGGGATTCCTATCGACCGTTCACACAAGACGTCGACCGTAGAACAGATGATTGAGATGTTTAAACAAAGACAGATCTTTCATCTCGGTATTACACCCGAAGGAACCCGAAAGGCCAATCCGAACTGGAAGAAGGGCTTCTACTATATCGCACAAGGGGCTAATGTCCCTATCGTTCTGATCGCCATCGATTATCCGTCAAAGTCGATCATTGCGGAAAAGGTCATCGAACCATGCGGAGATATAGAGAAGGATATGAGAATCATTAAGGATTATTTCAGTGTTTGGACTGGAAAATATCCTCAGAATTTTGTCATTGAATAAAACAAGATATCATGTATTCTATACAAACAAACGCTTCGGGAACAAGATCGATCACAGTAACCGAAGAGAACCTTCAAACCATTGACAAGTATGCTCTGTTCGAACAACTCATCGACAGCAATGGCATCATTGACGAATCGGTTTTAGAAAAGCTGAAACTGAACATCCGATCCCTGATCGTTGGCATAGAAGGTAACTGCAAGGATTTACTCGACTTGTGTATCGACGTAATCTATCATGATAACATGAAAGCATTCGGACTGAAGAATCTGGTCAATCTCTATACTGACTGGAAGAAACAGTCGGAAGATGAAACGGCAAAAAGTACAGAAGATTAATCATATTGAAGGACTATCAACTGACCGACTGGCTGCCTACCACCAAAAAAGAAGTGGAACTGAGGGGATGGGACGAATTGGATGTTATTCTCTTTAGTGGAGATGCATACGTTGACCATCCTTCCTTTGGGGCTGCCGTTATCGGACGACTATTAGAGGCGCAGGGCTTGAAAGTGGCCATCGTGCCTCAGCCAAATTGGCGAGACGACTTACGTGACTTCAAGAAACTGGGTCGTCCTCGTTTGTTTTTTGGGGTATCGCCCGGTTGCATGGACAGCATGGTCAATAAATACACCGCAAACAAAAGGCTACGCAAGGAAGACGCTTATACTCCCGATGGGCGGCATGACCTCAGGCCTGAATACCCCAGCATCGTTTATTCAAAGATACTGAAGCAATTGTTCCCGGATGTTCCTGTCATCCTTGGTGGAATTGAAGGTTCCTTGCGCCGGCTAACCCATTACGACTATTGGCAAGACGCAGTCAGGAAGCCAATCCTCATTGATTCGGGAGCTGATCTCCTGATATATGGGATGGGAGAAAAACCGATGACCGAACTGGCATCGCGCATGAAAGAGCAACCTCAGGTCGTTCCTCACGACATACTGCAGACTGTTTATTTGGTTGATAAAGGAACGACTCTGGCACCTCTTCCTGATCATCCCGCCGACATCGTCTTACATTCTCACGAAGCTTGTCTGAAGAACAAACGCTTTGAGGCTGAGAACTTCCGTATCATTGAAGAAGAATCGAACAAATATACAGCATCCCGACTCTTGGAAGATGTGGATGATCAGACCGTCGTCGTCAATCCTCCCTTCCCTCCCATGTCGCAAGGAGAACTCGACATGTCGTTCGACCTTCCCTACACGCGAATGCCACATCCTAAATATAAGGGTAAACGTATTCCTGCATACGACATGATCAAGTTTTCGGTGAACATGCACCGAGGCTGCTTCGGAGGGTGTGCGTTCTGCACCATCTCGGCACATCAAGGGAAATTCATCGTTAGCCGAAGCAAAGAAAGTATCCTAAAGGAAGTGAAGCAGATTACGGAGATGCCCGACTTTAAGGGATACATCAGTGATCTGGGAGGTCCCAGCGCAAATATGTATGGGATGCATGGCCGTAACATCAAAGCATGTCAGAAATGCAAACGCCCATCGTGCATTCACCCTGAAGTATGTCCGAACTTAAATACAGATCACCGACCAATCCTCGACATCTATCATGCCGTGGATGCACTGCCAACCATTAAGAAGTCATTTATTGGCAGTGGCGTACGATACGACCTGATTCAACACGAATCAAAAGATCCTGAAATCAACAAAGCCAATGCACAATATGCCAAGGAACTGATTGTAAAGCATGTGAGTGGACGACTGAAAGTGGCTCCGGAACATACCAGCGACCGTGTCTTATCCATCATGAGGAAGCCTTCGTTCAATCAGTTCTACCAGTTTAAGCGTACTTTCGACCGAATCAATCAAGAATACCATTTAAACCAACAACTGATTCCGTATTTTATCAGCAGCCATCCTGGATGTACGGAGGAAGACATGGCCGAACTGGCTGTTATCACGAAAGACTTAGACTTCCACTTGGAGCAAGTGCAGGACTTTACCCCTACGCCCATGACGGTCGCTACCGAAACATGGTACACCGGCTTTCACCCCTATACGTTAGAACGGGTTTACTCAGCACGTTCCCAAAAGGAGAAGCTGGCACAACGCATGTTCTTCTTCTGGTATAAGCCTGAAGAAAGAAGGGCAATCATTCAAGAACTCAGGCGAGTCGGTAGAAATGATTTAATCAACAAGCTTTATGGAAAACGAGAACGATAACGAGGATCCCTTCGTTATCGTTCTCGTTAATGCGATCGTTATTTCCATTGGATGATCATGCACTCCTCCGGATGGATAGTCAGCATCGTCCTCGAGAGGTGTCCGTTCTTATCCGAATAGATCAGCTTGGATGCCGGTGCTTTCAACTCAACATTTTTCTGAGCACCACTTTTGTTAATGACCAACGAATAGTTGTTCTTTCCACTGTTAAACGACTGCATGTAAATACCCGGATAGTTCCTTGTGAACCGGTGATTAGACAGTTCCTGGATCTCTTTCAGAATGAAGTTTGACAAAGGATGATAATTACCGATACGCCGACCGCCTAAGCCAACCAGCGATGGGATCCAAACCACTTCACCGTTTCCAAACTGATGGCGGGTAGCCGTAATCTTATTCCCTTCATTGGCTATGATCTTCCCCTTCTGGTTGTAGATATATCCTTTCCACAGGTGAGTGTTGACCTTATCTGATCCAAATTGCATAGTGAAATCACCCGGAATACATTTCGTTTCCTGCAGACTTCCTCCAAAAACATCCTGCAGCGGGAAACCGGTTTGGAAAAGACACAGCATATTCTCATCATAGAAAGAGGTTAATCCCTCGACAATCAGTTTTCCACCTTTCTTCACAAACTGACGAAGGTGTTCCCACTGGCTCGAAGGAAGGGTGATTTGATTCGGAATGATGAGGGTCTTCCCCTTATAATCTTTCTTGTCCCAATCGTATTCATTGATTTCGGCAATTGAAGCGTTGACACCATTTTCGAGCAACATCTCATAGAAAGCCAACACCGATTTCATCACTCCACCCTTGTGTCTACCTTCATACGTACTGTCATCCAGATCACCATACTGAATCTTACGCTCTGTCCATAAAGACTCACGGATGTACAAGATGTCCACGTCTGCTTCGAAAGGGCGAATATCTTCGAAGATTTTTCGGTTCTTATCCATGAACAAAGCAACCTTTGACGCGGCCTCAAAGCGATCGGAAGGCATATTTTGGAAATTCAGCAACGCCCATTCACCCGATTCTTCACCGATGGAACGAGGGTTCAAGCTCCAAAAGATGATACCCTGTGTCCCCGATGCGATGCTCGTCCACATCCACTGAGTAATTTCTTCGGCAGTCGGACAGAACGGACGATAGCCCGAATAAGTATTATTTCCACCTTGTAGTTCCGTGATCCAGAAAGGCAATTCGCCGGCACCCGAACGGATGATGCTGCAATTCGCAAACATGGCCATCGGATATTGTTGACGTTTGAAATAGCCAAAATGCCAACTGGCATGAGCCGATGCACCCAGGGAGGTAAGATAAGGTCTCCAAGCCGGGAAGTCATACTCTGCTACATTGTCGTATATCTGATGGTTGTTCACATGCATCTCGTGATCGCTGTCATACTTTTTGATCTCATTGGCAAGCCAGCCCAAATACCAAGTGGTATAATCAACAAGGAACCGCTCTTCATCAAAGTTAACAAGTTTGGTATAACCTTTGCTTTGATATGCAGGTTCGGTTTGTTGCTTCTTCCATTCCTCAAACTTACGTTTCGTGTAATCGGTTTTGGGAAGTTCTCCACCCATACCGGGCTCATTCATCAGGACCCAACCCAACAGGCACTTGAAGTTCTTATAATGGTTTACTGTCTTTTCGATATACGTTACGACCTGACGCTCATGTGCATCGTCTAACGGGAACTTGAAGCCGCCAATCGAATTATTCGGTGTCGACGGGAATAAGGTTGCAAAGACTTTGATACCATATTTCTCTGCCGCCTTGAATGCCTTGTCGAACAAGGTGAAGTCCCACTGGTCACCTACATGCATATACTCCTCAAACATCCTGATTCGGGTGACCTTCATTCCGTTGTCATGCATAATCTTGAACCAGTGCTCTATCTCGGCATCCGATTGTCCGGGTTCGATGATTACTTGCCCACCTATCAATGGCACATTGGCATTCAACGATGCTGTCAACATGATGAACAGCATTACAAACAATAGTTTTACCTTTTTCATAACATCTTTTCTTAATGGTAGAACAAATATACAAAAAAGTCCGTGATTATTACTAAACCACGGACCTTTTCTTATCGACAATTTGCTTAGATCGGTTCCATACGGAAAGCATACTGATAGGTATGTTCCTTCTGGATTTCATATTTCGGACGAGGACCCGGGCCACAACTGCCATTACCAATACCTCTCTGGATGCAGTCCAAGTTCAGTACGACCTGTGGCACTTCAATCTCATCCAGTACGTGGTTGTACTTGGCCAGCCACAACTCCTTGTCATAGTAATGAAGAGCAGAGAAATCAAACTTGTCCTTCGCCGTAATCTTCAAACCCTTACCGGCTGCATTGGTTAAGGTCAGCCAACGGGTATCCGTACGTTCTCCCATTGACTGCGAACGGACATAATGCTCGCGCATACCCTTCACGGTCGATTGATACAAACCTACAAAGGCAGCGTTCTTACGGTCTTGATAGTTTTCTATCGGACCACGGCCATACCACTGAAGGTTCTCCAATGCTCCGCTGATACCCATTTGCAAAGCAAGACGCGGCAAGTTAAATTCCTTGGTCGTCTCAAAAGATGCTTCCACATCTATGGTTCCGTTAGCATAAACGACATAAGTGATGGTATGCGGGATAGTGCAAGTCGGAGTTACGGCATCCAGCTTCACCGTTACCGTTGCCGAATGTTTGTCGGCTGCCAGCTTCCAGTCGAAGCCTTTCAACTTCATCGTCGTATCGTACCAGTCACGCTTATCATTATCGATTGAGCGATAAGTGTTCAATGCCGGACCTTCCTGACCATGTAACAGGCTCATACCATTATATCGGTAGGCCATCATCATACCTGTCTTGCCATCGAACACGACTTCTGTCTTGGCATTGCGGATATGAACGAAACGTCTTTCCTCAGCAAATCCTTCCAGTTCATCGGATGTCTGAACAGCCGCCCATTCTTGTTGGGCTACGTTCAAAGCAAACTGTTCGTTAGCAACCACGTGCCCTGCTTTTGCCCAGATGCAATCATCGTTCAGGCGAGCCTCAACAACCAAGTAAACATCATCTTGCGCATTGATCGACGGTACATCGATATTCACCGTAACAGTCTGGTCGGATGCACATGCAGGCAATGTGAGATGTTTGTATGATGACTCTTTACCGTTTGTCATAACTTTATAGAACAGGCCAAAATGATTCAGGTTCAAGAAATCATACTTGTTCTTGATGGCCAACTTACCATCACCCTGATACTTGAACTCGATATACTGATAAACCTTCTTCACCTCTTCCAATTTCGGAGTCACCTTACGGTCAGGGGTGATGATACCATTCAGACAGAAGTTGTTATCATTGGGGAAATCACCGAAGCTACCACCATAATAGAAATGTGTCGGATCTTCACCATATCGGTTGATACCTTGATCCACCCAATCCCAGATGCAGGCACCAATCATACGTTGCGACTTGTTCTCAATATAATCCCAATATTCCTCCAGGTTACCAATGGCATTACCCATGGCATGTGCATATTCGCAGAGGAAATAAGGTTTGTCGGTCTGCTCCTGATCTTGCTTCATCATCGCTTCGATGGACGGATACATTCTGGAGTCCATATCTGCCACTTCATTCTGTCCTTCATAATGGATAGGACGGCTCTGATCAATCTTCTTGATGGCATTGTATTCGGCTACGATGTTACATCCTTTTCCCGACTCGTTTCCTAATGACCAGAATACGACACAAGGATGGTTCTTGTCACGTTGAGCCATGCGTACTGCCCGATCCACATAAGCGATTTCCCAACTCGGATCATTACTGATCGATTGGTTTCCATGACATTCCTGATCGGCTTCATCCATCACATAAAGTCCATAGTAGTCGCAAAGTGCGTACATCTTCGGATCATTTGGATAGTGACTCATACGGATGGTGTTCAGGTTGAACCGCTTATAAAGCAAGATATCTTTCGTCATGGTCTCCACAGGAATAGCCTTTCCGAAGACAGGATCAATCTCATGACGGTCGGCACCCTTGAACAGGACAAGTTGGTTGTTCACATATACTTTCTTGTTCTTGATTTCAACCTTCCTGAAACCATGTTTCTGTGTGGTAGCTTCCAACACATTCCCGGAAGCATCCAGCAACTCGATATTGACCGTATACAGGTAAGGCACTTCAGCACTCCACAACTGAGGATTGTTCAACTCAATCTTACCGTTAACTGCCACTTCCTGGTTGGCTGCAACCACACCGGTCTCGGTCGTTACTGAGCCTTGCTCCTTCCCTTTAGAGTCGAGCAGGGTGACACGCACAGCTCCACCTGCATTCTTTCCATTATTCTTGATGGTGCTGGCTATGTTCAAGGTAGCCTTGTCGAACGAAGCAGAGAACTCGTCCGTCAGGAAGATATCACGCACACGCAGTTTTGTTTGTGCAACGAGGTAGACATCACGATGGATTCCACTCAGGCGGAACATATCCTGATCTTCCAGGTAACTACCGTCGCTCCAACGATACACTTCAACAGCCAATGTATTGTTACCTACCTTTGCATATTTCGTGATATCAAAGATGGCATCATTGCTGGCTCCTTGGCTATAACCCACTTTCTTACCGTTTACCCAGACATACATCGCGCTATACACGCCATTGAAATGGATAAAGATTTCCTTATCCTTCCAATCTTTCGGAATGGTAAAATCACGACGATAGGAACCAACTGCATTCGGCTCGTTCAGAACGGTATATTTCTTCTGAGGCTGAATGAATGGAGGGTTATTCCGGAACGGATAGGTAATATTCGTATAAATTGGTGTTCCATATCCATGCATCTCCCAGTTGGATGGTACGGGTATCTCATCCCAATCAGCTACGTTATAGTTCGGTTTGAAGAAGTTGACAGGACGGTCCTCCGGCTGCTTTGCCCAATGGAATTTCCACTGACCGTTCAACAGTTGGAAGCGGGATGATTGTGGATGTATCCAAGGCTGATCGTATGAAGGATCGGCTTTCATCTCTTTCACATCTGCAAACGGGATAAACGTGGAATGTCCCTCTTCCTTGTTGATGCCTACGATTTTCTGGTTCTCCCAATCGTTGGTACTGAATTTTTTCAGTGCATCAACGTTCACGGCCAGGTCACTCTTTTCTACTTTCCACTGCTGAGCCACTTTCGATGCATCCTTGTCGACAACCATCACCGGTTCGCCGAAGATATCCACATCCCGAAGGCCCATCGCCATTGTTGGCTGCCCTACGTTGGTAAAGACATACGAGCCGTTGGCTTGTTTCTCCGGTGTCCACTGTTGCATCGGGTCCCCCGTATTACTACTCCATTGCAGCAGTACCGGGCGGTTCTCGAACGTGAAACAGGTCACGCCCAAGCCTGTCAAGGCACTCACGATGGCATATTTCCCATTTCCGCAGGGTACAAAATTCCAGACTTGTGCATCACGCGTCTTATCAAAAGTAGATAGGAACAATCCTGATGCCGAATAGCTCTCCTGATTATCCAATGCAAGCCCGTTTACCGACTTAATCGTGTATCCTTGCTTTGCATCAAATTCCTGTGCACTTACGCCCAAAGCCATGAGCAGCATGCACATACTCATCCAAAACGATTTCACTCTTCTCATATTATTTTGATTTATTGATTATTTTACTTCAACGATATGTGTCGGTGGGGCGATACGATTCCGTATCTCCGTCTGTTCCACCACGTTTCTTGCCAGCTCCATGAAGGCCTTACCGGTTATTGAGTCCTCATTCAGGGCTGCCGGTGTACCGTTATCACCATTTTCCCGGATACTCTGCACGATAGGTATCTGCCCCAACAAAGGTACGTTCATGGTCTCAGCCAACTGCTTCACACCTTCTTTCCCAAAAATGTAGTATTTGTTCTCCGGAAGTTCGGCAGGGGTGAACCATGCCATATTCTCTACCAACCCCAAGATGGGTACGTTCACCTTTTCGTTCGTGTACATGTGAATTCCCTTGCGTGCATCTGCCAGAGCCACCTCCTGCGGCGTGCTGACGATCACGGCACCGGTGATGGCCAATGTCTGGACGAGTGTCAGGTGAATGTCACTCGTTCCCGGAGGAGTGTCAAGGATAAAGTAGTCCAGATCTCCCCACAAGGCATCGCCAATCAACTGCTTCAAGGCATTGCTTGCCATGCCTCCTCGCCAAAGAGTAGGTTGTTCAGGGTCAACGAAAAAACCGATGGAAAGCATCTTCACGCCATACTTCTCGATGGGAACGATCAAGTCTCGTCCACCCACCGTTTCTGCATACGGACGTGCATCTTCCTCCTTGAACATCTTCGGCATGGACGGACCGAACAGGTCGGCATCCAACAATCCCACCTTATAGCCCAGCTGTGCCAAGGCTACAGCCAGGTTTGCTGCAATGGTCGACTTACCCACGCCTCCCTTGCCTGAAGAGACGGCGATCACGTTCTTTACTCCCGGCAACATCTTTCCCGGTTCAGGGCGTGCCTCCTGTCGGCTTTCGATGCCAATGGTCACGTTCACATCCGGAGAGACATACGTGTGAATAGCTGTCTCGGCAGCTTTAACGATTGATTTACGGAACGGATCCGTCGACTTCTCAAACACGATGGAGAAACTCACCGACATTCCGTCAATACGCATATTGTCGGCAATCATCTCGGCCTCCACCAGATTTTTTCCATTTCCTGGATAACGAACTGTTGCTAATGCATCCAGTATCAGTTTTGGATATAATGTCATCATATTTTGTTTTTTATCTTCTATATGCCCCTGCTTCCACTACTTGATAGAACGATCTCCATACCTTTGCATTGTTATAGGCAATCTTACAGCCTTGAGGGACCGTAAGCCGGCAAAGGCCCGTAGGAACATCCTTAAAGGTATTGTCACTGCTACATTGTGGTGGAAGAACGGCATGTATTCGAATGGCGTTCAGCGATACACACTTCGAGAAAGCACTCTTCCCTATCTTCTTCAAGGATGTAGCCAACTCGACAGACTGCAGGGAGGAACATTCCTTGAATGCGGAACTGCCAATGGATGTAACGGTCTGAGGACATACGAAAGACAGCATTGCCTTGCATCCGGAGAAAGCATCATCACCAATACTCTCTAACGTGGCCGGCAGGGTGATGTCAATCAGGCTGGCACAATCGGCAAACGTTTTGCTTTCCAGTTTCTTGATGAACCCGTTAATCTTAACGGTATGAAGGGTCGTACATTTCTCGAAGGCACTTTCTCCAAGCGACTTCAGGGTGATCGGCAGATCGACAGCGATCAGACTTCCACAATTCTTGAACGCTTCGTCCTGAATACGCTCCAGTGTCTGTGGAAATTCCAAGACTGTCAGACTGCTGCAATTCTCAAATGCGCTTGACTCGATTTTCTCCAACATAGCCGGTAGCTCGAGAGTACGAAGATTCTTGCAGCCATCAAAGGCATGGCTGTTGATGGTTTTCAGCGTCCTTGGCAGACGAACATCGATCAGGCTTGTACAGTTGCGGAAGAATGAATTACCTAACTCTGTGACCGTGCCTTCAATATGTACAGCCGACAGATTAGCACAGTCGATAAACATCTGAGTTCCTACCTTTTGGACGGAAGCCGGGACAACTATCGACTTTAAGTTGGTACATCCATCGAATGTATGAGCACCGATTTCTGTAACCGATTCCGGTATATTCAGGCTTTCCAAAGTCCTACAACCTCTAAACGCATCGGAACCGATGATCGTGACCGCAGTAGGCAGCGACACCTCTTTCAACATCTCGCAGTTTCTGAAGGTCGCATTCTCAACAGATGCGATCGGTCCGAGGATATCGATACTCGTCAGGTGTTTACAATTTTCGAAGGAGTTGGCTCCAACCCTGGTTACTTCTTTCGGAATCGTAATACGTTCCAATGCCGTGCAGCCAGTGAACACATGATCCTCAATCGTCACCAACGATTCCGGCAATTCTATTTCCGTGATTTTCTCACAACCATTGAACGCCGAGGCATGGATTTCTCGCAGTTCGTCCGGCAGCACAACGGTCTGTAGTTCCTTGCATCCATCAAACACTGATTTGCCAATGGATGTTGCCGAGGTAGGCAACACCACATGTTCCAAGGCTCTTGCACCGGCAAACAACCTGTCGGGAACCTCATCAGCCTTCGTCTTCAACCCATTCTTACTTTCAATGATGGTTACCTCCGAGAGATCAATCTTTTTCAGCAAGAAATCGGTCTTGTCCTTGATCTTCGTACGCCCTGCGATGTCCTTAATCAGGGCGAAATCAACACCATTCAAATCTCCTGAGATGGTTAACGACGAAATCTTATATCGAATACTATCCGGCAAATACTTTGAGAGTGTACCAATGGAATCCACACTCACAGTCAACTCATTTTGTGCGAACACACTCAATGGCAGTAACAATAACGCCAATAATAGGTTTCTTTTCATATCTGTTTCACTTAATTATTTACTTGTATTCAAACTGCTTCGCTTATTACGGTTATAGCTTCGGTATTCATCCAAAGGGATTTCCACATCCGGCTCCAGCAGATCTCCGTCCTGTCTCAGGAGGAACTTGATATAACGGATATTCAGTCCTCTGTCCAGCCATTGCTGCTCATAATAGGTTTGTATACCCAAGATATCGTTTACCCAACCGGAGTGGTAAAGGTCTTCCGTACAGAAGGCAACCGGCAGTTGATTCTTCTCAACCATAACCCGTGTATAGGTGAACATGAAATTGCTGTCGGTCTTTAGATGAACGATCCCATCAGGTACGAGGAAACGGCGATATCTCTCCATGAACGATGTAGAGGTGAGCCGTTTAGACACTTTCTTCATCTGAGGGTCAGGGAACGTCAACCAAATCTCACTGACCTCGTTTGCAGCAAAGAAACGGTCAATGATCTCAATGTTTGTACGCAGGAAAGCAACATTCTTCAGTCCCTCTTTCATCGACTGCGTTGCTCCTGTCCACATCCGGGCTCCCTTGATGTCTACCCCGATGAAATTCTTGTCCGGATACATCCGCGCCAATCCCACGGTATATTCTCCCCTTCCACAACCCAGCTCCAATACGATGGGATGATCGTTCTGGAAGAAGTCTTGATTCCATTTCCCCTTCATACTGAAAGTGAAATCATCCATCACCGAATAAGGGAACTCAAAAACGTGTGGATATTCTTTCATATCCGCGAATTTGGCCAGTTTTCCTTTTCCCATAGTTATTCTATATTAACGATGTAAAGTTAATAAATTTCCGGCAAAAAACATAAGAAAAGTGCGGATTTTACATAGATTGACCGTTCTTCATACAAAATAACGGGATCAACGTAAAATCCGCACTCCTAAATGCTGACGGAGTTACTCTACGAAAGTAACCCAGTGATGTGTATCCGGTTCATCACCCAACTGAATGCCACGCAACTTGTTATACAGCTTCGTGGAGATAGGGCCGGGTTTTCCATCCTTCGAGAAGACATAGCTCTTGTTCTTCTCCGGATCATCGATCCGTTCGATCGGACTGATGACAGCGGCTGTACCACACGCGCCTGCTTCTTCGAATGTTTCCAGCTCTTCTTCCGGGATCTGACGGCGTTCAACCTTCATTCCCATGTCTTCGGCCAACTGCATCAAGCTTTTGTTGGTGATGGAAGGAAGAATGGAAGTCGACTTCGGGGTGATATATGTATTGTTCTTAATGCCAAAGAAGTTGGCTGCTCCACATTCGTCAATATATTTTTTCTCCTTGGCATCCAAATAGAACTCACAGGAGTAGCCTGCGTCATGAGCCAACTTGTTGGCTTTCAGACTGGCTGCATAGTTTCCGCCGACCTTGTAGATACCTGTACCTAATGGGGCAGAACGGTCGTAATCACGGGTAATCACATACGGATTGGTAGCGAAACCACCCTTGAAATACGGGCCTACCGGTGTAACAAATACCACAAACATGTATTCGTCGGAAGGATGTACGCCTACCTGTGCGCTTGTTCCGATCAGCAAAGGACGGATATACAGGGAAGCACCGGTGCCATAAGGTGGAATGAAGCGTTCATTCGCCTTCACAACCATCTTCACTGCATTGACAAAAGTCTCGGTCGGCAACTCAGGCATCAAGATTCCGCGACATGTGGATTGCAGACGGGCCGCATTTTCTTCCGGACGGAAGATCCGGATCTTACCATCCTTACCTCTGAATGCTTTCAACCCTTCAAATGCTTCCTGACCATAATGCAGACAGACAGCTGCCATATGTAGGTTAATGGTCTCCTCCGAACAAAGTTCCAAGGCACCCCATTGATTATTTCGATAGTAACAACGAACATTGTAATCTGTCCTCATATATCCAAACGACAGGTTACTCCAATCTATTTCACTCATATTACCTCCATTAATTAAAATTCAACGGACAAAATTACGTTTTATAATGACAACAAACAACCAAACGACATTTTATTTAACGTTCATGCTTCATTTTGATTGTCTGGATTCAATAGTTTTTGAATATCCTGATCTGTCTGATAAAGTTTCTCCCGACAGAACTTGATGAGCGTTTGAGCCTCTTTCAAGTATTCGCTCAAGCTGTCGATATCCAACTTTCCCTGATCGATTGCCGTAACGATCTCCTCTAAGCGATTCATCGCTTGTTCATAGGTTTGAGTCTGCTTTCCCATGTTATTTTTCTTTTGATATTACCACACTTTTAACAGTTCCGTGAAGGAATCTGGTCTCTAGTTCGTCACCCTGCTTCAGTGAATCCGCATCCGTAACTGCTTTCCCATGCAACAGCGTGATGCTGTATCCTTTTTTCAACAGATGATCGGGCGATGCGGCCTCCATTTTCTGTTGCATCAAATCTAATCGATGACGCTCTCCTTGTAATCGGAATTGCAGGACTGACGAGAGTCGCTGTATCAGCTGCTCTTGGCGATACTGCTCCTTATCCAACCGCATTCTGATCTGATACGGGATTCGTTCTGTCAGCCGCGCCAACCGGTTCTGTTCTTCCTGAATCTTACGGGTAACGACATCTGTTATCTCACCGGCATAGCCCTCCAACGCTTCCGCCGTGGAACGAACCTGGTTGATCAGAAATTCGGCAGCTGCCGTCGGGGTCTTCACCCGCGTATGAGAGATAAAGTCGAGCACGGTGTCGTCCCGTTCATGACCGATACCGGTAATGATAGGCAAAGGGAACTGGGCACAATTGACTGCCAGGTCGTACGTGTCAAAGCCATTCAGGTCGGATGTAGCCCCTCCCCCTCGGATGATCACGACGACATCCCATTGATCCAGCTCGGCGTTGATCCGGTCTAAAGCCTGAATGATGGATTGTTCCACTTGTTCACCTTGCATGACAGCAGGAAACAACTTTGGGTAGAAGGCAAAACCAAACGGGTTATGAGCCAGCTGATTCGAGAAGTCCCCATAGCCTGCGGCAGTGGCCGACGAGATAACGGCAACCCGCTGGGGCAACAGCGGCATATCCAACTCTTTGTTCAGGGTAAGCACTCCCTCCTCCTCCAGCCGGGCGAGGATCTCCCGCCGCCGACGTTCCATATCTCCGATGGTATATGTCGGGTCTATATCTACGACATTCAAGGAAAAACCGTACAGTTCATGAAACTCCACATAGACTTTTACCATCACCTTGATACCCGCCTGGAACGGCTGTCCGGTGGCTTTCTCAAAGTAGGGTTTCATGATAGAAAAAGTCTGTCGCCAGATATTTCCCCGTGCCTTGGCCAACAATGTGTTCTTACGTTCATCTTTCTGAACGAACTCCACATAGCAATGACCGACACTGTTGGTATGCACCTCGCTCAGTTCAGCCTGAATCCAGAAGGGTGCACTCAGGTTATTCTTCAGTGTCTCCTTGACGATGTTGTTCAGTTCAAAAAGGGTGATTGCTTCCATCATTGCTTATTCATTTGATAGGCTTTCCATACATCAGCAATGCCATAGCCAAA
Organism: uncultured Bacteroidales bacterium; assembly: GCA_902779535.1. GTDB lineage: Bacteria > Bacteroidota > Bacteroidia > Bacteroidales > Bacteroidaceae > Phocaeicola. Next base: position 70,012 of record CACZBX010000013.1, read on the forward strand.
CACGTTGTCCGGATAGTCCAGACGGTCTGCACTGCGGATAATCGCCTGAATCACTTCCTTTGCCGTCAGGTGCGGACAAGATTGCCAGAAACATGCCACCAGACCGCAGAACGTTGGTGACGCAAAGGAGGTTCCATTGGCATGCGAAGGCTGTCCGTCTACTCCCGAGACCGCCGAGTACACGCCAACGGCCATCACATCCGGCTTCACACGCCCGTCGGTCGTATCACCCAACGATGAGAAGTTGGCATTCACCAGATCACGGTTCATCGCTCCTACCGTTATCACGTTCTCTGCATCTCCCGGAGGGGTAATCTTCTTCCATGTCTTACTGCCCGAGTTACCGGCACTACACACCAGCACCATGCCCTTATCGGCAATCATCGAGGCTGTATTCGACATCAGAGAGACATGACCGTTCAGGTCACGATATCGGTAGTTATCCATCTTATTATCAAATTCATGATATCCCAACGAAGTGTTTAGGACATCGACACCGACACTGTCCGCAAATTCGACGGCTGCAGCCCAATAGTCTTCCTCAACGGGCTGCTCCGTATCGTTGTCCTCACTTCGGAGTAACCAGTACGAAGCCTCGGGGGCAGTACCAACCAACACCTTGGGTTGATTGGCAGCCATGCACGAAAGGACCATCATCCCGTGGGAGTTCTCCTCGTAGATGTCGGAATGCGGGTTGACAAAGTCGTGCGTTCCCAAGAGGTTCACCTTCTTCAGCATAGGGATGACATCCGCATTGTAGAAGCCTGCATCGATCACAGCAATCTGCATACCTTGTCCCTGGAAACCAGCCTGATGCAGGCTGTCCCCATTATGAATGGCAATCTGACGGAAGCCATCGCCATAATAATGCTCGGTCTTCTCGACATCCTTGTTAATCTGTTTCTTGCGGTCCTTATTCCGTGCCGGGATGCTGTCGGGCTCGACCCAGACCTTCCGCATCTTGACGACGAAAGGCAAGGTGGATACGTGTTCCATCAACGCCTCATCACGTGTTTGAACCAACACGGTATTATTCCACTTACTGCAATTCACCACCTCAACGCCTTTTTGCCGTATCTGCTGGATATAGAATGGATTTACTGGCAGATCCGTGCTGTCAATGGCAAGATGCTGCTTTACACGCCTGTCGATGGCTCGTTGTGACAGAAACGCTTGAGGCTGATCCAACCGATAGGTCGTATGATTCTTATCACTCAAGTAGATACGATACTTCATGGCCTTCTGGGCTGATAGCGGACAAACCCATAGGATCATCAGGAGTACACCAAAAACTTTCTTCATTATCATGGCTAAAACTTTTTTGCGAAGATAACATAAAATAAGGAGGATACCAATTTATATGTTCTTTTCTAACAAGGAAAATAAATTAACTATTATTATGATTCGTGCGTCTTTATATCTCATTCTCTTACAACACTTTATAACTCATCATAAAAAACAGTTTATTAACAGTTTACAGATTAGTTAAATAGAGAGCATTCACATCCTGTTGATTTTCAGAATACTAATCAAATGAAGAACTATTTTAGTTAATAAACTAGTTGACAAGTTAGTTCATTTTTTGGCGATTTTCTACCAAAATTCACCTTATTAATAATATTTATAAATAAATATTTATACTATTATATAAAATAAAAAGTTAAATATATGAGTTAATCGCGCGCGCGTGTTTTTTAAAATTTTAAAAGAGCATTTTAGGCCATCGCGGCACCCCGCAAAAACCGAGTT
>CACZBX010000014.1 GCA_902779535.1 uncultured Bacteroidales bacterium
TTCGAAACTTATTGATGACGGGACGGAATTGAAGTTCGTCTGGCAAGAGAATGATGCGATCGGTGTCGTTCCGTTGAGTGGTAGTCCGTTGCATTTCCCAATCAATGCAGAAAATGCAGGAAAGAATACGGCTTTGTTCGACGGTGGTGACTGGGCCTTGAAGGCCAATGGGAAGTATGCAGCCTTCTTCCCATACAATAAAGAGATTGCAGAAAAAGATATTAGGACTATCCCCATTGACTATACGGGCCAGACGCAAGGCAACTGGATGAAGTACGACTTCATGGCTACAGGTGCCGTTCAGCCCAAGGACGGAGCGGTTACGTTCACGATGAAACGCTTGTCAGCTATTTTGAAGATTCAGGTTAAATTTCCCTCTTCCAGTATTACACATTACCGATATGCCACATTAGTTGCTGAGGAACCTTTGTTTGGTGTGAAGGGAACGCTGGATCTTTCAGGAAGTGAACCTGTCTATACGCCGGAAGGGCTGACGAAGTTCATCAATACAGATATAGGAATGGATCAAGCTGCATCCTCTACAGGACCGATTGTTTTTTCGTTGTACTTCATGATTCCACCGACCAATCTAACCGGGAAGCAATTGAAGCTCCTTTTTAATTCCGATTCAGGAACTGCAAAAGAAGTTTTTATTACCGGAAAGAATTATGAGGCTGGGAAAGCCTATTCAATCAATGTAGAGAATCTGTCTGATGCGTTTATCCGTAATCCCAATCTGATAAAAGCAGCCGGATTGGGTGATGGTTCACTACCTATAGATGCTTGGGCATATAAAGAAAAGATTTTGCAAGTCACGAAAATAGATGTAACTGGTAAGAGTGAGAAAATAGATGTAACTGGTAAGAGTGACCCGACAGTATATGATGAGATCGGCTTCTTCAGAAATCTGGAAGAATTGAGTTGCTCTGATAATGGGATGACTTACTTGGATGTATCAAACAATTCGAAATTGACCTATTTGAAATGCGGCTGGAACAGGTTAACCTCGTTGGATGTTTCCAATAATCCGGCATTGGAATATTTGTATTGCTTCAATAACCAATTGACTTCGTTGGATGTGTCCAATAATACGGCATTGACCGATTTGGATTGCAGAAGGAATCAATTGGCTGCTTTGGATGTTTCAAATAATAAGAATTTGGAAAGAATATATTGTGATTATAACCCTTTGACGGCGTTTACTGTTAATACGGGTGCGGAAGGTCTTAACAAGCTTAAAACGCTTAGCTTTGATGGATGTTCGAACCTTGAAACGTTGTATTGCGGTAATCGGGATAATAAAGGTAACTTGAAATCGTTGAGTTTATTGAATTGCACCAAGTTATCGGAATTGAATTGTGTGGGTAACCTTCTGATAGACTTGGGTGTCGCACAATGTACTAATTTGACTAGTCTATATTGCAGTTCGAATATGATTTGTGGCTTGAATATCACTAAGAATAAAATGTTGTCTTTGGATAATCTCGTTTGTGGCCGTCAATGGGCAAATGAAGCTAAGACGGAATCACGTACGTTGTACTTGTATTATACTTCAAGTAATACAGGCTCATTACCGCAAATATCGAATAATAACTCGAACGTGATTTTGCAATTGCAATAAAGTGTGCATTTGTTATAATGTAAAAACAATCGTCTGCTTCCATTGGAGGCAGACGATTGTCAATATATTATTTGTTTATTTCGTCAGGTAATCACATAACTTTTCAACGGCTCGTGCACGATGGCTGATCTGATTCTTAATGTCTTCGCCTAACTCTGCGAAAGTCTGGTCGTAACCATCAGGAACAAAGACAGGGTCGTAACCGAAGCCAGCCTCTCCCCTCTTCTCTTCGATGATTTTGCCCTTGACCAATCCTTCGAAAAGATGCTCCTCTCCGCCTTCTATCAGGCAGATGGCGGTTCGGAACTGAGCTTCACGGTTTGTTATTCCTTTCAGATTCTCCAATAGTTTCTTCATATTAGCCTGAGAGTCGTGTCCCTCGCCTGCATAGCGTGCGGAATAGATGCCAGGCGCACCGTTCAACGCTTTGACCTCCAGTCCGGTATCATCGGCAAAGCAGTCTAAATGATAGTGGTTGTAGATATATTCAGCCTTCATCTTCGCATTGCCTTCCAAGGTGTTGGCCGTTTCAGGGATATCAACATGGCAGTTGATGTCGTTCAGACTGAGAATATCGATCTGTTCACCGAGGATCGCCTTTATCTCAGTCAGCTTATGAAGGTTGTTGGTGGCAAAAACCAGTTTCTTTTTCATTTTACTTTCAGTTTATCAAATCCTTCTCCATAGACACCTACCACGTTGCTTTGTGAAATGAATGCGTGCGGGTCGATATCTTTAACCAGTCGGAAAATCTCCAGGGATTGTGATTTCTTCGCCATGACGACTACCACCTTGATGTTCTCTTTGCTGTACCATCCGATACCGTCGAGCAGTGTCACGCCACGATGAATGCGGGTATTGATTCCTTCGGCAATCTCATCGTGTTTCTTCGAGAAGATCATGAACTGGACGGATTGACGGGCCGAGTTGATGACATAGTCGATGACAAGGCTCATGATAAACAGGATGCAAAAGCCGAAGAGTACGCGCTTCCAGTCGTGGAAAACGAAGTAACAAGATGAGATGATGACGATATCGCAATACATCATCATTCTTCCAAGTGACACATCCTTGTATTTATTGATGGACCATGCAATGATATCTGTTCCTCCCGTACTTCCGCCACAGCTGAAAACTAAGCCGATTCCGAATCCCAGCATGCCGGCTCCAATCACCGTTGCCATAAACTCCTGACCCGGACCAAGCAACATCGGGAGTTCTCCATTTGCATCCTTGAGGATAAATTGGAAGAACCAGAGCAAGAAAGTCACCACAAAGACGGCATAGATGGTCTTCATCAAGAATTTCAAGCCTAAAATCTTCAGTGCAACTACTAGGAACAAGACGTTGACTACGAAGTAAACGTTCTGAATCTCAAGACCTGTTGAATAGTAGATAATCGTAGCGATACCAGTCACACCACCTGTCGTCAGTTTATATGGCAACAAAAAGACGGTGAAGGCAAGAGCATAAAGGATAAGTCCGAACGTAATCGTCAGATAATCCTTGATGTTCCGTTTCATTTTGATGTCCATGTTTGTGCTCATTAGTATTAGATTTAAGTTTTTCGATTTATTACAGAACAACGTTTACAATCTTCTTCGGAACGACGATGATCTTCTTCGGAGTCTTGCTGTCGATCCACTTTTGCGATTGTTCTTCTGCCAAGACAGCCTTCTCGATGGCTTCGCGCTCGGCATCTGCAGGGAAGTCCATCGTAAACCGAGCCTTACCGTTGAATGAGATGGTGTACTTCACGGTATCTTCTTTCAGGTAAGCTTCGTTATAGGCTGGCCATTGTGCATCACAAACGCTGGTGGTATGGCCAAGGATCTCCCACAGCTCTTCGCTGATATGAGGAGCGAACGGAGCCAGCAAGACAACCAAGTCGCAGAACACTTCCTTATTACGGCATTTCAGTTGTGCCAGTTCATTGACGCAAATCATAAATGCACTGATGGAAGTGTTGTATGAGAAGTTCTCAATGTCGTTGGTAACTTTCTTGATCAGTTTATGGATGCTCTTCAGTTCTTCCTTTGTCGGTTCGCCCTCAACAGGCAGGAACTGTCCGTCATGACTATAGAAGAGGTTCCAAAGTTTCTTTAAGAAGCGGTGTACCCCGTCGATACCGTTGGTGTCCCACGGCTTGCTCTGTTCAACCGGTCCGAGGAACATCTCGTACATACGCAAGGTATCGGCACCGTAGCGTTCAACAATCATATCCGGATTCACCACGTTGAACATCGACTTACTCATCTTTTCGATAGCCCAGCCACAGATATATTTGCCTCCTTCCAGGACAAACTCTGCATTATTATATTCTGGACGCCAGTTCTTGAAAGCCTCAATGTCGAGTACATCATTGGATACGATGTTCACATCGACGTGAATCGGAGTCACATCATATTGATCCTTCAGACCGAAGGAAACGAACGTATTGGTATCTTTGATACGATATACGAAATTGCTTCGTCCTTGGATCATACCCTGATTAATCAGTTTCTGGAACGGCTCTTCCTTGATGCTTACACCGATGTCGTGCAAGAACTTGTTCCAGAAGCGAGAATAGATCAGGTGTCCTGTGGCGTGTTCAGTACCACCGACATACAAATCGACGTTCTGCCAATAGTTATCTGCTTTCTCTGACACCAAAGCCTGATGGTTGTGCGGATCCATATAACGCAGATAATATGCAGATGAACCGGCAAAGCCCGGCATCGTGTTCAGTTCCAATGGGAAGACATTGACATTGTCGATCTGTTGTTTGTCGACAACCTCTCCCTTTGTCACATCCCATGCCCACTTGGCAGCACGGCCCAACGGTGGCTCGCCTGTTTCAGTAGGTTCGTATTTATCAATCTCAGGTAATTCGAGCGGAAGCTTTGACTCGTCAATCATATAAGGCATTCCGTCCTTATAATATACTGGGAACGGTTCACCCCAATAACGCTGACGACTGAAGATGGCGTCGCGAAGACGGTAGTTCACCTTTACTCTACCCAGGTGATGCCCTTCAACATATTGTTTGGTGGCCGCAATGGCCTCCTTAATCGTCAGTCCATTCAAGTTCAAGTCGCAGTAAGGCTTCACTCCTTCCCTTGGAGAGTTGGTGACGATCCCTTCCTTGGCATCGAAACTTTCCTCGCTGACATCACAACCTTCGATCAACGGTACGATAGGCAAGTTAAAATGCTTTGCAAACGCATAGTCGCGGCTGTCGTGTGCAGGAACAGCCATGATAGCTCCCGTTCCGTAGCCCGACAGAACATAATCGCTGATCCAGATAGGAACGGCTTCACCGGTAAATGGGTTGATGGCGTACGAGCCACTGAAGACGCCGGTCACCTTACGGTCGGCAATACGTTCCCGTTCGGTACGTTTCTTAGTACGGTCGAGGTAAGCATCGACCTCTGCTTTTTGTTCAGCTGTCGTCACTTGAGGAACCAACTCGCTTTCGGGTGCGAGTACCATGAAAGTAACGCCGTACATCGTGTCGGCACGTGTCGTAAAGATGGTAAATTCCAAGTCGCTGTCTTTCACCTTGAATTGTACTTCTGTTCCTTCCGAACGACCGATCCAGTTGCGTTGAGTCTCTTTCAGGGAATCTGTCCAGTCAATATGGTCTAGGCCATCCAATAAACGTTGTGCGTATGCGGATACGCGCAAGCACCATTGACGCATTTTCTTCTGTACTACCGGATAACCGCCACGTACTGATACGCCATCAACGACCTCATCGTTGGCCAATACGGTACCGAGTTTCGGACACCAGTTCACCATTGTCTCACCCAGGTAGGCGATACGGTAGTTCATCAGGATCTGTTGTTTCTCAGTCTCGCTCTTAGCATTCCATTCTTCAGCAGTGAATTGCAGTTCTTCCGAGCAGGCAACGTCGAGTCCTTTGGTACCTTCTTTCTCGAAATGCTGAATCAGCACCTCTATGGGCTGTGCCGACTGGCATTTGTTGCAATAGAAATGATTGAACATTTTCTGGAAGGCCCATTGTGTCCAATGATAATATTCCGGATTGCAAGTACGAACTTCCCGCTCCCAATCGAAACAGAAGCCAATCTTATCTAGTTGTTCGCGGTAACGGTTGATATTGTTGACGGTCGTAATAGCAGGATGCTGACCGGTTTGGATGGCATATTGTTCGGCAGGAAGACCGTATGCGTCGTATCCCATCGGGTTGAGTACGTTAAATCCTTGCAGACGCTTAAAGCGAGCGTAGATATCACTGGCGATATATCCCAGTGGATGTCCCACATGCAAACCCGCTCCAGAAGGATAAGGGAACATGTTCAAGACATAAAATTTCTTCTTTGACTCGTCTTCTACAACGCGATAGGTGTGGTTCTCGACCCATCTCTTTTGCCATTTCTTTTCGATTTCCCTGAAATTATATTCCATGTTTCTATATTTAAGTCATTTTCTAACGGCCGCAAAGATAATGAAAATCAGTCTAATATAATTGGAAATTGACAGAATAATCTTGTTTGGTTTGCAGAAATAGAGCCTTTTCGTTATTTTTGTTGTACAGAAAACGTTTTTAAAAGATAGTTATTATGGAGAAAAAGACCATTGTTGCCCGAGTTGAGGTATTACCAGGCAAAGAAGAAGCTTTCAAAAAAGTAGCACAGGGAGTGATTGAAGGTACACGCAAAGAAGCAGGTAACCTGAGTTATAATCTTTATCAGAACACATCTGTTCCCACGATGTTCCTATTCTACGAGGAATACAAGGACGAGGCTGCCATGGATACCCACGCCTCATCAGTCTATTTCAAGACTTTTGCTGCCGGTATCAAGGACTTACTGGCAAAGGACATGGTAATTGAAACATATTAAGTCTTGTTTGGTTATTACTTCTGAGGAATAGACATATATCCAAGGAGTAATTAGGTTTTTCACCCATGTGAAAAAGGTTTGTCACACTAGTGATAAAGGCTTGTCACATGGGTGAAAAACTTTTATCACCTTGGTGATAAACCTAAAATACAAAGTATAAGGCATAAGGCAAGAAGGAGAATACTATATGCGGGAGGGAGTCTCATTGTAATTGGTCTCCTATTCTTTCGAAAAATTGAGAAATTTAATAATCCTTATAAAATATAAGACTTCTATTCCTTGATGGGTACTCGAAATTATGTTATATAACATAAAATTGATATAGATCAAGAAAACGGTGGCTTTTGAAAGAAAACAGATCAAGGTTGATTGTTGAATGAAAAAATCGCCTTACCTTTGTATCGTAAAAAGAAGAAAACGCGATTTAAGATATATACAATTGTTTTTTTCATGGTGATATTATATTAGGTATGAACAGCATGTGTGTCGTGAGACACGCGTGTCTGTTTGAAAATTAAAATTTCAATAGGTATTAGTTAATATGAAAGGGTAAAATTATGAAAAAGATTGAAAATGTTTTTAAGAAAATGACAAGTGTAGACCCGATGATTTGGGGATACGTCATGTTAGGTGAGAAACTGGTTGCAAAAGACCAGCATTAATTTGAGTTTTAACACAGCATTTGCTGAATTTGATAAAGCGGCCTTCCAGCCGCTTTTTTTGTTCCCCTCCCCTATGTTTGCAGATTTTCCGATTCTTTTTCATTTTCAAAAACCTATTTTCGGTTTGAATTGCGTATCTTTGTCTTCATTAAAACAAAACGGAAGGTAATGGCAAAAGATGTAGTTCTGACTCCGATGATGAAACAATTCTTTGACCTCAAGGCAAAACATCCTGAGGCCGTCTTGTTGTTTCGTTGTGGCGACTTCTATGAGACTTATTCGGATGATGCGGTGGTAGCATCCGAGATTCTTGGCATTACCTTGACAAAACGTGCCAACGGACAGGCCAAATCGGTTGAGATGGCTGGGTTTCCCCATCATGCACTCGACACTTACCTGCCCAAATTGATTCGTGCCGGCAAGCGCGTGGCCATCTGTGACCAGCTGGAAGACCCTAAACTGGCGAAGAAACTGGTGAAACGCGGTATCACCGAGTTGGTGACGCCTGGTGTAACAATCAGTGACACGATTCTTTCATACAAGGAGAATAACTTCCTGGCAGCCGTACATTTCGGAAAGAGTGCTTGTGGCGTTGCGTTCTTGGATATTTCGACAGGAGAGTTCCTGACGGCGGAAGGCACGTTCGACTATGTCGACAAACTCTTGGGTAACTTTAATCCGAAAGAAGTGTTGTACGAGCGTGGAAAACGTGCTGTTTTTGAAGCAAACTTCGGTACTCGCTATTGCGTGTACGAGATGGATGACTGGGTGTTCACCGAGACCACAGCATATGATAAGTTGCTGAAGCATTTCGAGACCAAGAACCTGAAAGGTTTCGGCGTCGAACATCTGCAAAATGGAATCATTGCATCGGGGGCCATCCTTCAATATCTGGATATTACTCAGCATTATCAGATTGCCCATATCACTTCGTTGTCACGAATCGAGGAAGATCGATATGTCCGAATGGATAAATTCACGGTTCGTTCTTTGGAACTTTTGGACAGTATGACCGAGGACGGAATCAGTCTGCTGAATGTCATCGACAAAACCATCAGTCCGATGGGTGGGCGTCTCCTGCGCCGATGGCTGATTTTCCCTTTACGGGATGAGAAGCCTATCAACGAACGGTTGGATGTGGTTGAGTATTTCTTCCGGCACCCCGAATATAAAGAGCTTATAGAGGAGCAATTGCATGAGATTGGCGACTTGGAGCGTATCATCTCGAAAGCTGCAGTAGGAAGAATCTCCCCACGCGAAGTGGTGCAGTTGAAGATTGCACTTCAGGCCATTGAGCCAATCAAGAACGCGTGCCTGAATGCGGATAACGAAAGTCTGCGCAGGATAGGAGAGAACCTCAATCCGTGTGCCTCCATTCGTGATAAGATAGCGAAGGAGATAGTCAATAACCCTCCTATTGCCTTGAACAAGGGCGTTGTCATTGCTAATGGTGTGAACGAGGAGTTGGATGAACTTCGCAGGATATCTACATCTGGGAAGGATTATCTGCTTCAGATGCAGCAGCAGGAGAGTGAGCGGACGAACATTCCAAGTCTGAAAATCGGATATAACAATGTCTTTGGATACTATATCGAGGTACGAAATACGCATAAGGACAAAGTACCGCCAGAATGGGTTCGAAAGCAGACGCTGGCAAATGCAGAACGATATATCACGCAAGAGCTGAAGGAATATGAGGAGAAGATTTTGGGTGCGGAGGAGCGCATTCAGTCGTTAGAATTTAAGATCTTCAATGATTTGGTTCTGGCTTTGGCTGAATACATCCCTTCCATTCAGGTTAATGCTACGCAAATCGCGCGTCTAGACTGTTTGTTGGCCTTTGCCAATGTGGCGGAAGAGAACCGTTATATCCGTCCGGTTATTGACTCATCGGATGTCTTGGATATCAAACAGGGGCGTCATCCTGTAATCGAAAAGCAATTGCCGGTAGGCGAGAAGTATGTCGCAAACGATGTCTATCTGGATACCGACACTCAACAGATTATGATTATCACAGGACCGAATATGGCCGGTAAGTCGGCTCTTTTGCGGCAAACAGCCTTGATCACCATTATGGCCCAGATCGGATGTTTCGTTCCGGCAGAGAGTGCTCGGATTGGTTTGGTTGATAAGGTGTTCACGCGTGTAGGAGCCAGTGATAATATCTCAATGGGAGAGTCGACATTTATGGTCGAGATGAGTGAGGCGGCAAACATCTTAAACAATATTTCTCCTAAAAGCCTTGTGTTGTTCGACGAGTTGGGTCGGGGAACATCTACATACGATGGAATATCTATTGCCTGGGCTATCATCGAACATATCCATGAGAACCCGAAAGCGAGAGCAAGGACCTTGTTTGCCACACATTATCATGAACTGAACGAGATGGAGAAGTCGTTCCAGCGTATAAAAAACTACAACGTTGCAGTGAAGGAAGTCAACCAGAAGGTCATTTTCATCCGTAAGTTGGAGCGGGGCGGGAGTGAGCATTCTTTTGGTATTCATGTGGCGAAACTCGCAGGCATGCCAAAGAGTATCGTGGAGCGTTCGAACGAGATCCTGCATCAGCTAGAAAGTGCCAGCAGCCGGGAAGGAATAGGAGAGAAGTCGGTTCCCCAGGCGAAAGTCGAGAAGGAAGACGGTATGCAGCTTAGTTTCTTCCAATTGGACGACCCTGTACTGTGTCAGATCAGGGACGAAATCTTGAATCTGGACGTCAACAACCTTACTCCTCTGGAAGCCTTGAATAAGCTGAATGACATTAAACGGATCGTGAGTGGAAAATAATACACGTTTCAATAATGAAAAAAGCGTGGTGAAACATTTCGTTTTACCACGCTTTTTGTTGGATAGATGGCTTATTTCGAAACATTAAAGCGGAAGTGCATGATATCGCCGTCCTGAACGACATAATCTTTTCCTTCCACCGCCATTTTACCAGCTTCCTTGACCGCTGCTTCTGTTCCGTACTTAATATAATCGTCGTACTTGATCACTTCAGCGCGAATAAATCCTTTCTCGAAATCAGTATGGATTACACCTGCACATTGAGGTGCTTTCCACCCCTTGCGATAAGTCCAAGCCTTCACTTCCATCTCTCCAGCGGTAATGAAAGTCTCTAAGTTCAGTAACTTGAAAGCAGCCTTGATAATCCGGTTCACGCCAGATTCCTCCAAGCCAATTTCCTCGAGGAAAAGTTGGCGATCCTCATAGGTTTCCAGTTCTGCTATATCAGCTTCTGTCTTGGCTGCAACAACCAGGATCTCAGCATGTTCGTCTTTTACAGCCTCACGTACTTCCTCCACATAATGATTCCCTGTTGCAGCACTTGTATCATCTACATTACAAACGTAAAGTACAGGTTTATTGGTGAGCAGGAATAAGTCGTGTGCAATCTTCTGGCTCTCCTCATCGTCGAAGACAACGGTGCGGGCCGATTTACCTTCTTCCAACACATGCTTATAGTTAAGAAGTATCTCGAGTGCTTTCTTAGCATCCTTATCTCCACTTTGAGCCTGGTTCTTTACTTTTTGGAGGCGGTTCTCAATCGTCTCCAAGTCTTTCAACTGAAGCTCTGTGTCAATGACTTCTTTATCACGAACGGGATTGACATTTCCATCCACGTGGGTGACATTTTCATCGTCAAAACATCTCAGTACGTGGATGATTGCATCTGTCTCTCGGATATTACCTAAGAATTTGTTACCCAGTCCTTCGCCCTTGCTAGCTCCTTTTACCAAACCTGCGATATCAACAATTTCGACTGTTGCCGGAACGATACGTCCTGGATGGACTAATTCGGCCAGTTTGTTCAGTCGCTCATCAGGAACGGTGATTACTCCGACATTGGGTTCGATTGTACAGAAAGGAAAGTTTGCTGCCTGTGCTTTGGCACTTGACAAACAATTAAAAAGGGTGGATTTTCCCACGTTGGGAAGTCCAACTATACCACATTGTAAAGCCATATAATCGTTATTTCTTTATTTTCCAAAGTGCAAAGATAATGTAAATCAAGGGTAAAAGCCAAATTTATTTCATCTTTGTCGGGAAACTCTTCATTGAAGGGGTATAAAAGAAAAAGAGCAGTCTCACGACTACTCTTATCCGATAATTATGAGTTTTATGAAAAGTGTTAGATTGTTTTCCTACTTTATCTGCTTTTTGAGAGGTCGATTTCAATTTATTACTTTCAATCTGTTCTCGAAAAGCGGTGCAAAGGTAGGAAAACAAATAGAATCTCCTAACAAATCGTTGAATAATCTTTCATCTTTTATCAAAAAGTAACCTTTTTAGCATTCGTTAAGACGTAAACTTGACAAATGGGTGCTAAAGTGCAAGTTTTATCTTAGTGAGCCTCCAGCCAATTCTTTCCCCATCCGCTATCTGCTTTCAGCGGAACTTGCATCTTATAGGCATTCTCCATTTCGCTGATAATAATCTCCTGGACTTTTTCTTTCTCGTCAGGATAAACGCTGAAGTTCAATTCGTCATGTACCTGAAGAATCATCTTTGAACGGATATGTTCCTTTTCAAAGCGTTGGAAGATGCGGATCATTGCCACCTTGATAATATCTGCAGCACTGCCTTGAATCGGTGCATTGATGGCGTTACGTTCGGCATATCCCCGTACCACAGAGTTGTTTGAATTGATATCGGCTAAATAACGCCGCCTACCCGAGATGGTTTCGATATAGCCTTTAATGCGGGCGCGCTGGATGCTCTTGTCCATGTATTCCTTTATTTGCGGATAGGTCTCGAAGTAATCATCGATCAGTTTTTTGGCTTCGGTGCGCGACACACCCATCCTTTCGGAAAGTCCGAAGGCAGAAATACCATAAATGATGCCGAAATTGGCTGTCTTCGCACGACTTCTTTGTTCACGTGTAATCTGTTCAATCGGTTGCTTGAAGATTTTTGCGGCAGTAGCTGCGTGGATGTCATCGCCTTCGGCAAAGGCTTCTATCATGTTCTGGTCACCGCTGAGGTGTGCCATGATACGTAGCTCAATCTGTGAATAGTCGGCCGAGAAGAACTCGCATCCATCATCTGGGATAAAAGCTTTCCGGATCTCTTTTCCGTCTTCGTCGCGTATCGGAATGTTCTGTAGGTTCGGATTGCTTGAACTCAACCTTCCAGTGGCCGTAATGGTTTGATTAAAGGATGTGTGAATGCGGTTGTCCTTCGGGTTGATTAGCTTTGGTAATGCGTCAATATACGTGCTTAACAGTTTTTTCAAACCTCGGTAGGCCAGGATTTTCTCAACAATCTGATGTTTTCCCTTCAGACTTTGTAAAACTTCTTCGCTTGTCACGTACTGTCCACCCTTTGTCTTCTTGGGTTTATCAATGATATGAAGCTTGTCGAAGAGGATTTCACCCACTTGCTTGGGAGAGGAGATGTTGAACTTCTCGCCTGCCAACTCGATGATTGACTTCTCCAGTTCTTCCATTCGTGCGGTGTAATCTTTTGATGTTTGCTTCAGTGCTTCTGTGTCTAAACGTACACCATTTCGTTCCATGCTTGCCAGAACAGGGATCAAAGGCATCTCAATCTGGTAGAATAATTGGTCGGTTTTATATTTCACCAGTTCTTTTTCAAGGACATTCTTGAGTTTGAGAGTGACATCGGCATCCTCACATGCATATTCATAGACTTGAATAGGAGAGAGGTCTCTCATGTTTTTCTGGTCTTTCCCTTTGGGGCCAATCAATTCATCGATATGGATGGTTTGATACTTCAGGTAAATTTCGGCTAGATAGTCCATGTTGTGTCTCAGTTCGGGTTGAAGAACGTAGTGGGCTACCATCGTGTCGAACAACTTGCCTTTTATATAAATATGATAGTTCGCAAGAACAGTCATATCGTACTTGATGTTTTGTCCAACCTTGAGAATGTTTTCATTTTCATAAACCACCTTGAACTCATTGACCACTTTTGATGCTTCATCTTTATCCGATGGGATAGGGATATAAAAAGCTTCGTTTTCTTTGACCGCGAAACTCAGTCCCACTAGTTCAGCGTTAAAAGGATCTGTGTCGGTTGTCTCCGTATCCAGACTGACTATTTCGTTTGTCAGTAAATATTGAATTAATTTCTTTCTTCTTTCTTCACTATCAATGAGTTGGTAGTCGTGTTTTAACGTTTTTAAACACGCGAGAGTCGCATTTTCTGGCGCGTTCGGTTGAGCGTACGTGAAATCTGCAAACAATTCGCCTTGAACGACCTTTGTTTTCTCTGTTGTTTCGGTCTGATTGGATGGTTCGTCAAACAAAGTAGGCTGTTGATCGAAGAGGGAGGGCATGGGATCGAACAGAGAAATTTGCTGTGTCTTCTTTTTATTCGTTCGGTCCGTATTGCTAACTTCAACCTTTGTTGTCGGAGTTTCTTCTGTTCGTTTAGAGATTCGATCCAGTAGATGACGGAACTCTAATTCGGTAAAGATTTTCTTTAGTTCTTCTTCATCCGGCTGTTTCGTCTCGAGCTCATCCATATTCAACTCAATCGGTACATCCATTCTGATTGTAGCCAGATATTTTGAGAAAAGGATCTGTTCTTTGTTTTCCTCGACTTTCTTCTTCAAAGCTCCTTTCAGCTCATCGGTATGTGCTAATAAATTCTCGATGGAATCGAATGTTTCAAGCAATTTCTGAGCTGTTTTTTCTCCTACGCCCGGACATCCTGGGATATTATCTGAAGAATCGCCCATCAAGCCCAGCAGATCAATGACCTGCTCGGTGCGTTGAATATTGTATTTTTCCTTGATTTCATCGGTGCCTAGTATCTCAAATCCTTTATCACCGTGTTGTGGCCGATACATGAAAACATGTTCCTTTACAAGTTGCGCGTAATCTTTGTCGGGAGTCATCATATAGGTGGTGATACCTTTCTCGTTTGCCTTGGCTGATAGAGTTCCGATTACGTCGTCTGCTTCAAATCCTTTGACTTCCAATATAGGGATATGATAAGCTTTGATAATATCTTTGATGATAGGTACGGCATATTTAATTGCTTCGGGTGTTTCCTCACGCTGTGCCTTATATTCTGGGTATGCCTCGTGTCGGAACGTAGGTCCGGCAGGGTCGAAAGCAATTCCGATGTGGGTCGGATGCTCATCTCTCATCACTTGTTCCAGGGTATTGACGAATCCCAGCACTGCCGATGTGTTGATTCCTTTTGAGTTGATTCGTGGATTCTTAATAAATGCGTAATAAGCACGGTAAATCAGGGCATACGCGTCTAGTAAAAACAGCTTTTCCATTCTTTTACGATTAGATTTCATCGTAAAAATAACAATAAAATATGTTATTCCGTGTTTTATTATTAAATTTGTATGAAATTTTATTTCAATGGATAGATTACAAATCATTAAGTCGCCAATCGTTGCAGAGTTTGAGCAATTCAAGAAGTTTTTCGATTCTTCGTTGCGTAGTTCCAATCCCTTGCTGAATGATGTGTTGAAGTACATCAAGCGGGGAAAAGGAAAGATGATGCGTCCGATCTTGGCTTTGTTGGTTGCTAAAGCGTATGGTGAAGTATCAGATCCTGTTTATCATGGTGCACTTGCTCTGGAGCTATTGCATTCAGCCAGCCTCATCCATGATGATGTCGTGGATGAAAGTGACGAAAGGAGAGGACAGAAATCAGTTAATGCAATATACGATAACAAGGTTTCTGTGTTGGTCGGTGATTTTATCTTATCTACTGCCTTGCATCATGCAGCCTTAACTCAGAATCCTCGTATTGTAGATATTATCTCTAAGCTTGGCCAGAACTTGGCTGAAGGCGAAATTATTCAACTTTCCAATACGATGAGTTCGACGTTTTCAGAAGATGTTTACTATGAGGTTATCCGTAAGAAGACGGCGATTCTTTTCTCTTCGTGTGCAACTGTAGGCGGGTGTTCTGTTGGTGTGTCTGAAGAGATAATTCAAAGGTTTTATCAATTTGGCGAATTTCTAGGAATTGCATTTCAGATTCGTGATGATATCTTTGACTATTTCTCTGACACTACGATTGGTAAGCCCACGGGAAATGATATGCGTGAGGGTAAGTTAACGCTTCCTGCACTCTATGTATTAAACCATACCAAGGATCCTTCTCTTATTAAAATGGCTTCAAAGATTCGCGCCATGGAAGCAAACGATGCTGAAATTTCCCATTTCATCGATCAAATAAAGAAAAATGGTGGTATTGAGTATGCCGAGAAGATGATGTATGAATATCGGAATAAAGCAGTCGATATGTTGCCCGATGATTTGTCGGAAGAGTTAAGGGATTCTTTAATAGCTTATGTTGACTTTGTCGTGGAACGGTCCAAATAGATCAAGGGGGATTAAAAAAATATCCGTTAGATGAATTTTAGTTTATACTAAAAAGCTCTAACGGATATTTTCCTATGTCTTTGGAGTGAGTTTAAAAGTATTTTGTCTCAGTTCCAAGTATTTCTGAGAGTAGCAGGTTTGCCAATCTGCTTGTTCCCAAACGGAATAATTTGTTATTCAACCAGTCTTCACCAAGCGATTGCTTGACAATGGTATAATAAGCCAAAGCGTCCTTGACTGTATTTATGCCTCCTGCTGGTTTGAATCCGACTTTACGCCCCGTCTTCTTGTAATATTCCCAGATAGCATCGCACATCACCAGTGCTGCCTCGTATGAAGCACCAGGATACTCTTTGCCAGTCGATGTCTTAATAAAATCGGCTCCCGAGTACATTGCCAAGAGTGCAGCCTTCTTAATGTTCTCTGCTGTTTGTAATGCTCCGGTTTCGAGGATAACCTTTAAATGGTGCTCGCCACAAATTTCCTTTAATTCATCGATTTCATCGCACATTTCTTGATAGTTGCCACTCAGGAACTTACCCACCGGAAGAACGATATCTATTTCGTCGGCACCGGCATGCAATGCAAGCGCTGTTTCGGCAACTTTAACTTCCATGAATGTTTGAGAAGAGGGGAAACCACCGCTGACGCAAGCAATGTTTACATTATCTGCTTCAAGTGTGTCGCGAACGATTTCTGCAAAGTTGGGATAAACGCAGATTGCGGCAACGTTTTTGATGTCAGGATGTTCGTCGTCGAAATCGTTTACACGTTGCACAAACTTCATTACGCTTTCATCCGAGTCGGTGGATTTCAGTGTTGTCAGGTCAATACAGTTGAATAATAGTTTTTTGACTTCAAGGGTATTGTTTTTCTCTAAATGTTCATCCAGTAGTTGTTTCACTATTCGTTGTACATCCTCATCGTGGATATGTGTGTTATACATTTCAAGAGCCTCAGCGTATTTGTTCGGCATGTGGCTGTGCTCATGTTCATGCTCATGCTCGCAGCAATGATCGTGATGATGTTCCATTATTTCTTTAATTTAGGGTTGTTTATATGTCTTTCTTTATCTCTTTTCGTTTTCTTTTCCAGGTTTTTCTTAAATGCTTCGGTGAGGTTTACTCCAGTTTGATTAGCTAAGCAGAGTAGAACCCACATGATATCTGCCATTTCATCGGATAGATTATCACTTTCACCCGGTTTGAAACTTTGGTCGCCATATTTTCTAGCCATGACTCTGGCTAGTTCGCCCACTTCCTCCATCAGTACAGTCATGTTGGTCAGCTCGCTAAAGTATCTTACGCCATATTTATGAATCCACTCGTCGACTAACTGCTGGGCTTGTTGAAAGCTTATCTCTTCCATTTCACATTGTCATTAAAAAGATTATCGCAAGAATGCCGACGAAGATGCTGATAAAGACCAGCTTAATCTTGTTTTCTCGCCAATGAAACAAGAGGTAGATTAACAATATAATTGAAAGAATAGCCGATAAATAGATGGCAATATCCCATTTCATGATCCGTCCTATGACTAGCATTAACAAGATTGTTAGATTTATATACTCAATGTATTTCTTCATTTCTCCTCCTTATTCTTTTCGTTTTGAATCCATACAAATTGTTACCGGTCCATCGTTGATCAACTCAACTTGCATATTTGCTCCAAACTCTCCAGTACCTACTTCTCTGCCTAAACCATCGGAAAGTGCTCTGCAGAAATATTCATACAGAGGAATGGCTATCTCGTGTTTTGCGGCATGAATATAGGATGGCCGATTCCCTTTCTTATATGAAGCGTGAAGTGTAAACTGACTGATTACTAAAATGTTGCCATTTATCTCCTGAATGGATTTGTTCATGACTCCTTGTTCGTCATCAAACACTCTTAAGTTAATGACTTTCTTGCATAGCCAGTCTGCATCTTCTTGATTATCAAGTTCTTCTATCCCTACAAGAATCATGAATCCTTGTTGAATTGATGCTTTACATACCTCGTTGATTGTCACGGAGGCTTGTTTTACACGCTGTATGACGATTCTCATTCTTTTTCAGTATTTAATGCTTTCAGCACGTTTTGCGCTGCTGATGGTCCTATAATCTTTGCTATTTCTTCTTCCGTTGCTCTTTTTATTCGAGCAACTGTCTTGAACGACTTTAAAAGTTCTTCTTTTCGTTTTGGCCCGATGCCGGCGATGTTGTCTAAGACTGAACTGATTTGTCGTTTGCTACGTTTTTCACGATGGAATGTGATAGCAAATCGGTGTACTTCATCCTGGATTTGTTCCAAGAGATGAAATAAGGGTGTGCTTTGTTTTACCCCGATGACTTGTGGTGGAAATCCGTACAGGAGTTCATTTGTCCGATGTCGGTTATCCTTTGCTAAACCTGCGATAGGTATTTCCAGGTGTAATACATCCTCAATGATTTCACGCACCACTTCCATTTGTCCCTTTCCACCGTCGGTGATGATTAAGTCGGGTAGAGGCTGTCCTTCGTCCATGAGCCGGGAATATCTGCGGAAAACGACTTCTTTCATTGATGCGTAGTCGTCTGGTCCGCTGACTGTCTTGATATTATACTTCCGGTATTCCTTTTTACTCGGTTTCCCCATCTTAAATACGACGCAAGCAGCCACAGGATCGCTTCCCTGTATATTCGAATTATCGAAACATTCGATGTGTGCAGGCATTCTTTGCATGTGAAGTTGTTCCTTAATTTCTGTAAGAATGCGTACTTTCTTCTGTTCAGGGTTTAGTTTATCTGCTTGTTTCAGGCGGTCCACCTTATATTGTTTCACATTCATGATAGAGAGCTCGAGTAAATGCTTTTTCTCTCCTCTCTGTGGAATGGTGAATGTGACGCCTGCCATCTCCATATCCAGTTCGAATGGTATGATAATCTCTTTTGATGTACTTTGGTACCGTTCTCGCATTTCGATGATACCTAATTGAAGGATTTCCTCTTTTGTTTCGTTCAACCGGATTTTATATTCGAAAGTGAATGCTTGGTTAATGCTTCCTTTAACGATATGTAGATAGTTTACATAGGCCGATTTTTCATCCATCTCAATGGCAAATACGTCCACATTGTGAATGGTTGAATTGACAACTTCGCTTTTAGAACGATAATTTTCGATCAAATCGTATTTTTCCTTCACGATTTGCGCCTCTTCAAATCGTAATTCGTTTGATAATGTCATCATTTCATCTCGAAGGATATCGCTTACAACTTGTGTTTCCCCTTTTAGGATGTCCTTGATTTCATCGATGTCCTTTGCATACGATTCGTGCGTTTGTCTTCCTGTACACGGCGCTTTACAGTTCCCGATGTGATACTCCAAACATTCTTTGAATTTCCCTGCTTGAATATTTTCTGGTGTGAGATTCAGTCTGCATGTCCGTAGTGAATAGATTTTTTTGATCAGTTCCAAGGCGGCATACATCGACTGAGGATGGCTATATGGGCCAAAATATGTTGAACCGTTTTTGATGATTCTTCTTGTTTTAAATATTCGTGGGAAATATTCGTTACTTACACATATTGACGGATAGGTTTTATCGTCTTTCAGTAAAACGTTGTATCTTGGTTTGTACCGTTTTATCAGGTTGTTCTCCAGCAAAAGTGCGTCTTCTTCTGTCTTTACTACGATGTATCGGATATCCTGTATTTTGCTGACGAGCATACGAGTCTTGGCACTTTGCTGATTTTTATTGAAATATGAAGAGACTCTACGTTTCAGGTTTTTTGCTTTCCCTACGTAGATGATGGTACCTTCCTCGTTCCGATATTGGTATACACCGGGGAGGTCGGGGAGATTGTGTACTATCCCCATTAGGTATTCCATTCTTTTTGAGTCTTCTTCTTTTATTTTCATTCTTATTGTTTTTCGCTAACGGATAGCAGGCTATAAACATCTGTTCCTTTAGGGAAAACATTCCGTCCATTTAGGTCGGTTATTTCCATGATAAAGTTGACATATGTTTTCTTCACTCCGAATTTTTCCACCAATCTTTCTGCTGCCGCCATGGTTCCTCCTGTGGCTAATAAGTCATCGTGTAGGAGTACGACGTCATTTTCATTCAAAGCATCTTTATGTATTTGGATTGTATCCTTTCCGTATTCCTTTTCGTATGTTTCTTCTACGACTTCTGCTGGTAGTTTCCCCGGTTTTCTTGCCATGATTAGTCCGGCTCCAAGTCTTTCAGCTAAAGCACCGCCAAGTACAAATCCTCTTGATTCGATGCCTACTACTTTAGTTATGCCTTTATCTTTGTAGTATTCATATAATTCGTCAACCATTATTTTTAAACATTCAGCGTCTTTGAATAAGGTTGTAACGTCGAAGAACAAGATTCCTTTAATTGGGAAATCTGGGATTGTGCGTAGATTTTTCAATAGTACTTGTTTGTTCATATCCAATGTTTTAAAGTTTTTCTTTTAATCAATTGTTTCACGTGAAACAATTCGAGTTAGCGGCCCAATAAAACGAGCAAGACATTGATGTCGCTGGGCGAAATTCCTGGGATACGGCTGGCTTGTGCCAGGGTCACGGGATTGATTCTTTTCAATTTTTGTCTGGCTTCAATCGTCAATGAGTTTAATTGGTCGTAATCGAATTTATCTTTGATGCGGATGGATTCCAACCGATGTATTTTATCTGCAATGATTTTTTCGCGGTCGATATATCCCTGGTATTTCATCTGTATTTCTGCTGCCTCAATAGTTTCCTCTTTTCGGTCAGTCAGTTTGTCCAACTCGTTTTTGAATGCAGGAACGAACTCGGCTATATTCTTCAGGGTTATCTGTGGGCGATTGATTAGATCGCTCAACTTGCAGCCTCTTACCAATGGCGTTGTGCCAAGCTGTTGCAAAGCATCGTTGATCAGGTTGGCTTTGATTGCGTATGATTGTGCGAATCCGATAAGATGCTGTATGCTTTCTCGTTTGCTCTTCATCTTCTCGTATCGATCTTGTTTGGCAAGCCCAATGTTATATGAACGTTCGGTAAGCCGCATATCCGCATCATCTTGGCGGAGCAAAATTCGATATTCAGCTCTGGATGTGAACATCCGATACGGTTCGTCAACACCTTTGGTTACCAAATCATCGATAAGCACGCCGATATAGGCTTCGTCGCGGCCTAAGATGAAGGGCTCTCCGCCAGCACAGTTAATGGCGGCATTTATACCTGCTACTAAACCTTGTCCGGCTGCTTCCTCATAACCTGTAGTTCCATTGACTTGTCCAGCAAGGAAAAGATTCTTTACCAACTTTGATTCCAGTGTGTGTTGGAGTTGTGTCGGGTCGAAGAAATCATATTCAATCGCATATCCAGGTCGATAAACCACCATGTCACGGAATGCAGGTATTTTCTTCAATGCATGAATCTGTACGTCGATAGGTAGTGAAGAGGAGAAGCCGTTCAGATACATCTCGTGTGTGGTCTCACCTTCCGGCTCAAGGAATAACTGATGCTGTTCCTTGTCGGGAAACGTAAACAATTTGGTCTCTATACTTGGACAATATCGAGGTCCGATACTCTTTATTTGTCCGTTGTACAGTGGAGAGTCGGGGAGTCCTGTGCGCAGAATTTCATGCACTTCTTCGTTCGTGAAGCATGTCCAGCATTCTAATTGCTTTAAGGCACGTGGCTCGCTGATGTAGGAGAAGCGATGGAAATCGTTTTCTCCCGGTTGTGGTTCCATGTCCTCAAAGTGAACGCTTCGCCCATCGATGCGAACAGGTGTGCCTGTCTTCATCCGACCAACGGTAATTCCATGGCGTGTAATGGATTCTGTCAAATGATAGGAGGCTGGTTCTGCTGTTCTTCCGCCCGGCACCATTTTTCGTCCGATATGCATCAAGCCGTTGAGGAACGTGCCAGCGGTGACAATAACGCATTTAGCGAAAAAAGTGACACCCCATACGGTAGTGACACCGGTTACCTCACCGTTCTCAACCAACAGTTCCTCGACAGTGTCTTGCCAGATGTGCAGATTGGGTGTATTCTCGAGAATTTCTCGCCATGTCCAGATGAATTTTGCACGGTCGCATTGTGCTCGCGGGCTCCACATGGCCGGACCTTTTGAGCGGTTAAGCATGCGAAACTGGATTGCGGTGCGGTCGGTAACGATTCCCATATAGCCACCTAAGGCATCAACTTCACGGACAATCTGTCCCTTGGCTATGCCACCAACGGCAGGGTTACAACTCATCTGTGCAATCTTGTTCATATCCATGGTGATAAGACAAGTCTTTGCACCTAAGTTGGCCGAGGCACAAGCCGCCTCACAGCCGGCGTGTCCTGCCCCAATAACAATCACATCGTACTTAAATTCCATGCATCCTCCTAAATGACTTTGCAAAAGTACGAAAAAGTTGGCAGAAAGTAAGATATATCCCTAAAAAAGCGATTGTCATTCGATGCTCATTCTATTCCGTCTAGCATGGCAAGCGCCTTATTCTCGGCTGCTTCCATGATTTCACGTTCTCCCGGCCCTTTATCGTTAATGCCACAGAGGTGCAATACGCCATGAATGATGACCCGATGAAGCTCTCTTTCGTATGGTTGCTTGAACAGTTCGGCATTGGAACGCACCGTATCAAGGCTAATGAACAAGTCGCCCGACAGTCGATTCCCTACGCAGTAATCGAAAGTGATGATATCTGTATAGTAATCGTGTTGCAGATACTCACGGTTTACTTCCAGGATACGTTTGTCGGAGCAGAAGAAATAGGCGATGTTGCCCACTCGTTTCTGATACGATGCTGCCACTTGTTTAACCCACTCTGTAATGCGTTGTGGAAGAATAGCAGGCATGTCTATGTCATCTGTTTGAAAGGTTATCATATTGTCAAGATAGATTATTTTATTGTTATTACATCAGTTGGTGAGAGATTCTGTTTTTGGGTTGGATCTTTCACCATAATATCAGGTTTTCTTCCTCTAAGGTTTTTAATGAACACTACACATGGAGTTGATACATGGATTGTTTTCTTATTAACTTTAAGTGTGCCTGCCTGATAGAAGACAGCTTGTATATCATCTCCATTATTTCTACTAACTGCTTGAATATCTGTATTGTTACATTCTATTTTAAAAGACGGAATGTATGAGTCGAAATCCTTTTTGCTCATTCCGGGAACGAGTGCGTATGCGTAAGTCGCATTGTTTGGACGCACTCCGTGGTTGATTGACAAGTTAAATACAGGCATCGATATAGGTTCATCTTTCTCATTGAAGTTGATTTTCGACCAATTGCCGGTTTGTTGAGTATTTTTAACCTGTATCTTCGTTCTTTCAGGGAAGTAATAGCCCACTTGATGATGCCATATTTTCCCTTTCAGTGCTCTGCTTGCTTTTCTTTCTTCTGCTAAGGTCTCCCACGTATTTTGGTCGGTAGTAAGATAGACATCCCCACTTAGGTTACATTGGTTGATGGTGGTGTTAATCTGCTTATTTTCAGTACTGGAGATGCCTGCACCTAAGCAGATAATTTCGTTGTCGAAGAGAAACCATGCTTTGTGTGCCTTCACACCAAAAGCATCCATGGCGTAAGTCATTACGCCATTTGTTCCATCGGATACACCTCCCACAAAATCAGAATTGCCGTATGCTCCCCAATCGTGCGGGTTGCGAACTTCACCAGCTGCAGTTGTTGTGCCCGGAATCTTGTCCCATTCCCAAACGGGGAAGATGTTGAGGTATTCGTCTCCGAAAACACGGATATTGGTTGCGCCCTCGCTGACATATGTTCCCCAGAGATTCTCACCGTTTCCGCTTTCCGAGCGATAGGTGCGTGAGGAAGCAATGCGAACCGAGAAGTCAAAGTCTTTGCGGTTGTGTAACATGTAGTCGGAACAATCAAACAATTGGTTCCGGTTAGTTCGTCCTATGGTTGCATTATTCGTTTGAATCCGTTGTTCGACGGAGTCATATTCTTTCGCATGAGAAGGATCCAACTTTTTCATGTTTTCCAACAAATCAACAGTCAGTCCCGTGTCTATCGTGTTCAGGCGTGAGACACTTCTTCCACATACGCTGAAGTCCATGAAATGAGAGCGGAACACATTCAGATAGGTGTTTCTGACAAAGTTGGAGAAAAGTTCGAGTTGTTCTTTTCCCAGTGCATACTTCGTGTTGTTGAAGATTGCTGCCGTATTGGCGATACTGCTTACGAACACAATGCCGTATCCTCCGATATAGAGTTGTGGTCCATGCTGTTGGTATGACAAATCTTTCTGGATACCTTCCTTGTTTGTTATGCGGATAGGATCGAAGAATTCCTTCGTGTTCAGGCTGACGATGCTATCATTCTTCAGTACACATCCACGAATCAGGTGATGAATGGCCACATCTTGTTTGTTCGCACCGGTCCATTTACGAGGATCGCTATTCCCCTTCTTGTTCATAATGGCCTGAACTGTTTGTACAGAGAGCTTTTCTACTCCTGCTTGCATCAAGGCAAGGATGTTGGCCAGAGATTGAGGTGAAGAGATGGTGTTGAACCACCAGTTATGTGACTCAGGTTCCGCCTTGAACCAAGCGTCCAACCCTTTTTGAATAGCCTTGAAGACAATTGGGTTACCGTATAGAGTGGATGTTGGATTGGTATAAGCCAAGGCAATTGTTTCCAATTGCTTGAGATGCTGGGCAGGTTCCCAGTTTGTGCGGAAGAAACAAGCGTAGTCGATATCTGCCCATTTCCCGTCGGCGTTCATCGTCATGAGCAGGCGCGTTGCTATACTGTCTGTGCTTTTCGCCGGATTTGCTTTGTACAAGTCCTCGCGTAGGCGTTGTAGAATCAATTCGAAATCATCTGAAGGTTCTTTCAGCGTCGGAGTAGCTCGTTTCCCTTTGGTTGGATCGAAGTATCCGATATCGGGATGTGTTTTTAGGTTGACCGTTCCAGAGATAGTTAGTAAGGTTATCCCCTTCTGGTTACTATATACTTCAGTAATCAAGTTGAAGTGTTCGTTACTACGACCTTCGGGATGATAGGTGAGACGGATTGTACCTTTTTCTCCTGGTTGGTAAGGTGTTTTATTCCATTCTGCAGAGGTGCATCCGCAGCCGGTTACCACTTGTTTGATCAACAAAGGTTTATCTCCTGTATTGGTGAAATGGAAATCATAGCTTACATCTCCTTTGGCCTCTTCGATGGTGCCAAAGTTATGTTCCAATTCAGAGAATGTAATGGTCTGGGCATAGCCTGCTAGGCTCATCCATAGACAGATGCAACCGGTGAAAATGTATTTCTTCATATCTCTCTTATTGTCTTTCAATCGTTACTTGTTGATACAGAAGATTTGGTTGTAAATATACGAAAATAAACGGCTGAATAACATAAAATTGTGCGAATTACCGAGTTTTTGTGACAAAAAACTCAGTTTTTGAACGATAAAACTCGGATTTTTTTCAGAATACTCGGAATACTCTGAGTACTCTGATGTTTACACCCATTGTAAGATTTGTGAATGTGAAGGCTGTTTTTAAATCAGCACATAGGGTATGTTCAATTCTATAAAAAAGAAACCGTCAGATAAGAGGAGTTCTCCAATTATCTGACGGCTTATATGATGTTGGAATAATTACTTCACAATCGCTTCATTGATGTCTTGTAAGAGCCAAACCATCATATTCCCTTTTCCACGATGATTCCATGCGTAGTATGGGATAAGATTTAACTTCACATTCTTTGAAACAATCTTCCCATTCGCATCGTAACCAACAGTCTGTGCGTCGGTACTTAGCATATTGATACCATACAGCATATCTTTCTTCTCAACAGTTTCGAACTTCGGGTTCTTGCCAACAACAGTACTTAAGATATTGAAATTGTTGTCGGGCCATTCTGCACAGTATACCAATGGGCCACGCTCTACAGATACTCGACCTCTGTCGGCAACAACACGTTCGTTGGCCTTTACGGTGCGTGGTTCCATGTTAAAGTGGATCTGTACTTTATCACCTTTCTTCCATTTACGTGTGATGTTGCAATAACCGTCCTTTCCAACAGGAGTAGAACCATCCTTTGTCAAAGCCTCACCATTCACCGTGATAGAAAAACCGGCTTTCTTGCCATCGCTATAAGTATATAAATCGCTTGGAACGACTTGATTCTGTGTCCATCCAGGGACACGAACCTTCAGTGTGAAGAGACCAGCCTTTGTCTTCTGAACATTCAAGGTGATATCACCATTCAAAGGATAGGTAGTTTGTTGTTCCAGAACCAATTCTTTGCCATTTACCTTCAGGTCGGCTGTATTACCCATGAATAGGTTTACATATACATTATCGTCCTTTACGGCGTAAACATAACCCGGAATAGAAGGGATGAATCGAGAGATATTCGACGGACAGCATGCGCAACCGAACCAAGCCTGGCGCTGATGTTGGCCATGGCTTTCCAATGGGTTCGGATAGAAGAACAAACCGCCATCAAGAGAAACACCTGAAAGCACGCCATTGTACAATGTCCTTTCCAGAGCATCGTAGTATTTTGATTCGCCATGGAGAAGGAACAAACGATGGTTTACATAGACAAAGCCAATAGCAGCACATGTCTCACAGTATGCCGTAGAGTTTGGCAGTTCATAGTTCCTTCCAAACGCTTCACCATAGTTTGTTGCACCGATACCGCCGGTGATATAGTATTTCTTACCTACGATATTCTCCCAGATTTTGTCGATGGCCTTGATATAAGAGTCGTCGCCTGTCAAAGCAGCCACATCGGCCATACCCGAATACATGTAGGCAGCACGTACAGCATGACCTACAGCCTCGTCTTGTTCCAAAACAGGTTTGTGCGTTTGGTTATATTCGTCCTGGTATCCATTACGGCCTCTCATGTCGAGGAAGAATTTAGCCAGATCCAAGTACTTCTTTTCACCGGTTGCAAGGTAAAGTTTGGCTAATCCCATCTCGGCGATCTGGTGTCCCGGTACGTGAACCTCTTGTCCCGGGTTTGGTCCGATTTCACGGTTTACGCAATCAGCGTATTTGATGGCGATGTCGAGGAAGTTGCGTTTACCTGTTGCGCGATAGTGAGCGACGGCAGCTTCCAACATGTGACCGAGGTTATAAAACTCATGGCTCAGTTCCTCTACCTTTTCCCAACGTTTTGTTCCGGCCCATTCATGCGGATGTTTCGGGTTCATAGTACGGGAGGTGTATAAATAGCCGTCAGGTTCTTGCGCGGCAGCTACAATTACCAATACGCTGTCGATATAACGCTCCAGTTTTGCGTCAGGGTAAGTCTGTAACAGGTAGCTGGCTCCCTCAATAGTCTTGTACACATCGGTATCATCAAAAGCTAGTCCGCCAACTTTGATGGTATCGGAAGGATGAGCGGCTTTCTCAAAGTTTGTATAACGTCCCGTTTCCTCACACTTGCTGAATGCCAATGGGATGGTCACATTGCGGCTGGCTTCCAAGCGCTGGCCCCAGAATCCACCGTTCACTTTCACTTGGGTAAACTGCACAGGGTCGATTGGATAACCATGTGAGAGTTCCTTTTGCTGTGCCTGTCCGGTTAATGAACAGAGTCCGACCAGCAGCGAGATGAATAAAAGTTTTCTCATGATATTAATGTTTAAATAGTTTACTCGCAAAGATATAATTAATTATCCAAAAAACAAATATCCGATAAAGATTGCGGCAATGATCCCGGCAAAGTCGGCTATCAGTCCGCAAGCTACGGCGTGGCGCGTCTTTGCAATGTTCACGCTTCCGAAATAAACGGCTAGAATATAGAAGGTTGTATCGGTTGAACCTTGGAAAATACACGACAGGCGACCTACAAACGAGTCGACACCATAAGTGTTCATTGCATCAATCATCATGCCTCTGGCTCCACTTCCGCTCAACGGCTTCATGATGGCTGTAGGCAGAGCCCCTACAAAATCACTGTTAAGGCCGCAAAGGCTGACACCTTTGCCAATACCATCAATCAGATAGTCCATCGCTCCTGAGGCACGGAACACACCGATGCCAACGAGAATTGCTATCAGATATGGAATAATGCGGACGGCTGTCTGGAATCCTTCTTTCGCGCCCTCGATAAAAGTGTCGTACACATTGATCTTCTTTCGGATACCGGCTGTGATAAAGCCGATAATGATGATGAACAGCAACATATTGGCAATGGTCGTAGAGTAAGTATTCAACGACTCCTGGGGCAGATTGGCACAGAAATAGATGATGGCGGCTACGAAGATGCTCAAGCCACCAAGGAATCCCAGCACCGTACGGTTGAGTAAGTTGATGCGTTGGTAAATACTTACCGCAATAATACCGGCTAAGGTCGAGACAAATGTAGCCAGGAGTATGGGAATGAAGATATCTGTAGGTTGGCTGGCACCCAACTGTGCACGGTATACCAGGATGCTGATAGGAATGATGGTCAAACCCGATGTATTGAGTACGAGAAACATGATCATAGCATTGCTTGCCGTATCTTTCTTGGTGTTCAACTCTTGCAATCCTTCCATCGCTTTCAGTCCAAGAGGAGTTGCGGCATTGTCCAGCCCTAACATATTCGCTGCAATGTTCATGAAAATACTACCGGTGACAGGATGCCCTTTGGGAACTTCCGGGAATAACTTGGTGAATAAAGGGCTGAGCAGACGGGCGAACCAGTTTACGACTCCTCCTTTTTCTCCTATCTTCATGATGCCTAACCACAAGGAAAGTACGCCTGTCAATCCCAAAGAGATTTCAAAGGCTGTTTTGGATGAACTAAAGGTAGAATTGATGATTTCGGGAAAGACCTGAGTGTCGCCGAAAAAGATCAGTCGGATACACGCAATAATGAAAGCAATCAGAAAGAAAGCTATCCAGATATAATTCAGTGCCATAAGATAGTTTTTTCATGAAACATGGACAAAAGTACAAATAAATCCGCTAAATTTGTACGTCATTATAAAAAAGCATTCTACTCATGATAAATATTTTATTGTTAATAGGCGGACTGGTTCTTATCTTGTATGGAGCAAATGCCTTGACTGACGGAGCCTCGGCTCTTGCGAAGCGTTTCAAAATATCTGATTTAGTCATTGGCCTGACGATTGTTGCTTTTGGAACGTCGGCACCCGAACTGGTTGTCAGCATCACTTCGGCTATGCATGGCAGTGCAGGCTTGGCTATTGGTAACGTTGTCGGAAGTAACCTTTTCAATATCTTGATGATTGTGGGCTGCACAGCGTTGACCTGTCCTATCGTAGTAGGCAAGGGAACGTTGACCAAAGAGATCCCTTTGGTGATACTTTCGTCGTTGGCTCTTCTGTTCTTGGCCAACGATATCCTCTTGGATGGTGCCATGGACAATGTCATCAACCGTTCCGACGGATTAATCTTGCTCTGTTTTTTTGCAATCTTCATGGGATATACCTTTGCTATTGCACATAACAATGCCAGTGAGGAAGATGAGGCAACGGTGAAGGAGATGCCGATATGGAAGTCTGCATTGTTTATTGTTGTTGGTTTGGCCGGTTTGATCTTTGGTGGTAATCTGTTTGTTGACGGTGCCAGTGGTATTGCACGGGCATTAGGTGTCAGCGATGCTGTTATCGGTTTGACATTGGTGGCTGGAGGAACCTCGTTGCCGGAACTGGCAACTTCGGTGATTGCGGCGTTGAAGAAGAATCCAGGGATTGCGATAGGTAATGTGATAGGAAGTAATCTTTTCAACATCTTCTTGGTGTTGGGATGCAGTGCTACCATTTCTCCGTTGCCATTGGGCAGTATTACAAACATTGATCTAATCACACTGATAGGAGCTTCCATCCTGTTCTGGATAACTGGTTGGTATTTCAAAAAACGAACCATCACCCGATTGGAGGGAGGTATCATGGTAGTATGTTATATCCTATACACCGTCTTCCTTATCTCGCAACAATAAAAAGTGAAAAAGTGAAGGTTTATTGATAAAATTCCACTAATTTTACCACCAATATAATTAGTAAGCATGGCTGTAACGATAAAGAAAGTGAGTTCCTCAACCGAATTGAAGGAATTTATACGTTTTAACTACAATTTATATAAGGAAAACCCTTATTCTGTTCCCGATTTGTACGAAGATATCCTGGACACGTTCAGTCCAAAGAAGAATCCGGCCTTCGCCTTTTGTGAAGCCGACTATTTCCTTGCATATAAAGATGATCGTTTGGTAGGACGTGTGGCTGCTATCATCAACAATCGTGCAAACCAGACGTGGAACAAGAAAGAGGTTCGGTTTGGATGGATAGATTTTATTGACGACCCGGAGGTGTCTGAAGCATTGCTCAACACGGTGATAGAGTGGGGAAAGAAACGAGGAATGAATGCCATTGTCGGTCCGCTGGGATTCACCGATATGGATGCTGAGGGAATGTTGGTAGAAGGATTCGATCAACTTAGCACGATGGCTACCATTTATAACTTTCCTTATTATCCGCAGCATGTTGAACGCTTAGGCTTTGTGAAAGATGCCGATTGGGTGGAGTATAAAATCTATATTCCGAAAGAAATGCCGGAAAAACATCGTCGCATCTCCGAAATGTTGATGCAACGGTATAAGCTGAAGATTAAGAAGTTGAAGAACCGTAAGGAGATAAAAGAAGGGAACTACGGTCAGAAGATATTCGATTTGATTAACGAGGCTTATACTCCGTTGTACGGTTACTCCCAAATGACACAAGCTCAGATTGACCAGTATGTAGGAACGTACCTTGGTATATTGGACCTACGTATGGTTACTTTGGTGGAAGATGAACAACAGAACGTGATTGCCGTTGGTATCTCGATGGCATCGCTCTCAGAAGCCTTGCAAAAGGCAAAAGGTAAGATGTTCCCGTTCGGTTGGTATCATCTTGCCAAGGCTCTTTTCCTGAAACGTCCGAAAGTACTCGACCTCTTGCTGGTGGCTGTCAAGCCGGAATATCAAAGTAAAGGTGTGAATGCCTTGCTGTTTTACGACCTGATCCCTGTATATCAGCAATTAGGATTTGTCTATGCTGAGAGTAATCCCGAGTTGGAACTGAATGCAAAGGTACAAGGTCAATGGTCATACTTCGAAAACGAACAACACAAACGCCGTAGAGCTTATAGAAAAGAAATCTAACATGTGATTTGTCAAAATATGGAAGAAGAAAAGAAAGAATTATTTGTCAACCCAGTTGTCGATTATACTGACGATAATATCCGACATCTTAGCGATATGGAGCATGTCCGTACACGCCCAGGTATGTATATCGGAAGATTGGGCGACGGATCACATCCAGAAGATGGTATCTATGTCTTATTGAAAGAAGTCATCGATAATAGTATTGATGAATTTAGGATGCATTTCGGAAATAAGATCGAGATTTCCATTGAAGATAATCTGCGGGTATCGGTCAGAGACTATGGCCGCGGTATCCCTCAAGGCAAATTGATTGAGGCTGTCAGCGTACTGAATACAGGTGCGAAATACGATAGCAAAGCTTTCAAGAAGAGTGTCGGACTGAATGGTGTTGGTGTTAAGGCAGTCAACGCATTGAGCTCACATTTTGAGGTGAGAAGTTTTCGTGACGGGAAGGTTCGGTCTGCTACATTTGAGAAAGGAAACTTACAAACCGACCAGACAGAAGATTCAACGGCTGAAAATGGTACTTATATTTTCTTTGAACCCGACAACACTCTTTTTAAAGATTACTCGTTTAATTCGGAGTATGTAGAGACGATGCTTCGAAACTATACGTATCTGAATACAGGTTTGTCGTTGATATATAATGGTAGGAAGATATTATCTAGGAACGGCTTGGTCGATATGCTGAATGATAATATGACCGAAACCGGTATTTATCCGATTATTCACCTGAAGGCAGATGACATTGAGATAGCTTTTACTCATACCTCACAGTATGGGGAAGAATACTATTCGTTCGTCAACGGACAGCATACCACGCAGGGAGGTACACACCAAAGTGCATTCAAGGAACATCTTGCTCGCACCATTAAGGAGTTCTATAATAAGAATATGGATGTGGCCGATATCCGTAATGGACTGGTTGCTGCCATTGCGATCAACGTGGAGGAACCAATGTTCGAGAGTCAGACGAAGATAAAGTTAGGTTCTACGAGCATGGGACCAGAAGGGCCATCAGTCAATAAGTTTATTGGCGACTTCGTGAAGCGTGAAGTCGATAACTATATGCACAAGCATCCGGATACAGCCAATGAGATGCTCCAGAAGATATTGGACTCGGAAAAAGAACGAAAAGCGATTGCCGGGGTAACCAAGATGGCACGTGAACGGGCAAAGAAAGCGAACCTTCATAACCGTAAGTTGCGCGATTGTCGCTTCCACTTGAACGATACTCGCGGTAACATGCAAGAGGAGAGTTGCATTTTCATTACCGAGGGAGACTCAGCAAGTGGTTCCATCACTAAGAGCCGCGATGTGAATACACAAGCAGTATTCAGTCTGCGTGGTAAGCCGTTGAACTCGTATGGACTGACTAAAAAAGTGGTGTACGAGAATGAAGAGTTTAACCTGCTCCAAGCAGCATTGAACATCGAAGATGGTCTGGATGGCTTACGATACAACAAGGTAATTGTCGCAACTGATGCCGATGTGGATGGAATGCATATCCGACTGCTGATGATTACTTTCTTCTTACAGTTCTTCCCCGATCTGATCAAGAAAGGACATGTATATATTCTTCAGACTCCGTTGTTCCGCGTACGTAACCGCCGTACAAAGATTAAGAATAAAAAGGTGGTAGCCGAGGCTGATGAACGGATTGATAAAAAAGAAAAAAAGAGCGATTTCATCACACATTATTGCTATACAGAGGAAGAACGTCAGCGTGCAATTGCTGACTTAGGCCCTGATCCGGAGATTACACGATTCAAAGGATTAGGTGAGATTTCACCCGATGAATTCAAGTATTTCATCGGAAAAGATATCCGTCTGGAGCAAGTAACCTTGCGTAAGACCGACTTGGTGAAAGAACTGCTGGAGTTCTACATGGGAAAGAACACGATGGAACGTCAAGGTTTCATCATTGACAACCTCGTGGTGGAGGAAGATTTAGCAAAAGACTTGGAGGAAGCATGAAAAAAGCATTATTCACCGGTACATTCGATCCCTATACCATTGGACACGACTCCGTAGTACGGCGGGCATTGACCTTTATGGATGAAATTGTGATAGCAGTTGTCGAACGGAATGTACATAAGCAATCTCTTTTCTCGAATGAACAGCGAGTGAAGATGATACAAGACCTGTATGCCGACGAACCACGTGTCAACGTGTTACCATTTCATAACCTGGCCGTCGACTTTGCAAAGGAGCAAGGCGCTCAATTTATTATCCGAGGCGTTCGTTCTATTTCTGATTTTGAATATGAGAAAGAGATGGCCGAAATGAATAAGCGTTTGTCTGGGATTGAAACGATTCTATTGCTTACCGAGCCGGAACTGGCCTGTGTCAGCTCGAGTATGGTACGCGAGTTATTATCGTATGGTAAGGATGTTTCCGCATTTTTGCCAAAAGGAATGAAATTATTAAAGGGATGAAATACACCACATATCTTGTTTCATGTCTGCTGGCTTTGTTCGTATGTCTACCAACGAATGCCCAGCGGCGATTGATGCTGAACAGCCCAGCCAATAAATTGCAGTTGGCAGAGTATGCGATTGCAAGCTTATATGTTGATACCGTAAACGAGTCGAAAATGGTGGAGAGTGCCATCATTAAGATGCTGGAACAACTTGACCCACATTCTACCTATTCTACTCCAAAAGAGGTGAAGGAGCTGACCGAACCTCTTCAAGGAAAGTTTGATGGCATTGGCATTCAGTTTAATATGGTGGAAGATACATTGATGGTTATTCAGCCTGTATCAGGAGGTCCTTCCGAGAAGGTTGGCATCCTTGCGGGGGATCGTATCGTACAAGTTGATGACTCTATCATTGCAGGCGTAAAAATGTCGACCGAAAAGATCATGAGCATGCTCCGCGGTCCTAAGGGAACTACCGTTAAGGTGAAAATTCTTCGGCGAGGAGTAAAGGACTTATTGAACTTTACTATTAAACGAGATAAGATCCCTGTGTTTAGTCTGGATGCAGCCTATCTTATTGACAAGCGAATCGGATATATCAAGATTAACCGTTTTGCTGCAACGACCCATAAGGAATTCATGGAGGCTTTACAAACGCTGCAACAAAAAGGAATGAAGGATTTGATTCTCGACTTGCAAGGGAATGGTGGTGGATATCTTGAAGCAGCCATCGATATTGCAAACGAGTTTCTTGACAAGAAAGAGTTGATTGTCTACACGATTGGTCGGAAAAATCCTCGTAGTGAGTTTCAAGCAAAGGGAAACGGACAGTTTAAGACTGGACGACTTGTGGTGTTGATTGACGAGTACTCAGCTTCAGCAAGTGAGATCGTGACCGGTGCTGTTCAGGACTGGGACAGAGGAGTGGTCGTCGGGAGAAGGAGCTTTGGCAAGGGACTGGTACAACGTCCAATCGACCTGCCAGATGGCTCAATGATTCGATTGACGGTAGCTCGTTATTACACTCCTTCCGGACGGTGTATCCAAAAACCGTATGAGAAAGGTATCAAAGATTACAATCAGGATTTGATAAAGCGGTATAACAGTGGGGAAATGATGAGTGCAGATAGTATCCACTTCCCTGATTCTCTGAAATATCTGACTCAACGACTGCAACGTCCTGTCTATGGCGGTGGTGGTATCATGCCCGATTATTATGTTCCTGTAGATACAACCTTATACACTAAGTATCATCGACAGATGAGTCTTCAAGGGATGTTACTCAAGTATCATTTCCAACTGATCGATACACATCGGAATGAATGGAGTAGCAAGTATAGGAACTTTGATGAGTTTAACCGTAAATTTGCGGTGACAGATGAAATGATGCAAAAGTTGGTTGCTTTGGGTAAGCAAGAAAAGATTGAGTATACCGATGAGGCTGAATATCAAAAGTCAGTTCCGCTGATGAAGTTACAGCTGAAAGCACTCATCGCTCGGGATCTATGGGATATGAGCGAGTATTATCAAGTTATCAATGAGTCGAATGAGAGTGTACGTAAAGCACTCGAACTGTTAAAAGAGAAAGATTTCGACAAATTGTTCCTAAAGAAGAAATAATATCTACAAAGATAGGGCTTGCTGAAAGGCAAGCCCTATCTGTTTTTTATGGATAGATTTATTTATTTAGATTCCAGGTAAATCCATCTTTCGTATCTTTCACCTCAAAGCCTAAGGCGGTCAACTCGTTTCGGATTTTATCGCTGGTTGCCCAGTCTTTATTAGCCTTCGCTTGTTGACGTTGTTCAAGAACCATATCGACAACTTTTCCGTAAGCCTCTTCACGGGCCTTGTTATTCTCGCCACTCTCTTCTTTAATACCCAAGAGTTCGAAGAGGAATAGATGGAAGACTGCAGACAATTCCTCTAGGTCGGTGGTTGTGATCGTTGCTTTCTTGTCGACCAGAAGATTCACCATGCGTGCAGCATCGAATAAGTGTGCAATCACAATCGGTGTATTCAAGTCATCGTTCATAGCATCATAGCATTTCTGTCGGAGATCCTTCACATCGATGCCGTTGGTTGCCTTGGCAGGGATAATTCTCTTCAGGTTCTTTACGGCTTCAGTTAAGCGTTGCAGTCCTTTTTCAGCAGCTTGTAAAGCTTCATTGCCAAAGTCTACCGTGCTACGATAATGAGCCTGAAGGATGAAGAAACGAATCGTCATCGGTGAGTACGGCTGGGTCAGCAGTGGATGAGAACCAGTGAAAAACTCGCTAAGGTTGATGAAGTTGTTATAACTCTTTCCCATCTTCTGGCCGTTGATGGTAATCATGTTGTTGTGCATCCAATAATGTACCATCTCATTACCTTGAGAAGCGACAGCCTGAGCAATCTCACACTCGTGATGCGGGAAAATTAAATCCATACCACCTCCATGGATATCGAAGTGGTCGCCCAGATACTTTCGTCCCATTGCCGTACATTCACAGTGCCAACCTGGGAATCCATCACTCCACGGACTTGGCCAACGCATGATATGCTCTGGTTGTGCCTTCTTCCAAAGAGCAAAGTCTGCCGGATTGTGCTTCTCGTTCTGTCCATCCAACTCACGACTGGTATTCAACACGTCCTCCAGGTTTCGGCCTGAGAGGATTCCATAGTGATGATCCTTGTTGTATTTTTCCACATCAAAGTAAACCGATCCTTCACTGACGTACGCATACCCATGATCCAAAATCTGTTGAACCAGTTTTTCCTGTTCGATGATGTGACCGGAGGCGTGCGGTTCGATGCTCGGCGGCAACACATTCAACGCATTCATGGCATCATGGTATCGTAATGTGTAGTGTTGAACCACTTCCATCGGCTCTAACTGTTCCAGACGGGCTTTCTTAGCAATTTTATCCTCACCTTCATCTGCATCATGTTCCAGATGACCGACATCGGTAATGTTACGGACATAACGTACCTTGTAACCTAAATGCTTGAGGTAACGGAACAATACATCAAATGTAATGGCAGGGCGTGCATGACCAAGGTGAGCATCGCCATAGACCGTTGGCCCGCAGACGTACATTCCAACGTGAGGAGCGTGAAGAGGAACGAATTGCTCTTTTCTGCGGCTCAATGTATTATATATGACTAATTTGTTTTCCATAAAACGTTTATAATGATTGATTGCCGACAAAATTATAAAAAAATAATGATATAGTCACCTTTTTGAAAGAATATTGGCAGTAGTTCGACAAGTCATTTGCAGCAGAACTTGGCATGAAGAACTAAAAAAATGAAATAAAGGGTGAATAATCCATTAGAATTTTATACCTTTGTGTTGCAGACAGAGGAAAAACACGCTTAAGCATAAGAAATAAACACATAATCTTATTTCTTATGTTTGTGTTTTTTGTATACCTTTGTGATGCCATATGAAAATATTTTTTTTAACTATAAAAACTAAAAACGATGATTAAAAAGTTGTATTTGCCATTAGTGGCATTGATGGTAATTGCCCTTTCATCATGCGGCAAAATGGGAGCCCTGTCTCCTGATTATTTTACAACGAATCCTCAAGTTCTTGAGGCTGTTGGTGGTAAAGTTCCTGTAACAATTAACGGTAGATTCCCAGAGGCTTATATGAAGAAGAACGCAACCGTTCAGGTTACTCCGGTCCTGAGATGGAACGGTGGCGAGGCAAAGGGTCAACCTGCTTTCTTCCAAGGTGAGAAGGTTGAAGGCAACGGCCAAACTATCTCCTATAAGATGGGTGGAAGCTACACCATGAGAACTTCTTTCGACTATATCCCGCAGATGGCTAATTCTGAACTTTATCTTGATTTCTTGATCAAGAGAGGTAGCAAGACTTACACAATCCCTTCTGTAAAGGTTGCTGACGGCGTTATCGCTACTTCTGAGTTGCCTACTCTTAGCAGTGCGAATGCTTCATACGCTGACGATGCTTATCAACGCATCATCAAGCAGGCTGAAGAGGCTAACATTATGTTCTTGATTCAACAGGCTAACTTACGTAGCAACCAGCTGAATTCACAAGACATGAAGGATTTCCACAAGAAGGTTGCTGAGGTAAATGCTGACAAGAAGAACTATAAACTCGATAACATCGAGGTTTCTGCTTATGCTTCTCCTGATGGTGGTGTGAAATTGAATACTGGTTTGGCACAGAACCGTGAAAAGAATGCCGAAAAGTATTTGAACCAACAGTTGAAGAAGGCGAAGATTGACGCTAATGTTGATGCTAACTACACAGCTCAGGACTGGGAAGGTTTCAAGGAATTGGTTTCTAAATCAAACTTGCAGGATAAGGACTTGATCCTCCGCGTTCTTTCTATGTACAATGACCCACAACAGAGAGAAAATGAAATCAAGAACATCTCTTCTGTTTACAAGACATTGGCTGACGAGATTCTTCCACAACTTCGTCGTGCTCGCTTGACAGCTAACTATGAGATTATTGGTCGTTCAGACGAAGAGATCAACGATGCTTTCAACAGCGATCCTAAGGTCTTAAGCGTAGAGGAATTACTTTATGCTGCTACATTGACTGATGATAACGCTCGCAAAGAGGCTATCTTCAACAAGACAACTCAACTCTATCCGAATGACTTCCGTGCATACAACAACTTAGGTCAGATGGCTTATGCTGCCGGTGATGTTGATAAGGCTGAGAACTATTTCAAGAAAGCTGCTTCTCTGAATGCAAATGCTCCTGAGGTTAACTCGAACTTAGGTTTGGTTGAATTGGTTAAGAACAATGTTCCTGCTGCAGAGTCATACTTAGGCAAGGCTAACGGTGCAAATGCTGCTGCTGAGGCTTTGGGTAATCTTTATATCAAGCAGGGTCAATACCAGAGAGCTGTCAACGCATTCGGCGACGTTGCTTCTAATAGTGCTGCACAGGCTCAGATCCTCGCTAAGGATTACAACAAGGCTAAGAGTACACTCGAGGCTATCAAGAACAAGGATGCTATGACCGACTATTTGATGGCTATCGTAGGTGCACGTACAAACAATGCTTCTTTGGTTAGAAGTGCAATGAAGAGTGCAATCCAGAAGGATGCTTCAATGGCTGCTAAGGCTGCTGTAGACCGTGAATTCGCTAAATTCCAGAGTGAAATCAGATAATCTGCTCGATAATTGAGCAATGAGGGTATGCCTATCTGGGCATACCCTTTTTATTTTCCCACCGACAGTCCGTAAAACCTCCTGTTTTCCTTAAAAAACCTTGTGAAAGTGCGTATATTTTGCTAATATTGTATCCCGAAATATAAGTAAAACAATTGTATATGAGACGCACTATTTTCTTCCTTTGCTGGTTGATGGCCTCCGTGACCATGGCTCAGCAAGCAACAGTTCGTGAAATCACGCAATCTATCAAGACCTATCCTTTTGGTGATCCTAATCCAGTAGCCGAACCTTCTCGGTCGATTTACCCATATTTCCGCTTCGATGGCTTCTCTGCTAAAGGCGTTGATCAAGAGTGGAAAGTCGTTGAGTTGGAGAATCCCTATATCAAGGTCACTCTGCTTCCGCAAGTGGGTGGTAAAATCTGGGGCGCTATTGATAAGACCACAAACAGGGAATTCGTTTACCAGAACAGTGTACTGAAGTTTCGTAATATCGCTATGCGAGGACCGTGGACCTCAGGTGGTATAGAGTTTAATTTCGGCATCATCGGGCATGTGCCGACGACCAGTAATCCAGTAGACTATACAACTCGCCAGAAAGAGGATGGAAGTGTGAGTTGCTATATCTCATCGTACGAGTGGGTGACGCATACGTGGTGGACTGTTGAGGTAAACGTTCCGGCCGATAAGGCTTACTTCACCACGCACACCATCTGGCATAACTCTTCCGATCTTGACCAACCTTATTACCAGTGGATGAACGCTGGTTATCAGGCAGCAGGAAACGCTGAGTTCACTTATCCAGGCACGAACTACATTGGCCATGGAGGTGAATTGCGTCCATTCCCCGTCGACGCGCAAGGACATCGCATCAGCTGGTATGAAGAAAACAATTTTGGCGGCTCGGCATCCTATCATGTGTTGGGTAAGTACAATGATTTCTATGGTGTGTATTGGCACGACAATGGGTTTGGTTCCATCCACTATGCCGATTATTCGGATAAACTGGGTATGAAGATCTTCTTGTGGGGAATGTCCCGCCAGGGAGCTATCTGGGAAGACCTGTTAACTGATACCGACGGACAGTATATCGAATTGCAGTCTGGAAGGATGTTCAACCAGCCGACGGCTGCCAGTGGTTACACCCCTTATAAGCATACAGCATTCACACCACAGGCTACCGATGAGTTTACTGAATATTGGTTCCCGGTAGAGAATATCGGTGGCGTGCTGAAGGCTAACCAGTATGGTGCATTGAATGTTTCTCGGGAAGGAGATCAACTGAAGATATCGTTCTCGCCATTGCAGAAATTGAATACGGAGATGACTGTGTACGATGGAGAAACCATGGTTGGAAAATATTCGCTTCAGACGGAAGTCCTGAAGGTTTGGGAGAAATCAATTCCGATGACCGGTGCGTTGCAGAAAGAAGGTACATTGAAGGTCGTTATAGGTGACCAGTATCTGGTCTATTCTGAAAAACCGTCAGACAATATATTGCAGCGACCGAAACAATCACCGGCCGACTTCGACTGGAACTCTGCTCACGGCTTGTTTATTAAAGGTGATCAGTTGTTGAATCAGAAAATGTATGCTGAGGCAGAAACGTCCTTGAAGGCTTGTCTCGAGAAAGAACCATACTTCTTGTCAGCTCTGACGAGTTTAGCATCCTTATACTATCACGAAGGGAAATATGAGCAGGCTTTGGAACTTTGTCAGAAGGCATTGTCTGTACATGCTTATGATGGCAAGGCCAACTATCTCTATGGACTATGCCATCAGGTGATGGGCAATAAGATTGATGCGATGGATGGATTCTCGATTGCTTCCCGCTCAGTAGATTTCCGAAGTGCCGCTTACGATAAACTGGCCGAGATGTACGTATCGACCAAGAATCTGGCAAAGGCGGAATCATTTGCAGGGAAAGCCTTGGAATATAATGTACATAATCTGAGTGCTAAGCATCTGCAAATGGTGATCGGTCGCTTGAATCATACCGAGCGAAAAGCTTTGATTGAGCAGGTTCTGAAGGAGACACCACTCTACCATCCTGCTCGCTATGAGGCTTATAAGGCAGGATTGATAACAAAGGAAGCCTTTACTTCGGCGATTCGTAACGAACTTTCTCAAGAGGTCTACATTGAGATGGCTGATACGTACAGTCGTATTGGTTGCGAGCAAGATGCAATGGACATCCTGAGTATGATTGAAGATTATCCGATTGCCAACTATAAACGTGCTCTTATGTTGGATCAGCATGGTGATGCACAGGGTGCCAAAGCATTGGTCGAGAAAGCGAATGGACAGTCGGCTGTTCAAGTGTTCCCTCATCGGGTATCTGCCTTGAAAGCCTTGGAGTATGCTGCTAAGACTTCTCAGAACTGGAAGCCGACGTACTATCAGGCTTTGGTGTATTGGGCAAATCAGCAGGCGGATAAGGCTCTCGAACTGATGGAAAGTTGCAAGGATGTGGATTTCGCACCGTTCTATCTGAGCCGTGCGACATTGAAGAAGGGTGATGCAAAGTTAGCCGACCTGAAAAAGGCTGAGGCATTAGATAAGTCATGGCGTACAGGTTTTGCCTTGATCAACCACTATATCGATACCAAGCAATGGAAAGAAGGA
This sequence comes from uncultured Bacteroidales bacterium, assembly GCA_902779535.1. Lineage (GTDB taxonomy): Bacteria > Bacteroidota > Bacteroidia > Bacteroidales > Bacteroidaceae > Phocaeicola. Next base: position 40,752 of record CACZBX010000014.1, read on the forward strand.
GATGCTGTCGGAAAGAAATACATGAAGTGGTATCCTGATTGTTATGTGATCGGTCTGAAATATGCACGTGTACTCTCTGAGTTGGGCCAGGATGACAAGAGCCTGAAACTGTTGAATGGGCTGATGGTGCTTCCAAACGAAGGAGCATCTGCTGGCCGTGTCGTTTATCGTACTGCCCACCTGAACAGAGCGGTGAAGTTCCTAAATGCTAACAAGGTGGCAGCAGCAAAGAAAGAGATAGAGGCTTCAACAATTTGGCCGGAAAACTTGGGCGTAGGCAAACCTTATGATCATATGATTGATATGCGGATTGAGAATTATCTTGAGGCAGAAGCATATAGTAGGATGGGCGATAAGGCAAAAGCGGATGAATACTACCGTAAAGTCGCTAACTATGGTGCTGGTGGTTCTACATTCAAGGCTGCTAATTTGTTGAATGCTCTTTCATTGAAAGCGTTGGGCCAACAAGAGCAAGCCGATGAAATGGTGAAAGGATGGAGTAAATATGGTAACGACCTGATAACTCAGTGTTGCACGGCGGTCTATAGGGGCGACAAGAGCAAGGTTGCTTCGCTGTTGGAGAATTATCGTACTCCAGACGAGAACGCACCATGGGAGGTTTCGCGACGCGACAATGATTTTGAGCTCCTGATGAATCTCTTCTCGAAATAAACAGAAAATCCGGAAAGGCAATAACCTTTCCGGATTCTTTTATGATATGCATATCAGTCTTCAAACTGATTCAAATCTGTCTTTCTATTCCTTCTTAAGTTCTGTAGCTGGATTCGTCTTCGCTGCCTTCAGCGTTTGCCAGAGCACTGTTCCAAAGGCCATACCAAGCGTAAGTAGTACAGCAATAACAAACAGCCACCAGTAATTCTCAAGTCGGTAGATATAACTTTCCAGGTACTTTTGGGCAGCCCATACGGCAAGTGGAACACCGATAACGCATGCAATGCCCACCAGTAGCATGTATTCCCGCACATTATGCCATAGTTCACCATTTACTGTGCTGCCGAAGACCTTACGGACGGCAATATCCGCTGACCTCTCACCGGCAAAATAAGTGCTCATGGCAAGTAAGCCCAACAGTGCAATCAGGATGGCCAACAACATGAACAATTCCATCATTCGCATATTGTTTTTAGTTGGTCTCAAAGCTTCCTTGAAGAAGTCCTTTACAAATCCATTCTGTGACACTATAACCTGACGTCCCTCGCGCCACTGGTCGCAAACGGCTTGGATAGCTTTTCTTACATCCTTCGGATCTCCGGTCGTTTCCATCAGCCATCCACCGTAGAACATTTTTTCTCGAGGGAAAATGTTTACATAGAGGTAGTCTTCCTCTCCTATATTGGAACTATTTGTAGGGAAATCGGCAATCACACCTGCTACTTGGTCTATACCTTCTGTCCTCATCTTCAATTCATTGATATCCAGGTTGTCATCACTGAGACCTGTAGCAGCAAAAGCACGTTTGCCGAACCAGACACCACCATAGAGAGGGGTATGGTAGTCTTTTAAAATCTCAAAGCCGAAGATGCGGAATGCCGTTGAATCCATCCGGTAGGTGCGGTACATTATCTCTTCTCCCTGCAATGTCGTAGAGAATTGTCCTCCAGGGAGTAGACCTGGTGTACGTTGGGTGAACCCAATGCGTTGAACTGCGGGGATGGCTTCCAAAGCATCGCGGAGGGATGTTTGCTCATTTAGATTTCCCTGAATTTCCAGATAATAGATGCCATCGGTACGGGCGTGCATCGGCCTATTCATAGAGTATTGGTACTGCGCCTCCATCACGAGAGCCATCGCTACCAGAAAGACAGCCAGCACATTTTGCAAAACAATAAACACCTTGCTGAACGTCATTTTAGTATGGCGCCGGAAAGAGCCACGCACCACGTCAATGGGCCTGTATTTCCCAGCCAAGAAGGCAGGAAGCAACCCGGCCAAGGTGCCAACAATTGCGATTAGCAGGATGTAAATGAGTAGATATCCAATATTCAAATGAATCATGACGGGTACATCCGGATTGTTCAATAACGAGTTGAAAGAGGGAGTTAAGGCATAAGCAAGGAGCAGACCGATCCCGAAGCATACGGCAGTGAAAGTAATGGATTCTGTAATCTGTCGCCATATAATACCGTTGCGGTCTTCTCCCAAGAGACGTCTGGTGGCCATCTCCTTGGCTCTGCGCCCTGTTAGGGCAAAGGAAAGATTGACATAATTGAAAATGGCGGAAAGTAATAGGAGTAGGCCCACTAAAAGGAGTAAGCGAAGCATCTTGGCATCTCCATGTCGGAAACAAGTTTGACGTGCGTCATGCTCTTTGAAGAAGACTTCATCTATGCGGTCGAGGTCCAGATATTCAAAGAAAGACCTTCCATACATTCCTGGATATAGTTCTTTGCAGAGTGCTTCCACCTTGCTTTTAAGTTTTGTACGGTCTGTTCCGTGAACAACCTTGGCAAAAGTAATTGTGCTGCCATAATGATCAAACGGGACATTCCAGGCGTCCACGTTCAGATCACTAAGAAGATGTACAAACACATCACAGGCATTGAATAGTGTCTGCTTGAAGTCTTCCACGATGCCAGCCACATTGCAATCTGTTCCATTCACGAAAAGATGCGAACCGACCGAAAGATCATGCGACCTCGCAAAAGATTCACTTACGAGAACATCCGTTTTTGTGGCAAGACCTTCTGGCGAACCCTCCAAGAAATGGTATTGAGGAAACATATGGAAGAACGATGGATCTACAGCAACGGCATGTACCTCTTCTGCCTGCCCCTCAAATTGTACAAACGTTGTTATCTGGGGAGAAAATCTTGCCGTCATCTCCACTTCTGGAACGGAGGCTTTCAGGCGTTCGGCAAAGCCAAATGTAAGGCCTGGATTATTTGGTAACCCAAACGTATATATATCTTTCCGGTCAGGATTCTCTAGTGTTACTGCCCACTGCTGCCAAGTATAGCTGCCAATCAAGATGACGAACGCCAGACTCACAGCAAGACCTATTGCCTCAATGGCGGTGTAGAGTTTATTGCGGGATAAAAATTTCAAGTAACTTTTCATATAGGTTTATTCTTTTTTAAGTTCTTGAGACGGATTGGTACGAGCGGCCTTTAGAGTCTGCCAGAGCACAGTGCCGAAAGCGATGGTCAGGGAGATTAGGATGGCTACGATGAATACCCATCCATACCCTTCGATGCGATAGGCGAAGCGTTCCAGATAGAGTTGGGCGGCCCAAATAGCCAACGGAATGCCAAAGGCACAGGCAATAGCTGTAAGTATCATATAGTTCTTGACGTTTCGCCAGGTTTCTCGGCTCGCATCAGAACCAAATACTTTGCGGATGGCTACCTGCTTGGTGTTCTCGTCAGCAAAGTAGGTACTCATAGCCAATAGGCCCAATAGTGCAATTAGTACAGAAAGGACAGCAAAGAGTTCTACTAGTCGCAAGGTCCTGCGTTCCGGTTCCAGTTGCTTTTTGTTAATGTCTTTTATAAAGCCATATCGCCAGGCAGGTTCTTCCACTCCGGAGGTTTCCATCCTGTACTCTCGATAGGCTTGGAGGATAGCTTCATCGTAGGATTTATCTTCTCCGGTCGTGCCAATCAACATGCAATTAGCCCAATTGAGTTCTTCTGCTCTGGTTACAATGACACCGCCATCTAGGTTGGTGTCGTCTTCGGAAGCCGGTCGGGTAGGAAAGTCTGTGACAATACCGCCGATAAACTCAGGTTGTGCACCATTCACACTTATTTTTTTGGGGAATGTCGTAGTAGTATCTGACACACCTGCCTTATTGAAGGCACTCCGGCTCAACCAGAGAGAATGCAACAGCGGATGGCTGAAATCTTCTTCCACCTCAAGTCCAAGCAGACGGAAATAGGTGGAATCACAAAGAATTATAGGCATATCAACATGATGTTCATCGTCCACTTTGACACCCACCGTCATGTTGATGAGCCCTGGGATGCCACGTCCTACACCAACTTTGGTCACAAAAGGAAGCTGCTCCACCTTGTCTTTGAAAAGTTTCATCATATCATAGTCTCGGGCGGAATATTCGATGTAATATAGATTCTCCGAGGCAGCGTGCATTGGTCGGGTGAGCATGTGTCGCATCTGTACTTCCATCACCAGTGCCATGGCTATCAGAAAAACTGAAAGGAAATTCTGTATCACGATGAACACTTTGCTCAGCACCATTTTGTTACGACGCCGGAACGTGCCCTTGATTACGTCAATGGGCTGATAGCGGGAAGCGGCAAAAGCAGGGAGCAGTCCGTTGATGATACCCAAAACCAGAATGCCGGCGATGTAAACAAGGATATATCCGGGGGTGAGCATGAAGGAAAGCCTTACGCCAGTGTCGCCGATGCCCATCATTATTTCATCTGGGTCACTATTGGAGACCAAACTATTCACCATAGATACTAACGAGTTGGCTAGTAGAAGAGCGGCAACGAAACATACGGCGGTGAAAGCCACGGATTCACTGATGTATTTCCACAGAATTACATTTCTATCGGCTCCGAGAAGTCGTCTGGTGGCCATTTCCTTTGCACGTTTTCCGGTCAGTGCCAGACTCAGGTTCACATAGTTGAAGATGGCCGACAGAAGGAGCAGCAGTACGACGATGGTCAGCAACCGTAGCATTTGGCTATTACCCGTGCGAGTTAACCCGTTGCTGCTTCCAGTGAAGAAGAAAGCCTCATCCATGCGGTAGGCTTGCCATTTATCTACCCTTTCTGCGGACCAGGTGGGATCGTAGTTCTTATGCAACAATGTTTTCACTTTAGCCTGCACATCGGTAAGGTCAGCATCATCCCGTACGCGGAACCAGGTGGTATAATTGCCGATGCTATTGAATTCTTTGCTCTGGTCAGCAGCCCAGCTTCCTGAAATGTGTGTGATTATTTCAAAAGGCATGAAGTAAGTATTGTCAAAATCGGCAAAGATGCCCTTGATGGTGCGTTCCGATTCATCCACATTAATGGCTCTTCCTATGAGGCTCTCTCCTCCCTTTGACAGTTTTCTGGCCAACGATTCACTGATGAGAATATCTTTTTTCCCTACGAAATCCTCTCCGTTTCCTTCAATCAATTGGTATTCTGGGAATACTTTAAAGAAGTCTGCATCACCCTCAATGCCGTTCGCTCGAATGATTTCTTCATTGATTTTGATGATCGGGTTCCACAGCAGTGCAACGTGCGTTGCTGCTTTTACCTCCGGAACATTCATCTCAAGTTCCTCTTTGTCCCAATAGGTCAGTCCCAGAAAATCATCGCTTCCCAGCACGAAGGTTTGTTTCCACTTTGGTGACTCATGGGCTACTTCATACTGCTGCACCACATAACTGCCAATCAGGATGACAAATGCCAGGCTTACGGCGAGTCCCACCGCCTCAATGACGGTGTAGAGCTTATTTCGTGACAGAAATTTTAGATAACTTTTCATACTATTCATTCTTTAGTGATTCGATCGGATTGGCATGGGCGATGCGGAGGCAGTTGAGCACTACCACGCCTAGTACAATCAGTAATACTAGCACTGTACCGCCGATGAAAAACAGCGGATTCAATGACACCTTCTCGGCAAACTGCTCCAGCCATTTATGGGCCATGAAGAATGCTGCGACGCAGGCAATGATTGCCATCACTGCGGATAGTTTCATGATATCCTTGGCGAATACGCTTAAGATATCCTGGGTGGTGGCGCCATTGATTTTGCGCACTGCCATTTCCTTCGACCTTCGGAGGCTCTCATCCTTGATAAAGCCGATGAGTCCCAGTAGTGCAATCAGCAGCGAGAACACCGCGCCCAGTGCCATCGTATTCCGCAGCTTTTTGCTGTCGGCATAGGCAGCTCGCATCTGCTCCTCATAGGACAGGATATTGATTTCCCGGCCCTCCAAGGCCAGCTCCAGCGCTTGGCGAACCTTCGGCAACGCCTCCGGCCTTACCTTGAAGAAGGTATGCGGCATCCAGGAAGTCATCGATTCGATATCCCCATAGAACAGGGCACTGGGGCGTGGATCCACGCCGGTCAGGTTGCCGATGAGGTAGCTTTTGTAAACACCGGAGATGGTGAAATAGCTCCGATCGGAATTGCGTGAACGGTCATGACCAGTGATGAACACCTGTTTACCTACGGCGCCATCGCTCCAGTCCGTAAACTCGGCCATCTTCTTCACAAACTTTTCATCCACAACGATTTCAGAGGAGTCTCGGGGCGCTCGGCCTTCCAAGAACTCAATACCCATGAGGTCGAAAAAACCGACGGAGCATTCGTACTGGTCAGCAATATTGAATAGTTCGCGGTCATCATTTGGAAGGTACACATTGTCTCCATTGGAGCCCTGGAATGGCAGGTTATAGGCCGTTGCCACTCCTGTCACCTCCGGCAGGCCATTCAGGACACTGACGGCGCGGGTGACGGCTTGGCGATCACCGTCGAAGAGGCTGATATAGTAGAGGTTATCATAGTCGTAACCCGTATCGGCATGGGAGACCACCTGGTACTGCCGGCCGATGATAAGCATCATCACTACCAGAAACACGTTGATAAGTACCTGGACGCCCAGTAGGCCGAGCTTCCAATTGCGAGAATTTTCCGTATAGTTTTTCAGGGCGGCATACACCGGAATTCGCTGGTAGAGCTCTGCCGGGACTACGATGGAGATGATGAGTACGAAGAGAATCACCGACATGATGGCTATGACGCTTTGCGGCACCAGTAGCGTTGGGAACGGAACTCCCAGCAGATTTTCCACGGTGTTCCGTCCAGCAAAGATGATGACGGCGGCGAGTGCCAGCGACAGCATGATATGCAGCAATGCCTCCTTCGTCAGCATTCCGTAAATGTGCTTTCTTTCTGCGCCGTAGCACTTGCGCACACCCACTTCCTTGGAGCGCTTCACGAGGGAGGAAATCACAATCAGGATGTAGTTCAACAGGCTGATGAGTATCAGCAGTGCTGCTACAATGGACAGCAAAATCACTTGTGACTTTACCTCGGAATCAGATGTGTGCATCTTGCTGAAGGGCTTCAGAAAATAACGGAAGGTAGAACCTTGGGCCTCTATCTGTTCCAAAGGTTGATGTGCCTCTTGCATTTTCCGGATGGCACCGGCAAGCGTACTCGGGTCAACATCGGGGAGCAGTTTCACGTAGCCTTTGTATCTGTCGTTTCCGTTCCAGTTGTTGGTGCTCTGCTTTCCGTAGGTCTCCATCGACAGCAGGATGTCATAATCCAATGTTCCGTTCTTCGGGAAGTCTTCAAAGACGCCCTCGATGGTCAGCTTCAATCCGCCCATATCGGCATTGGCAATCTGCTTACCGATACACTCCTGGATGCCACCCATCTTTTCAGCAAAGCTCCGGCTTACCATTATGCTGCCCCATTTGCCCAGCGTCTTCACCGGATCACCGGTCAGAATCGGCCGGTCGAAGACCTTAAAAAAACAAGTATCGGCGCAGACGAGTGTGGCTTTGAGCTTGTTATCATCCTCATCCAGGTATGTATCACCGTTGAAAACGAAAGTGGTACGCGTACCTGCTTCAACGCCGGGCACTTCTTCCATGAAGCCCACTGCCACGGCGCCGCTTACCTGGCCATAATCCTTCTCGTCCCCCTGCATGGAGATCCAGGTGTTGATGGTATACACTCGATCGATGTCCTTGTAGAAATTGTCATAGCTAAGTTCGAAGAATACCTTGGCGATGAGTACAATACCTACCGCCAAGCCTATTCCCAGAGACAGAACTTTGATTATTATATCCGATTTGCGCTTCATTATAGTTCGTTTTTGACATCACTTACTATCTGACCATCAAACAGGTCGATTGTCCTTTGCGCCTGTGCCGCATCTTTCTGGCTATGAGTTACCATCACGATGGTGGTGCCTTCGTTATTGAGCTCTTTCAAGAGATCCATCACTTCCTTACCGTTCTTGGAGTCCAAGTTTCCGGTAGGCTCATCGGCCAATATCAGCTTTGGGCCAGCAACCACAGCACGGGCAATGGCCACGCGCTGCTGTTGACCGCCGGAGAGCTGCTGGGGGAAGTGCTGGGCACGATGGCTGATAGCCATACGCTTCATGATTTCTGTGACTCTCCGCTTGCGTTCACCTGCGCTGATGTTCAAGTAGCGCAGCGGGAGTTCAATGTTCTCATACACATTCAGTTCATCGATCAGGTTGAAGCTTTGGAATACAAATCCGATATTGCCTTTTCGGAACTTGGTACGCTCCTTTTCTTTGAGGTTAGCCACCTCAGTTCCAAGCAATTCGTAGCTGCCACTTGTTGGATTATCCAGTAGTCCAAGAATGTTTAATAGGGTTGACTTACCACAACCTGAAGGGCCCATGATGGCAACAAACTCGCCGTCTTTGATTTCAAACGATACGCCATTGAGGGCTGTAGTCTCAATTTCTTCCGTCCGGAAGATTTTTGTAAGATTAGTTACTGTAATCATAATGCTATAGTTTTAAATTGTTTATTATTCGTTTTTAAGAAATTCAACTGGATTGGCATTGGCGGCTCGCCAACTTTGTAACGTCACTACGAGCAATGTTATAGCCCCCACTAAAAGTAGAGAAACTAAGAAAATCCATACAGGTACAGGTGCTTGATAGGCGAAACCCTTTCGCCAGGCAGTCATCAACCAATAAGCAATTGGAGATGCAATCACGAAACTTATGCCCACCATCATTAGGTATTTCTTATTGATCATTCTAAGGATGTTTTCTGCTGTGGCTCCATTCACGCGCCGTACTGCAATTTCCTTTTTCAAGAATTGCGTTTCAAAGAACACCAGTCCGATGATGCCGATGATGGCTATCAGGAGGGCTACTACGGAAGCAATGGTGATGAGCTTGCCTAATGATTGTTCGTTTTTATACATATCCTCAATCCATTTGTCCAGATGACTGACGGTGATCATGTCGGGCTCCCTGCGAGGGTCAAACTTGCAAATCGCATCCTTGATGTAGTCAGAAACCTCTTTGAAATCGGCCCCGGGGGCGGTCCGAACGTACATCGTTCCGAAAGACCGCCATCCATCTTTGCCCCAGTTATAAAGCACCAGCGGGCCCATGGCGTGTTGCAGACTCTTGAAATTGAAATCCTTCACCACACCGACAATCTCACAGTTATCCACGTGGCCGTACATCAGACTTCCAACGTGAAACTGTGGAAACATCTGCATGAAGGTCTCATTGGGAATGATGCTGCCGGCCTCATTCCGGTTGTCAGACTCCCGGAAGTCACGGCCTTCCACAATCTGAAGCCCGAAGAACTGAACAAAACTCTCGTCCACGGGAAGCGCTTCCATAAAAACCTGATTGCCGTCGTCCCCGGTACGGCTCCAGCTCATCCTCCCATCGGAAACGATTGGACTGTCGCAGAAGGTCACATCTTCAATGGAAGGGTTCTGAAGCAAATGGCTTTTCAGAGCATCTTTCTGGCTTCCGGCAGGGTAGCCGCACCAGGTCTGAAGCCAGGTCTGAAGGACGCGTGCTTCGTCAAAGCCCATATCCTTCCCAATCATAAACTTGGTCTGCACGCTCACGAACAAGGCCATCAGGATAAAGAGGAACGATAGCACAAACTGAAGGCCCACCAGAATGTTTCTCAGCGCCTTACCCTTCACACTGGTTCCATAAGAGCCTTTCAAGACCAATGCGGCAGGTTGGGAGGTGGAATACAGGGCCGGGGCAAGGCCGGCGATGACAGCCGACACCAGCGCCACCCCCAGCATCAGCGCCAGAATGCCTATGTTATCCTTCAACGCAAGACTGTCCGACACATACGACGCCCAGGAAGATCCTGCCACTACGTGCATAATCAGGCAGGCTATCGCAAACGCGATGAGTGCGATAAGCCCGGCGTGCAGCAGCTGGCGCACGATCAAAGAACCGCGACCTTCTCCCAGCACCTTGCGCGTGTTGATGTTCTTGATGCGGAAAGGAATCTCCGCAAAAGCGAAATTGATGAAGTTGATAATGGCAATGAGAATCAATAGGATGGCAATGGCAGCCAGCGTAATGGTAATTGCCTTGTTGGCGCTGGCGATATTGGCCCGGACATCCCGTTCGAAATGGGCATCATGCAGGTTGCTGATGCGGAAACCTCTGCGGAATTCATCCGCTTCGTCAGCATCGAAATCATTTCCGTATTGTTCCAAAACGGCATTCTCCATCAACGCCTCTGTCTCCTTGGCCAGGGATGGATCTTTCAGCTTTACAAAAGCAAGGAAGGACCACTCGTTGGTGTTATCAAGGAATTCGTCACCCAGATTAACAAGCACGCCATAGTGCATGTTGGAGTTTTTGGGCATATCCTTGAAAACGCCAATGACTCGAACCTCCACTCCGTTCCCGGCCTTGAAATTTTTGCCGATGGCACTCTCGTCTCCGAAGAAAGTTTTCGCATATTCCTCGCTCACGACGGCTGTCTCACTGGCGGTGAACTCTCTTGCTGAACCTTCCACCCATTCAAACGGGAATACGGAGAACATGGAACTGTCAACTCTTGCAGAGGGAACGGATAGTATCGTCTGTTCACCATCTTTCTTTAATGTAACTTCATGTGGCATAGTCCAGTACGTCCCCACCGCCTCGATATTGGGGCTGGCCGTCTTGGCGATTTCTATCATCGGACGGGAAAAGAACGTGCTGAACAACCCCTTGTCCATCCAGTTGTTCTCCATCCGGAACACCTGCTTGTGCCCCTCGAAATTGGCGTCATAGGTCGTATCCCAGCGTACCTGCACCATCAGGATCATTGCTGAGGCAAACGCCACACTCATCCCAAGGATATTGATTAACGTTGAAACGCCTGTCTTTCTGAAAACTTTCATAGCTCTTTTTAAATATTTGTTTAAAATACCAATACATCACTATCACCATAGGTTTCATACCCAGAGGTGATTACTTTCTCTCCTGGCTCCAGACCTTCGAGAACTTCATAGTACTGTGGATTTTGGCGACCAATATGGATCTCTCGTTTGACGGCTTTGTTACCGTTTTTGTTAACAACATAGATCCATTTCCCACCGGTCTTCTGGTAGAATGTGCCACGAGGAATAATGATAGCTTCTTCCGGCTGACCTAACTGGAGGTTCAAGTAGTAAGTCTGACCGGCACGGATATTATCGGGCTGTTCACCATCGAACTTGAAATCAGCCTTGAACTTGCCGTCACGGACCTCCGGATATACTTTCCGAATGCTAGTGGAGAAGGTTTCGCCTTGGCGTTCGAAGGTGGCCTCAAGGCCCGTCACTACGCGGTCGATGTAATGCTCATCGATTTGAGCCTCCACCTTGTATGTACCTACCGAATTGATCTGTCCAATCTTGGTTCCGCTGGCGATACTCTGTCCCAAGACCACGTCCAATAGTCCCAGTTCACCATCGATAGGGGCCTTCACGATGAGGTTACTCTTACGCTTGCGGATCATCTGCATGTTCAGCTGCATATTGTCCAGACTCTCTTCCATACGGTCGATCTGTGTGCTACGGTACAAACTGTCTTGCTTGGAGCGTTCGGTCATCAGTTCGTATTTTTGTTTGGCTAGTTTGTAGTCCTCCTCGGCTTTCAGGTATTCTTCCTTGGCGATAAGTTTGTCCTCATACAATGCCTTTTGCTGTTGGTAGGCTCGTCTCAAGCGTTCTACCTGAGTCCCATATTCCAGCACGTTTTGTTGGACATCCAACTTCTGTTGTTCCATCTGGATCTGGGTATTGCGTAGGATGTTTTCCTTCTCGGCCAGCTCCGCCTCGGAGTTTAGGATGGAGAGATCCAAATTGTCGTTGCTCAGCACCAAGATAGGGTCGCCGGCCTTCACTGCCGAACCTTCTTCGATGAGGATGCTCTGCACGACCCCGCCCTCCTGCGGGCTCAATTGGATGGTTGTCATCGGCTGCACTCGTCCGCTGATACGGATATAGTCGTTGAACTCTCCCCGTTCAGTAGTAGATACTACCACTGAATCTTTGTCTACGCGTAGGGTTTTGTTGTTGGGCCTTACTATCAGATAAACGATGAACGCAAAGAGTAGTCCTCCTAACCAATAGGGAAGGGCCTTCTTCGTGAAAGCCACTTTCCAGCCTGTTTGTTTTTCTAAAATTCTATCCATAATTATTGATCTATATATGCTACACCATTATAATATCTTACTACTGCTTGTTTAATGAGGTACTTGTAGAGTGAGTTCATCTCGTCGGCTTGTGCCTTCAGGTAGTTATTGCTTGCCGTCTGGAACTCCAGTGGTGAGATGAGGCCTTGCTCTAATTTCTTACGGTTGAGTTGGTAAGCCTCCTCCTGTACTTCGGCCTTATGTTGTGCCTGCAAGTAGGCTGTGGCTGTGCCGTCACGGTCCAGGATAGCACGGCGTACCTCTGATTCGATATCCCGACGTTTCTGTTCCAATTCGGCAGTGGCTCTTCTGTAGGCATTCCGTTTCTTCGAGATGTTCGATGACCTGCTCAGTCGATCCCAGAGTGGAATGGAGAGTGACATCTCTACATATTCTCCTCGGTTGTTACGGAACTGTTTATTGAACGAGGCTGTCTGTGCTCCTTCATAGGTATAATAGCTGGTGTTCCAACCTGCATAGATTCCTATGGTAGGAAGCAGTTGCCATTTGGCCGTGTTCAGTTCCCTGCGGGCGTTCAGCTGTTTCCAAGTAGATATCTGTACTTCTGGATTATGTGTCAAGGCATAATCCACAGCATTCTCAACATTTTCCATTGGTTCCAGAGATGTGGGTTTTACATCTGTCTCTATTTTTAGTTCCTCTCCTTCTGGCCAGAACATCAGGTCGGCCAGAATCATTCGCTGGTCCAAGTACATGTTGCGAGTATTGGTGAGGTCATACTGGCGGTCGGCCAGGTCGGCTTCCATCTGTACCACGTCGGCATGTCCTTTTTGTCCCAGTTCTTCTTGGCGGCGTGCCAGTTTCAATGAAGTCTCGGCCGACGCAACCTGCTCTTCATATACGGCTGTCAGTCGTTGATAGTATGCCACATTGTAGTAAGCCTCCATCACGGCCAGACAAATATCGGCTTCGGCCTGCTTCTCTTCCGACTTGGCTATGAGCATGCTCGTTTTAGAGATTTTGTAGTTGTTCACAGCTTTGAAGCCGTCGAAGAGATCGTATCCCAGACTGATAGAATAGTTGTTATGAAAAGAAGTAGTAGTGAAATAGGTATTAGTCTGTGGGTCGATGCTACGGCCGAAGTTATAGTATGCATAGGTTTGTGCATTGATATTAGGCGTGAACAATGTTAAAGCAGCATTACGGCGATCAATGCGTGCATCGCTGATGTTCGCCTTCTGGATTTGCATCTTGGTTGAGTTGGAGATGGCATACTGCATGCAGTCGTGCAGCGTCAGCACCTGATTGGTCGTATCGGCTGTTTGTGCCGAGACCTTCGTGAATCCAGCATAGGAACTGGCAGCAATCAAAACGGTTATTAATAGTTTGTTGTTCATTACTTCGTTTATTTGTTTTATGCCAAAGTAAGAACATAAACCATGCCAAAGTTGTAATGTGCTGGTATACAGGTATGTAATGAATTTGTAAATGTGTAAAGTGTTGTAAAGTCCTTTACACATTTTACACTTTCTTTACACATTCATGAGCTTACCTGAAGCGTAGTTCGAAGGTTGTCTGCTTGGCATCGCTGTGCAACAGCGCGATGCTGCCGTTATGGTTGCGCATGATCTGGCGAGAGATGCTCAAGCCGATGCCAGAACCTTCTTTCTTAGTCGTAAAGAAAGGAATGAAGATTTGTTCTTGACTGCTTATGGGGATGGGTGCTCCATCGTTGCTAACGTGGATGATGAGTTCATCATCTTGTCCCAGCTTGGCAAAGATGTCGATGTGCTTTGCGCCTGCTTGCAGGGCGTTTTTGATCAGGTTGATGAAAATTTGGGAGATCTGTCCTTCATCGGCATAGACCATTAAGTCTGGCTCCGCCGGCCGATAGGTGCAAGTGGCGTTGTTGGAGGCCACCAGTTCGCTGTTCAGTGAAATCACCTTTTCTATAAGCTCCTTCAAATCCAAAGCCTTGCGGATGGGCTTGGCTACCCCACTAAGCTGGCGGTAGGACTGTACAAAGTCGATCAGGTTCTTTGAACTATCTGAGATCGTTTCCAGACCTGCTTTAATATTCAGCGTGCTCTGTCCACGTTCATCGATCGATTGTGCCATGGCATTGCTTAGCGAGGCAATGGGTGATACGGTATTCATGATCTCATGAGTAAGCACGCGGATCAGTTTGGTCCATGAGTCTTGTTCATGGGCCTGGCGTTGCTGTTCGAAGATGGTGCGTATGCGGTTCAGCGTACGGTTGAATTTACTTTTATCTTGAAAGCGGAAATTGAGTTCGCCGTCTTCCAAGGCATCCATCATGTAGGCTATCTTTTGGATGTCTTTGCGACGCACATGAATTGTGACCACCACCGCAACCACGATGGCTACGATGATAATCGCTGCTATCATATGTCCGACAGTGAATGTCATAAGCCATATTTCTTTAGTTTGGCGTACAGGGTAGGCCGGCTCACACCCAGCATCTTGGCAGCTGCCGAGATGTTCCCGCCTGAGCGTTCCATCGCTTTACGTACCAGATGTTCCTCATCCTCGTTGCTCAGGGATCTGAAGTTGTTCGTATTCGGTTGGGCTGTCTGACCATGGTCGAGTTTGATGTCTTTGGCTGTCAAGGTAGTGCCTTCCGACAGGATGACTGCTTTCTCCATGCAGTTTTGCAGTTCACGGATGTTACCTCCCCATCGGTAGTCTTTCAGCATTTCGGCAACGTTCTCATCAAGTGAGTTCAAAGGCCGGTGATACTTCTCTGCATAGCGTTTCAAGAACAATTGGGCCAGTGGTACGATGTCTTCTTTTCGCTCGCGCAAGGGTGGTAGTGCGATGTGAACCGTGTTAATGCGGTAGTAGAGATCCTCACGGAAGCGACCTTCATACACCAGTGATTCCAGGTTCATGTTGGTCGCACAGATCAGGCGTATGTTCACAGGGATTGTCTTGGATCCTCCCACCCGCACGATGCTGCGGTTTTGTATGGCGCGTAGTAACTTGGCTTGCAGGTGTAGGGGGATGTTACCTATCTCATCGAGGAAGAGCGTACTGCCATCGGCTTGCTCGAATTTTCCCGTATGGTCGGTATGAGCATCTGTAAAGGCTCCTTTTACATGGCCAAAGAGTTCGCTTTCAAACAAGGTCTCCGGGATGGCTCCAGCGTCTACGGCCACCATGGCTTTGCCATTTCGCAGACTGTGTTTATGGATTTCCTGTGCCAGCACATCTTTACCTGTACCGTTCTCACCCGTAATGAGGACGGTGGCATCAGTGGGAGCTATCTTGGAAATCGTTCTTTCTATCTCTCTCATGGCCAGGGTGGAACCCCAGAACATGGGACTGCTAGAAGTGTTGGCATCACTGGTTTTCTTATCAGTGGTCTGAGTGTTCTTGCTCCGTGCCTTGTCTCGTGCAGCACTCAGCACCTCCACCAGTTTCGTGTTATCCCAAGGTTTCACGATAAAGTCGAATGCTCCACGCTTCATGCCCTCAACTGCCAGTTGGATATCGGCGTATGCCGTGAACAGCACCACTTCTACATCGGGTGCCATTTTCTTGAGTTCTGATGTCCAGTATAATCCTTCGTTACCCGTGTTGATGGAGGCGTTGAAATTCATGTCGAGCAGCACCACATCAGGGTGGTATTGCTCAAGGGTTGTCATCAGCATGGATGGACTGGGGATGGTCTTTACTTCAGAGAAATACATCGGTAAGAGTATCTCCAGCGTCCTACGTATGTTCGTATTGTCATCAACAACCAATATATTTCCACTTTTCGACATAACCTTTGTGATATGATTTGATTAGCTCAGAGCAAAGGTACAAAGATTTTGGTATTCCTGACAAATGTCTTGAAGATTAATAAGAATTAAGACAAGATTAGAGACAGGGTTCTGAGCCCTATTCATCGTTTTATTTAGTCAATTCTACACATATTTTATCTTGAAGGTCGCGAGCTTTCCTGAGTTGCATGATGTTCTGGTTGATGATGACGAAAGCCAACTGATGGCCGTTCCGTGCCTTTACGTATCCAGCCAAGGAACTGACACCTCGCACTGACCCCGTCTTTGCCCGAACATTGTTGGCTGCCGGTGTCCCTCGCATTCGTCCTTTCAGTGTCCCATCAACGCCGGCGATCGGCAAGGCGTCATAGAGAGAGAGGAAAACGGGACGATGATAGTAGGCATACTTCAAGTATTCGACCATCAGCCGCGGTGATACATAATTATATAAGGAGATTCCGCTACCATCCACGATGTTATAATTGTCGGGATTCATGCCAATGGCTCCCCGCATGAAGGTATTGATGGCATCGGCTCCATCGGCCGAGCTGATACCTTCCTTGCTGAATTGGTTTTTGGCATTGTGATAGTACATTGCTTCGGCACAGAGGTTGTTGCTTTCCTTCAGGGCTTCTTTCAGAACCTCCCGCAAGGGTCGGCTTAAGGTGATGATGGGTGTGAGATGAATGCTATCGTTTTCAGTCGGACAATCCAGATAATCGGTTGTTGCCACCCCAACTCCTCTTTCTTCGAGCCGCTCCCTCAGTGCATGCATGAAGAACGATTGTGAAGAGACCACGCTAAGTTTCGATTTAGTCTGCTTCGTTGCGTTGCCCGACACGGTGATCATGTTTCCATGTTCAAGCCAGTTGCGGGTAATGACCAGTTTCCCTGCATCTGGATCGTTGCTCACAGCCTGATTGTTTACCTGATAATAAGTGGAACGGGGATAGCACTCCACCATTGGTGGTGTTCCGGGCTCTTGTGGAATCACGGTCACATCCACACATCCTTGGTTCAGCATCAAAGGCGACAGGTATGGTTGAAAAGAAGCGGGCGTATCATCCCACGACCAACCGGGCCCCCAGTAGATGGAGTCCATCATCGACACTTCTGCAGCAAGCGTGTCCGCAATATAACGAATGCCTACGCCGTGAATGGCATCGGCCAGGTGCGACAGGTCTTCATCCGAGAATAAGGGGTCAAAGCCACCGATGACATAGAGGTTACCGAACAGGGTGTCCTGGCGGATTGTCCCCGAGTAACGTAATTGCGTGTCGAAGGTATAGTTTTCGGTGAGCCTCGCCAATGTGGTAACCGACGTGATAATTTTTTCGATGGATGCGGGACGATACAGTTTTTCCGATTGATAATCGTAAAGGCTTCGTCCCTCGGTCAGGTCGAAGACGGTGATGCCAATTTCGGAAGTCTTTAGCACATCCGAGTTTACTAACGCGTCCAACCGCTGGCTGAGCGGTTGGGCGTTAAGCATATTGACTGCCAGAAGCAGGATTCCTATGAATAATGATCTCATTAAAACTCACGGAAAATTTCACCGACGGTCGGGTGAGGGAAGACATATTGTTTCCATTCATTCACTTTCATACCCTTTTCGATGGCCATGCCTGCCAAGACAATCAGTTCGGAGGCCGGATTCCCCAGGATATGGGCACCCAGAACGGTGTCATCCTCGGCCAATACCAGCTTGCATACTCCGTTGACTCCTTCGTTCTCGGCAACAAAACGGCCGGAGAAGGCCATCGGCAACTTCACCACCTTGTGAGCAATACCCTTCTTTTCTGCTTCCTCTTCTGTCAGGCCGACGCCGGCAATCTCTGGGTTGGTGTACACAACGCTAGGGATGGCACGATAACTCATCCGGTCATCCTGTCCGATGATGTGATGGATGGCTACTTCTGCTTCACGAACGGCGGTGTGGGCGAGCAGGGAAACTCCATTCAAGTCGCCACAAACATAAACACCCGGTACGGACGACTGCATGTGTTCGTCAACCTTGATGTTCCGTCCGTTCAACTCCAGCTGCAGATTCTCCAATCCGAATCCGGTGGTTACTGGACGACGGCCGACACTCATCAGCAGTTTCTCTGCGGTGACGGATGCTGAGCCTTCTGCATTTTCGTACGATACGGTGAAGCCACTTTCATCTTGCGAGATGCCAACCACCTTCGCGCTTAGCAGGAATCGGATGCCACGCTTTGCATATTCCGCTTGCAGCATGGCCGACAGCTCTCTGTCCATCGGGCCGATTATCTTGTCGAGCATCTCCACGATGGTTACCTGAACGCCCAAAGAGGAGAAGAAAGAGGCGAACTCCATGCCGATGACGCCGCCGCCCACGATGACGAGCGATGCGGGGACCTCCTTGTTGTCCAAGGCTTCACGGTGAGTCCAGTAATCTACCTCGCTTACTCCAGGGATAGGAGGGACGAAGGTGTCGCTACCGGTACAGATGACCAGGTTTTCGCACGAGTATGTCTCTTCCTTGCATTGGATATGGTGAGCGTCGAGGATCTGTGCTTCTCCTTCGACAATGGTGACATTCTCGGCTTTCAGCCTTGCCTTGATGCCCAGCACCAATTTACGAACTACCTTGGCTTTCCGCATGACGATTTGCTTCAGGTCGAACGATGATTCTGGGACGGTGATACCATATTGTTTACCATGCTTGGTATAGTCAAAGATCTTTGCAGAGTAGAGCAAGGTCTTTGTCGGGATACATCCTTCGTTCAGACAAACACCTCCTACGTTTTTCTTCTCAAAAAGGACCACGCTCAATCCGGCTTTTCCTGCACATTCAGCGGCTGTATAGCCTGCAGGACCGCCTCCGATGATGGCAACTTGAAATTCATTCATAGCATTGTTTTGTTTTAGTTATTTTTCTATTATTCATTAAGCGTTGCAAGTTACGAATTTTATTATTCCTTTCCGCACATTTCCATGAAAATAAGAAACATTTTTATATCTTTGTTCCAAACAAATTTAAACACCATGAAAAAGGCAACGATGATTTTAGCCGTCCTCTTAGCGGCAGTGATGAATGTTACGACAAGTAACGCACAGGCATCCTTTGGTGAAGCAACCTTGTTCGATGACGGGTGGCTGTTCCAGCTGAAGGATTCTGCAGTGATGAACCAAAGCAATTATGTTGACAGCCATTGGCGTCAACTCACGCTCCCTCACGACTGGTCGGTCGAAGGGACCTTGTCCCCCTCTTTGGCCAGTTGTACGGGTTACCTACCTGGTGGTATCGCTTGGTACCGCAAGCATTTCCAGGTCAATGACAAGGCCGACCGCCATTATATCTATTTCGAAGGTGTTTATAACCGGAGTGAGGTGTACCTGAACGGACATCTGTTGGGTAAGCGTCCGAACGGTTACGTGTCGTTTATGTATGATATGACTCCATATCTGAAGGAAGGCGATAACGTGCTGGCCGTACGGGTTGACCATAGCCGCTATGCCGACTCCCGCTGGTATTCCGGATCGGGTATTTACCGTGATGTGTGGCTGATCAGTGCTCCTAATACCCATCTCTCGTTGTGGGGAACAGCATGGCGTGCTACGAAGATCAACAAGAACTCGGCTACCGTAGAGGTGGATATGGAAGTGGAGAAGCATGCTGCAGGCAAAGAGAACGTAACGATCAAGGCGACGCTCTTCGATGCCGATGGCAAGCAGGTGGCAAGCAAGCAGCAGAATGTGACGGTTTCCAGTGACAGCCACGCCAAGCGGACGATGACGCTGACAGTGGCTCGCCCAATCTTATGGAATCTGGACAGCCCGTACCTCTATACCCTGAAAACAGAACTGATCAGCAAGGGTCAGCGTATCGATGGCGGTGAAACGAGGGTCGGACTCCGTACACTCCAGTTTGATGCGAACAAGGGATTTGCCTTGAACGGACAATGGATGAAGGTGAAGGGCGTATGTATTCACCACGATGCAGGCGTTCTGGGATCGGCCGTTCCGCGCGAAGTATGGGAGCGTCGCCTCCAGAACCTGAAAGATATTGGTACCAATGCCATCCGTATGAGCCACAACCCGCAGGCACCGGACGTATATGATCTATGTGATGAACTGGGATTGCTGGTGATGGACGAAGGATCGGATGAGTGGGAGTTCCCGAAACGGAAATGGATTGAAGGATGGAACCAGGGTACGCCGGGCTTTGACGGCACAGCCGACTTCTTCAATGAGTGGATCGAAACCGATGTGGCTGATATCGTGCGCCGCGACCGTAACCACCCATGTATCTTCCTATGGAGCGTGGGCAACGAGGTGGATTATCCGAACGACCCTTACTCACATCCTATCTTGAATGGAACCACCATCAACCAACCGATGTTCGGTGGCTACAAACCGGACGCTCCGGATGCCATGCGCATCGGTGAGATTGCGAAGCGATTGGCAGCTGTCATCCGCTCTATCGACACCTCCCGTCCTACGACAGGTGCGTTGGCCGGCGTGGTCATGTCGAATCAGACAGGCTATCCAGAGGCCATCGATGTAGTAGGATACAATTATACGGAGAACCGTTACGATGAAGACCACCAGACTTATCCGAACCGGATCATCTACGGTAGCGAGACCAGCTCGGGCATTCAGGCTTGGAGGGCTGTGGAAGAGCGGGACTTCATCTTCGGCCAGTTTATCTGGACGGGATTGGATTATCTGGGAGAGTCCGGGCGTTGGCCTTCACGAGGAATGGGAACCGGCCTGTTGGATTTCTGCGGTTTCCCGAAACCGAATGGATACCTTCGTGCTTCCTTGTGGCTGGACAAGCCGATGACATATCTGACGACTTACTCCATGTCGATGTTCAATATGGGCGGCCGTCAACGCCGAGGTGGTATGCGTAACGTTGCTTTTGCAGCCGGACTGGATGTCTGGAACTATGAAGCCGGCGAGACCGTCCGCGTGGTATGTTATACGAATTCACCGCAAGCCCGTCTGACCTTGAACGGGAAGGTGGTAGGCGAGATGAAGCCATACGACAAGGCGTCGGGCCTGATTTTCTGGGATATCCCTTACGAAGCCGGTACGCTGAAGGCGGAGAGTTGCGACGCACAGGGTAATGTCGTTTCCAGCTATGAGGTAAAGACGTCGGGTCTGCCTTATCAGATCAAGGCTACGGTCGACAAGGCTGAACTGAAGAAGGAGCGTGGTACGGCTCATGTCTTGATTGAAATCGTTGACGACAAAGGCAATCCGGTTCGCCTGGCCGACAATAATATCGTTTGTATGACGGAAGGGCCGGTGAAGTTGTTAGGACTGGAAGGAGCCGACAATACGGATATGGGCAATTACCGCGATAACATGCAGCGCGTCTATCACGGACGTCTGATTGCGTATGTACAGGCTACCGGTGAGGCTGGCGCTGCAAAGGTCAAGCTGTCTTCGCCGATGCTCAAGGGTGCCGAAGTCACCATCAATGTGAAATGATAAAGAGAGGTAATCCTCGTACATTGACACAATGTATTTCAAGAAAGCTGAGTTTTTGAAGCCAAAAACTCAGCTTTCTCTTTAAAAAACTCGACAAACGAGGGTGAAAACCCTGACGGATGGACAATTTCCTCGAAAAACGAATGAGAGATGAATTGCTTTTTGCAGTCATCGTTCCTGAGAACCTCCGAATCCTCGGGACAATGACTTCGGACTTGTCGTTTTTGTTGCGAAAATTTATCAAATCCTCACTCACCGGATTCTTCATTTTTCATGGCCAAAATTAAATTGTTGAGCAACAACTTTGAAAGTGTTGCTCAACAATTTTAAAATCGACCGTGGAGAAATCTTTTCTCTCCATGGCCGATTGTAAAAAAAATCTGCTTAAAAAGTGGATTCGATTATTTCTTTTTCAATTCCTCCGGTGACACGAGTTTGTAGAGTCGGTCGCTCGGGCGGACCTTCTCGGGAACTTTGAAGGAGACGTGCTCGCCCTTGTGCACCACGTCGACGGGCTTTAAGTCGACACGTGCTTCGTCGAGCGTGAGGAAAAGTGCCCCTGTGGTCGGTCCGGTAATCAGCAGTTTATCGCCGACCTTCATCTCGGCAGCCTCCACCACGAACTCTGCCACCCCGATTTTTGAGAAGTAGCGCACGCCGGAGCCCACGAAAACCTTGCGTTCGGTGGCTTCTGAGCCGTAGTTCTTGCTCCATTCGCCCAAGCGTTGGCCCAGGTAGTAGCCGTTCCAGAATCCTCGGTTGAAGACACGTTTCAGTCGTTCGTCCCAATCCTGTTTCTTTTCTTCGGTGAAGGTCCCGTCGAGGTAGGACTGGATGGCCTCCTTGTAACACTCGACGACGGTGCGTACATACTCAGGACCTCTCGCTCGACCTTCAATTTTAAAGACACGGACGCCTGCCTCAATCATCTCATCCATGAAATGAATGGTCTTGAGGTCCTTCGGCGACATGATATATTTGTTGTCGACATCCAGTTCAATCTCGCTCTCACGGTCCTTGACGGTGTAAGCCCTTCGGCACACCTGCATGCAGGCTCCACGGTTGGCAGAGGCGTTCAGGTTGTGGAGACTGAGGTAGCATTTGCCCGAGATGGCCATGCACAGAGCCCCGTGGCAGAACATTTCGATGCGGATCAACTCACCTTTCGGTCCGCGGATCTGTTCCCGTTGGATCGTATCGTAAATCGTCTTCACCTGTTTCAAGTTCAGTTCGCGAGCCAAGACCACCACATCTGCAAAGCGGGCATAGAACTTCAGGGCCTCCGCATTGCTGATGTTCAGTTGGGTAGAGAGGTGAACTTCCTGACCGATACTGTTGCAGTAGTTCATAACGGCCACGTCGCAGGCGATGACCGCACTGATACGAGCAGCCTTGGCAGCATCAACAATCCGGTGCATGAGTTCGATATCTTCATCGTAAATGATGGTGTTGACGGTGAGATAACTTTTGATGCCATGCTCCTCGCAGGTCTCTGCCATCTCTTTCAAGTCGTCGATGGTGAAGGTGCTGGCCGAATGAGCCCGCATGTTCAGGCTCTCTATGCCAAAATATATGGAGTCGGTTCCCGCCTGGATGGCTGCAGCAAGGGATTCCCGCGAGCCGACAGGTGCCATAATCTCGAAATCTTTCAGTTTATAATCCATAATTTTCAAATTCTTGGTGCAAAGGTAGTTCTTTTTCAGTACTTTTGCAGACGAATTCAGCAAAATAATGAGAATCAGGAATATTGATTTAGGCAACATGCCGGTTTGTCTGGCCCCGATGGAGGATGTGACCGACCCTGCTTTCCGCTTGATGTGCAAGCGGTTTGGGGCCGATATGGTGTACACGGAATTCGTTTCGGCGGATGCACTGATCCGCTCCATCGACAAGACGATGAAGAAGTTGACCATCAACGAGGCGGAGCGCCCCGTGGCCATCCAAATCTATGGGCGCGACACGGAAACCATGGTTGAGGCTGCGAAGATTGTCGAAGAGGCAAAGCCGGATATTCTTGACCTCAACTTCGGTTGTCCGGTGAAACGTGTCGCCGTCAAGGGGGCTGGAGCCGGGATGTTGCAGAACATTCCCAAGATGTTGGAGATCACTCGCGAAGTGGTGAAGGCCGTTTCCATTCCGGTCACGGTGAAGACGCGCCTTGGGTGGGATCAAGAGCATCGGATCATTGTGGAACTGGCCGAACAGTTGCAGGATTGTGGCATCGAGGCGCTGACCATTCATGGACGGACGCGCTCACAGATGTATACCGGTGAAGCCGACTGGACTTTGATCGGGGCGGTGAAAGACAATCCGAGGATGCATATCCCCATTATCGGGAATGGCGATATCACCACTCCTCAGCGGGCGAAGGAATGTTTCGACAAATATGGTGTGGATGCCATCATGATAGGGCGTGCCAGCTTCGGTCGACCCTGGATCTTCAAAGAGGTAAAGCACTACTTGCAAACGGGCGAGGTGTTACCCCCACTCACGTTTGAGTGGCAGCTGAACGTGTTGCGTCAGGAAGTGATGGACAGCGTGAACCTGCTTGACGAGCGACGTGGAATCCTTCATGTGCGTCGTCATCTGGCTGCCTCTCCTTTATTTAAGGGGATTCCCAATTTCCGTGATACAAGAATCAAGATGCTCCGTGCCGAAACGGTTGCCGAATTGTTTGATATTCTGGACTATATCGAACAGAACTTCCAGTAAATCTGTGTTTGTTTTTGTTCATTTCTTTATCGACTTTCCTTTAACATAGAAATAGTCCCGGCCTTAGTAAAAAAACGTGAAGAAAATGGAAGATGTTTCCCGTTTGAAACGAGCCTCGTTCAAACGAGTGAAACGAGTGCGTTTGGCTCGTTTAGGGAAACATGCTTTGATTTTTAGTTTTTTTGCGTGAGCCGGCGAGTTTCTTCTTTGGTTCGGTTTCTTCTTTGCTCGGGCAAAGAAGAAATGAACAAGACTGATGCAGGTCTTCGATTAACCGTTAACCTTCTCGTCAGAATGAAAGAATACTTATTTCATCTCGTAGAACTCGTAGTTGTTCTCCCAGGTGAAAGTCTCGCCCGGTGCTACATGAATATCGATGTAGGTCTCAGGACAAACTGTATATGGAGCAGCCCAGAAAACCATGTTCGAAAGGGCATGATCGCCCGTCATGTTGACACCGATCTTGGAGGTGCGCTCCTCCATGGTAAACCCAAACCCTTCTTGAGCAGGGTCAAAACCTTGCATGGTCGACATCCATACCGATTCACCCGCCTGTATGCCACGAAGGAACTTCACTTCGTGCCCGCTCAGTTTGGCAATATCCTTACCTACATTGATGTCGCCTTTAGGGGTAAACGGGAAATGTAACCTCCATGAAGGACGGACCGGCCTACGGTCGAGGGTCAGGAAATGATGGTTGTAAACATCCGAATGGAACGCTTCCGTACCTTCGTTCGTGATAGCGTACTGAATGTTCAGTGCGTTCTCGCTCAACGTAAACTTCTTCGTATAGGTACAGATGAAGCCGTAGTTGCTGATCTTCTGTGTATAGGTAATCGAGTTGGATGTCGTCTCAATGTTCCATTCCCCATGGTCCAGAATCTTATACTGTTTGAATCGTTCATGTGCTTTCTCCTCCGGCTTCTCCAGAATGCCTACTCCCAGCTTCAGGAAGCCTTGCCCAATCTTCGCTTCTTCATACCCGATCGGTGAATACTCGTTGACGGGCCCGCTTCCGATGATGTGACTGAATGGGCTATAGATGGCATAGTCCTTATTCCACTCGCTGAAGTAGGTGTGTCCCTTGTAGGTCAGCTCCTTGATAAAGCCCGACCAGTCGAAACGTGTGGCACGGTAGTATCCCTTTTGGTTATCGGGCAGATAGAACGTGGCCTGAATGTTCTCATTCGAGATCTTTGCCTGAGGGGCATCCCGTCGGTCGAGGATGGAGAGACGGTCGGACAGGCGACGAATCGTTTCTAATCGGAATGCACCGGGCCATGCAACGAGCCAGTCGTTGATTCTGCGGAATTCTCCTTTGGATGGGAATCCCCAACGACTCTCAAAATAGGCTTCGTTCTGAGAACCGGCAGGGCGCGTATGACCGTTGATGGTTAACGTGCCATCCGATACCAACTGATTGCCGTTCTGCCAGATGGCGATGGCCTTCTCCTGCCACTGTTGGTCTCCGGTAATCTCAGCCAGTTCGATCCATTCGGGAATCCAGTACATCGCATACGGGTCCAGATGGTTATGTTGTACGGATACGGATGTCCCGCCGAATGTATGGTAATCGTATTCTGTGAAGTTATCGCCTTGCGGATAAACTTCGTTATAGTGCCAAAGCCATGTAGAAAGGTAATAGGAGATAGCCACTGCATCGTTGATATATGCCTTGTCGTTGGTCAGCTTGTAGAATCGCATGGCCGAACGAAGGAGGGCAATCGATGATTCCTTGTCTATACACCATGTATCCAACGCTCCGGCTGTAGTGAATCCCTTTTCTTTCAGTTCGGATAGGTAGAACTGATAGGCCTTCTTGGCCGAGTTCAGGTAGGCTTCGTTCTGACTTCTGCGATAAGCCTCAATCATGGCAGGGACAATAAAGCAGCCGATGGTGCCGTCGCGGTACAGGCATTCGCCATTTTTCTTCCATCCCTTCGCATAACATCCGTTTTCTTGCTGGTCGTTCATCACAAAGTTGCAGATGCCATACGCCAGGTTCTCGTAGGCCGGACGGTCAAATCCACATTGCTTGGCTACGTCGTAAGCCTCGAAGAAGTTGATTGCCGCCGTTCCCAGGTTGCAGGCGTCGATGGCGCTGTCGCGTCGGTAGAGCAAATCGTCGTATTGTACTACGAAAAGACCGTTGGAAAGGGCACATTTACTCCATGTATCCAAGGTAGCCATTCCCTTTTGAAGAGATTCCTGATTACCGTTTTTGAGGTAGTCGTGAAGAAGGGAGATGGCATACGATGCGTTTTGTCCGCACCATCCGATCTCATATTTATTTCCACTGCGTTGTTTCCACGTACCATTATCGGTCAAGTTCAGACCAATGCTGAATCCTTTGTATGATCCTTCCTCGGCCCAAAGAGATTCTTTTGCGTAACGAATTCCCAACTCCCACAATTTTTCCGGTGCATAGATGTTGGCCGGTTCCTTGTCGGCCAGTTCCCAAGCTTTCTTCAGGAACGATTGGATGCCCGCATGTTCTTTCTGAACGGGTGTTACGTGTACGTAAATGGACAGAACAACTTGTTCGCCTTTCTTGAGAGAATAGGTGTTTTGCGTTCCTTCGACGAATCGATCACGTGAGGCATACATCGTAGGCATCTCTTCTTCCGGCCAGATATAGCAGTGTTTGGTCTGGTTTTCTTCCGGTTGGATGGAAATGGCGAAGTCTTCTTTTTCTTGTTGAGGCACATCACTCCAGGTAGCGACGGCAAATTGTTCACCTTCCGAGTACATTGCTCCGGGGATTGGTGTCCGGCGATAGGAGATTGTTCGCCATACCCCATTCTCGTCGGCTCCTTTCGGCTCTTTCCCTCTTCCCCAATGATTACCATTGTACGATACAGAAGGGATCATCCAGAACGAGCTCTTGGAGAAATGAGTGAAATGGACTTGAAGTCGGGCATCATTGATCGCTTTTTTGGCGGTGAATTGGGCCGTTATCTTGAATGTTGTTGAATCGAGTTCGTCAATGTTGGTAAGTACATCGATTCCTTTTACCTGAGGAATGTTCAGCATACCCAGGTCAACATCACCTGTTCTCAATATATATCCATCAGACTGCTTGTTCCATTGAAAAACATCGTTTGTCTGGCATGCCATCAGCATCAGACAAAACATTCCTAAAAAACCAATTCGCTTCATAATGCTTACTTTCTAATAATGCATGACAAAAATACGATTAATCAGCTAAAAATGAAAGAACTAAGGAATAAATACTTTAACTTGAGGAATTCAACATAAAAATGCCTAACTTTGTCGCATTATTACTAACCTAAAATAAATTGAGATGAATCAAGAATTCGAGATGATAGCCAAAACCTTCCAAGGACTGGAAGAAGTGCTAGCAAAAGAACTGATTGAGTTAGGAGCCAATGACGTTCAGATTGGTAGACGTATGGTTTCATTCTGGGGCGACAAGGCTATGATGTACAAGGCAAACTTCTGCCTTCGTACGGCAATACGCATTTTAAAACCGATAAAACATTTTCAAGCAAACGACGCTGATGCGGTATACGAACAGGTAAAGTTGGTCCCATGGGAATTATACATGGACAATACCAAATCGTTCGCCGTGGATGCTGTGGTTTATTCCGAAGAATTCCGTCATTCTAAATTCGTTGCATATAAGGTGAAGGATGCCATTGCCGACTATTTTCGTGATAAAACGGGCGAACGTCCGTCGGTTAGCGTGTCGAATCCTGACCTATCCATCAATATTCATATTGCTGAAGACCGGTGTACGCTATCGTTGGATAGTTCGGGTGAATCGCTTCATCGCAGAGGCTATCGTCAGGAGACGATGGAAGCACCTCTCAACGAAGTCTTGGCAGCCGGTATGATCCTGTTGACTGGCTGGCATGGCGAATGTGACTTGATTGACCCGATGTGTGGCTCTGGTACGATTCCTATCGAGGCGGCCCTCATCGCTCAAAATATAGCACCTGGCGTATTCCGCAAAGGATATGCTTTCGAGAAATGGAACGATTTCGATGCTGAGCTGTTGGAAGATGTCTATAATGACGATTCTCACGAACGGATATTCGAACATTACATCTATGCTTACGATAACAATCCGAAGGCAATCGAAGTAGCGGAGCGGAACTTTAAGGCTGCAGGTGTATGTAAAGTGGTGAAATGGAAGGTTCAACCGTTCCAGCAATTTGAACAACCGGAAGAGAAAAGCATCATCATCACGAATCCTCCGTATGGAGAGCGCATCTCTTCAGAGGATTTGCTGGGATTGTATCAGATGATTGGAGAGCGCTTCAAGCATGCCTTCATGGGAAATGATGCGTGGGTGCTGAGTTATAAGGAAGAGTGTTTTGACAGTATCGGCCTGAAGCCGAGCGACCGTATATCATTGTTTAATGGTGCCCTCGCCTGTGAGTTCCGCAGGTATCAGATTTTTGGTGGAAAGTACAATGATTACCGGACAGATCACCATGAAGAGAAATTTAAGACAAACCGTGGTTCTTTCCGTCCCCATCACCTTGGAGAAAAGCGGACTGATATCCAGCGCAAGGGCAGGGAGAACTCGGAGGAAAGAAAGCCGTATGCCCGTAGGGAACAATCGGAACGGAAGCCAAGAGGCGAACGTAGGACTGGTGAGAGGTCTGGCGAAAGAAGAGGAACCGGTGAACGAAAGGGCGGTGGCCGATTCACAAAAGGTGAAAAACGTACCGGCGATCGTAAGCCAGGAAGGAAACCGGCTTTTACTGAAAAGAAGGACAAATCCCCAAGAAACAATAAAATACAATGAGTTTATGAAGAGAGTAGTTATTCTTTTAGTCGGTATGATGATGGTTAGTTCAACAGTCATGGCACAAGGAACAAAGAGTTTCACGTTGGAAGACTTGATGCCGGGTGGTTCGAATTACTTCAACTTAATGCCTGAGAATAAGTACGGACTGAGTTGGTGGAAAGATATCGTGGTAGAAGGCGAGATAGATGAGCTGAAGACCATGGATCCCAAAACCGGCAAGGAGAATGTGCTGATAACGCGTGACGAGATTAATCAGATCCTGGATGCAAAAGGATTAGGAAAGGTACGTAGTCTCTACGATGCTTCGTTCCCTTATGCAGAAAAAGTGTTGATGGTGAATACTCCGAGCCGTGTGCTGATCGACCTTGATAAGAAAGAGGTTATCTGGAGTCAGCCACGTGCGGAACGTGCAGCCAACATGGACTGGAATAAGGAGAGCCGTCACTTAGCCTATACGATAGACAACAACTTGTATGTCTTCACGGCAGCGGGCGAACAGCAACAGGTGACCAACGAACCTCAGGGAGTCGTTTGTGGACAAAGTGTGCATCGCAATGAATTTGGTATTCACAAGGGCACGTTCTGGAGCCCGAAGGGCAACCTGTTAGCCTTCTATCGCATGGATGAATCGATGGTAACCGATTACCCTCAGGTGAATACGACGACTCGGATTGCTACATTAGCCCCTGATAAATATCCGATGGCTGGCATGACCAGTCATAAAGTAACGGTCGGAGTGTACAATCCTGCTACCAAGCAGACCGTGTTCATGAAGGCTGGAGACCCGACAGATCGCTATTTTACGAACGTTGCATGGAGCCCGGATGAGCAACATATCTACATCATTGAACTGAACCGTGATCAGAACCATGCACAGCTGGTGAGCTACAACGCTGCGACTGGTGAGAAGGAAGGTGTTCTCTATGAGGAAGAACATCCGAAATATGTAGAGCCGTCACAGCCAATCGTCTTCTTGCCTTGGGATCAAACGAAATTTATCTATCAGAGTCAGCGTGATGGTTTCAACCATCTTTATCTGTTTGACACGAAAACCCCAGTTTATCCTGAACTGCACAAGAACTCATTTGGCAGCTCTTATCGCGAAAGCCTGAAAGTACGCCAGTTGACGAAGGGTGACTGGCTGGTTCAAAGCATCGTTGGCTTTAACGAGAAGACCAAAGAGATTATCATCACAAGTACGGAGATCTCGCCTTTGCAGAGTAATGCCTTCACCGTCAATGTGAAGACCGGCAAGCGCCAACTCATCGGTGAGAAAGATGCAATGCATGGAGTCCAGTTATCGGGTAGTGGTAATTATGTCATCGATAATTATTCGTCGTTCAACATTGCTCGAAGAATAGAGGTTCGTCCGACCAATGGCAAGGGAAAGGTGTTCACATTGTTGGATGCCAAGGATCCGATGAAAGACTATCGGATGCCTGAGATCACCTTGGGTACCATCAAGGCTGCTGATGGTCAGACTGATTTATATTATCGCTTAGTTAAACCGGTTGATTTCGACCCCAATAAACAGTATCCTGCAGTGATCTATGTTTATGGTGGCCCACATGCCCAGATGATTCACAATGTTCGTAACTACGGTGCCGGAGGATGGGACATCTATATGGCACAACTGGGATATGTCATGTTGACGGTGGATAATCGTGGTAGCGAGAATCGTGGTTTGGGCTTCGAGAATTGCACGTTCCGTCAGTTGGGTACTGAGGAGATGAAGGACCAGATGAAAGGTGTAGAACTGTTGAAATCGTTGCCGTATGTCGACAAAGACCGTATCGGTGTGCATGGATGGAGCTTTGGTGGATTTATGACGACCAATCTGATGCTGACCTATAACGATACGTTTAAAGTGGGTGTTGCCGGTGGACCGGTAATCGACTGGGCTTATTACGAAGTGATGTATGGCGAGCGCTACATGGACACGCCTCAAACGAATCCTGAAGGCTATGAGAAGGCGAACCTGAAGTTGCGTGCCAAGGACTTGAAAGGACGTTTGCAGATTATCATCGGTGCCAACGATCCGACCGTTGTTCCACAACACGCCATCACCTTCCTGCGTGCCTGCATTGATGCAGAGACACAGCCCGACTATTTTATCTATCCAGGTGATGGGCATAACATGTTTGGCCGCGATCGCGTTCATCTATATACTCGTATCACCCGCTATTTTGAGGACCATTTAAAATAAAGAATATGAAACTATTATTATTAGGATCGGGAGGACGTGAGCATGCGTTGGCATGGAAAATCGCTCAAAGTCCGAAAATAGAGAAATTATTCATTGCTCCGGGCAATGCTGGTATGAGCAACGTCGGAGAAAATGTCGCAATAAAAGTTAATGATTTCGAGGCTATCCGTCAGTTCGTCATCGACCGTCAGGTGGATATGGTGGTGGTAGGGCCGGAAGTGCCGTTGGTAGAAGGCATCTCTGATTATTTTAAACAGGACGAGGCGTTAAAGTCGATCCCTGTCATTGGTCCGTCAAAGGAAGGTGCGCAGATGGAGGGCAGCAAGGAGTTTGCAAAGCGTTTCATGCAGCGCCATCACATTCCTACAGCCAGATATCAAGCCTTTAACTCAAGCACGTTGAACGAAGGTCTGGCTTTCTTGGAAACATTGGAGGCTCCTTACGTGCTGAAAGCAGACGGCTTGGCAGCCGGAAAAGGAGTGCTCATCCTTCCAACATTGGATGAGGCCAAGAAGGAACTGAAGGAGATGCTTGGAGGTATGTTCGGCGAGGCTTCATCTACCGTCGTTATCGAAGAATTCCTGAGTGGAATAGAATGTTCTGTGTTCGTCCTCACGGATGGCAAGCACTATAAGATCTTACCGGAGGCAAAAGATTACAAACGTATTGGTGAGGGCGATAAGGGATTGAATACCGGTGGTATGGGTAGTGTGTCTCCTGTACCTTTCGCCGATGAGGCTTGGATGAAGAAGGTCGAGGATCGTATCATCCGTCCTACAGTCGAAGGATTGGCAGCCGAAGGAATCGATTATAAAGGTTTTATCTTCTTCGGGCTGATTAATGTTAAGGGTGATCCGATGGTCATTGAATACAATGTCCGTATGGGTGATCCTGAAACAGAATCTGTGATGCTCCGCATCAAGAGTGACCTGGTCGACTTGTTGGAAGGCGTCGCTGAAGGAAACCTTGATGAGAAGATCCTTGAGATTGATGAGCGTGCAGCCGTCTGTGTGATGTTGGTGTCAGGAGGTTATCCGGAACATTACGACAAAGGCTACGAGATTACGGGCCTGGACGAAGTGAAAGATAGTATTGTCTTCCATGCAGGAACAACACTGAAGGATGGCAAGATTGTGACCAGTGGGGGCCGAGTGATTGCAGTTAGCTCGTATGGCTCTAATAAGGAGGAAGCCTTGGCTCAGTCATTTGCCAATGCGAAGAAGATTCAATTCGAAAAGAAATATTTCCGCTCGGATATAGGTGCAGATTTATAAGATGAACCTTGCAAGAAGATTTCAGCGTGAACTTACAACGGGAAGGATTACCCTTCCCGTTTCCGTCTTGTTGAGTCTGCTGTTGTGGAGCAGAAGTTTGGATTCCGCAGACGCATACATCAACTTGATGGTCTTTGCCCTTATCGGTTACCTATCTATCGAGATTAATACGGTCTTCAGCCTGATACGTAATCGTACGACATTGCATGCGTGTATGTTCTGGCTGATCTCCGGGATCTGTGTGTTCTTGCATCCTTTCCGATTGGTACATCTCATCCCGTTGGCTTTCATGCTCGCTTTCTTTCAACTATTTGGCAGTTATGAGCGAGAAGAATGTAAATCGAATGCCTTTAATACTTTTTTCTGCCTGAGTGCATGTAGCCTGCTGTCTCCTCATTTTATTTATTTTTGCATACCTTTCTTAATCGGAATGATTGCATTCCGTTCAATCAGTTTTCAGACATTCCTGACGGGTTTACTGGGGATAGTCCTTCCATATTGGTTCCTGTTTGGCTATGCTTTTTTAACCGATAACATGAGCCTTTTCTTTAGTCCATTCCACTCTATGATCACGATGGCCCCCATCAGTTATGGCACCATCTCCTTGTCACAGTGGATTGCGATCGGTTTCATCTCAGTTTGTGGCCTTGTCAGCAGTGCGCATTACATGACTGTTTCTCATCAAGACAAGACCAAGGTGCGGATTTTGCTATCTTTCCTTATCTTCATTGAAGTATGTATTGCCGTTGCGTTCTTGCTTCAACCACAGCACCTTATCCCACTTTTCATTACCCAAACGTTTATCACCTCCATCATGACCAGTCATCTGCTGGTTCTTACACGGACGCGTTTTTCGTTTATCATGCTCATATCGATCCTTGTCTTTCTGATGTGTTGGGCGATATATAGTCTGATTATGGAATAGTATA
Source organism: uncultured Bacteroidales bacterium (assembly GCA_902779535.1). Lineage (GTDB taxonomy): Bacteria > Bacteroidota > Bacteroidia > Bacteroidales > Bacteroidaceae > Phocaeicola. Next base: position 74,014 of record CACZBX010000014.1, read on the forward strand.
GATTTCTTCTCGTCAATACTTTGTAAGGGGTAGTAAAAAGATGAAGGGCATTTCATTGTGAAATGCCCTTCATCTTTGCTATGCGAAGAGATCTTTATTTCTCAACTAACTTTAATTCCTTGATCAAGCGTTTAGCTTTTCCATATTTTTCGATCATGTAAAGCACGTAACGGATATCTACACCAATGCAGCGTTGCAGTTTGGGCTCAAAGACGATGTCACCACTCATGGCTTCCCAGTTACCGTCGAATGCCAATCCAATCAACTCGCCACGACCGTTGAACATGCCACTACCAGAGTTACCACCCGTGATATCATTGTCGGAGATGAAGCAAACATTCATGTCTCCGTTAGTGCCGTAGCGGCCGAAGTCTCTTTGTGACAGAGTCTCGAGGATGGAGTCGAGAACTTCGTAGTCTGGATTCTCGTCGGCTTCCTTCTCTTTCTCGAAGATACCCTTTGTCGTAGTATAGTAGTTATAGTATGCTCCATCTTTCGGATTATATCCACCAACAGTACCGAAGCTGAGGCGCATCGTTGAGTTTGCATCCGGGTAGAAATCTTTTTCCGATTCCATGGCACGTAAAGCAGCCGTCAGCAGTCGTTCATTCTTACGGATGTTCTCAGTACTTTCGGCCATCGCACCACCGTTCATTTCCATATAATGTGAGATGATATCGATGACTAACTTGATTGCCGGGTCTTCTGATACCTTCAGGTCGGGATCACCATTGAACAAACGGTTCATACCGTCGATGGTAGCGAAGTTTGTCTTGGCATAAAGATCGTCTACGAATGCTTTCGTATCGCCATGATATGTCTGATCAATGTCTTTGTAGAAATCGAAAAGATAGGTTGTGTCTACGTTCTTCTTATAGATATCGGCCATGGCCACAAACAATTCCTTATCGGTTGTAATGTCCATGTCTTTGTAGAAGTCAGTGAACTGACGTTTGAAAGCGCTCTTCTGCTCATCAGTAGCACCTTCAGCGTCAAACATGGAAATGGACAGAGCGGCCTGTACCAGTTCCGGGCCACTCAACATAGCCTCTCTCATGTAGGTAACCACCTTTTGCAACTCAGCACGTTCTGTGTAACTTTTCTTCAGTTCAGAGAAGATATCCTTGTACTCTGCACGTTGTTTCTCTTTCTTCTTCACCCAGTTCTGGATCTGTTGCTCCAAAGCTTGTTTTTTCTCGATCACACTCAGCTCCTTAATGGCTTTGTTCATACCGATACTGTTCTTCCAATAGTTGGAACTGGAGGCGTGCTTTGAGGCATACATGATGCGTAGTGTATCGTTTTTAGCCATTGCCTTGTCGAGGATAGCCAACTTGACATCACGAACATCGATCAAAGCTTTGTTGCGGATATCCACACGTTCTTGTACACCATATGATGAAAGGTAACGGCTGGTAGAACCGGGATAGCCCATCGTCATACAGAAGCTACCTTCTTGATATCCTTTTAGGGAAACCGGAGCATAGTATGTAGGATGATAGGGAACGTTCTCAGGAGAATATTCTGCAGGCTCATTGTCCTTGTTGGCATAGATACGGAACACGGAGAAGTCGCAGGTATGACGTGGCCACATCCAGTTATCCGTGTCGCCACCAAACTTGCCGGCAGAAGAAGGAGGAGCGAAGACAAGACGTACGTCGTTGTAGTCTTTGTAGACAGCCAAGTAGAACTCACTGCCACCATAGAATGGACTTACGCGGGCACGCAACAGGGAATCGCCCTGAATCGCCTCGTCTGCAATCTGACGGGAGATGGAGTCGATGACCATTGCACGTCTGCTCTCATCTGCACCTTGAGGAATAGCGTTGAGAACGCGCTTGGTGACATCTTCTGTCTTCACTAAGAAACTGATGAACAAATCCGGATTCGGAAGTTCTTCCTTAAAAGATTGTGCAGCAAAACCATAGCGTAAATAGTCGTGGTCAACAGTACTATGTTGCTGGATAATGTCATATCCACAATGATGGTTCGTGAACACCAAACCGTCTGGAGAGACAACTACACCGGAGCAGAACCCACCACCCAAACTAACGATGGCATTAGTAAGACTGGTGCCGTTAGGATTATACAACTGCTCTGGAGTCAACTCCAAGCCTAACTCTTTCATCAATTTTCTTGTCTGGTCTGTCATCATGCTTGGCAGCCACATTCCCTCATCAGCAAACGTGAAGAGAGGCAAGAACATCAGTAATACAAATAACTTTCTCATTTTTATTATTAGTTGTTTTGCTTAAAAAATCGATTGATATAAGGAATCTCCTTTAGCGGGAGGTCATGCCGGATGACATACCCGACGAAGATGCATAATAGGATGGTACGCAGGAACAACCGTAACCATACGTTGTGGAACGGGATGCCATAATATCCTATTACGAATAGGATGAGTGTCAGTAGGATATATCCGAAAATACTCTTCAGAGGATAGTCAATCCGGAATTTCTTTTGACCAACAAAATAGGATAGCAGCATGGCGACACCGTAACCGGAGAAGCCGGCCCAGGCACAAGCCATGTAACTGAATTTTGGGACAAAGATGATATTGATGGCAATTAAGACGGCACAACCGATAAAGGAGAAGTAGGCTCCCCACTTGGTCTCGTCAGTGAGCTTATACCAGAACGAGAGATTGAAATAGATTCCCATGAAGATCTCTGCCATCATGACAATAGGTACAACCTTCAGTCCAACCCAATACTCTTGTTGACGCACCAGGTACTTCAGGATGTCCAGATAGAACATCACGGCCAGAAAGGCTAACAGTGAGAAGATGATGAAATATTTCATCCCCATTGCGTATGTTTCCTTGCTGTCCTTCTCGCGACTGGAACCGAAGACGAACGGCTCGTAGGCATAGCGAAAGGCTTGTGTCAGCATCGCCATAATCATGGCAATCTTACTGCATGCACCGTAGATGCCCAGTTGGGTGTTTGCTTCAGCCTTGTCTGGATAGAGATATGGGAAGAGGATCTTATCTGCAACTTGGTTTAATATGCCGGCAATACCGAAGATCATGATGGGATAACTGTATTTCAGCATCCGCTTGGCCAAGGCCTTGTCGAAGCCTGCCTTGAATTTCAACTGTGGGATTAACAGAAGGCCGATGAATGTCGTACAGATCAGATTGAAGAAGAAGACGAAAAACACATCTGTTCCTTTCATCCACACATAATAGAAGATGTTTAGTGAGATGCTCAGGAAAATATACAGCAGCTTCAAGCCGGCAAAGAGCAATGGCTGATGGCGGTGTCGCAAGTATGCAAAGGGAATTGCTTGGAAGGCATCCTGGGCGATGACGAATACCATCAGACCGATATACCACGGATGGTCGCCATATCCCAAGCTGTTTGCCAGAGGCTGGAGGCTGATTAAGCATCCAAAGATGAAGATAAGAGCGACACCTCCGACCATCTTCAGCGATGTGGAATAGACCATATCGGGATTTTCCGTTTCCTTGTTGATGAAGCGGAAGAAGGTTGTTTCCATGCCGAAGGTCAGGATGACCAGCAAGAGCGCAGTCCATGCATAGATATTGGTTACAATACCATAATCACCTGTGACAAGTGCTGCCGTGTAAACGGGAACCAGTAAGTAGTTTAGGAATCTACCGATGATGCTACTTAATCCGTAGACTGCTGTATCTTTGGCTAATGACTTAAAGCTTGCCATTTCTCAATCGTCAAACAACGTCCTTTCACGTTGGTTAAATCTGCTTTTACCCAGATGGGTATATGCTAAATCCGTTACTTCACGACCTCTTGGTGTGCGTTTCAAGAATCCTTCTTTGATGAGGAACGGCTCATAAACCTCCTCTATCGTTCCTGGATCTTCTCCCAAGGCCGTAGCAATTGTGGTAAGGCCGACAGGTCCTCCGTTAAACTTGTCGATCACCGTGTTCAAGATCTTATGGTCGATCTCATCTAATCCGTAACGGTCGATGTTCAACGCTTCCAAAGCAAAGCGTGCAATGGCCAAATCAATCTTCCCCGATCCCTTGACTTGTGCAAAGTCGCGTACTCGTCGAAGGAGTGCGTTGGCGATACGGGGCGTGCCGCGACTGCGGGAAGCAATTTCGGCGGCAGCATTGACTTCGCAAGGGATATTCAAGATGCTCGCCGAGCGAAGAATAATCTTCTTCAACACATCATCGTCATAGTATTCCAGATGAAGATTAATGCCAAAACGTGCACGGAGTGGAGCCGTGAGTAGTCCACTGCGAGTAGTTGCCCCTACCAAGGTAAATGGGCTCAACTCCAATTGGATGCTTCTGGCTGAAGGCCCCTTATCAATCATGATATCGATGCGATAATCCTCCATGGCCGAGTATAGGTATTCCTCAACCACCGGGCTTAGGCGATGGATCTCGTCGATGAACAGCACATCGTTAGGTTCCAGGCTGGTGAGCACGCCGGCCAGGTCGCCAGGTTTATCAAGAACCGGACCGGATGTGACCTTGAATCCTACACCCAACTCGTTGGCAATGATTTGGCTTAATGTGGTCTTGCCCAGTCCTGGAGGGCCATGCAACAACACATGGTCAAGAGCCTCTGCTCTTAGCCTTGCCGCTTTCACAAAGATACGTAGATTTTCCACCACGCTCTGTTGCCCACTGAAATCTTCGAAGCTCAGTGGCCGTAGGGCGTTCTCGAAATCCCGCTCGTTCTTCGCGTATTGTTGTGCACGTATATCGAAATCTTCTGCCATCGTTATTTGATATTCGTCAGGAAGCGGGCTTTCTTACCCAAGTAACCACCGTGATGTCGTTTGCTATACTCCTCAATGGTAAAACCTGTACGCTTCATGGTCTCAACGACAAGTATATCACCAATCACTGTCATGACCGTGGTCGAAGTCGTTGGAGTCATGCCTAATGCACAGACTTCATCGGGATGGCCGGTATAGAGGCAGATGTCTGCTTCCTTGGCTAACGGACTATCCTCGTTGCCGGTAATGACAATGTATTTAAGATCAGGATTCAGGACATGAGCCAATTGTGTAAGCTCTACAATTTCCCTGGTCTTACCTGAATTGGATATAAGTAACAAGATGTCGTTATCTTGGAGGATACCTAAGTCGCCGTGCTGAGCCTCACTGGGGTGCAGGAACACGGACGGAATGCCTGTCGAACAGAACGTTGTCGCTATGTTCATGGCGATTTGCCCGGCTTTTCCCATGCCGCTGGTCACAAGTTTACCTTTCTTCTGGTGAACCTGTTCAACGATAAGGTCGACCGCTTTTTCGTAGTTATCAGAGATAGGAATATGAAGAACGGCCTCGGCCTCTTTCCTCAACAGCTCCTCTATTGATTCTTTCATTGATATCATAACATCATTTTAAAAGTTCCGTCAATTCTTCAAGATTATTAGCCACGGCATAATAATTGTTCAGCGGATGATGTGCAAAATGTTGACTCTCCAGTTGCTTTAAAAACTTGATCATGTCTTGCCAGAACCCTTCCACATTATAGAAAATGATCTTCTTATGATGATAGTTCATAGAGGACGCTGCCATGACATGGAATACCTCATCCAAGGTTCCTATTCCACCAGGTAGGGCGACCAACACGTCGGCCCGTTGGAGCATGATATCCTTCCGGTCGGTCAGGTTCTTGCAGGGAATCATCTCATCAACGAAAGCACTTGCCCATCCCATCTCGAAAATACGAGTAGGAACAACTCCAATAATCTTGGAACCATTGTCCTTGGCTGTGCGTGAAACACAATCCATAAGGCCCAGATTGGCTCCGCCATAGATCAACGTCTTTTTGTTTTCTCCTAGCCACTTGCCCAATTCGCTGGCGTGCCGGAAGAAAACAGGGTCGATATTATTGGATGCTGAACAAAAAATGCCAATATTTTCCATATCTCGTTTCGTTTATTCGACAAATATAAAGGAAATTCCTCAGTTTTTCATGAAACGCAAAGAGTTTTGTTGTATTTTTGTTGCTGCAAATTGAAAATCTAACGAAATGTCTTTTCATTCCTGTTGTTTATCAAACGGATTGCGCATCATACATATACCCAGCACCTCTGATGTCACCTATTGTGGCTATGTGGTGAATGCCGGGACGCGGGATGAATATCCACTGGAGCAGGGTATGGCTCATTTCGTCGAACACAATATCTTCAAAGGAACCACCAAGCGACGCCCATGGCATATCTTAAACAGTATGGAGCATGTCGGAGGCAACTTGGATGCGTTCACGTCAAAGGAAGAAACGGTGATCTATAGTGTGTTCCTCAATGAACATTTCAGCCGTGCGGCGGAACTGTTGACCGACATTGTGTTTCATAGCACATTTCCACAGAGCGAGATTGACAAGGAGGTGGAAGTCATCATCGATGAGATCCAAAGCTATGAGGACTCACCCGCAGAACTGATCTTCGATGACTTCGAAGACATCCTCTTTAAAGGACATCCTCTGGGGCGGAACATCTTGGGAAAGCCGGAGCTGTTGAGGCAGTTTACGACAGAGAGCGCTCTTCAATTTGTGCGGAGGTATTATCGTACGAATAATGCGATTTTCTTTGTACAAGGAAACTATAAGTTCGAACGGATCGTGCGTGCCATCGAGAAGTTGACTTCCAACCTGAGCATGGAGGAGGAAGAGTTCCCTCGCATCCCTGTACCCGCCTATCAACCGCAACATGTGGTGTTGCATCGCGATACTCATCAGGCTCATGTGATGATCGGCTGCCGGGGTTATGAGGCGAAGAACAAGCGTCAAAGTGCTTTGTTCGTATTGAACAACCTCCTGGGAGGCCCTGGTATGAATAGCCGGCTGAACCTGTCGCTGCGCGAGAAAAGGGGATTGGTCTATAATGTTGAGGCCAACGTCACTTCGTACACCGATACGGGCGTCTTCTCCATTTACTTTGGCTGCGACCCAAAGGACGTGGATGCCTGCGTTGAACTGACACACAAGGAACTGAGGAAGTTGAGAGATACGAAGTTGTCGTCCACACAGCTGGCTGCAGTGAAGAAACAAATCATCGGACAGCTCGGAGTGGCGGGGGATAATTTCGAGAATAATGCACTTGAGGCTGGCAAGATCTTCCTTCATTACAACCGATACGATGAGCCGGAGGAAATCTATAGCCGTATTCAAGCCATTACGGCTGAAGAGCTGCAGGAGGTGGCCAATGAGAAGTTTGATGAGCAATTCCTATCAACTTTAATCTATGCCGGAATAGCGGAGAAACCATAAAAACGATTGTATATATGATGAAGAACAGTTTAGTAACGTTGTTTTTTGCTTTGGTCCTGATGGCTTCGTGTAAGCAAGCGGAAGTGAAGCCGACCTTTGCAGAAGGTGAGTTCAAGGAGTGGGCAAAGACTCCTCCGATGGGATGGAACAGTTGGGACTGCTATGGCCCGACGGTGGTGGAGGATGAGGTAAAGGCGAATGCCGATTATATGGCTGCCAACCTCAAGGAATATGGTTGGCAATATGTCGTTGTCGATATCCGTTGGTTTGTCGAGAACGATAAGGCCGGAGGCTACAACCAGAAGGATCCGAGATACGTTATGGATGAATATGGACGCTATCAACCGGCAGTAAACCGTTTCCCGTCGGCTGCTGATGGAAAAGGTTTCAAGGAACTGGCTGCGTATGTCCATGCGAAAGGGTTGAAATTCGGTATTCATATCATGCGCGGGGTGCCGAAAGAAGCCGTTGCCAAGAAACTGCCTATTAAAGGAACGAAGGTGACAGCCGATCAGATCTATTCTCCGGAAGGACAGTGCGAATGGCTACGCGATAACTATACGGTCGTTGCCGGCAGGCCCGGTGCTCAGGAGTACTACAACTCCATTATCGACTTATACGCTAGTTGGGGTGTCGACTTTATCAAGGTGGACGATCTGTCGCGGCCTTATCATACCGAGGAGGTGGAGATGCTTCGTAAGGCCATCGATCAGTGTGGTCGCCCAATCGTTCTCAGCACATCTCCGGGTAAGACGCCGGTAGAGGCTGCAGCCCATGTCAGCACTCATGCCAACATGTGGCGAATGGTGGACGATGTTTGGGATGTATGGAAAGATATTCCTCACTTGATGAAGGTGGCAATGGACTGGTATCCTAACGACTATGTAGGTAGTTGGCCGGATTGCGACATGATCCCATTGGGCCGGATTTCTATCCGTGGCGAACGTGGCGAGGACCGTATGACTCGTCTGACCAAGGATGAGCAATACACGTTGATGACATTATTCACGATCCTTCGTTCACCATTGATGTTCGGTGGCGACCTGCCAAGCATGGACGAATTCACGCTTTCGTTATTGACCAATAAGGACGTGCTGAAGATGCATCGTGAAGGTAAGGTGATTGAATATGCCACAGAAGATGACCTGAAGTATAAGATTGTCTCGATGAACGAGAGCGCCGGTGAGGCCTATGCTGCCTTGTTCAACCTACAGGATGATAAGGATGCCGTGTTCGAGTATGATCTGACTCAATATGGACTGAACGACAATGTGAAGATCGTGAACATGTGGACCGGTGAGACGCGTGAAGTCAAAGACCTTACCAAGTTCAAGGAGACGCTGAAGCCTCATTGCTCCGTACTGTATAAGATTATCTACTAATGGTCATTAATCTTTACAAAGACGAAGATTATTCGAAGTTTTATTCACGGTCGAATGTCCAATTTTAATGGTCAAAATTGAAATTGTTCATGAACAATTTAAAATCGTTCATGAACAATTGAGAAATTGACCGTGGCCGATAAAAGAATCAGGCAAGGCGAGGTTTGATAATAATTCTAAACAAAATAGAGAGGGTAAGCCATTCGGCTTGCCCTCTCTTCGTTTCTGTTAACGGCATTATTGGATTCCTATTTCAGCAAATCCGATCTCGTCGCCTTTCTTCACTTGCTTGATCGCTTTCAGCTGGATATACCGAACTTTTGTCGGTGAGAAATAGACAGTCTGAAGAATCGGATTGTTCTTGATGTTGGCAAACTCTCCTTTGGCTACCACTTTACTCATATTGTCGGGTGATGAGCCGACAGCCAGTTCATAGTGCGTGATGACACCTTTATAGTCAACCCCCTGATTCGGCAGGTAGATAAGTGAACGGATGGTCTTTTCTTCGCCTAAGTCGAGTACCACCTTATCGCCTTTCACGAAGCAAACGGTGGAAATGTTCTTATCGGTGGCTTTGGCAGCCTCATTCTCATCTGTTCCCATCACGGTGAATGGAAGGCTTTGAATATCTTCCAGCTTTTCCTCGAAGGAGATGTCGGTTGTCTCTCCTGCATAGAATGCCTCGATGTTGTTGAGGCAGATACAACCTCTTGCGTCATTGATTTCGATGCGAATCTGGTCGGTCTCGATGGTTTGGAAACGGAGCAGACGCTTGAAGCCGATGGTCGTTGTCTCTTCCTTCAGCTTGACTGGCAGCCATTTCCCATGATCGAAGTAGGTGACGGTAAAGCTTTTCACGCGTTGTCCCAGTGGAATGTATTCCTGAAGCATCAGGCGGTTTATCTTGCTGAGCTCAGGCAAGGTGAACGTAAGGGTAGCCGATGTGACATTGTCGTCGGTAGCCCAGTAGGTGTCATAGTCACCGTCGGTCAAAGCCTTTGCCTTGTAGGCTCCGCCACGTGTGTTCGATACCTTCGGAATCACTCTTTCCAAGATATTGGTCTTGAGTTGTGATTGGATATTCTTGTAGAACTCTACGGCATTTGTCGAGTCGATGGGGTGTACCAATCCGTCTTTATCGACAGGGAAGTTCAGCAGCATGTTAGCATTGTGCCCAACGCTTCGATAGTAGAGGTCGGTCAGTTGGTCCACTGTCTTTACCTTGTCGTCCTGGCTCTCATGATAGAACCATCCCGGTCGGATGGATACATCACATTCGGCGGGGATCCAAGTGTCACCATCCTCGTGTCCGCTTGTCAATTCAAAGCCATTCGGATATCCTGGATAGACATCCTTGCCGCGAAGGAACGACCAGTTAGTAGCATTGGCGAACCCTCTCTCGTTACCAACCCAGCGGCATCCGGGTCCTCCGTCTGAGAAGATGATAGCCTTCGGCTGAAGTTCCTTGACGATTTCATGGATCTTTGGATAGTTATAATAGGTCCGGCGGTCAATCTTGCGAGTCTCTCTGGCACCCCCATAGTATCCGTCGCCTCCGTTGGCACCATCCAGCCATACTTCAAAGATGTCACCGTAGTTGGTCAGCAACTCGCGTAACTCCTTGTAATAATAGTCTACGTATTCTTGTAAGCCATACTGTGCGTGGTTTCGGTCCCATGGTGAAAGATAAACGCCAAACTTCAATCCATATTTCTTGCAGGCGGCAGCCAGTTCGCCGACAACATCCCCCTTTCCGTTCTTGTATGGGGTGTTCCGAATGGAATATTCCGTGAGCTGGGTCGGCCATAGGCAGAACCCGTCATGGTGCTTGGCCGTGATGATCACTCCCTTCATGCCGGCCTCGACAAAGGTCTTCACCCATTGTTCACAATCCAATTTCGTCGGGTTGAAAGAACTGAGGTCTTTGTCTTCGCCATATCCCCATTCACGGTCGTTGAAGGTGTTCAAGCCAAAATGAACGAAAGCATATCGCTCCATCTTCTGCCATTCCACTTGTTGTGGCAAGGGGAGCGGTCCGATAGGCTCGGGCGCTTTTACTTCTTTCTCCTTGCAACCCATCAGGGCGAAGGATGCTAATAATGCAATGAATAATTGTCTGTATGTCTTCATAGGAAATGGTTATTGTTCGTGCAAATATAAGAAAAAAGTGGGAATGAAAGAACCCCGTTCGGATAAGGGCATAAAAAAAGGGTCAACGCCTTGACCCAACCTTTGTTAACCTTAAATCTAATACTATGAAAAAATCACAATACAAAAGTAAGGGCAATCTGTAATTCCTCCAAACAAATGAATAAGAAATTGCCCTATTTTAATGTTTTTTCACGAAAAGAACGAAATTACTTACCAAAAATAGCGGTTTTACCGCATAATCATAACAATTTGTTCTTAATGTGGGCCTGTCGCTAAAACATTACAATCCTACGGTTTTTATCCAGAGGTCGGCCATCAACTGATGTCCGGCTGGTGTCGGATGTATGCCGTCCCAGCTCCAATGAATGAGTGGGATGGTCGGATAGTCAGTAGCCAGGTTCTCAAACAGCTTGTCGAACTCTACGCAGACGAGGTGGTGCTTCTTGCAGAGTTTTCTCACGACTTTGGACATCTGTTGGCAAGTCTCGTTGTATAGGGCGTAGGTACTGTTCTTCTCCATATTACCCGAATTTACCACAAACGGTGTACAGAGTACGATCCGCGTTCCTGGAAGAAGCTGTCGGGTTGTCGCAATCAATGCTTCGTACCGTTTTTCCCAGTCTTTGATGTCGAATTTCTCGTCTGTTCCGCTACGTTCCCATGCACCGGCATCGTTTACGCCGATCAGGATGGAAACGACGTCGGGATGAATGTCGATGCAGTCTTTCTGCCAGCGGTCAATGATGTCTTGCAGTTTATCGCCACCATTCCCGCGGTTAAAGAATTGTAATTCCTTTTGAGGCTCGTGTCCCATGTAATGGGCTGCACAAAGATACATATAGCCATGACCTAACAGGTGATTCCAGTCCCAATGGTTTCGTTGTTCCGAGGGTAGTGCCTTTCCACCTGAAGCACCCCATCCGCCATCGGTTAGTGAGTCTCCGATAAACAAAACTTTCCGCCCATTTCCTTGTTGGGCAAAACTCCCGCAGCATAACAGGGAGCATAGTAAGATAATCCAGGTTTTTGTTTTCATCTTCTGAAAATATAAAATGTCGTAGCCCAGAGTAAGCTACGACATTCTTATTAATAATCTAAATGATTAGTCGTTCAACTTCGCCTTGATGAACTCACGGTTCAGGCGAGCGATGTTTGCGATCGATTCGTTCTTCGGGCAAACAGCTTCGCAGGCACGTGTGTTGGTGCAGTTACCGAATCCAAGTTCTTCCATCTTCGCCATCATGGCTTTAGCACGTTTAGCGGCCTCAGGACGTCCTTGTGGCAAGAGGGCTAACTGGCTAACCTTTGAACTGACGAACAGCATGGCTGATCCGTTCTTACAAGCTGCTACGCAAGCACCGCAACCGATGCAGGAAGCACAGTCCATGGCCTCGTCAGCGTTCTGCTTCGGAATTAAGATGGCATTTGCGTCCTGAGCTTGTCCGGCGCGAATGCTGGTGTAACCACCTGCCTGGATAATCTTATCAAAAGCATTACGATCGACCATACAGTCCTTGATAACAGGGAAACCTGCTGAACGCCAAGGCTCAACGGTGATGGTGTCACCATCCTTGAAACGGCGCATGTACAACTGGCAAGTTGTTGCACCACGTTCTGTCTTACCATGAGGTGTTCCGTTAATGTAGAGAGAACACATACCGCAGATACCTTCACGACAGTCATGGTCGAATACAAAAGGTTCTTCACCTGCTTCGATCAGTTCCTCGTTCAGGATGTCAAGCATTTCCAAGAATGACGTATCATCAGGGATATTCTTCATCTGATGAGTTTCAAAATGACCCTTGTCTTTTGGTCCGTTCTGACGCCAAAATTTTAATGTAAAGCTTATATTTTTTGCCATAATCGTAATCTGTTTAATTAGTTCTTGTAATTACGGGTCTGAATCTTGATGGCTTCATAATTCAGCGGTTCCTTGATTAACTCAGGAGCTGTTTCTTCACCTTGATATTCCCAGCATCCTACGTAGAAGTAGTTCTCATCATCACGTTTAGCCTCACCTTCTTCTGTCTGGTGTTCTTCACGGAAGTGACCACCACAACTTTCGTTACGTGAGAGTGCATCGTAAGCCACCAACTGTCCCATCGTGAGGAAGTCGCGGAGGTGGATAGCCTTGTCGAGCTCTACGTTCAAGCCTTCCTTTGAACCAGGGATGAAGAGGTTCGTGTTGAATTCCTTGCGGAGTTTCTTGATCATCTCGATACCTTCCTTCAAGCCTTCAGCCGTACGACCCATACCTACGTGTTCCCACATGATATGACCTAATTCCTTGTGGATAGAGTCAACCGAACGTTTACCCTTGATATTCATCAGGCGGTCGATCTCTGCCTGTACGCCCTTTTCAGCCTCGTCGAATTCCGGCAGGTCAGTGCCGATACGTGGCCAGATCTCTTGGTCGGCCAGGTAGTTCTGAATGGTGTAAGGCAATACAAAGTAACCATCTGCCAAACCTTGCATCAGAGCGGATGCTCCTAAGCGGTTAGCACCGTGATCAGAGAAGTTACATTCGCCGATAGCGAACAGACCCTTGATGGTGGTCATCAACTCATAGTCAACCCAGATTCCACCCATCGTGTAGTGGATAGCCGGATAGATCATCATTGGATAGTAGTATTTCTCACCATTAATCTCTTTTGCCAACTTGCCTGGGAATACGTCGGTGATTTCCTCATACATCTCGAAGAGGTTACCATAACGCTGCATGATGACATCCAGACCAAGGCGGTTGATGGATTCTGAGAAGTCGAGGAATACAGCCAAACCGGTATTGTTCACACCGTAACCCTTGTCACAACGTTCCTTTGCAGCACGGGAAGCCACGTCACGAGGAACCAAGTTACCGAATGCCGGATAACGACGCTCCAGGTAATAGTCACGATCTTCTTCAGGAATTTCATAGCCTTGCTTCGTTCCAGCCTGAAGAGCCTTTGCATCCTCAAGTTTCTTTGGAACCCAGATACGACCGTCGTTACGCAGAGACTCAGACATCAATGTCAGCTTAGACTGCTTGTCACCGTGTACAGGGATACAAGTCGGGTGAATCTGAACGTAAGAAGGATTTGCAAAGTAAGCACCCTTGCGGTAGCACTGAACGGCAGCTGTACAGTTACAGCCCATGGCGTTGGTTGAAAGGAAGTATGCGTTTCCGTATCCACCGGTTGCGATCACAACAGCATTCGCTGAGAAGCGCTCCAGTTTACCGGTAACTAAGTTCTTGGCGATGATACCACGTGCGCGACCGTTAACGATGACCACATCTTCCATTTCGTAGCGGGTATACAATTTTACCTTGCCTGCCTGTACCTGTGCGCTCAACGAAGAGTAAGCGCCGAGCAACAACTGTTGGCCGGTCTGACCTTTTGCATAGAAGGTACGTGAAACCTGTGCACCACCGAATGAACGGTTAGCCAACATGCCACCATATTCGCGAGCGAAAGGAACGCCCTGTGCCACACATTGGTCGATGATGTTGTTGGAAACTTCTGCCAAACGATAAACGTTCGCTTCGCGAGCACGATAGTCACCACCCTTTACGGTATCGTAGAACAGACGATAGACAGAGTCACCGTCGTTTTGATAATTCTTTGCGGCGTTAATACCTCCCTGTGCTGCGATAGAGTGAGCACGGCGAGGAGAGTCTTGGATACAGAAATTCAATACGTTGAATCCCATTTCACCAAGCGTAGCAGCAGCACTGGCACCAGCCAAACCTGTACCTACTACGATGACGTCAAGTTTTAATTTATTCTTTGGATTCACCAAGCGTTGGTGAGCCTTATAATTGGTCCATTTCTCAGCCACTGGGCCTTCAGGAATTCTTGAATCTACTTGTTTAACCATAATATCTTCAATTAAAGTGTGTTATTATCAAGCACCACAGAGACTAGGTGCACATTTGAAAGCGAATGCCAAGATGACAATCAGGAAAAGAGCCATCAGGATGGTCGTATACACCCAACCGATGATTCTCCAACGATTAAACCAAATCTTGCCATTCCAACCGAGGGTATGGATAGCACTCCAGAATCCATGAGAGAGATGGAACCAAATAGCTACAATCCAGATGATGTAAAGAACAACATAAACAGGATTTGAGAATGTGCTCACAATCTTTCCAAAGCCATCGGCAGGTGCCGGGTCGTAATGGATGGATGGGAACAACTCGGCAAACATCATGTTGTACCAGAAATTGAATAAGTGCAGGATCAAACCTAAAAGAATGATGATACCCAGAACGAGCATGTTCTGTGATGCCCACTCAACCTTCTTAGGTGTGTCCGTAACTGCATAACGCTCGTTACCACGTGCTCTACGGTTCTGAATTGTCAGCCAGAATGCATAAAAGATGTGTATAACTGCCAACGCTGCCAGACCTATCGTTGCAACAACTGCATACCAGTTGGCTCCGAGTAGTTCACAAATCATGTTGTATGCTTCTCCTGAGAACAAGGCAACAACATTCATGCAACAGTGGAACGTCAAGAACAGGATAAGGGCGAGACCAGTAATACTCATCACCACTTTCCTTCCAATAGATGAATTACTTAACCACATAAATGATTGAATTTAAATTATTTAATTGTTAGATTTAATGTTTCTCAAACGTGATTTTTGAATCAATATCGCAAAATTAAACCAAATATGCTTATATAACAAGTATTTAATAAAATATTTCTGTCATACTACTTGTGAATGCTTTTCTTTCATTACCTTTGTCGACACTGATAAACAAAGGAAAATGGACAGGAAAACGCTTACCCTTTTTGTGCTTCTGCTGGGAGTGTGGATGGTCCCACTCAACGCACAGCACGTTGATAAGCACATCACTAAAACGGTGAATGCTTGGCATATCCATGGCGTCAGTCGCACCCTCTCGACAAGCAGTGAGGTGCTGCCGGTAGCCCTGCCTCTTGGCATGCTGGCCTATGGGGCACTGAAATCGGACCGGGAGATGATAAAGGATGCGGTTTATATCGGGTCGAGCGTGGTTGAGGCTGTAGCCTTGTCGGTGGCGATAAAGCAGTTTTCCGATCGTCGTCGGCCTTACATGAAGTATCCTGAGGATATTCATCCGTATGGAGGGCATTCCGACAGTTCTTCCTTCCCTTCCAATCATACTGCGGCTGCTTTCTCCTTGGCTACTTCCCTGTCGCTTACTTACCCGAAATGGTACGTGATCGCTCCTTCTGCCGTATGGGCCTGTGGCGTGGGGATGTCGCGCATAAATCAAGGCTTGCACTATCCGACAGACGTGGTGACGGGGGCAGCAATTGGTGTAGGATGTGCATTTCTCAATGTGTATGTCAACCGATGGCTGAACAAGGTGTTGTTCCAGCATAAATAGCCGTACCTCGTGTTTCAATAATCGGTGGTAGTCAGTATGTCAAAGAACGCTGTTTGTTCATGAACTTGTTACTGCAAAGATACGATATCGGAAAGTGGCAATGTCCAATTTTGGTCGTTAATGGTCGTAACAGTCAACAAATGGTCAAAAAAGGTCAGAAAGTGCAAAATTCGAACGGAAACAATCACAACATTTCTTCCTGTGGATTGTTTTGTCCCTGTGGATTTCCGAATCCACAGGGGACTAACTGCGGGTCTGCGACCCGCGCGGATAACATATCCGCTAGTTACTTGACTCGGGGATTGCAAATCCCCGAGGACAAAGGGGATAAAGTGATTTCCCATGATTATTTCCGTTAATATTCTTCCGGCCTTTAGGCTTGTCCCTGTGGATTTCCGAATCCACAGGGAGAATAGCTGCGGGTCTGTGACCCGCGCGGATAGCATATCCGCTAGTTACTTGACTCGGGGATTGCAAATCCCCGAGGACAAAGGGGATAAAGTG
>CACZBX010000015.1 GCA_902779535.1 uncultured Bacteroidales bacterium
AGGCGGTCGGTAGTACGAATCAGCACTTTGATGATATCGATATTTTTCCATTCGTTGAAACCGCCGATGTTATAGGTTTCTGCCACCTTTCCATGATGGAAGATGGTATCAATTGCTCTGGCATGGTCCTCTACATAAAGCCAATCTCGGACATTTTCTCCCTTTCCATAGACAGGCAAAGGTTTGCGATGCCGTATGTTGTTGATAAACAAAGGAATCAGCTTTTCAGGGAACTGATAAGGGCCGTAGTTGTTACTGCAATTTGTAACTATAGTTGGCATTCCGTAAGTGTCGTGGAAAGCGCGAACAAAATGATCGCTACTAGCTTTGGATGCAGAGTATGGACTATGTGGATCATATTTTGTTTTTTCTGTGAATAGAGTATCATCAAAGTCCAATGCTCCATATACTTCATCAGTGGAAATATGGTAAAAACGTTTTCCTTCATATCCTTCAGGTAGAGATTCCCAATAGTTCTTTGCTGCCTGTAGCAGGGATAATGTACCTAATACATTGGTCTGAGCGAAAGTGAAAGGGTCTTTAATTGAACGGTCAACATGACTCTCCGCCGCCAGATGAATGATTCCATCCACATGGTAGGTTTTCATTAGTTCCATTATTTTCGGGAAGTCACATATGTCAGCCTTCACAAAGGTGTAGTTAGGCTTCTTCTCGATATCTTTTAGGTTGGCAAGGTTTCCTGCATATGTCAACTTATCCAAATTGATGATGTGATACATCGGATAATTATTGACAAAGCGTCTGACAACATGGCTGCCGATAAAACCGGCTCCTCCGGTAATAATGATTTTCTTCTTGTCTTCCATGACTCTTATTTTTTTATTGAATAATCCATTTCTTCATGCCATCTGTATAATAGGTCTCGAAGCCATCTCCTTCACTGGCACAGATGAAGTAGGCTTCTATTTCTGGGTGCCTTTGGCAAAAAGCCTTGGCAGAATCCAATCCCATCACCATAAAAGAGGTAGCATATGCATCCGCATGGGCACAATCTTTTGCCACAACTGTGGCTGAGAGAATGGAATGTTGTACAGGATATCCTGTACGCGGATCTATCGTGTGAGCATATCGTTTCCCATCTTTATAGTAGAAATTTCGATAATTACCAGAAGTAGCTAACCCTTTGTTGCTGAGATGTAGAATCGTTTGTAAATCTTGACTGATGGATAAGGAATCTTCCACCGGCTTATTGATGCCAATTCGCCATGGCTTCATCTTTGGACTTTTCCCCTTCATCACTACTTCTCCACCAATGTTGACCATGTAATTCTTTACACCTTTTTTGTCGAGGAAACGAGCTACAACATCCACGCCAAATCCTTTAGCAATTGCACTGCAATCCAGCATGATGTTAGGATTTTCTTTTACAATTCGTGGTGTGTTGATATGATCCTCTCCAGATACTTCTAATTTAATCTTATTGAAACCAATCAGCGAACGAAGACTATCAATGGTTATGGAGTCTGGACGAATGTCGTGCTTGAATCCAAACCCCCATGCGTTAACCAACGGAGCAACAGTTATGTCAAAAGCTCCGTTTGTCTCAGAAGAGATGGCCTTTGCCAAATTGAAAACATATGTAAACATCGTATCCAGAATGACAGGCTCGTTTTGGTTTACCTTTGTGATGACAGATTCTTTATTAAATGGAGATAGGGAAAAATCTACTTTCTTTAACTCGTTCTCGATTTCGGCTCTTAATTCTTCATGGCTTTGATAGGTTATCTGGTATATTGTTCCAAAGACCATACCATTGTCAGTCCTAAACTTAGGCTGAGAGCGTAAGATGAGGAAAGTTCCGATAATAAGGAATAAAAGGAACAATATCTGAAAGAATAATCTTTTCTTTTTCATTATAATTATATAAGGTGAAGATGTTCTACCAAAATCTTAACTCCAATGAGGATTAAAATTATACCTCCCCATAATTCCATATTCAACTTCATGTGCCGTCCGAAGTATGTCCCCAGAACGCTTCCCATAATTGAGAAAATGAAAGATACGATTCCAAATGCCCCAATCGGGTAGAGGATAGGTGCGAGTTGATGATATTCGCTCATAAAAGCAAGAGAAATTCCTACAGCTAACGCATCGATACTGGTTGCAACAGCCAATAAAAGGATAATCTTCAAGCGTGTAGGGTTGAAGTGTCGTTCTTCTTCCTTGCTAAAATTCTCTTTTATCATATTTCCTCCAACCAATGCCAGTAAAGCAAATGCAATCCAATGGTCATAAGCTTCAATATAACCACTGAAACTATTGGCTCCAGCCCATCCGATAAAAGCCATCATACCTTGGAATAAACCAAAAAAGAAAGCCATTGTAAGGAATGTCCTCCATACAAACTGCTTTAGGATTATTCCGCTAGTCATTGATACCGAGAAACAGTCAATGGCTAAACTGATAGCGATAAGCCAAATCTCTATAGTACTCATAGTCTTACTTTACCTAAAAAGGCAAATCATAAATTAAATTGTAAGCAAAACCAAAATTGGTTTTACCTCCTTTACCAAAACCTGGTATATAATGAGGTTCTGTATTTTCATTTTTCGTCATCTTCAAACGGGAATGGTATCGAAGTGACCATCCCATGTGAAAGCTTTTGAAAATGCGAGCTTTCAATCCCACCACAAGTTCAAACCATGTGACATTGCTTTTCACATCGTGGTAGTTAATGGGAATCTCCAAATCTTTCCAGTTGGGGTCAACTAAAGTAGGGGCATCATAATCATATTTCATAGGGGTGTACCCGATTCTACCTCCTACATAGATGTATCCAGGAAGATGAGGCTTTTTGTACATCATATTATAGTCCATTCCAACACGGGCATAAGGAGCAGCTGTCGAGAAATGGATTTGTGTATCCTCATTGGTTACATCTATTTTCCCATATCCTATCTCGACAACAGGCATATACCTGTTCTTTAAGTTGGCTTGTACGCTGATTCCGCCATAGGTATAGTCACCACCAAATGCCTTGTTGAGCAAACCTGAGACGTCGGCTCCAATAGATAATCCCTGGAAGAAGACCACATTCTCTTTTTGTACTGCCTTCTCCTGAAGTTTCTTTTCCGCCTCTTCTTTCTCGACCTCAGATTTGAAACGGATCTTCCGTTCCTGTGCCTTCACCGGTAGAGAAAGTAGAAGGAAAATACTACTCAGCAATAGTATAATAGATATGGAAGTTCGTTCGCTCTTCATTGGTTATTTCTTTATTTACAATCACAATGGAATCAAGTGCATTCGTGGTGTACTGAATATCTTCAATCTCATGAAACATCAGAACTCCACATTCAATTTCGCTGACAAAAGGAATAGGCCGATGGGTTACTTCTATCTTGTCCATCAGCAGATCTGTATAATGAATGATGTATGTCGTTTTTGTTGAGTAACTGAGTGGTAACGATAAGCTATTGATATTACTGATAGCATTGTAAATCGTGTCATACTCAATACTATCGCGTATCATAGTTGAAGCCGATACCGTAATCTCGCTTGTCAATGCAAGTGGTTGGTGCATATCGCTGCTCAAAAAGTCGAAATGTGCCGCTGGAACAGTTTCCAATGCACAGTTACTTTCGCTGCAGCTATTCAGCCCTAATGATATAGCTATGGTGAATAGGAACAATATGAAAGAAATAGTTTTTTTCATGTTCATAGTTCCTTTTCAATGTTGTAATTATTTCTATCCGGTGAATGTCTGACCAGTAATTCTCCTAAGAATCCGGCAACAAACAATTGGGTACCTAAAATCATTAAGGTAAGGGATAAATAGAAATATGGTGAGTTTGTCACCAGAATAGCAGGAATACCATTAGCCAATGCCCATAACTTGTGAGCACCAATGCCAAATGCCATAATAAAACCAAAAATAAACATCAGTGAACCCAAGAAACCGAAGATGTGCATGGGCTTAACACCAAAGGTAGAAAGAAACCATAACGTTATCAAGTCGAGATAACCATTAAAAAAACGGTTCAGACCACCAAACTTGGTCTTGCCATATTTGCGTGCCTGATGATGAACCACCTTTTCGCCAATTTTAGAGAAACCAGCGTTCTTCGCTAAATAAGGAATATATCTGTGCATTTCTCCAAAAACTTCAATGTTCTTGACGACCTCTTTCCGATAGGCTTTCAATCCGCAATTGAAATCATGCAGATTGTGAATGCCTGAAACTCTTCGTGCAGTAGCATTGAACAGCTTGGTTGGAAGAGTTTTCGACAATGGGTCATATCGTTTTTGCTTGTATCCTGACACCAAATCATACCGGTCTTCCGTAATCATTCGGTAAAGTTCAGGGATTTCATCCGGACTATCTTGCAGATCAGCGTCCATGGTGATGACAACATCTCCCATTGCCCTTTTGAATCCACAATATAATGCAGGGGATTTCCCATAGTTTCGACGAAACTTAATACCTTTTGCTTGCGGATATGTGGCATGTAGTTCCTCAATAATAGACCAAGACTGATCTGTGCTGCCATCATTGATGAACAGCACTTCGTAAGTGAACTGATGCTCATCCATGACACGCTTAATCCATAAGAATAATTCTTTAATGGATTCCTGTTCATTGAAGAGAGGGACCACAACAGATATGTTTAATGTAGAATGGTTGTCTTCCATTTTGTCTGAAATATAATGTTCTAAAAGGCAAAGTTAGTTCTTTTCATGGAATACGCCTCTATTTTCATGTTTAAAAATAAAACTTTGTGTTAAAATGGGAAAAAAACAATCGAAAAGGTTGTTTTATAAATTTAATTACCTACCTTTGCACACGCTAAAAATGGGTAAGTCCTATACGGCCAGCTCCCTGTGAACTCCTCCAGGGCTTGACCGCAGCAAAGGTAGCAGGTCGTAGCGGCGCGATATAGTTAGCTTACCCACCCGCCTCTTTAGCTCAGTTGGCCAGAGCACGTGATTTGTAATCTCGGGGTCGTTGGTTCGAATCCGACAAGAGGCTCAGAAGGAATAGAGTTTGTTCTATTCCTTTTCTTTTTCTCCCATTGGTTTGACACGAATAAAAAGAAAAATATCCGTTCGATTTTTCTTTAAACATAACGAAAATCCCAAAGGTTTTTCCTAATTTTGCACATCATTAAAAAAGAGAAAAAAATGGGCGGTTTTTTTGGAGCAGTTAAGAAGTCTGCATGTATAGCTGATGTGTTTTATGGTACCGACTATAACTCACATCTGGGAACAAAACGTGGTGGTATGGCAACGTATGCCAAGGAAAAAGGGTTCATGCGTTCCATTCACAATCTGGAAAGTTCCTATTTCCGTACAAAATTCGAGGATGAATTATCGGAGTTTAAAGGGAATGCCGGCATTGGCATCATCAGCGATACGGATCCTCAGCCCATCGTCATAAACTCTCGCATCGGTAAATTTGCCATTGTCACTGTAGCTAAAATCAATAATATTAAGGAATTGGAGGAAGATCTGTTGACCCAGAATCAACATTTCTCTGAGATGAGCCTGAATGTGACCAACCAAACAGAATTGGTAGCTTTGCTGATTACTCAGGGCAAAGATTTTGTTGATGGCATTGAGCAGGTTTTTAATTCCATTAAGGGATCATGCTCCATGTTGCTTCTGACCGAAAACGGTATTATTGCTGCACGTGATAAATGGGGACGCACCCCGATTATCGTGGGTAAGAACGATGATGGCTATGCTGTTACAAGCGAATCCTCCAGTTTGCCGAATTTGGGCTATCAAATCGAGAGATATATTGGGCCCGGTGAAATCATTCGTATTCATGAGGATCGGATAGAACAATTACGTAAACCAAACGAGAAGATGCAAATCTGCTCGTTCCTTTGGGTTTATTATGGGTTCCCAACCTCAAATTATGAGAACATTAATGTGGAATATGTTCGAAATAAGATAGGAGAGAAAGTTGCTGAGAATGATGATGTAGAAATAGATGCAGCTTGTGGAATCCCTGATTCAGGCGTTGGAATGGCTTTGGGCTATGCTGAAGAAAAGCGTGTGCCATACCTGCGGTCTATTTCTAAGTACACACCGACTTGGCCTCGAAGCTTTATGCCTTCTAACCAGGAAATGCGTTCGTTGGTCGCTAAGATGAAGTTGATTCCGAACAACTCTATCCTAAAAGGAAAGCGTTTTGTGTTCTGTGACGACTCCATTGTTCGTGGAACGCAATTGCGTGACAATGTCAAGATGTTGTATGAAGGTGGTGCAAAGGAAGTTCATGTCCGTATCTCTTGTCCGCCACTGATTTATGGCTGTCCGTTTGTTGGCTTCACCAGGCAGAAGAGCCCGATGGAGCTGTTGACCCGCCGTATTATAAAGGAGTTTGAAGGTGATGAGAACAAGAACCTGGAAAAATATACGACGACTGGAACGCCGGAATACAATGCTCTGGTAGAGAAGATTCGTGAGCATTTCCAGATTGATTCTCTGAAATTCAATACGATAGAAAATCTGATCGAGGCAATCGGCTTGCCTAAATGCAAGGTATGTACACATTGTTTCGACGGCTCAAGTTGTTTCTAAGCAGAATCACTTGATGCATGAGTAAGGGATAGATAGAAAACCGTTCTATATACAAAAAAGAGCAATGAATTCTTTGGAAATTCATTGCTCTTTTGTTACTTTTGAGCCGTAACATAAAATCATGTATGATGGATTTAGTTGAACGCTTTTTGAAATATGTGAGTTTCGACACTCAGTCGGATGAAAACTCGAAAACTACTCCGAGCAGCCCGAAACAAATGGTGTTTGCAAAGTATCTGCAAGGTGAACTGACAACACTCGGATTTGAGGGTGTAGATTTGGATGAGCATGGATACTTATATGCAACCTTGCCGGCCAATACCGAAAAGGCCGTACCTGTTATCGGCTTTATCGCTCACATGGATACTTCTCCTGATATGAGCGGAGCGAATGTAACTCCACGTATCGTCTCAAAGTATGACGGTTCAGACATTGTTTTGAATGAAGCTGATGGGATTATTCTTTCTCCTCGTCAGTATCCGGAACTCTTGAAACATCAGGGAGAGGACCTGATTGTTACGAACGGTCATTCTCTTTTGGGCGCAGACGATAAGGCGGGTATTGCAGAGATTGTTTCTGCCATGGTCTATCTGAAGGAACATCCCGAAATTAAACATGGAAAGATCCGGGTAGCTTTCAATCCGGATGAAGAGATAGGGATGGGAGCTCATAAATTTGATGTTCAGAAGTTTGGATGCGAGTTCGCCTATACCATGGACGGTGGAGAAGTCGGAGAGTTAGAGTATGAGAACTTTAACGCTGCATCTGCCAAAATACATGTGAAAGGAGTCAATGTACATCCGGGAACGGCAAAGAACAAGATGATCAACTCCATGCGTGTCGCTAATGAGTTTATTTCACTTATGCCGAAAAGTGAGGTCCCTGAGTGTACAGAAGGATACGAAGGCTTCTATCATTTGATTGGCATGAAGGGAGAGGTGGAAAATACGACATTGAACTATATTATCCGTGATCATGACCGCTCCATCTTTGAACAGCGGAAGCAGAATATGTTGGCATGGGCTGAACAGTTGAACGAAAAGTATGGCAAAGGAACCGTTTCTGTTGAGTTGAAAGACCAATATTATAATATGCGTGAGAAGGTAGAACCAGTGAAACACATCATTGATATCGCTTTCAAAGCGATGGAGGAGGCTGGCGTTACGCCGGTTATTCATGCTATTCGCGGTGGCACCGATGGCGCACAACTTTCATTTAAAGGACTTCCCTGTCCAAATATCTTCGCCGGAGGCATGAATATGCACGGACGCTTTGAATATGTTCCTATCCAGTCCATGGAAAAGGCGAAGAACGTTATCATCAAGATATGTGAAATAGTAGCAAGATAATATTAACCTTAAGTTTTTAGAAATGGAATTAAAACAAACCCCGTTTACCGCAACACATATTGCGCTGGGAGCAAAGATGCACGAATTTGCAGGTTACAACATGCCTATTCAGTACACAAGTATTATTGAAGAACACCTTACGGTTTGTAAGGGTGTCGGCGTGTTCGATGTTTCTCACATGGGTGAGTTCTGGGTAAAAGGCCCGAAGGCTTTAGACTTTTTGCAGAGTGTGACATCCAATAACGTCGCAGCATTACCTGTTGGAAAGGCTCAATACTCTTGTTTCCCGAATGAGGAGGGAGGAATCGTTGACGATATTATCGTATATCATTATGAGCCGGAGAAATATCTGTTGGTTGTGAATGCTGCCAATATCGATAAGGACTGGGCATGGTGTAACAGCCATAATAGCATAGGTGCAGAATTGGAGAACTCGTCTGACCGTATGGCTCAGCTGGCTATCCAAGGACCGAAAGCAAAGGAGGTGATTCAGAAATTGACAGCCGTCAACTTGGACGAGATTCCTTATTATGCTTTCACCGTAGGCGAAGTGGCTGGCGTGAAGGATGTGATTATTTCAGCAACCGGATACACTGGTGCAGGTGGTTTTGAGTTGTATTTCTATCCGGAACATGCCATGACGATTTGGAATGCCTTGTTTGAAGCAGGTGCCCCTGAAGGAATTAAGCCGATTGGCTTGGGCGCTCGTGATACCTTGCGCCTGGAAGCAGGCTTCTGTTTGTATGGAAACGACTTGAATGATACGACTTCTCCGATCGAGGCAGGCTTGGGATGGATCACCAAGTTCGTCGATGGTAAGAACTTTACCAATCGGGCTGCGCTTGAAAAACAAAAAGCAGAAGGTGTTACACGTAAACTGATTCACTTTAAGATGGTGGATCGTGGTATACCTCGCGAACATTATGACTTGGTTGATGCTGAAGGAAATGTTATCGGATGTGTTACCAGCGGTACGATGTCGCCAACGTTGAAGATTGGTATAGGTATGGGCTATGTAAAACCTGCTTTTGCAAAGTTGGATACAGAGATCTTTATCGATGTCCGTGGTCGGAAACTGAAAGCAGTCGTTGCAAAACCGCCTTTCCGTAGTGTTGAATAAATCATAAATATTAGGCATGAGAATAGCAGAACACGCTATTCTTATGCTTTTTAAAATAGTTGAGTATATGAAAAGTGTAAGATTGTTTTTAATCTTTGTGTTGATGACTTATCTATCTGTCTCAGCACAGACCACGTTAAAGGAAAAGTTACAGGCTCTTCCTGAAATCTCCGAGATTGTACCATTGGAAAAAGGTGAGTTTGGCGAGAAATACTTGGTGTATTTCACCCAACCTATTGATCATCAGAACCCAAGTCTTGGAACTTTCAAACAACGGGTATTTGTCTCTCATCTGAATTTCAAGAATCCGACGGTTATGGTGACCGAAGGTTACGGTGCAGAGGGCGCTAAGTCGCCGCGCTACCGGAATGAATTGTCTCGTTTGTTCGAGACGAATCAAGTGGTGGTGGAGCATCGCTACTTTTTGGAATCAACTCCGAACCCTAAAGATTGGACATATCTGACGACGAAACAGTCGGCAGCCGACTTACATGCTATCTGCATGGCGTTGAAGAAAGTGTATCCTGGAAAATGGATTACTACAGGCGCAAGTAAGGGTGGACAGACCACTGCTTTATATCGCACTTATTATCCCGACGATGTTGATATTTCCGTTCCTTATGTTGCCCCATTGAACTATGGTGTGGAAGATGGCCGGCATGAACCGTTTATCCGAAATGTATCTACAGCAGCCGACCGTAAGGTCGTGCAGGATTTCCAGATGGAGGTGTTCAAGCGTAGGGCTACCTTACAGCCGATGTTCGAGAAACATTGCAAGGACAACAACTTGACGTTCCCTGTTACGATGGGTGAGATCTATGATTTCAGCGTGTTGGAATATTCTTTCGCGATGTGGCAGTATGGATATCCTATCAGCAAGATCCCAAGACCGACAGCTTCGGATAAGGAAATCTTCGATCATTGGATTCAACAGTGTAATCCGAGCAACTTTAACAAAGAAGGATACTTCAAATCGTTCTTTGTACAGGCAGCTAAAGAACTGGGATACTATGGCTATGACATCAAGCCATTCAAGAAATACATGGAATTGAAATCTACAAAGGGCTGGTTGAGTCGTCTGTTGCTCCCTGATGAGTTGAAAGGAGTGAAGTTTGATAAGACCATGGCAAAGGATGTGACCAAGTTCTTGAAGAAAAACGACCCGAAAATGATTTATATCTATGGCGAGTTCGACCCATGGTCGGCATCGGGTGTCTGTGCATGGCTGAATACATCGAAGAAGAAAAACCTTCATGTATATGTGATTCCTGGTGGAAATCACGGTGCACGGATTGGAGTAATGCAGGAACCTATGCAAAGCGAGGTTAAGGCATTAATCCAGAAATGGTTGAATGAATAAAAAGCATGATAAAAAAGAGGGAATGCTGTCCTATTATAGGGCAGCATTTTTTATTCTATATTAGTTGATAAGATATCTGGAGTTTTCTTTTAAAACATTTTAGTAATGCTTCTGAAGGGGCCACTTTCAATCATCTAGTTTTTGAGTTTGAAAACTTGATGATTGATGGTGAAAACTCATTTTTTAAGGGTAAAAAACTCGATAATTGAAAATTTTTATACGAAGAATGAATGATATTGTCCGACGGCTGAGAATGTAATGCAAAACCTTGTTGTAGAGAAGCTGCCTAATTCCGAAAAAAACTCTGTTCCTCGGGATCTCCAGATCCCGAGAAAGAATAATTGTGGGTTTGTAACCCACTGCGAATTAAAAATCCGCTTATTATGGCGTTGGGAATCTGGAGGTCCCTAACAACACTTGAAAAAAGAAAAAGGCAGCAACGGATTGCTCACGTTGCTGCCTCATTGATCGAAACTTCGCTTTTCAATCGTAGATAGGTTTGAATATCTTTGATTCCCTATTTATGATGGATTCTTGATATGGGCAAGATCGGAAGTTATTATTCTCATTCCTTTTTTGTTTCTTCGAAAAAATCTGTGGATGTTTGGCATTCCTTTGGATTTGTCTTATCTTCGCAAAGGATAAATGAGTAGAATATGGAAAATGATTTTTTGAAATTGATAAAGAGCCGTCGTAGTTGCCGCCATTTCAAACCGGAACAGGTTACGGATGAGGAATTGCAGGCGGTTTTGGAAGCAGGAACGTATGCTCCTTCAGGTCATAACCTGCAGAATTGTTTTATCGTTGCATTGCAGCAACCGGAGCAAATGAAACAATTGGCTGAGTTGAATGCCAAGATTTGGGGAATCACTTCGAATCCTTATTACGATGCACCGACCTATGTCTTCGTGTTTGCACCGGGTGATAGCGGGAACGCGTTCCAAGATGGCAGTTGTATCCTAGAGAACATGATGCTTGCTGCTCATGCAATCGGTTTAGGAAGTTGCTGGATCAACCGTGAGAAACAGATGTTTGATACGGAAGAAGGAAAAATCTTGATGAAAGAGTGGGGATTGCCTGATGGCCTGATCGGTATTGGAGCCTTGGCCTTAGGATATCCTTCAAGGGAGTTCCGACCAGCCAAGCCACGAAAGGAAGGATATTATCGCATTATCAAATAAGAAAAGGAGCCTTAGGCTCCTTTTCTTATTAATATGTAATCTTTGCGGCTTGCTCTTCTACATTGTATCCGCTAATCATCACTTTCGCTTTCTTCCCGTGCGTGTCGCGGTCGGCCCACTGAAGTGATACTTCCTTCGATTCTCCCGGCATCAGTGAGAAATAGTTGTCGCTGTAAAGCATTGGGAGAATTTGTACTCCATCGCTGCCTACCACATTCAGTCGAATCATCAGAGCTGGCACGTCCGATTTGTTGGTAATCGTCACCTTTCCATTCCACTGACGCTGTTGTTCGGAGTAACTCATCTTACTCGAGAGGGTGGTTTGCGGTAACCTTTTCAGTTCTTGATAGTCGTTTCCATCCTTCGAACGTAGGTAAAAATTCTCAGAAATAAGTTGTTGGTTGGCGTCATACAGCTTCAGGCAAACGTACGAAACCGTTGTCGGACTCTCATCTTCGCCCAATGCCATGCAAGGTGTAGTACTATCGTTTGCAATATTCAAGTTTTTCTCTTGCTTCGTCGTGACGATCTTTCCTTGCATATCGCGAACGGTTAGCTCTGCAACCAGTCCTTGCAGGTCTCCACCATATAAGTTCACGATTTCTATCGAGTCGGTAGCAGCATTCCATTGGATATGTACGGGTTCGCACGCCTTCTTTGCACCAAAATATGCGGCGGTCGGCTCGAAGTAATAGTCGTATGTTTGCCAAACCATGCTTGGCCAGCATGGATGGCTCATCCAAATAATCAGGCCCAGACGGTTTACATTAGCCGATTCGTACATAGCACGATACCCATTGTAGTTAATCCATTGTGCCAGTTCGGTAAACTGTTTGGCATCTTTCGGTTTCCCGAATCCCACCTCGATGAGTTGGTTAAACGAAGCACCACGTTGAGCTCCTTCCATGGTATAATCGTGTTGTCCCCACTTCCCGCTCTGTGGCCATAAATGGTCAGGGCGGATCGTGCGTGCCATGCTTTCGTAGTTCATAACGTTTGGCATACCTCTTTCCGAATGGAATTTTACCGGAACACGTTTGAAGTATTCTTCTGCCGAGAGGGCATTATAAGGTCCATGTCCGCTGACTCCGTCATCCGCTGAACTGGAAAAATAAACCATGTCGGGATGAAGCGTAGCTACAAACTCCCGAAGAGCCTTGTCTAAAGTGGCTGTCGGATAACCTTCGTTCCGTCCGCAGTACAATCCGATGCTGGCATGGTTGCGGATTCGTTTTACATAGTCTTTTGCATTTCGCATGAACATGCTTTCATCGTCGGGATCTGGTCCGTCGGCAGGGTTTGCCAACCAGAAGTCTTGCCATACCATGATACCATATTTGTCGCACGCTTCATAGAACGGCTCGTCACCAATCTGTCCTACCCAGTCGCGAATCATGTTGAAATGCATGTCTTTATGATATTTTACGGCAATATCGTATTCACGAGCCCGATAATTCAGGTTATGTTCACTGAATCCCCAGTTGCCCCCCAACGGGATAAAGCGTTTGCCGTTGACAAAGAGTTTCAGCTGTGTGTCCACATCTGTATAATTCATTTGTCGGATACCTGCAAGGTAAGTCAGTTGATCGGATATCGTTCCATCAATTTTTACGGTGAAACCTGCCTTATATAAATAAGGTGTACCGTATCCGTTGGGCCACCAAAGGTTCAGTCGTTGGTCTTTCAGCTGTTTAAATTCTTCTGGTAAGAAGGCAATCTCTTCTTTTGCCCCGGCTTTCAGGTCGATTTCTTTCTCAAATTGGATGTCGCCGATGAATCCGCTCAGTACAGCGTGTACATCCTTGCTGTCATGGTTCGTCACAAAGACCGAAGGGGTGAGTGTTGCAAGGGTATCGGGCAAAGCCAACTTGGTGAGAACCAAAGGATCTTGCACCGTAATCTTGTCGGCAGCAGTGAGATAGACGTTATTCCAGATGCCCATGTTCCTTCCTCGAACAGTGGAAATCCAATCCCAGCCGATGGATGCATGGAATGTTGGATTATCTGCACCCAGGATACCACCGTTGAAGTCGGTATTCTTCTCGTTTTTCTCTTTTACTGCACCATAATGAGCGTTATGAATCACCCGAACAGCCAAAACATTCTTGCCCGGTTGCACCGATGCGGTGATGTTTTCTTTTCCACGGATGAAAGCACCTTCGATGCGGTCTATCTTCTTTCCGTTGAGGTAGATGTCTGCTTTCCAGTTAATGCCATCGAAATTTAGGAACACGTTCTTCCCTTGATAGGCTGATGGCACATTGAATT
The DNA here is from genome assembly GCA_902779535.1 of uncultured Bacteroidales bacterium. Classification (GTDB taxonomy): domain Bacteria; phylum Bacteroidota; class Bacteroidia; order Bacteroidales; family Bacteroidaceae; genus Phocaeicola. The sequence continues at coordinate 13,825 of CACZBX010000015.1, forward strand.
CGGTACGATACCAGAAGTCCTCATTGAAGAAGGATTCTGAAATCATCATCAGGTTATCTTCAAAGTTCGGATTTGGGACAGCTCCGATATTGATATAACTGGTCAAAACCGTTCCCGGAACGGTTGCTGCTACCCATCCTGTTGCATCAAAGTCGGCTGTAGAGATGACTTCCCCTTTGTCTTTTACCTGTGATGCTCGTTCCAGTCTCCAGTCGCCTCCATTCAAAGGCGTCTTCAGGTTCGTTCCTGTTGGTCGGCTGGTGGAGTTTGCAACGAGCCCTTCCTTACCAAATACTTCCATCTCACTAAGCATATATTTCCCTGACTCGTCAGGTTGCTGCATCAACACACGGATATAACGTGCCAAACCCTTGCATGTGATGGAATCTTTTAGGTTCTTGTCATTGGGCAGCTCAGACAGTAGTATCCAGTTCTCTGCATCGTCCGATGTTTCGACTTGTGCCTTCACTGGTTTGTGCAGCCAATAGAGTTTGATCAGGTCGAAAGTCGCAGCCGTCCCCAGGTCTACATACACCCATTGTTCGTTACCGTCAGCACTCATCCAAGCACTGTTGAAAATCTGTGACGGTAAGGTATTCATTACTTGCTGCTGCTTGTCCTTGAACTGGATTTCCGTAAAAGTCCAATGAGCGGCTCCGTCCATCTGCATTGATAACTTGAACTTCTTGAACGGTTTTGTCACCTTTAGGTCGATGTCCATGTTCAGACTTCTTGTCGGGAGTGTTGCTTGTTCGGTTGTCTTATTGGGATCGGAATGAGCTTTCCATGAGGTTGCCTCACCGGGCAATCCACTTGACTCGATTTTTGCTGCTTCTTCCCAGTTCGTTCCATCGGCAGATGTCTGTACGAGAATCTTATAACCATTAATGGCTTTCTCGGCATCGTAGGCTAATGATCCTTTTATCGTAATGCTTTGAGCGGGAATGGTTTGATCGGTCCATTCATATTCGATGAACGTATCTTCTCCCATCAGGATATTACGTGTGTATTCTCCGGCATCGATGGCCCATTCTTTTTCCCGTTTGGGCAGTTCGCCGTCGGGTGTTCTTGCAATCAGGATGTTTGGCTCTTTTTCACAAAGAATACCATCTGTGACGAGTTGTGATGTCAGGTTAAAGTCATAACTCGACGACTGGTAAACAGCACGGTGCAAGGCAATGTTCCGATAGGTGAAATCTTTTTCCATCTTCGGAGCCATGTATTCCTTTATGTCTCCGGGATACATGCCGATGCCACGTGTATAACTCTCGGGTAAAGCAGAAGTTTCTGTCTTTTGAGGGGTACAGCCACCGAGGATGGCCAGACCGGAAAGAAGAAACCAGAACTGTGCAGAAAGAAACTGTTTCATGATATGTTCTTTTGTCTTTGTTTTCAACGTATAAAGGTAAAGATAAAAAATAGAATAGTGGGCGGATTGTTTCTTTTTTTATAAATAAATGTGCACTAAAAGGTTCGATAAACTATTAAAATCGTTATCTTTAACCCAACAAATCAAAAATGACAACGATGAATACGAATAAGATTGTGGTTATAGGTAGTTCGAATACCGATTTAGTGATTCAAACTGATCACTTGCCTGTGCCAGGTGAGACGATCTTAGGTGGTAACTTCTTTATGAATCCCGGCGGAAAAGGGGCCAACCAGGCTGTGGCGGCAGCACGTTTAGGCGGCAATGTGACTTTCATCTGCAAAACGGGAAAAGATATTTTCGGGAAACAGTCTCAAACCTTGTTCCAACAAGAAGGAATCGATACGCGATATGTGTTCTACGATCCTACTCAAGCGTCGGGCGTGGCCTTGATCACAGTCGATAAGCATGCCGAGAACTGCATCGCTGTTGCCTTGGGAGCGAATTCTTGCCTGATGCCGGAGGATGTGGAAAAGGCAAAAGACGCCATTGCTGGGGCTGAAATAGTATTGATGCAACTGGAAATACCGATGCAAACCGTGGAGTATGCGGCTCGAATGGCCAATGAATCAGGGACGAAAGTCGTGTTGAACCCGGCTCCTGCAGCCGATTTGTCGGATGGACTCTTGAAATCTCTTTATCTGATTACTCCCAATGAGACGGAAGCCGAGCGCATTTGTGGGAAAAAGGTCACCGACATCCCTTCGGCCATCGAGGCAGCACGCCTTATCCGCCAGAAAGGAGTGAAGAATGTGATCATCACATTAGGGGCGAAAGGTGCACTTGTCTGCACGGATTCGTTGTGCGAAGTCGTTCCGTCCTATTCGGTGAAAGCGGTAGATACGACGGCTGCAGGAGATAATTTCAATGGGGCGTTGTGTATTGCCCTTGCGGAAGGACAGGATTGGATATCGGCTGTTCAGTTTGCCAATAAAGCTGCTGCCATTTCGGTGACAAGAGCCGGTGCCCAAGCATCAGCACCGACCAGGGAAGAGGTTAAATCTTATAAATTTTAATGATATGAGAAACCGTTTTTTATCAGTATTGTGGATGATGGGAATCGTTTTCGCCTTGGCATCGTGTGCGGATACGGCCAAGCAGCAGACGACTATTCCTGACGAAGTGACCCTTTCGAAGGCTGTCCTTCTGGATAAAATTAAAGGTGGGTGGGCCGGACAGACCATTGCCTGTACCTATGGTGGCCCTACGGAGTTCCGGTATCAAGGAACGATGATTCAAGATTATATTCCTATCTATTGGCCGAAAGGACAGATTAAGCATTATTACGACCGTTCTCCCGGTTTGTATGATGATGTGTATATGGACTTGACTTTTGTGGATGTATTCGACCGTCTTGGCTTGGATGCTCCGGTCGATTCTTTCGCAGTTGCTTTTGCCAATGCTCCATATCCTCTTTGGCATGCGAACCAGGCTGCGAGGTATAACATCCTCAATGGCATTATGCCACCGGAATCGGGCAGCTGGAAGTACAGTGCACATGCCGACGACATCGACTATCAGATTGAAGCCGATTATGCGGGCCTCATGAGTCCGGGCATGCCAAATACCGCATCGCAGTTCTCGGATAAGATAGGTCATATTATGAACAGCGGAAATGGCTGGTACGGTGGTGTATATGTTGGGGCCATGTATTCGATGGCATTTTTGTCGGATGATGTTGAATTTGTCGTTGAAGAAGCCTTGAAAGTTATCCCTGAGGAAACACGTTACTACAAATGCATGGCAGATGTGATCAAATGGTATCACCAGTATCCGGATGATTGGAAGCAAACTTGGGCTTTGATTGAAAAATACTATAGCGAAGATTTTGGATGCCCCGAGGGCGTTTTCAATCCGTTGAATATTGACGCCCTGATTAACAGCGCGTATGTCGTTGTTGGCTTGCTTTACGGGAAAGGTGACTTCTCACGCACGATCGATATTGCCACACGTTGCGGACAAGACTCCGATTGTAATCCGGCAACAGCCGGCGGTATTCTTGGAACGATCATTGGCTATGATGCGATTCCGGAATATTGGAAAGAAAATGTCTATGAGGTAGAAGACCGCGACTTCAAGTATACGAATATCTCGTTGAATAAAGTGTATCAGATGAGTTTTAATCAGGCTCTTCAGGTGATTGAGCGTGAAGGCGGACAAGTTTTGGAAGACAAGGTTGTGATTAAAACACAAAGGCCTCAACCGGTTGCTGTAGAAGAGTCGTTCCCGAATATGTATCCGGTGAAGCGAATCGACTTCCGTAAACAGGTATCCGACTGGGAAGAAGCAACATTTGAGGGCACAGGTATCGCTTTGGATTGCTCTGTGAAAGCAGAACGTAGCGATTATGTGGCAGTTGTTGAGGTTTATATTGACGGCCAACTGGATGCAACGCGAAAATTGCCGGCCTTGTCGCACGACCGTGCACTCGAGATTTATTATAATCCGATGCTAAAGAAGGGCGTTCATAAACTGATGTTGAAATGGATTAATCCAGAAAAAGGCGCGAGCGTCTATTGCGCATCAAGCATTGTTTATTCAGACACGCCTTATGTGAACCCTTTTAAATAATTTAAACCATAAGATATGTTTATCGTTCAAAGTTATTCTGTAGCAGTTCTGTTCTGTTTTGTGACCATGCTGTGCTGGGGCTCTTGGGGAAATACCCAAAAGTTGGCGGCAAAAACATGGCGTTACGAGTTTTTCTATTGGGATTATGTTTTGGGAGTGCTACTTTGTTCGCTTCTTTTAGCTTTTACGTTGGGTAGTTTCGGTAGCGAAGGACGTAGCTTCTTGAGCGATTTGGCACAAGCCGATAGCAGTAACCTGTGGAGTGCCTTCACGGGCGGTGTCGTTTTCAATGCAGCCAACATCCTTTTGTCTGCCGCCATCGCTCTTTGCGGACTGTCGGTTGCCTTCCCTGTCGGCATTGGTTTGGCTTTGGTGCTCGGTGTACTCGTCAACTATTTCGGTGCAGCCAAGGGCGAGCCGCTTTACATCTTTATTGGAGTGTTACTGATCGTCATTGCTATCATCCTGAACGGATTGGCTTATAAAAAAGCACAGGTTGGCGCAGGCAAACAGATCACAAAAGGGTTACTCTTGTCGATTTGTGCCGGTGTCATCATGGCGTTTTTCTATCGTTTTGTTGCAGCGTCCATGGATTTGAACAACTTTGCTCAGCCGGAAGCAGGGAAGTTAACGCCCTATACGGCCGTTTTCATCTTTGCCGTGGGTGTACTGGTAAGTAATTTCATCTTCAACACCATTGCAATGAAGCATCCGGTCAACGGTGAGCCTGTTTCTATTAAGGATTACTTCAAAGGCTCTCTCAAAACCCATTTGGTAGGCATCCTGGGTGGTGTCATCTGGTGTGTCGGTCAGGAATTTAGTGTTATCGCATCCGAGAAAGCCGGGGCTGCCATCTCTTATGGCTTAGGGCAAGGAGCGACATTGGTTTCTGCCTTGTGGGGAATTCTGATCTGGAGAGAGTTCAAGGGTGCTCCGAAGCTGTCTAATCAACTGAATCTGGCCATGTTTATCCTGTTTATCATCGGACTTGGATTCCTAATCTACGCAGGAGCATAAGCCATGTTGATTGTACTTGCATTTATGTTCGGTGGCATCCTGATTGGCTTCCTCACACGAAAGAAGCCTTTCCGGTACACACAACAGACTTTGGCCGTCCTGGTATGGGCTTTGCTCTTCTTGCTGGGAATCATGATCGGAGGAAACGAACAGTTGATGAAGGGACTGGGTGCCATCGGACTTGAAGCTTTTATTATTGCAACGTTGGCTACACTGGGCAGTGTGACGGCTGCCGCATGTTTGTGGCATTTTGTGCGACACAAAAACAAGTGAAAGGATGAAAGGAAGTTTGATTATTCTATTGTTTTTCCTCTTGGGCATTGGCTGTGGGTACATGAACCTGTTACCCGTTGGCGACGGCGGCGAGGATATAAGTTTTTATGCACTGTGTGCATTGTTGTTCTTTGTAGGTTACAGCATCGGAAATGATGCCGACATTGTCACGAAGTTTAAGCAGCTGAATCCGGGTTTGGCACTGCTCCCCTTGATGACTTTCTTAGGAACGTTAAGCGGATGTCTGGTTGCCGCATTGATTCTGCATCATCGTTCCTTGGCCGATTGCATGGCTGTAGGCTCAGGCTTTGGCTATTATTCCCTGTCTAGTATCTTCATTACTCAGTATAAAGGTGCAGAATTGGGAACGATTGCTTTGGTCGCCAACGTCGTTCGTGAACTTATCACCTTGTTGGGTGCTCCTCTGCTGGTAAGGTGGTTCGGAAAGCTGGCACCGATATCGGCTGGCGGAGCGACAACCATGGATACGACATTGCCTATCATCACGCAGACTTCGGGAAAGGAACTTGTTCCGGTCTCTATTTACCATGGCTTTGTGATGGATTTCAGCGTCCCGTTCGTAGTAACCTTCTTCTGCCAACTCTAAAAACGGACATTCAACAAATAGGGAAATCCCTACTTAATCTTAGGGATTTTCTCTATGTTGCCTGTTTTATTGTCTCTATTTTTGCATCAGATAAAAAAGCATTATTAACCGATTAAAATAAGTAGTGTATGAAAAAGAATGTTTTAACTTCACTGTTATGGATGTGCTTGCCGGTATGTGTGGTAGCACAGAATGTGAACGATGACCTCTATTTCATTCCAAAAAAGCAAGCTGAAAAGAAAGTAGAGGTTACTCAGACAAGTCGTCCGGCAACTTCTGTCAACCGAAACTCAGATACCTATGTCTATAATGGCAAGGGAACGACTTTGGTTGTTAACGATAAGAAAGGTTATACCCGTGACGTAGATGAATATAACCGCCGTTATTCGGCTCGTGATAATCAGTTCACGGTGCAGGATGACACACTTTACATCGAAGAGAAGCCGATGAACGAGCGTGGTGAGTGGGTCAATGGCTTCGAAGGCTCACAGAGCGATTACGAATATGCGATGCGTTTGGTTCGCTTCCGCAATCCTCGCTTTGCAGTTTCCATCAGTAGTCCGCTCTATTGGGATATGATTTACATGCTTCCTTCTTGGGAATGGAACGTGTACGTGGATGATTTCTATGCTTATGCTTTCCCAACTTACTCAAATAGTTTGTGGTGGGATTGGCGTTTCAACTATCCGTACGGATGGGGTTGGGGATGGCACTCTCCTTGGTACTATAGTAGCTGGTATTCACCTTGGTATTACAGTAGTTGGTACGGTCCTGGCTATTGGGGCTGGGGAAGTTACTGGGGTGGTTACTGGGGACGTCCTTGGCATCACCACTACTATGGTGGATGGTATGGTCCTGGATACTGGGGCGGTCACTATGCATGGCACGGATCAAGCCGTCGTTATCCGGGCGTTCACTCCGATCGTTATGTAAATAACTACGCACACAACTATCGTAACGGCGTAAGTACGCGCAGCAATTACGGTCGTGGCGGAACTTATACTCGTGGCAACGGTTCATCATCGAACTATAATATGAACAGAAGTGCTTCAAGTTATCGTACTCGTACTGGTAGCGCTGCATCAACACGTAGCGGAAGTGCTTATAACGGTCGTGTGATATCGGGCAACTCAAACGATGCTTCGGTTCGTCCATCAACTCGTACTCGTACAGGTGGTGCTGTTTCCGGTAGCTCAAGCGGTATCAACACACGCTCTGCAGGCAACACTTATAACCGTCCGAGCAGTACTCGTAGCAGTGTAAGCGGTTCTGCAAGTGGTGCAGCACAAAGAGGTGCTTACCGTTCATCGGGTAGTAGCAGTTACAGCCGTTCGAACAGCGGTGCGGTAACACGTAGCAACAGTTCAACTCGTAGCTATTCGCCTTCAACAAGCCGTTCTTCCGGCAGCTACTCACGCTCATCTGGAGGATCAAGCTATGGTTCTGGTGGTGGTAGCCGTTCATCCGGTAGCTTCGGCGGTGGCGGTGGAGGCCGTTCCGGTGGCTTCAGCGGCGGCGGTGGCGGCGGTCGTCACAGATAATCATAAACCTTGAGATATTGAATAAATAATATGTTAAAGAATACTGAATTATGAAGAATAAATGGATATTTGCACTTTCTATGATTCTGGCTGTCGGAACAGCAAGTGCACAGAACTTATATGATGCAGAACGTTTGTCAAGCAATGAACTGAATGGTACAGCCCGCTTCGTCGGTATGGGTGGAGCAATGGGTGCGCTGGGTGGCGATATCTCGACCATCGGTACGAACCCGGCAGGTATTGGTATCTTCCGTAGCAGCGATGTTTCCGTATCATTTGGATACAATACATCCAGTGCAAGTTCAAAATATATGGGAACAAGCATGAAAGAGGATAAGTCACGGGCTTCCTTCGATCAGATTGGTTTCGTTTACTCAAACAAAATCGGTAATTCTACTTCTCTGAGATACGTGAACTTCGGTTTCAACTATCATAAGAGCAAGAACTTTAACCGTATCTTTAGTATGGGCGGACCTCTGGATGGATTCTCTCAGACATGGCAGATGACGACTGCCCTCGAGAATGCCGGCATTAACGAAGGTGAATTGAATGATATCTTCGAATCGGAAGGCAACCCATACACAAGCAGTGCATATGCCAACTTCCCGGTTTTGGGATTGATGGGAATCCGTACGGGTTTGGTTGGCTGGGAGGCAAATAGTCATTTGGGCTATGATAGTCCTGCAGGCTGGAACGGTTCAAACAATAATTTCTTCAGCGAGGAGAAGGGTGGCATTAACGAGTACGATTTTAATGTGTCTTTCAATATCAACGACCGTGTTTACTTGGGCTTGACCCTCGGTGCGTACGATGTGAAGTACGATCGATATACCTCTTACACGGAGAACCTGATTGGCTTCCAAAGTGCTGACGGCAGTATCTGGTCGATTCAAGATGATGGTGATGTACCGGTAGATAATGGTGGTTATACCTTGGACAACTACTATCGTTTGGAAGGTGCCGGTGTCGACTTGAAGTTTGGTGCTATCTTCCGTCCGATTGAGGAGTCCCCGTTCCGCTTTGGATTTGCAATCCATACGCCGACATGGTATGATTTGACCGAGAGTTACAATGCGAAGATCACTTCCGACATCTACGCTTTCGACAACCGCGAGTTGAAACCGTTCGAGAGCCAGACATTGAGCGATTATCTCGGTGGCGATTACTTGAACTACGATTATCGTATCATCACTCCGTGGAAGTTTAACGTGAACTTGGGTACAACCATCGGTTCTTCATTGGCACTGGGTGCAGAATATGAATACGAAGACTATGGTTCTGCAAAGTTGAAAGATGTTGATGGTTATGATTTGGGCGACCAGAATAGTGTAAGCACGTACTTGAAGGGTGTTCATACCGCTCGTGTCGGTTTGGAATATCGCATCGTTCCTGAGTTCAGCCTCCGTGCCGGTTACAATTTCTCAAGTCGTGCATATCATGAGAGTGCTTACAATGCATTGGCTCCTTACAGCACCAATACTTCATTCCTGAATATTAAGGATAAGCAGACGGTGACTTGCGGTGTCGGTTACCGTGGAAGCGTAATCTATGCTGACCTTGCTTATAAGTATGACGCTTACCGTTCGGCTTTCTTCGCATTCGATGATCAGATTGATGGTAACTATCTGCCACAAACCGATATCAACCATTCACGTCATCAATTGTTGCTCACTATCGGCGCAAGATTCTAATCTATTCGATATATCTTTACAAGGGCGTGTCAAAAATCATTTGACACGCCCTTGTCTTTTTGTCTTTCGTTGTCATTTTTTGAGTCTATTCCTTATAAATAAAGCTTATCACCTGCGTGAAAAAGGTTTATCACCTATGTGAAAAGAGTTTATCACGAAGGTGAAAAGCTTGGTTTACGGACTTTTATTACTTCTTCTTGAGGAAGTTAAAGCCAGCATAAATGCGGAGGACGGCATACGAGTTGGTCAATGAGAAATAGTCCTTGCGATAATCGTACGAGTGAGTAACGATGCTGGCACCAACAAAGTACTTGCTGTTGTTCCAAACCACACCGGCGCGACCAATCAGGTCGAAGTTGATATTCTCCACCCATTTAAACCGAAGGATATTCTGGTCGGTGCTATCTTCATTTCCGGTAAATGCACGTGATTTCTTGTATCCGATGGCAGGTAGGAGGGATGCGTTCAGCACGCAGTTCTTTGCGAATACCCAGTTATAGCCATAACCGAAGTTGATGCTGTAGTTTGAGTATTTCACCTCGTTGAATTTCATCGCATCATTCAACTGGCTCTGGATAATATACGGCATTTGGTCGGTGTCAAACAGATAATGATGCTGCGAGTAGGTGAACCCGGCCATAAACGAGCCGGCATTCTTGATCTGATTGGTCGACTGACTATATACTGCGGGGTAGGAGAAATGTTTGTAGTTGAAGATCCAATAGGCGTTCAGTCCCTTGACGGAAGAACGGAGTCCGTTAAAGCTCCAATCTATTGCAGATCGTTCTTCGGGCGTAATGTCAAAGCCGCTATACGATTTGATTTTGAAGTTACTGCCGGTCTTACGGTAATAGAAGTCGGCTCCAAACTTCGAACTATAGATGCTCAACTCGTATTCTTTCTTACTGGTATGTTTCTTGTTACTATGGAATAAGTCGTTGAATGTAAAGGTGTATCCCAGGAATATCCATCTCCAACCGAAATATACACCGAGTTTGAAATCGGGTCTCGGACCGATCTCGAGACTCTGGCTCTTGCCGTTGCTTTGTCCTCCGAACCGGATGTCCTCCATCCATGTACTATGCTCGAGCATGAAAGCGAGGTTGTATTTGTTGGGTTTGATATAGGTGGTATCGATAGCGTTGAATTTCTTGACTTCCTTACGGATACGACGACCGGTATGTCGCCATGTGCGGGCGATATCATCGGCCAGTTGTAGCAGGTCGTAAGGCTCTTGACGAATCTCGTCGGTGATGACTGATGAGGGTGTAGGTTTTGTCAACGTATCTGTGCGCTGTGAAGGGATAGTATCGTTCACTTGTGCCCGAGCAATGGATATGTTCAAAGCGGTCAGCAAGCAAATAAAGAGTCGATAGGATCCTTTCATCATGTGTCTTAGAATTTATTTAAGATTCGGTCCATCACCCAGTTTGTTGGTGTCGCACTAAGTCCATCACATGTACAGATAGCTTTCCCCTGTAGGTGTTCCACAATATTCTTAATCAGAGGTAACTGCACGTGAGGAGGGTTCTGTAACGTAATGGTTTCCTTTCCTTGTTCTGTATGCAACTCGATGGGTTCATAGGTAAAGACAGAAAAACTGACCATTCCCTTGTCGCCGATAATCTCGATGCGGTCTTCTTTGGCCGATTCGTGTGCCACGAAGCACCAGGAACCGGATCCGGGCAGGCCCGACTCAAACTTAAAGCAGGCACTGACGGAGTCCTCTGCATTATAAAGCCCGCCACGGTTACTCTTGATTCCTTCCGCTTCAAGGATGCAACCGAACATATCTTGCAACAGATCCAGCTGATGCGGTGCCAGATCGTAGAAATAACCGCCTCCTGCAATGTCGGGCTGTACACGCCATGGTAGGTTCGTGCTATTATAATCGAGGTCGCGTGGCGGTTGTGCAAAGCGAATCTGCACGTTGATGACGTGACCAATCTGTCCGCTCTCGACAATCGTCTTTACTTTCTCGAAGTAGGGTAGGTAACGGCGGTAGTATGCCACGAAGCAGGGGACGCCTGTCTCCTGAGAAATACGGTTGATGCGGCAACAGTCCTCGTAGGTTGCTGCCATGGGCTTTTCGATGTAAACCGGTTTCTCGGCTTTCATCGCCATGATGGCGTATGTGGCGTGTGAAGAAGGAGGTGTCGCAATATAGATAGCGTTCACCTCATCATCGTTGATCAAGTCGATCGGGTCGGTATACCAACGTGGCACGTGATGTCGCTCGGCATACGAAGCCGTCTTTTCTTTGTCTCTTCCCATCACGGCGACCACTCGCGAGCCATCGACCAGTGAAAAGGCCGGACCGCTCTTCTTTTCGGTGACGACACCACATCCGATAAATCCCCAGTTTACTGTTTCTAATGGCTCCATAACTTATATCTTAAAATATTTCTTGCGTAATTGTTTGAACTCTTTCGTGGTGAGATACCGGTCAAGCCATCCGTTCAAGGTATCTAAGAGGGCTTGTGATTCTTTGCTGACTCCCCATGAATAGAATTGCGAAAAACTGATGTCGAGTTGCATGTCCAGGTTCGGATAATGAGCCATGGCATCTCGTGCAATAAACTCATCACATACCACATAATTGATTTCGCCGCTTGCTACCAAGGCAATGAGTTGCTCCGGTCCGTACTTCTCCACCTCTTCAATGTAGATATTCTCTCCAATTTCATTGCTCAGGTGGTTGAGTCGCAGGATGACGGGAGCATCTTTCACGACATGGATGGTCTTATGTGCCAAGGCAAGTTGGTTGCGTATATAGACAGAATCTTGCTCATCCACAGGTTTACGTTGCACCAGTACTTGTTTGCTCACGATAATCGGGTGCGTGAAGAGCATGGTGTCCTGCAGTTCGCTGGTCGTCGGCGTGTTATGGGCAAGAATATCATACTTTCCTTGCAACATTCCTTCCAGACGCTTCTCAAAACTCATCTCGGGTGTCACCTCTACTTTCAGCCCTTTGTCGTTGGCGAAAGCCTGCAGCAGTTCATAATGAAAGCCTTCGATGCTATCTCCTTCAGCATGGAAGCCAATGGCATTGTATTCAGTCGTAGCCTTCAGCACGCCTGAAGCGACAATTTCATCGTATGTGCGTGGCTGATGGACCGGTTGTTTAGGTTCTCGCATCAGGTGTCCTATCAGGACGCCGAGGAAGATGACGATGAAGGTTAGGAGGTAACGGCTCAACCGTACCTTGTGTGAATGTTTAATCGTTTTTTCTGGCTCAATCATTGTGTGTTCTCTTTCTTTTTAATCGAAGAAGTTCCATGATAATCCTAGTTTCAGCATCCTCGGATTAATCGGATAGTGAGGAGCGAGGAAGGATTCTGAGTTACCCGACCCTTGGTTGATATGCGACATCATGATAAAGAAGCGGGTGCGCTTCAGGTGAAGGTTCGCATAAAGGTTGATGATTGGATATCCTCCCAGTTCAATCCGATTGTCGGAATGCTGTAAATAGTATTGACCCATCGCTACGGAGTAGTCGGGTGCAACATATTTCGTGAAATAACGGGCGTCGGCACCAACTTCAAACCTCAATACTTTCTTAGCAAGGGAGCCTCTGAGGTACACATTCCCGTAAACGGATAGGTCGGGAAGTGGAAGCACGTCTTGCTCGCTCGACTTCTGGTAAGTCACCTCCGCGTCAATGTGGAGGATTCCCAGCTTGATCCTTTGTTCTAGTGTGGCGCTCAGCACTTGGATATTACCATCAAACTGTTGTACGGCGGCGTTGTTGAGGTTCGAAGTGATGACGTCACTGGCATCTTTCACGATCTTGCTCGTGTTGGCAAGGTAAGTATAGTTCTTGATGTTCTCGACGCCGGCCTTCAGCATGGTATTTGTCCTGCCGATCGTCAACTTTCCTTCAATGCGTGTACGCATTATCTTGTCAAGGTCGTCATGGTCCCACCAATAATGTTTCGAGTGGAAATGGCGATAAAAGAACACCGGATTGGTATTCTTGACGAATCCGTTTACGTCAAGTCGGACCGTATCACCGAACATGCGGACATTCAGGTCGGCATTTCCCTCCAAGGTGAACTGCCCGGAGTCCTCACCAGTCAAGGCAATCTCACCCAAAGCACTGTAATGAACGGTTTTCCCGTTCCGTTTCGCCAACAATCCTCCCACTGACACCACATTCTCTTTATAAGACATGCGTGTCCGTCGGTTATTGGTGAAGGTGCTGTCGGGCAATGAGTAGTTTCGCATCTCATGAGTGATAAAAGCCGTCAGGCCGGCAGCCGCCCACTTGTTGAATCCTTCCTTTAGTTCCAAAGCAAGGGTGTTCTTGATGGATGTACGTTTGGTTTGGTCGATGGAATCGGATCCGAGGAACATGTGTTCGAAGTTTTTCCGGTTCTGACTATCATCGTACGAGATGTATTTTCGGTTGTTCGTATCGAACTGGAATGTATGAATGATGCTGGTAACGGGTACAAACAGCCGTTTGATATCGATAGAGTCGGCCGAAATGGTATCTTGTTTCTCTCGATAGAAACCAAGATTGTACCGATGGCTCAGGAAGGCATGATAGCCGATGTTGTGATTCCATATCTTTTGCAAGTTCACCGGGATTTCGTACGACTTATATTGTCGTTTGCCTTCGGCCATGTCCAGAGGATTGGTGATATATCGGTCATCAGTGATACCTCCGTTCTCGGCCACCTTCAAGTTGTCGTTGTTGAAGAGGAAGTGCATCTCATATTTGTCGCCACGATAGCTCGAGAACAGTCCGCCATTGAATAAAGCTGTGGACTGCCCGGTATAATGGCCTCTACCATATAGGTAGTCGATGTAGAATCCAAACCCTAACCGCTTGTTGGCATTCGTTGCAAAATACGACTTGAAGCGTTCTTCACCGTTCTGACTGTCGAACTCCTTGTAGTAACTCAAGTTTGCGAACGGTGATTTGGTGTTCGTGTAAATCAGATCTTCCGGTCGGATGACACAATAGTCGAACGGATCGGTGAAGAGGAACTGACTTGGATCTCGACGCTCAAAGTACAATCGGTTGATTCGTGGTGAGCCGAGGTTGCCCAAATGGTTGAAATGTCCGTTCATACCGGTCATGTCATTGGTGTTTTGGAACTGATGTTCCAAGGTGTCAACGGGCACTTCGTGTACATTTCCGAAGCGTCGGTCAATTTTCCACGAGAAAAGTCCGATAGGAACAGTACTTGCATCGGTCACGGCAGTAGTATCGATGGGATTGCCGTTTCGGTCGCGGTTGCCTTGCGTCAAGCCGGAAGCAGATGAACCGAAATCTCTGTTCAGTCCTCTTCTGGTTGCTTGTGCCATCAACTGTGTTTGATAGCAGAGGCAACAAAATATGAATAAGTATAGTATTTTCTTTGTCATTTGGGACAAATTTACGACATAACGAGCGAAAAGCCAAATATATTCGTTTTTTTCCGAAAAGCTTGGAACATCAATTCTTGTAGGGGCCAATCTTGTATCGGCCCGTCCGATATCTGCGGGCTTAGACAAGCTAAGCCCCAACGCTGCAGAATACCTTTGCACGTTTGTTATCTGAGCGGATAATATAGGTGCAGTTATAATGTAGGTGAATACTCTTTCTTTTTCCGTTGGTGTATTTTCTTTGTTTTTATAGAAAAAAATGCGATTTTATTTTGTTTATTTAAAAAATTATATAACTTTGCATAATGTCGTTGTTTGGGAAAACACGATGAGACAAAAATAGGGGCGTTTGCTTAACGCTTTGTTTTCTGACGTATAGAAACCTCGCAACTTTTTAATCGTAGTTCAGAACAAAGCCGATGTGAAATTCCTCATGGACTGCACGCTTTTTATTTGCAGAAGTGTGCAAGCATGGGTGACAAGATAGCTTTAGGTTAAAAAATGTGGGGAGAATGCGTGAATACAAGCGTAAGCATGTATCCACGCATTTTTTTGTATGGGGTGAATGAGTACTAACATTAAAATAAAACAATTATGAGATTAGAAAAGAAAGATTGGATTTCTCCTCGGACAAATTACCAGGAATTTACTCCGCAGGAATTTATTGCAGGTTGTTATCATGTTCGTTGTAAGACTGATGCAGAGAATGGATATTATAATTACCTTTATCTTGATTCCAATCATAATCAAAGATTAGATACTGAAGATGAACGAGTGTACATAGGTACTTTCAAAGGATGTAATATCGTACATACAGGCGTACAAAGTGATACAGATTTAGTTTTAAATGGTTTTGTTTCAACTGGTGCATACACCACTATGGTTTATGTATGGAAGCAACATACTACTCAATATGGAGATTGGCATGTTTGTTATGATCCAACTTCAGCTGAATATATTGCAGAGAGGCCTAATGCTTCATAAAGTTATTTAGATCCCCCTGCATACGCCGTGAGGTAATATGCAAAAGATAGAAGAGAAGATCCCCCGTTTTCTCTTCAGCAAGAAGTTTAATCGTTTTGATTAAGCCTTGTCTTAGTAGTTTTGACATGAAGCACCAGCACCTATCTGGTGCTTCTTTTTATATAGGTAAGGAATCTTTTCGTTATTGATCCGGATTATCTACTTCACCTTGGTACTTCAGGGGCAGAGACTTCTCAATGATGCTCCATGATTCCTTCATCAAATAGGAGATATTCTCACTGCCTTCTCCTTGTGGATAGATCGGGTCGTGGATAACCAACTCTAATGGATGCCAATTTACCCATTTCCCGGTACGGGGGAAGACATCGAAGGAGCCGTTGATGGTGATGGGTACGACCGGAAGATGAAGATCATCGGCCAACTGGAATGCACCACGGCGGAAAAAGCCCATGTGGCCGGTGAAGGTTCGAGATCCTTCGGGGAAAACAACTAAAGAGGTGCCGTTCTGAAGCACTTTGTGTGCATGGTCAATGGTCTCCTTAATCTTACTTGGTCCTGTTTTGTCGACAAAGATATGTCCTGCAGCCTGGCAAGCCGGTCCGACAAACGGCATTTTCTTGAGGCTACGCTTCATCATCCATTTGAAATTCCTTCCCAGAAAGCCATAGATTAGGAAGATATCAAATGCACCTTGGTGGTTGGCTACAAAAACATACGACTGGTGCTTTGCTACGTTGGTATTTTGCCTTACCTTGACGGGAAGCAGAAGGGTATAACAGATCACTTTCGACCAGATCCGTCCAGGATAATAGCCCCAAAAATGAGCACTGCCAATCCATGAGCCAATCATTGTCACGAGAGCCGTCAGAATGGTAGCGACAAGAATGATAGGGGCGGCAATACACACTTGGTATATGCGATATAGGAGTTGTAAGATTGATTTCATAGTAATGATCTGTTTGTTTCTGCAAATTTACGTAGAATTATAGGAACGCTTATATCCTATAATACTTATTTTATGGCTCTTTTTAGTGTTATTACCGTTATCTCTGGCCACGCACCGATACGGAAGGGGAACATCACATATCCCAATCCCGGGTTCACATAGATAAAGCGGCCACCTCGTTGATACAATCCATTATGTTCGGGATACTTGAACATGATGGGACAGAATCCCCAGAATGTACATTGCATCTCATGGGTATGACCGGCCAATGTCAATTGAATGTCAGTTTCAGGCAATACGTTTCTCCTCCAATGAGTAGGATCATGACTGAGAAGTATCTTAAATAAGGAGTTTGTATTTCCTATCGCTTTATCTAAATCGCCATAATCAGGGAAGGGAGGATCGCCTGCGTTCTCCACGCCCACTACGGCAATGCTGTCATTTCCTCGGTGTAAGATGATGTTTTCGTTGAGTAATAGTTTCCAGCCTAACTCATCTCTTTGCTTACTAATGAGTGCATCTATGTTTTGGTGTTGGGCTTCTCTGTTTTTCCAATGGATATATGGAGAGTAATCATGATTTCCTAAGATGGAGACGATGCCATCCTTGCTCTTTAATTGTCGGAGAATGGGTAAATACTCGTCGAGTTCCTTTGCTTCGTTGTTGACCAGGTCGCCTGTGAAAGCGATTAAATCTGCTTTTTCTTTATTACATAGGTCGACTGCTGTTTGCAAGGCTTTACCATGATCAGTCCAACTTCCAATATGTATATCCGAGAGTTGAATGATGCGATAGTTTTCGAACGCCTGAGGAAGTCCTGACAATTCGATATCTACTTTCTTTACCTGGAAATGTTTTTTCCCTTCGACTGCACCATAGATCAAGCATCCTAAACCATATATCGCTGCCAAGCAGGCTATGAATTCTGTAAGGTGTTTTTTCTTTGCAAAATAACGGACTGGCCAGAGTAGAATCATGATGAGGGTAAAGATTGCTTTGGGCATAGATACAACCATCAGAGCTAGGATATAGTTGCTGAGGCGTTGCATGCTGGCCATGCTGAAATCGTGCGTAAAGTAGATGATTACCATACCTATCAAAAGGAGGATGGTCGGTATCCAATAAGCATACCTGACCCATTTCCTTGGATTTGGGTTGATATAGTTTCTTCCGATGTACCAGTCGGGTACCAATAGCAGAAGAATAAGGAAAAGCATGGTTCTCTCTAATACCATAATTCTATGATTTATAAGATGTTACCTAATAGAAACTTCTGAGTTGTCTCGATGTCGAATCCTCTGCGTCGGGCATAGTCGCTTAGCTGTTGCTTGTCAATCTTCCCAACCGAGAAATAGTATGCTTGGGGATGTGCTATCATGAATCCGCTGACCGAGGCATGAGGAATCATCATCCCATTATCGGTTAGTGTGATGCCGATTTGCTTCATGTCGATTAACTGATCCAAGATGAAGTTGATGGATAAGTCGGGCAGGGAAGGATAGCCGATGGCCGGTCGGATTCCTTGATATTTGCCTTGAAAAAGTTCTTTGATGGATAGTGATTCATCGGGAGCGTATCCCCATAGTTCTTTTCGGACTTCCAGATGCAACCTCTCAGCCGTGGCTTCAGCCAGTCGGTCGGACAAGGTCTGTATCAGTAATTGGTTTTCGTCAGAGGCAAGATTGCTGTTCTGTATCGTTGTGGCGAAGACGCCGATATGGTCGATGACTCCCTTTTGGATGGGACGAATAAAGTCGCTCAGGCATACTAAAGGTTGATGATCCGATGTAGCCATCTGTTGACGAAGCAAAGGGATGCGTTGTTTCCCGATAATCAGGTCGTCGCCATCAGCATTTGTCTCCAGAAGGCAGAAGATGGCGCTCGCCTTTGTGGTTTTGTCCATCCCTCTCAAGATGCTTTTTGCTTCTTGAAAGAGTTGGATGGCCTCTTTAGCCTTGGCTCTTTCTTCCTGCGGAAAGGAATGTACCCATTGGCTATAGCAAGCCTCGCAGGTATGTATGTCGGCAATGGTTGCAAATTTGGCAGAGAATCCCCAAGCATGAAAGAAATATATCCAGTTGATATATTCGCACACATCGTGTATGGTATACTCTTTGATCATCGGTCGAATGTTAGCATCGCTCCACGATAGTCAGTATCTACACGACCGTCATCATAAGCCAGATGACCGTTGACAAAAGTTTTCTCTACTTTTGCATTGAAGGTATGTCCTTCCATCGGGCTCCATTGACACTTGCTCAGAATATTCTCATGGTTCACGGTCCATGGCTTATTTGGATGTATCAGGACGAGGTCTGCTTTATAGTTAGGACGGATGAATCCACGTTTCTCGATCTGATAAAGTAAGGCTGGAGCGTGGCACATCTTTTCAACGACCTGTTCGATGGTTAGTACACCTTGTCCTGCCAATTCCAGCATGTTGACTAGTGAGAACTGTATCATTGGCATTCCTGATACGGCCTTGAATGCTCCGCCTTGCTTCTCGCTCAGCAAGTGTGGTGCATGATCGGTGCCGATTGTATCAAGCAGGTTCGTCCGAACGGCCTTTCGCAAAGCATCACGGTCGGCTTTTGTTTTGATGGATGGATTACATTTGATACGGGCACCTAAGGAAGTATAGTCCTCGTCGCAGAAAAGCAGATGGGAAACTGTTACCTCGGCTGTAATATTCTTTTCGTTCAGAGGCTTATCCTCGAATAGTTGCAATTCCTTTGCTGTCGTGATGTGGAGGATATGCAGGCGACTGTTGAACTCCCTGGCTAACTGAACGGCTAAGGCTGAAGATTGGTAGCAGGCTTCAACATTTCGGATGGAAGGGTGAAGACAAATATCGGGATCGTCTCCGTAGCGCTTGCGATATTCATCCATATTTCTCCTGATGATGGTCTGATCTTCACAGTGGGTAGCAATGAGGATTGGTGATCGTTGGAAGATACTTTTGAGTGCATCCAGGCGGTCGACCAGCATATTACCGGTGCTTGCTCCCATAAATAGTTTGACACCACAGACTGTACGCTTGTCCAATTCAGGCAGCAGATGAGCGTTGGAATTTGTCGCTCCAAAGTAGAAGGAATAGTTGGCCACACTTTTCTGTGCTGCATCGTTGAACTTATCTTCCAAAGCTTCCAACGTCGTTGTTTGAGGGTTGGTGTTTGGCATATCCATGAACGAAGTCACACCACCCGCCACGGCCGCTATACTTTCTGAATGCATGTCGGCTTTATGCGTGAGTCCCGGATCACGGAAGTGAACATGCTCGTCGATGACTCCAGGTATCAAGTACAACCCTTCGGCATCGATGAGTTTATCGCATGGATATTGTGGTTCTTCACCCTCATGCAAAACTTCTGCAATCAGTTCATCTTCAATGACGACGGAACCTACAAAACGTTGTCCTTCGTTGATAATCTGCGCGTTTTTAATCCAAGTGCGATTCATGCTTTTTTCTTTTGCGGATAAGAGTGGAAGAGACTGTGCAACTTCAGCTGAATGACTCCGAAGAAGGCTTCACCAAAGATACTGGTATTCATCTTTGAAGTACCTAGCTGACGGTTTACGAAGATAACGGGCACTTCGGCAATCTTAAAACCACATTTATATGCCGTAAATTTCATCTCTATCTGGAATGCATAACCTTTGAAACGAATCTTATCCAAGTCGATAGTCTCCAATACCTCGCGTCGGTAACACATAAAACCGGCCGTGGTGTCATGAATAGGGATCCCGGTAATCAGTTGTACATATTTTGATGCGAAATATGACATCAGGACTCTGCCCATTGGCCAGTTCACCACGTTGACACCCGAAATATAACGTGAGCCGATGGCTGCATCAAACCCTTCTTCTGCACATTTTGAGTAGAGTTTTGGTAGATCATCGGGGTTATGGCTGAAGTCGGCATCCATCTCAAAAATATAGTCGTACTTATGTTCGATAGCCCATTTGAAACCGGCGATATAAGCTGTCCCCAATCCCAGTTTCCCTTTCCGTTCGATCATGAACAGACGATCGGGGAACTCTGTTTGAAGTCGCCGTACGATATCCGCTGTTCCGTCGGGCGAGTTATCCTCAATGACTAAGATATGGAACAGGTGTTCTTTCTTGAAAACAGTTCGTATGATGTTTTCAATGTTTTCTTTTTCATTGTAGGTGGGAATAATGATGATACTGTCCGACGTATTCATGGCGAGATGGGTTTAAAGAATTATTTGATAATGATTCCTGGTCTTTTCTTATAGTCCAAAGAGGACTGGATGATTTTCGGTGAAGGCTTGTACGACCCCCTTTGCTGTTCGTTGGCCGTGCTACCTGTAATCAGTGACAATGTCTTGTTTAATAAGGCTTCGCGCGTATCTCCCAGTGGATAAAGATGGGAGACGATACCACGTTCGTCAACGGCATAATCAGGGCTGAAACCTTCTACATAATCAGCTTCACCGTCCGCATTCAAGATATAAGCCGTTACCGGCCATACGATAAAGTCGTGTATGTCGTCATCGTACGGTTCCATGCCCACAGGCTTTCCAAAGGTATTCTCGCCAACGAGAATCACATTGTCGGCTCCAAAGTATGGCCGTAGGCAATTGATGACAACTTCGGAAGCTGATGCGGTATATATCGATGTCAAAACATACAATCTGCTAATGTTCAAATTATTGGTTGGTGCCTGCGAATCAAAACTGAAAGTCTTGTCGTCCACGTATGTGGATCCGTTTCCTTTCAGTTGGCAGAAAGTCTGTCCCAAGGCGGAAGAAGGAGCAAGCAAACTGCTTAGCTCAAACGCACAAGTCAGGTAACCGCCTGTGTTATATCGTAAATCCAGAATAAGCTCATCGGGAGCCTGTGCTTTGAACCGTGCAAATATCTCTTGCATCTGTTTGCTATATGCAGTTTCAGTTGCGTTGTCGGTTGGACCTGTGCTGAACTGGTTGTAAACCAGATAGGCAATCTTCTTCGAATCGACCGTGAGGATGGTATCAAGGAAGAACGGATTCATCTCGACATAACGAGATGCACTGAGCGTCACATCATCAATATCTGACCAGACCTCCACATTATCTTCTGCTGTGGTCACTTCCGATCGTGTGAGTGTGATGCCTTCGCCTTGAACCAATGCTGTGTAGTTGTTCACTGTTAGCTGGTTGCCATCGATGGCCGAGATCCAGTCGCCACGTTCCAGTCCTGCTTCGGAGGCTGGAGAGTTCGGCATTACATAGAGGATGCGTGCAAAGAGGTGGGTGGTTGTACCCAATGGGTCAGTCAACACCTCGAAGTCGAAACCGTATGACGATTCGTTATTGACGTTGACACGGGTCGTGACATCATCTTTCCGTTCGATATACGAGAATGAATCACCTTTCCCGTTTAATGCCTTAGTATATAATCGTTGCTTAAGATACGTCTCTTCTGTTTTAAAGTAGTCTTTCTCAGTTACACTTCCCAAGTTATCGTTCCATAGATAATATTTCTCCAGTACCTCATCAATCCAGCGGTTGCCCGAGGTCAGTTCGTAATACTCATGACTTCGATCTTCTCCACACGACGTGAGTAGAGAAAGTGTAGATAAGATAAATATGTAGAGAATGAACTTATTCATATCATTTATATCCTGACGAGAGTTCCTCATGCAAAACTACTAAAAGTTTTGTTTTACAACAACTCATCGGGTAGGAACTTTGTTTTTTCCTCGCTGACGCCCAAACTGATTAATTCCTTCATGTCCTCATGGTAATCGCTGATGAACATCTCAAAGTCGTTATAGACTTCCACGGCTTTTTTATAGTACTCAATGGCCTTTTCAGTGTGGTCAAGTACTAATTGGATGTGGCCGGCGTTCATCCAATCCTGTCTGGAAGGATGCTTTTCTTCCAAGACCATGTCGGAATATTTTTGGGCTTCTTCTGTCTTTCCCATAAGGAGGTAGCACCATGCAATGGCACGTCGTGCTTCCAATGGTTTCTTGCTCAGGTATTCTACTTTAAAGAAATAAGGCAATGCTTCCTCATATCGGCATAGATCAACGAGACATCGTCCCATCCCCATTGAGATACGGAGGTCGTCAGGACTTATTTCTTTCAGTCGGTTATATTGTTCAAGTGCTTTATCCGGCTCGATTTTCTTCATGTAACAGATAGCTATCCGTCGGATGGTCCATGGGTCATCTGGTTTCAGCAATTCGGCATCCTTGTAATAGTCTATCGCAAAGCTGTAATGGTGTTCGCGCTCGAGTGCATAGCCACACTTCTGATAATACTCTACGTTTGTATTATAGGTGTATACCAGACTTTGAAAGATGGTTACTGATTCTGAATAATAGCCTTTGTCGAGAAGAAAATCGGCAATGTTCTTCATCATCGTCTCATCCTTGAAGAATTCTTTGAAATCAGCATTGTTCCATAGATTGAATGGCTTGTCGAATACATTGAATTCATCGTCCTTATATTTCCAAAGTTTATAGAAACGGTAAAGGTCGTGTATGTATTGCCGACTGATATGCTGTGCATTCTTGTTTTCCAGAATCTTTTCGTTAATCATCTCCTGTTGTTCCTCCGACAATGCTTCCGACTGTTCGTTGAATTGCTTAATCATCTCTTGTTGTAAGAAAGAAGGAGCTGCCAACAGATTGAAGCAGATAGAGTATTTGTCAGAGTTGCAGAAAAGATCGGAGTTCAGCATCAGGTTGATGAGGGCAGAGTCGGTTCCGCCAACTTTCTGTTCAATCTGATTCAGTTCCGAATATTGGATGTCGAACGGATAGAACCAATGCGATATTTTTTGGAAGAACGGATAGTGCTTCAACATGCCGAAAGCTCCCATATACATGTCGGCGCCTGCCTTTTGTAAATCTTCGAGCTCTCTTATGTATTTCTCGACCATGGAATCCTTCATCCAAGAGTCCCATAAAGGATTTCGCTCGGGACCATCTTCTTCATTGTATTTCCTTTTGTCGTCATCCTCCGCATCGTTCTTTTCTTCGGTGATACTCATCATGATTTTCGGGATGATCTCATTTTTCATCTTATCGTCAATCTTCCCTGTCTCCCTGGTAAGAAGGATCTGCATCTGGATACTATATAGATTAGGTATGAAACTAGGATCATCTTTCAGCTCTTCCAGCGCGAATCTCGCCTGAGGGTATAGGACAATTCGGTCGTGATGAATGTCCGACAGCATGGCTAAGCCTACGATGGCACGTTGGTTAATCATGGGGTCTTCGTGCTGATAGGCATTGATGAGGAAAAGGTATTTCCGGATATCAAACCAATGGACGGCAGCCATGGTCACAGCACTTACCAGTACGCAAATATCGTTGACGGGGATAATGACAGAATGGAGCATCTCCATGATTTGTGTTTCGGTCTCCTTATTCCATAAAGGGGAGGTCCACACTTTTTCAAACAATTCGTTGAGGTACTCTTCATGACGACTTTTGATCGCTATAATCTCTTGGGCCTGTTTCATCTCATCAGGATATAAGATGGGTGCCGTAGCCATATCTTCTGTATAGCTTTCCAATCCTATCCGAATCTCTTCGAAAGAGTGCCCCGGTTTCTCTTGGTATTTCTTCCTTGTCTTGTTGTATAGCTTTGCAGCGTGTTGGTCTGCACTGGCTACTCTGGCCCAGTCCAACAGTTCATAGGTCCTGATAACGAATTTAGCATATTGTTCTGATAGATTCGGATCTTTGTATCCTTTCTTGTCATAGTCTAACATCAGATTATAAGATGTCTTCAAGGTCTCGATTTCAGATTTCAGATTCCAATCATTTGTCGGTGCTGCCATCGCTTCAATTTTTGCGATGGCCTCTTTTAACCTTCTGTCGATGATTAGGTACATGATGGTTTCTATTTCACCACCCCAAAAGTCAATGATATCAATGATATGTGCCATTTTAATTCGTTTGTATAATCTGTTTAGTGGTACAAAAATAAGTAAATTTTCAAATAGTCTGAATAAAAAAGAAAATTGAATGAGAATATTCGTTAATTTTGTGGCGTTTTACGAGACTTATGGATATTTCAGAATTACAGCGTTTATATACTTCTCATCCAAATAGTTTAGCCATGAACTCCTTATTGAAGGATTCGGCTATCAAGACTATTTTTCTGGGAGGGTTGCATGCCTCGGCGGCTTCTTTATTTCTTTCAACTATTTTCAAATCTTCACCGGTTCCTGTACTCTTTATCTTAAACGATTTAGAGGAGGCTGGCTATTTTTATCATGATTTAGTGCAGGCTAATGGAGAGAAGAATATCCTTTTCTTTCCTTCTTCTTACCGCAGGGCCATCAAGTACGGGCAGTCGGATGCCGCCAGCGAGATACTTCGAACGGAAGTGCTGAACCGCTTGCAGAATGGTGACGCCATAATTATTGTGACTTACCCTGAGGCACTGGCCGAAAAGGTAGTCTCTGCTCAATGTATGAATGAGCGCACCCTGAAATTGAAAGTCGGAATGGACTTTGGGGTAGAACGGTTGGAAAAGGCACTCTTCGAACATGGATTCAATTTGGTGGATTATGTGTATGAACCGGGCCAATATGCTGTACGGGGAAGTATCATCGATGTGTATTCTTTCTCCTCGGAATACCCTTATCGCATTGATTTCTTTGGAAATGAGATAGATAGTATACGCTCGTTCGAAGTCGAAACACAGTTGTCGAAGGAGAAAAAAGACATGGTGGTTATCGTACCCGAATTGGCAGGGAAGGAAAGTGGAGGAAGTGTGTCGTTCCTGAACTATCTGCCGCAACAAACGATTATTGCCTGCAGGGATCTTTTCTGGGTAAATGAACGTATTCATTCGGTTCATGAGGAAGTGATCTCACCACAAGCCGTTCATGCGTACGAGGGCGATAAGAAGGACTTGGTTAAAATCGGCAAATCGCTAATTGATGGGCCGGATTTCCTTGAACCCGCACTAACTTTCAAGCGGATTGAATTTGGGAATAAGCCAATCGATGTTTCCGATGCTACGTTAAATTTCGATATCGATCCTCAGCCACTTTATCATAAGAACTTTGATATGGTTAGTAGCTCCCTGACGGACTATTTGCAGAGGGGCTATACGATATATATCTGTACTGACAGTCAAAAACAGGCAGCTCGCCTGAAGGATATTTTTGAAGAGCGAGGCGACCGGATTGTGTTTCAAGAGGTAAATAAAACCCTGCATGGTGGCTTTACCGACAATCAGTTGAAGTGTTGCATCTTCACGGATCATCAGATTTTTGACCGCTTCCACAAGTATAACTTACGAAGTGAGAAGGCTCGAAACGGAAAAGTCGCACTGACTTTAAAGGAACTGAACGAGTTCGAGATTGGTGATTACATCGTCCATATCGATCATGGTATTGGTAAGTTTGGTGGGTTGGTACGTATGCCGAATGGCAATTCTACGCAAGAAGTCATCAAGATTATCTATCAGCACGATGATGTGGTCTTCGTGTCCATCCATAACCTACATAAAATCTCAAAATATAAGGGGAAAGAGGGAGAAGAGCCTCGCCTGAGCCGGCTTGGCACAGGTGCTTGGGAGAAGATGAAGGATCGCACCAAGCGTAAGATTAAGGATATTGCTCGTGATCTTATCAAACTCTATTCTCAGCGCAAGCATGAGAAAGGTTTTCAGTTCTCTCCTGATGGTTACCTGCAGCAAGAGTTAGAAGCAAGTTTCCTCTACGAGGACACGCCCGACCAGCTGAAGGCAACGCAGGATGTGAAAGCTGACATGGAGAGTGACCGCCCGATGGACAGCTTGATTTGTGGAGATGTGGGCTTCGGGAAAACGGAGGTGGCCATGCGTGCAGCCTTTAAAGCGGTGACCGATGGTAAACAGGTTGCCGTACTTGTCCCGACAACGGTACTGGCGTTCCAACACTATCAGACTTTCTCTGAGCGTTTGAAGGATTTCCCTTGTACGGTAGACTATCTAAGTCGTGCCCGTACGACCAAATCCATCACCGAAATAAAGAATAACCTGGAATCGGGTAAGATCGATATCATCATTGGTACACATAAACTGATCGGGAAGAGCATCAAGTTTAAGGACCTCGGCTTGCTGATTATTGACGAGGAGCAGAAGTTCGGAGTCGGCGTGAAGGAGAAACTGCGTCAGATGAAGGTGAATGTGGATACCTTGACTCTGACTGCTACACCAATTCCTCGGACTCTTCAGTTCTCGTTGATGGGTGCGCGCGACTTGTCGGTCATCCAGACGCCGCCACCCAATAGATATCCTATTCAGACAGAGGTGCACGCATTCAATGAAGAGATTATCACAGAGGCCATCAACTTTGAGATGAGTCGTAACGGACAAGTGTTCCTTGTGAACAACCGCATAGAAAAACTGTATGAACTGCAACGGCTGATCCAAAAGAACATCCCAGACTGTAGGGTGGCGGTAGGACATGGGCAGATGGAGCCAACGGCGTTAGAGCGTATAATTACTGATTTTGTTAACTATGATTATGATGTGCTCGTGTCGACGACTATTATCGAAAGTGGCATCGATATCCCGAATGTGAACACGATCATTATCAATAATGCACACAACTTCGGATTAAGTGACCTTCACCAGTTGCGTGGGCGTGTAGGGCGAAGTAACAAAAAGGCATTCTGCTATCTGTTGGTACCGATGGATGGAGGATTGACACCTGAAGCCAAGAGACGCTTGGATGCTATTGAGAGTTTCTCCGACTTGGGCAGTGGTATCCATATCGCTATGCAGGACTTGGATATCCGTGGTGCTGGAAATATGTTGGGGGCTGAACAAAGTGGCTTCATCGCCGATCTTGGTTACGAGACATATCAAAAGATTCTTTCAGAGGCAGTTCATGAGTTGAAGGAAGAAGAATTTGCTACGTTGTATGCTGATGAGGCTCAGCAACGCAAACAACTTATTGACAATAACTTCTTCGTGGAAGACTGTCAGATAGAGAGCGATTTGGAACTTTTGTTCCCTGAATTGTATGTACCGAGCAGCAGTGAACGTATGTTGTTGTATCGTGAACTGGATGGTTTGGTGGAAGATAAGGATGTTGAGGCATTCCGTACCAGGTTGCTCGACCGCTTCGGTAAGATTCCGGAGGAAGCAGAAGAACTCTTGCAGATTGTTCCATTACGACGAATAGCTAAGCAGTTGGGCGTGGAGCGTATCTTCCTGAAGTCAGGTCAGATGACGTTGTTTCTTGTATCCAACTTGAAGAGCCCTTATTACCAAAGTGATTTGTTTGGGAAACTGATCAGCTACATCGGGAAATATCCTCGTCAATGTATGCTTCGTGAGAAGAATGAAAAACGAAGTATGATTGTGAAGGATGTGAACTCCGTTCACCGTGCGGTGGAGATACTAAGAGAGATAGATAGGTTATAGTTTCTATATTGTCCCTGTGGATAGAATTGTCCCTGTGGATAGTATGTCCCTGTGGATAGAATTGTCCCTGTGGATTTGCAATCCACAGGGTGATTAACTGCGGGTCTGTGACCCGCGCGGATGGAACATCCGCAAATTACTACCTCGGGGATTGCAAATCCCCGAGGACAAAGTTTGTATCATCGTTTGTGTTATGGTAAATTGTGTTCCGGCCTTTAGCTTTTTTGCGATCAGCCGGTGACTTTTTTCTTTGGTTCGGTTTCTTTTTTGGTCATGCAAAAAAGAAATGAACAAGAACTCCGCAAATTACAACCTCGGGGATTGCAAATCCCCGAGGACATTGAAACGACAACGGAAACCAATAACAACATTTGTCCCTGTGGATTTGCAATCCA
>CACZBX010000016.1 GCA_902779535.1 uncultured Bacteroidales bacterium
AGCTAAAAATCGAAGCATGTTTTCCTAAACTCGCCAAACGCCCTCGCTTCGCTCGCTTGGACGAGGCTCGTTCTTCACGGAAAACATCTTCAATTTTCTATACGCTTTTTTGCTAAAGGCCAGAAGAATAATAATGGCAACATGACTTGTCACTAGTCCTCGGGGATTGCAAATCCCCGAGGACCATGCAAAACCATCCTCTGTAGGGGCTTAGCTTGTCTAAGCCCGGAATGCACCGGACGGGCCGACACAAGGTCGACCCCTACAGGGAATACACAAGGTGTTGCACATGTCTTGATGTCTTCAGCGTCGGTTTGTGTGTCCCTGTAGATTCGGAGATTCGCGAGGGCGGGAGAATGTACATTATTGACGTCAGCATGTCTTTTTTAAGTTATTCTGTGTTTATTTTCGGAGAATCTACCTTATTTATAAATAAAATGCTTAATTTTGAAACCAAATTGGTCGATTAAAACTATGGGTAATACAAAAGAACCTTTATTAGGCAAGACACTATTGGAGTTACAGATGATTTCTCAGCAGTTGGGAATGCCTCGTTTTGCAGCGAAGCAAATCGCATCTTGGCTTTATGAAAAGAAGGTGTCGTCGATAGATGAGATGACCAATTTATCGTTGAAGGCAAGAGCTGCATTAAGTGAAAAATATGTGGTAGGCGCCTCTGAACCGGTAGAGGCTCAACGTTCTTCAGATGGTACGGTGAAGTACCTTTTCCGTACTGAGGACAATAACTTCATCGAGACCGTCTATATCCCGGATGAGGACAGGGCAACCCTTTGTGTCTCATCCCAGGTGGGCTGTAAGATGAACTGCCTTTTCTGCATGACGGGAAAGCAAGGGTATGCTGCCAACCTTACCGCTCATCAGATTATCAACCAAATATTCTCCATTCCTGAACGAGATAAGCTGACAAATATCGTTTTCATGGGGATGGGAGAGCCAATGGACAACTTGGACAATGTGCTGAAGGCTCTGGACATCTTAACAGGTTCATATGGGTATCAGTGGAGCCCGAAGCGTATCACTGTTTCCTCAGTAGGATTGAAGAAAGGAATTGAACGATTCCTGAACGAGTCGGATTGCCACTTAGCCATCAGCCTGCACTCACCGTTCCCCGCACAGCGGCGCGAACTGATGCCAGCTGAGAAAGCCTACAGCATTGTCGACCTTATCGAGCTGTTGAAGACTCATGACTTTTCACATCAGCGCCGGTTGTCTTTCGAATACATCATGTTCAAGGGACTGAACGATTCCTTGGCTTATGCAAAAGAACTCATCCGATTGCTGCATGGGTTAGAGTGCAGGATAAACCTCATCCGATTCCATGCCATACCGAATGTGCCGTTGGAAGGCTCGGATATGAATACGATGATCAGCTTCAGGGATTACCTGACAAATCATGGTGTGTTCTCAACCATCAGGGCTTCGCGTGGTGAAGATATCTTTGCTGCGTGTGGCATGTTGTCGACTGCAGAAAAACAAAAACATAATAATCAATAATATGAGACCTATTAAATTAATTAGCTTGATTTGTTTGGTGTCACTTCTTGCTTCATGTAAAGGAGACAAGAATATTTTTACGCCTACCTCCAGCGGAAGGCCCTACGAAGTGTTGGTTGTGATCAACTCTGCCATGTGGGAGCGTCCAGCAGGAAGAGCATTGTTTGATGTGTTAGATACGAATGTACCCGGGTTGCCTCAGCCCGAGCGCTCATTCCGCATTTCCAATACTGACCCAAAGCATTTTAACCGTACATTCAAGATCTTCCGTTCGATTATCATCGCAGATATCAGTACGAACTATACGCAGACAAAGATGAAGTATGCCCGCAATGTTTATGCTGCTCCGCAGGTGATCCTCACGATTCAGTCGCCTAACGAGGAAGAGTTTGAAGCTTATACAAGAAAAAATTCGCAGGTGATTGTCGATTTTCTCACACGTGTCGAGATGAATCGAGAGATAAACGCCTTGAAAGAAAAGCACAACAACTATATTTCAGAGAAAATAGACAGTATCTTCGGTTGCGATATCTGGATGCCTTACGAACTTCAAAGTTATAAGAAAGGAAAGAACTTCTTTTGGGCTTCTACGAACCGTGCGAATGCCGACCTGAACTTCGTGATGTATTCCTATCCCTATACAGATAAGAACACCTTCACGTTGGACTATTTTATCAACAAGCGGGATTCAGTCATGAAAGTCAATATCCCTGGTGAGCGGGAAGGAATGTATATGGAAACGGATTCGGCTCATGTGTTCGCAAATAATATCAACGTACGAGGCGACTATGCCATGGAGGTAAAAGGCTTGTGGGATGTTAAGAACGATATGATGGGTGGTCCGTTCGTCTCTCATGCCAGAGTAGACCAAGCAAATGGACGGGTCGTCGTCGTGGAAGGATTTGTCTATTCACCCGATAAGCAAAAGCGTAACTTCATGAGAAAGATGGAAGCCGCTTTATATACATTGAAGCTGCCGACCGAAGAGCAGTTACCTGAGATTGTCATACTTCCGGACGATGCGATTCAAGAAGAAAAGATAGATACTACAGCTGTATCAGCAAAGTAGTGAACAGAAAATAACAGATCTATGAGTAGTAATGATAAAATAAGAGTAGGAATCACCCATGGTGACATCAATGGTGTGGGATATGAGTTAATCCTGAAGGCATTCTCTGATCCTGTTATCTACGAATTCTGCACCCCCATTGTCTATGGATCACCTAAGGTGGCTACCTATCACCGAAAGGCTATTAACTCGGAAACGAACTTTAGTATCATTAATCAAGCAAGGGATGCAGAACCGAACCGGTTGAACATCCTTACTTGTGTCGATGACGAACTGAAAGTGGAATTAGGTCGTCCGTCCATCGAAGCGGGGAAAGCGGCCCTCGATGCATTGCGTCAGGCGTTGAACGATTATATGGATGGTCAGATTGATGTACTGGTGACGGCACCTGTATACAACCAGACGATTCAAAGTGATGAATATAACTACCTGAACCAGGCAGGATTCGTACAGCAGGAAGCAGGTGAAGGACAAACACCGCTGACGATACTGGTAAAGGATGATTTGCGTATAGCTTTGGCTACTGACGATGTTCCGTTGAATAAAATAATGGATACACTGAATGCAGATACGTTGAAAGAGAAACTGCTGATATTCCATCAATCTTTGGTAGAGGACTTCGGGCTTGATAACCCGCGCATCGCTGTCCTCTCATTAAATCCGCATGCCGGCCAGCACGGACAAATCGGCTTGGAAGAGCAGGAACTGATTCTTCCGGTGATGAATGAGCTGGATGCTGAAGGCGTGCTTTGCTTCGGCCCTTACTCGGTGGATGGCTTGATGGGATCGGGCAACTATATGCACTTTGATGGTATTATGGCTATGTATTACGACCAAGGTGCTGCTCCCTTTAAATCATTGACGGAGGAAAGTGGGGTCCGTTATACGGCAGGGTTGCCGATCGTTCACGTTGCTCCGGCACATGGAGTGGCTTATGACATTACAGGGCAGGGGCTTGCCGACGAGAGTGGTATGCGAAACGCAATTTATCTGGCTATCGACATCCTTCGTAACCGTATATGGGAAGAGGAAATCCATGCCAACCCGTTACGGAAACAATACTTCGATAAGAAAGACGATAGCTATAAACTGAAGCTGGATGCTCCGGAAGAAGAAACGTTGTAAAATGAGGTTCGCTATAATATCTGCGGGAGAAGGTTCTCGCTTATCCCAAGAAGGGGTTTCGCTCCCCAAACCGATGGTGCAACTGAACGGCTGTGCCATGATAGATCGACTGATACAAATATTCCGTCGTTGCGGAGCGTCTGAGATCGTGATTATCATCAATAATGAACAACCGTTGACAAAGGCTCATCTGTTGGAACTGCAAAAAGTCTCAGAAGTTCCTATTCGCCTGATTATCAAGTCTACACCAAGTTCGATGCATAGCTTCTACGAATTAAGCAAGTATCTGCAAGGTGATAAGTTCTGCCTGACGACGGTAGATACGATCTTTCAGGAATCAGAGTTTAAGGCTTATATTGACAAGTTCATGCAATCGGATGTAGATGGGTTGATGGCGGTGACTGATTTCATTGATGATGAGAAACCCTTGTATGTCGGAACAGATAAGGATAACCGTATTACGGGGTTTTATGATGAATATCAGAAAGATATACGTTATATCTCAGGAGGTATCTATTGTCTGGCTCCTTGTGCTTTAGAAACACTGCAGAAATGTATGGATGAAGGCTTGTCGCGGATGCGAAATTTTCAGCGTCAGCTGGTAGTGGATGGCCGGTATCTGAAGGCATATCCGTTTAGTAAGATTCTTGATGTGGATCATGCGTCGGATATACAGAAGGCAGAGGAATTCTTATCGAATCATCAAAAGTAAAATGGGCATGGGAGTTTTAAGTGTAATAGGCGTCAGTCGTGGAGCACAGTATTCTCCTAATTTGAAAAGTAATGATGCTGCCATCTTTGACCTTGTCACACATGAACTTGAGAAAAAAGGCTGGCAAATTGATACATATCCCGAAGAATTATTTTGTGAGAAGGAAATCCATGCCGATGTTATCTACACGATGGCACGTGATCAGCGGACTATCGATCGCTTGTTGGCATTGGAGGAGGAGGGGACATTGGTAGTGAATGCGGCAAAAGGCCTAAAGAATTGTGTCCGTCGTCCACTGACCGAACTCTTCATACAACATCACATTCCCTATCCCGATAGTTTGATTTGGCCTACCGACCAACCATTCGACAAGCAGTTTTTCCCTTGCTGGTTTAAGCGTGGGGATTCATCTGCTGTCGTAAAAGAAGATGTGTCTTTTGTCGAGACGAAAGAGCAGGCCGGCAGGTTACTGCTACAGTTCAAGGAGAGAGGTATTGACACGGTTGTAGTCAATAGGCATTTAAAAGGTGATCTGATAAAGTTCTATGGCGTTCGTCATGTGGGCTTCTTCGACTGGGAACGTTGTTCGCCCGACAAACACAGTAAATTCGGGCTTGAACAAATCAATGGAGAACCTGTAGGATACGAATTCAATGTTGAAGAATTAAAGAAATGGAGCGATGAGGCTGCCAAGGTATTAGGTATAACGATATACGGAGGAGATTGTGTCGTAGCAGCTGATGGCTCATTTAAGATAATTGATTTTAATGATTGGCCAAGTTTTTCCCGATGCCGAGAGCAGGCAGGGAGGGCGATAGCAGACAGCATCTATTATTTGGCCAAAGAATATCTGAAAATATGAAAAAAGAATTTGAAAAAGGTCTGGAAGCATCTTTCAAATCTTTTGATACGGAAGAATGGTTAGACATTCATTTCAACCGCCCGATCGGCTATGTCTGGGCGTTGTTCTTTAAAAAGTTGAAAGTTCACCCGAATGTGGTGACAATCCTGTCGATCATCTTAGGTGTGGCAGCAGGTATCATGTTTTATTATCCCGACATGAAGCATACCTTATGGGGTATTCTGTTCCTTGTTTGGGCAAATCATTATGATAGTTGTGACGGGCAACTGGCTCGGATGACCGGGCAGAAGACTCGTTGGGGACGGATGTTGGACGGCTTTGCCGGAGATATCTGGTTCTTTACCATTTATGTGGCCATCTGCCTTCGCTTGATGAATCAGCCGATGCCTTTCAATATCGGAAATGGCATGCACTGGGGCATCGTTATCTGGATATTGGCCATCTTCTCAGGAACATATTGCCATAGTAAGCAATGCACGTTGGCCGATTATTACCGGAATATCCACTTATTCTTCTTAAAAGGAAAGAGTGGAAGCGAACTGGATAATTTTATACAACAGCGGGAACTGTATCATAGTCTCCCTTGGAAAGGGAATTTCTGGTGGAAAATCTTCCTGTACTTCTACGGCAATTATACGAGGAATCAGGAGAAGATGACTCCGAACTTCCAAAAGTTCTATGATTTAGTTCGTGATAGATATGGAGATGATATACCACAATCATTACGTGACGAGTTTCGTGCGGAGAGTCTTCCGTTGATGAAATATACCAACATACTGACATTCAACACACGTGCCATTGCGTTGTATATCAGCTTATTGATCAAGGAGCCTTGGTTGTACTTTATCTTTGAGATTGTCGTCATGACTTCCTTGTTCTTTTATATGCGTCACCGCCATGAGGCGATGTCAGCTAAGTTTTATCAAAACATAAAGAGCCGTGAAGAGTAAGTACCGTAATTTCTTCTTGCTATTTGGTATTGCCGCCATTGTAATCATGCTCCTGACCTTCAACATGGAGTATGAAGAGTTGTGGGCAAACCTTAAACGAGCGGGATACTGGTTACCTGCCATTATTGTTCTTTGGGCATTTATCTACATGATCAATGCCTTGTCATGGTATATCATTATCCGTGACGGAAGGAAAGGTTCACCGATCTCCTACTGGAAGGTATATAAACTCACTATCACTGGATTTGCACTGAATTATGCCACACCAGGTGGGTTGATGGGAGGAGAACCGTACCGTATCATGGAGTTAACCCCGTATGTCGGTGCAAGTAAGGCTACATCTTCGGTCATCCTCTATGTGATGATGCATATCTTCTCGCATATCTGCTTCTGGTTTGCTTCCATCTTCTTGTATATCTCGATGTATAAGGTGGACTTTGTTGCGGGTTTCTTCTTTTTCCTTGTCGGGGCAGTATTGCTTTTACTGATTTATTTCTTTATGCGAGGATATAGTCAGGGAATGGCTGTCAAAACCTTACGATTATTGGGATATGTACCTTTTGCCAAGAAATGGGCTAAGCGCTTTTCAGAAGAAAAGAAGGAAACACTTGAACGGATAGACAGTCAGATTGCCGAATTGCACAAACAGCGCAGGACAACCTTTTATGCTTCACTTGGACTTGAATTCTTGGCAAGAATTGTAGGATGTTTGGAAATCTATTTCATCCTGAATATCCTTACACACGATGTCAGTTTCCCGAATTGTATCCTGATTATGGCTTTTACATCATTATTTGCCAATATATTCTTTTTCTCTCCGATGCAGCTGGGTGTACGCGAAGGTGGATTCGCAATTTCGGTGGACAGACTTTCCATTCCGGGAGCCTATGGCTTGTACACCGGATTGCTGACTCGTGTCCGCGAATTAGTCTGGATTGTTATAGGTGTAGCTTTGATGAAGGTAGGCACAGGTGTTCATCCTAAAAATGAAAAAACAAATGAAGATGGGAAAGATAACTGATATAAAAGGTATCATCTTTGATTATGGTGGCACAATTGATACAAACAGCCGTCACTGGGCCGAAGTGCTATGGAGTCAATATGTAAAGCATCATATTCCCGTAGATAAGGGCAGTTTCCGTGAAGCGTATGTTTTCGGTGAACGTTCGTTGGCAAAGTATCCGTATGTTCGTCCTGACCATAACTTTTTCGATGTCCTCCTATTCAAGTGCAAGCTTCAAATGGAGTATCTTGCCTTGCACCATCATTTGGAGATGGACGAAAGGAAACTTCAGCAGTATGCCCTGTCAGTAGCTGAGAGTAGTTATTGGTATGTGCAGGAGGTATTGAAGACAACTCGCCCTGTTGTAGAAACGTTATCAAAAAGATATAAGTTAGTGCTTGTTTCCAATTTTTATGGAAATATTCAGACGATACTCAGTGATTTTAAACTTGATCGTTTCTTTGCCGATGTTGTCGAGTCTTCTGTCGTTGGTGTGCGTAAGCCCGATCCTGCAATCTATCAATTAGGTGTGGATGCTATGGGATTCAATGCCAGTGAAGTCTTAGTTGTTGGTGACTCGTTTTCGAAGGATGTTGTCCCGGCTAAGAAGGTAGGGTGTAAAGTTGTTTGGTTGAAAGGAGAGGGGTGGGGAAATGAAACGATTGATGAATCACTACCCGATGTAATCATTACGAGTTTAGATCAATTAATAGGTAATATAGAGTAGAAAGATGAAAAAGTATTCGATGGTGAAAAGGGAATATCTTGTTCCTTTTGTGTTGGTGACAACCTTATTCTTCCTATGGGGATTTGCAAGAGCTATCTTGGATGTATTGAATAAACATTTCCAAAATGAGTTGAATATTTCAATAACCCAGTCGGCTTGGATCCAGGTCACGACTTATTTGGGATATTTCTTGATGGCTATCCCTGCCGGATTATACATTAATCGGAATGGATATCGAAAAGGCGTTGTGCTTGGATTGATCTTGTTTGGTGCCGGTGCCTTGTTGTTTATACCGGGAACATATATGGAAACATATTATGCTTTTCTGGTTTGCTTATTTATCATAGGATGTGGCTTGACATTTCTGGAAACAGCTGCCAATCCTTATGTGACCGAGTTAGGAGTGCCCGAAACATCCACCAGTCGCCTGAATCTGTCTCAATCATTCAATGGGTTAGGTAGCTTATTTGCTACGTTCGTGATTGGACAGTTCTTCTTCAATTCAGATGAAACAGGGAATGCGGTCGTTCCTTATTCCATCTTAGGAGCACTCGTATTATGTATTGCCGTTATTTTCTCTCAAGTACCCCTACCAGAGATTAAGCATGAAGAAGATGCCCAGATGTCCTCTACCAATGGCTGGAAGAATATCAGGCGTTTGTTTACTTCCCATCATTTATTTGTTTTCGGTCTTTTCTCGTTGTTGGCATATGAAGTAGCTGAGATCTCCATTAACAGCTATTTCATCAACTTTGTGACCGGGGAAGGATGGATGAACGATAACTTGGCATCTATTATTCTGACTTGTGCGTTGGCATTCTTCATGGTCGGTCGTTTTGCCGGTAGCTGGATCATGCAGAAGGTGAGAGCAGAAAAAATGTTGATGATTTGTGCTGCCGGAACAGTGATATGTATGATTCTTGTCTTAATGGATTTAGGGAAGATCTCACTGATAGCATTAGTGGCTAACTATTTCTTCGAAGCGATCATGTTCCCTACAATCTTCTCACTGGCCTTAGTCGGCTTAAGAAGTCTTACCAAGAGTGCTTCATCTTTGCTGATGATGACACCGGTTGGTGGCTGCGGCTTCCTGTTGATGGGTATCATTGCCGATCGCACTGATCTAGTGACTCCATTCTATATCCCGTTGCTTGGGTATACCATCATACTTATCTATGCGATCGTGTTGGTTCGAAGATGGAAACGGAGATAATATAAATAAGGTGCAGAATTTTCTGTACCTTATTTATATATAGTAACGGAAACGATAACATTATAAGCGTTCCGGTTTACAATTGCTTTCTTTAATGAGATTCCACACTTCTTGCTCTGTTCCTTGGAACGGTCCTGAGTTTTCCTGGTTTAACGTGGACATAGCGGCAGCAAAACAACCGGCTTCCTCGTAAGAAGCACCTTTGTTTCGCATATACAAGTAGCCTGTAGCATAGGTATCACCACATCCAGTGGCATCAACAATCTTCTTTCGTGGATATGCAGGGATCTTGTAAAGCTGGTCGTTCACATAGATAATGGATCCAAGACTACCTAATGTGACAAGCACTTCTTTTACGCCCCATTTACCTAATTGTTTGGCTGCTTCAATAGGGTCGGAGTATCCGGTTAAGACATCCATCTCGTACTCATTGACTTTTAATATATCAATGTACTTCATGGCTTCTTTCTTATCCGGCCAGTCGACGGCAAATACTTTTTCTCCACGAACTTCACGTAGATAGCCTTGAACATCAACGCTGAGGATTCCTTTTCCTGATAGGTATTTGATGACATCCAAAGAGAAGTCATCGCTGAGCAAACTGCCTAAGTGAAAGATTCGTGACTCAATATCTTGAAGGTCTTCCACACGAAATGGATCAGCCTTGGCCAACACGCGTTGTGTACGGTTATCTTGATTGATGCCGTATGTGTTTTCAAAATAAACAGTCTGTTTGCTGGGGATGACTTTTACTTTAATGCCTCTGGAGCGGATGTCCTCGACAGCTTTCATTTCGCTTTCAGCCAGAGACGTTACCAATTCAAAATGTTTATAATTGTCCAGATGACTGATTCCGTGCGCAAAGTAATATGCAGTACCACCTGGGAGATATGTCACCGACTTTGGTGTGACAATCTTATCTAAGGTTATATGCCCTAGGCAACAAATTTCATTCATTTTATTTTCCTTGTTGAAACAAAGTTCACAAAGATACAAAAAACTTTCAATCGACAGCGCAATATGTCTTATTTTCTTTACATCGTTTAGAATGTTGTTTGGATAAGTATTTATTGATGTCCAACATTACCAGTGTTTTGTCTTTTTGCACACCGAAAGGCTCTTGTCTTGCTGGAAATGGTTTTTTTTGTATCATTCTGTAAGGTTGCGATGCTTTGAATATGTTAAAACTTGAAGAAAAATATAAATTATTGATTAAGAATAGAGAAATATCCCTATATTTGCAACCGCTAAAATTAGGGGAATAGAACTATTCTATTTTATTCATGGTTCTTTATATTTACATAAGGAATTATCGCATGAGAACAACTTAATTTTTATACTATAATATGAGAAAAGGTTTAATTAACGTGATTGGTGCAGCATGTTTAAGTTTGTTGTTGGCTGTACCAGCGCAAAGTATGGCAGCTGTGAACGGAATGAACGGCGTTGCATCCGTCCAGCAGACTCGTACCGTGAAAGGACACATCGCTGACGATGCAGGTGAGCCTGTTATTGGTGCTAGTATTTTGGAGAAAGGAACGACCAACGGTACCATTACCGATATCGATGGTAACTTCCAGCTAAATGTAGGCAATGATGCTGTTTTGGTAATCAGCTATATCGGTTATCAGACTCAGGAATTGGCCGCTACGGATAATATGAATATTGTTCTACATGAAGAAACTTCTGTTTTGAACGAGGTTGTAGTAGTAGGTTACGGTAGCATGCGTCGTAAGGATGTGACCAGTGCTATTACTACCATTCAACGTGATGACTTGAACCAAGGTGTTTTCGCTGACCCTGCTTCCATGTTGCAAGGTAAGGTTGCCGGTTTGACCATCACTTCTACAGGTGACCCGACAAGTACAGGTTCTATCACACTTCGTGGTGCTTCTTCATTGCGCCAAGGTGATGCTATGGAACCATACTATGTCATTGATGGGATTCCTGGTGTAGACATCTCAATGGTTGCCCCTGATGATATCGAAAGCATCGACGTTCTTCGTGATGCTACAGCTACGGCTATCTACGGTTCGAAGGCTGCTAATGGTGTCATCATTATCACGACGAAGAGTGGTAAGGAAGGTCGTACCAATGTTTCATACAATGCTTACGTTGCTATCGACAATGCATTGAAGACTTTGGATATGGCTACTGCATCCCAACTTCGTGCTTCTGGTGAGGTGGTTGAGGATGAAGGTGCCAACACAGACTGGCAGAAAGAAGTTCTCCGTACTGGTTTAAGCCACAATCATAATTTGGCTATCAATGGTGGCTCACAGCAGACAAAGTACAATGCTTCTTTGAACTACATGAACCGTGACGGTGTTATCCGTGGTACTTCGATGAACCGCGTTAATGCACGTGCTTTGGTTACTACAAATGTCTTGAAGGATCGTCTGACTCTTTCTGCAGGCGTTAACGCTATGCAGAGCAAAGACCATAACGTTCCTAAAGACCCAGACGGTGCTTCTGTTCTGGACGCTATGAACTATTTCTCACCGACTAATCCTGTTCGTAATGCAGATGGCTCTTGGTTCCGTAGCTACATTGGTTCACAGAACTACAACCCAATGGCTATGATTTATGAAGACAACAATGATACGGTGACAAAGCGTCTCCAGTTTATTGGCAAGGCTTCATTGAAGATTGTTGATGGCTTGGTATGGAATGCGAACTACAGCTATAATGCCCATCAGTATAACTACAGCTATTATAATAGTCAGAAATCTCAGCTCGTAGAAGGTTATGATGGTAAGGCTTACCGCCAGACTCGTTCAGGTGAGGATCAGACTTTTGAAACTTATGCTAACTTCGACAAGACTTTCAACATGGCTCACCGCTTAGGTTTGATGGCCGGTTATTCTTGGGAGGAAAGAATGAAGGATGATGGTTTCGGTGTTGCTGTTTATGATTTCTTTGATGATTATCTCCTTTACAACAACATGGGATTTGCTCATCACATGAGTGATAATACGGGCATGAACGCCGATGTAGACGGTGGTAACAAGACAACCGTTCGAAACATCTCTTTCTATGGTCGTGTGAACTATTCTTATAATGGTAAGTATATGTTGCAGGCAACAATCCGTCGTGATGGTTCTTCTGTATTTGGTAAGAATCACCGCTGGGGTACGTTCCCATCAGTCAGCGTTGCATGGAACATTGCTGAAGAAGATTTCATGAAGTCGAGCATCTTCGATCAGTTGAAGCTGCGTGCAGGTTACGGTATCAGTGGTAACGCTCTCGGTTTCGATGCTTATACAGCGATCTCTACTTATGTATTGGATAAAAAAGGTAGTTTCGATTACATCAACTCAGACGGTACAGTCTCTAAGTACTATAAGATTAATGTCGCTAAGAATGCGAACCCTGACCTGAAGTGGGAGAGCACAGGTATGTTGAATATCGGTCTTGACTTTGCATTGCTTCACAGTCGCCTGAGTGGTAGCATCGAGGTTTATAGTAAGAAGACAAAAGACTTGATCTGGGATTATCCTGTTTCTACAAACATCTATCCGGTCGGCACGATGACTGCTAACGTAGGTAACATCACCAATACTGGTATTGAGTTCACATTGAACGCAGTTCCTGTTCAGACAAAGGACTTCACTTGGCAAAGCACGTTAAACTTGTCACACAACAAGAATAAAGTTGACAAGTTGACCAACTCTACTTACAGCGTTCCTTATATCGACTGGGGTGATCCTCGTATTGCCGGTATCTCGGCTAACGGAACAGTTGAGCGTATTCTCGAAGGTGAGTCGTTAGGTACATTCTGGACTTATGAATGGGCTGGTTATGACGCTGACGGTAATTCTTTGTTCTACGTACACGATGCTGAGACTGGCAAACGTACAGGTGAAACGACGACCGATCCTCAGGTAAAGGATAAAACAAAGGTTGGTTGCGCTATGCCTAAGTTGACTTACGGATGGAACAACAACTTGAGCTACAAGAACTGGTCGTTGACAGCATTCTTCCAAGGAATGTTAGGCAACAAGATCATGAACGGTACACGCGCTCACTACAGTAGCCGCAGCTTGCTCTCAGGTGGTAAGAACGTATTGGCAGATGCTCTTGCTGATTCTCATTTCAAGAGTGACCCACGTTATAATGTTCCTTCAGATCGTTATTTGGAGAAAGGTGATTACTTGCGCTTGAAAACCTTGACAATTGGTTATACATTCAAGGACTTGAATGAATGGGCTCAGAGTATTCAGGTTTATGCTACAGCAAACAACCTGCTTACGCTTACAGGTTATAAAGGTTTGGACCCAGAAGTTTATCTTGGTGGCTTGCAACCGGGCTTGGATGTTCGTGAAACATTCTACCCTCAAACACGTTCATTTATGTTTGGCGTAAAGGTTAACTTCTAAAATCAAAGGAGGAATTGAAATGAAAAAGAATATTAGATTATATCTCACTGCTGTCGTTTGTGCATTGGTTTCTTTCAGTTGCACAGATTTGGATGTTAACGTAGAATCGCAGTATACTTCTTATCCGGATTCACCTCAGGCTGTTGAGGCTCAGATGGCAGATGTATATTTCCATTTGCGTGGAACATTAGGACGTCGTTATATGGAAGCTCAGGCTTTGGCTTCTGACGAATGGGTTGGTATCAGCTTCGATGGTGACTATTACGACAGCGGTACTTATGCTCACACTTGTTTGCACAACTTCATCGCTGATGACCCAAGTATCGGTTGGTACGATGATGTGGCTGCCGGTATTACGAAGGCTAATCGCGTTATCATGACTATCGGTGATGAGAATCCTGCTTCACTGGCTCCGGCTCGCGCAATGCGTGCTTACTATCATTGGATTTTGATGGATAGCTATGGTGATGTTCCTATCTTGGATGCTATCCCTGAAGAAGGTCAGGCCATCGAACGTCAGCCGCGTGCAGAGGTTGCCCGTTGGATTGAAAGTGAGTTGTTGGAAATCATTCCTCTGCTGTCAGAAGAAAACAATGTCGCTACTTATGGTAAACCGAATAAATGGATGGCTGAGGCTCTTCTCGTTAAACTGTACATCAACTGGCCGGTTTATACAGCAAGCAATGTGACTGCTTACGATGCAAACAACTATAGCAACGAACACCTGAACGACGTCGTTAAGTACTGTGATGAGATCATCAACAGTGGTCTCTTCGACTTGGCTGCCGGCGCTAACGGTTATCGCTCAAAGTTCTTCCCAAACAACGGTTATCAAGTAAAGGACTTTATCTATGCGATGCCTTACGATGCAGTAACCGCTCAAGGTTTCCAATATAGTCGCCCACGTATCTGGCGTCAGGGACGTAACGATGGTGATGGTGGCCCAGGTTACTTCGGTAGCGATATCGGTCAGTCAACTGGTGGTAACTTCTCAATGACTCCTGAAATGGCCGACTTGTTTACACTTGAAGGGGACGACCGTAATGAGAATATCTTGGCTGGTCAGATCTATATGTTCGATCCGACTACTTATGCTAAGACCTCTACACCATATAAATATAAAGGCGAAGAAATCTCCTTGGAGAAAACAATTACACTGAAGGAAAAGGATAGCGAAGGCAACTGGATTGACCCGACAATTCTGAATACTGGTAAGGATGTTCACGGTTGGAGCCAAGGTTATAAGGCTGTAAAGTACTTTGTTATCGCTGACGACTTCCGTAATGGTCGTAATCAGAGCAATGACTTGCCTATCTTCCGTTATGCTGATATCCTTTTGACAAAGGCTGAAGCAATTGTTCGCGGCGCAAGTGCAACGAACGGACAGACTGCTCAAAGCTTGTTCAACATGATTCGTGAGTATGTTCACGCCCCATTACTGGAAGGTACTCCGACGTTGAAGGATATTCTGGATGAGCGTGGCCGTGAGTTCTTTGATGAGAACTGGCGTCGTAACGATATGATTCGTTTCGGAACATTCGAGGATGACTACGGTTTCCATACTCGTCAGTGGGCTGACTATCGCAATGGTGGTGCGATCACTCCATTCCCAACTGCACGCTTCGACAAGGAATGTCGTATCTTCCCAATTCCGACTGGAACATTGAACAATAATACAAACTGGAAACAGAACGCTGGTTATTAATTTCGGATGAAATAATGTAATTACTCAATTTTTTGAGTATCTTCGGGACAGATTCTTTTTATTCTATAAAGGAATCTGTCCTTTTTTTGTATGTACTCTTTAAACTATAAGATATGAAAAGGCTAATTTGGGGAGTGACCCTCATTCTATCATTTTTTCTTTGGGCTTGCCAACCTGTTTCCATAGAGAAAGAACCAGTGGATTATGTGAATCCGTATATTGGCAATATCAGTCATCTGTTAGTACCTACGTTCGCTACGGTACAATTGCCAAACAGCATGCTTCGGGTTTATCCGGAACGGGCAGATTATACGACAGAGATGGTGAATGGATTGCCGGTGATCGTAACCAATCACCGTGAGCGCTCCGCTTTTAATATCAGCCCTTACCAAGGCGATCGGCCCAAGCCGATTGTTGCGGTGAATTATGATCACGAACACCTGACTCCTTATTATTATGATATTGAATTGGATGATAATCAGATGCAGGCCCGTTATGCCTTGTCGCACCAAAGTGCCATCTACGAACTGAATTTTTATGAAACCGACCAACCGGTTTATGTCATGTTTAACTCACGTAACGGCAAGATGTCGTTTCATGATGGTATCCTGAGTGGTTATCAGCGATTGTCTGAAAACACAAATGTTTATGTGGCTATTGAAATAGAACAACAACCTCAATCCATAGGTGCCTTGAAAGGACATTTTGTGGTTTCTACATTGGATACAGCTGAGGGCAACAATGCTTGTATTGCCGCTCGCTTTGCGAATGATGTGAAACAAGTCCGTTTACGCTATGGCGTTTCCTTTATCAGTGAGGAACAAGCCTTGAAGAACTTACGCCGCGAACTGACAGATTATGATGTGGACGCCTTGGCTGCCAAAGGCCGAAAGGTGTGGAACGAAACGTTGTCCAATATTCAGGTGGAAGGAGGAACGGACGATGAGAAGACGGTATTCTATACTTCTTACTATCGTACGTTTGAGCGACCGATCTGTATGAGCGAAGATGGACGCTACTTCAGTGCTTTCGATGGGAAAGTGCATGAAGATGGTGGTACACCTTTCTATACGGATGACTGGATTTGGGATACTTATCGGGCAGCTCATCCGCTAAGAGCCATGATTCAACCCGACAAAGAAGAGGCTATCATTGAGTCTTATTTGTTGATGGCCGAACAGATGGGTACCGGATGGTTGCCTACGTTCCCTGAAGTAACAGGCGATTCCCGCCGGATGAACAGTAACCATGGCATCGCCATGCTGGCAGATGCACTCTACAAAGGGCTGAAAGTAGATGGGGAACGGGCTTTTGAATATTCACGAAAGGCGCTGGAAGAAAAGACGTTGGCTCCATGGTCGGGGAATCCTGCTGGATGGATTGATGCTTTCTATAAGGAACATGGATATATACCGGCATTGAAGGAGGGTGAAAAGGAAATGGATCCGAATGTCTCGGAGTTTGAGAAACGCCAGCCTGTAGCAGTTACCTTAGGCA
Organism: uncultured Bacteroidales bacterium; assembly: GCA_902779535.1. Lineage (GTDB taxonomy): Bacteria > Bacteroidota > Bacteroidia > Bacteroidales > Bacteroidaceae > Phocaeicola. The sequence goes on from CACZBX010000016.1 coordinate 16,758, forward strand.
CTTCATACGATGAGTGGTGTCTTTCGCGGATCGCCTCGTTCATCGGGAAGAAGGAAGAGGCGGCCCGATACCTGGAATTGTCGCATAACTATCGGAACTTATTTAATGAGGAAACACGCTTCTTCCATCCGAAAGATGCAGAAGGAAACTTCATCCAGCCGTTCGACTATCGGTTCTCTGGTGGTATAGGTGCGAGAGAAGCCTATGATGAAAACAACGGATGGACCTATCGGTGGGATGTGCAGCATAACATTGCCGACTTGATTAATTTGATGGGAGGACGAGAACAATTCGTCGAGAGCCTGGACCAGACCTTTGCTGAGCCTTTGGGTAAGGGGAAATGGAGTTTCTTCATGCAGTTGCCTGATCAGACGGGCAATGTAGGACAGTTTACCATGGCAAACGAACCATCATTGCATATACCTTATTTATATAATTATGCCGGTCAGCCATGGAAAACGCAGAAACGTATCCGCCAGTTGCTGAAGACATGGTTCAGAAACGATGTGATGGGCGTACCTGGTGATGAGGATGGAGGAGGCCTGACCTCGTTTGTCGTGTATTCGTGTATGGGCTTGTATCCGGTGACTCCTGGTTTCCCTGCTTATAACATCGGCAGTCCGATATTTTCTTCTTCCAAGATTAAACTTCCGAATGGCAAGACTTTTGAGGTAAAAGCTTTGAACGCGTCGGAGGAGAACAAGTATATTCAGAAAGCATCACTGAATGGTGAGGAATGGAACAAACCTTGGCTGAGCCATGAAGATTTGATGAAAGGTGGTGTCCTCGAACTTGTAATGGGTAATCATCCTAATAAACAATGGGGTAGCGACCGTTCGGCAGTTCCTCCTTCGGCTGATGTTGAACGATGAACAAAGAAAGGAAGAATGATAAAAACTGCCAAAATTACTTGATTTATCAAAGCTTATTTGTAATTTTGTCACTCACAAAAAAGGAGTTCGTATGCCTAGAAAAGATTTACAAGCGATAAAAATGCGTTTCGGTATAATCGGAAACGATGAACAGCTGATGAGAGACATCGACGTCGCCATGCAAGTCGCCCCTACCGACTTGTCCGTTTTGATTACGGGTGAAAGCGGCGTTGGTAAGGAAAGTTTCCCTCAGATCATTCATCAGTTCAGCCGTAGAAAGCATGGTCAGTACATCGCGGTGAACTGTGGTGCGATTCCGAAAGGAACCATTGCGTCTGAACTGTTCGGACATGAGAAAGGTGCCTTCACTGGCGCGATAAGTGACCGAAAAGGATACTTTGCAGAGGCTAATGGCGGCACTATTTTCTTGGACGAAGTAGGAGAATTGCCTCTCGAAATACAAGTGCAACTGCTACGTATCCTTGAAAGTGGCGAATATATCAAGGTGGGCTCTTCAAAAGTAGAAAAGACAGACGTCCGCATTGTGGCGGCAACCAACCTGAATCTACAGGAAGCAATCTCCGAAGGCCGTTTTCGTGAAGACCTTTATTACCGTTTGAATACGATACCCATTAAGGTTCCGGCATTGCGTGATCGAGGAGACGATATCATTTTGCTGTTCCGGAAATTTGCAGGCGACTCTGCTGAGAAGTATCAGATGCCGGCAATACGGTTGACCGACGAAGCAAAGATAACCCTGAAATCATATCCCTGGCCCGGCAATGTGCGGCAGTTGAAGAATGTGACAGAGCAGATCGCCATCATGGAAGCCAACCGAGAGATAACACCTGAGATTCTGAAGAAATACCTTCCTGAATCACCCATACAAAGCGGATTACCTATGCTCTTGGGCGTCGATCAGCAGAACCAATCATTCAGCAGCGAGCGGGAAATCTTATATAAGATTCTCTTCGATATGCGTAAGGATGTGAACGATTTGAAGGAACTGGTGAACCACCTGAAGGCAGGAAAAACCCAACAGGTACCGATCTTTACCAATTCACATGAACCGAGTAATTACGTTTCGTCGTATAATCCAGGTTCAGATACCGCGACAGTTACGACAATCAACTCACATGGTGGTAATGAACCTACAGTGGATGTTGATGCTGAAGAGTATGTGGAGGAATCACCGAAGTCGTTGGACGAGATGAAACGGAAGATGATTATCGAGGCCTTGAACAGACATCACGGTAAACGGAAGTCGGCTGCAAAGGATTTGAATATTTCAGAGCGTACGTTGTACAGAAAAATCAAAGAATATGGCTTGGATAAAGAATTTGACTAAAGTAGTGCTGTTTCTCGGAGTAACCGTACTCTTGATTTCCTGTTCTATCTCGTACAGTTTCAACGGGTCGAGTATCGATTATACCAAGATAAAAACAATTTCGTTCGAGAACTTCCCGAACAGGTCGTCAGGTTTCGTTTGGGGGCCTATGGAGAGCATGTTCAACACGGCTCTGCAAGATATCTATATGCAACAAACTCGGTTGCAGCAAGTGCAGCGAGGCGGTGACCTTCACTTGAGAGGTGAGATTACGAATTACGATGCCATAAATAAAGGTGTCGGTGCCGATGGTTATTCAAGCATGGCCGAACTTCGGATGACGGTGAGAGTGGAGTTTACCAATAGTGTAAATCATAAGGAAGACTTTAAACGGCAGTTCCAGGCTAGCCGTGAATATAACTCTTCTCAACAGCTTTCTGCCGTTCAAGAGGAACTGGTCACTCAGATTATCAAAGAAATCGTAGATCAAATCTTTAATGCAACCGTTGCTAACTGGTAAGAGACAATCATGGATATTCAACTTCTCAATCAATGGATAAGGCATCCTGAACAGCTTAATCAGGACTCGCTGTACGAATTGCGGACCTTGCTTGCAAGGTATCCGTTCTTCCAGGCTGCCCGCCTGTTGTACTTGAAGAACTTATTCCTTTTGCACGACCAACGCTTCGGTGAGGAACTGCGGAAGGCAGCTATCTTCGTACCCGATAGAAAAGTCCTTTTCTATATGATTGAGGGGGAAAACTACGTGATTCGTCCCGAAAAGAAAGAAGTCTTGCAGAAAGAAGAGGACAATGCCGACCGCACGTTGTCGCTGATCAATGCTTTTCTGGAGAGTCGTTCGGAAGATGTTCAGTCACAGCCAACCGAACTGGTGCCAGATAACGCAGCAATAGACTATACTGCCTATCTGCTCAACGATTTTGAAGAGGAAGGAGAGGAGCACGCTCCGCTTGAACCTGTTACGGCCGAGATTGAAGAGCCGGAACCTGTCGAACAAACAGTTGTTGAAGAGCAACCAGAACCGGAATTGACGGAGAAAGAGACGGTAGAGCCGCTTGTCGAGGAAACCGCACCCGTCCTTCAGGAAGAACAACCAAAGGAGGTCGAAGAAATAGATGGCGAAGACGATGAGGAATTGATGGATGAAAGCTATTTCACGGAAACTTTGGCCAAAATATATGTTAAACAAGGTCGTTATTCGAAAGCATTGCAAATAATTAAAAAATTAAATTTGAATTATCCGAAAAAAAATAGTTACTTTGCAGACCAAATAAGATTTTTGGAAAAATTGATTATTAACGCTAAAACAAATAAATAAAATGTTGTATCTACTATTCGTTGGATTAATTGTGTTGGCATCTATTTTGATGTGCTTCATTGTTTTGATTCAGAATTCTAAAGGTGGAGGCTTGGCTTCAAGCTTCGCTTCTTCAAATCAAATTATGGGTGTTCGCAAGACAACCGACTTCATCGAAAAAATGACTTGGGGTCTGGCTGCTGCAATGGTCGTTTTAAGTATCTTAACTTCTTATGTTTTGCCAAAAGCTACGGTTGAAACATCAGTTATCGAGCAAAACGCTTTGAAGGAACAGACTACGAACCCGTTGAACGCACCTTCAGGCTTCGCTGCTCCTGAGGCTCCTGCTACTAGCACACCAACCGCTCCTGAAGCACAACAACCTTCCGATAATTAATTCGAAAGAAGCGTATATACGCTGGCAAAAATAAAGGGTTTCTACTATTTTTAGGTAGAAACCCTTTTCTGTTTTTGATTCCCTTCTCAGTTACGAATCTTTTATCGTATAAATTTAAGCTTTTCACATAGGTGATAAAGGTTTCTCACTAAGGTGAAAAAGGCTTTTCACAAAGGTGATAAAAGTTTTTCACTAAGGTGAAAAGCTTAAGTTGCTAAATATCTAAATCCAGTTCCACCGGACAGTGATCACTTCCGAAGATATCTGTATGAATCTTAGCGTCCTTGATTTGTGGCTCCAGTGATTTGGAAGTCAGGAAATAGTCGATACGCCACCCCGCGTTTTTCTGTCGGGCTTGGAAACGGTACGACCACCACGAATAAGTGATGGTATCGGGATAGAGGTGGCGGAAAGTATCGATAAAGCCGGCGTTGAGTAAGACGGTGAACTTCTCACGTTCTTCATCCGTAAAACCTGCATTTCGCCGGTTGCTCTTCGGATTTTTGATATCTATTTCTTCGTGGGCCACGTTCATATCGCCGCATACGATGACAGGTTTCTGTTCATTCAACTTTAGCAGATAGTTGCGGAATGCATCTTCCCACGTCATACGATAGTCGAGTCGGCGCAACTCGTCCTGTGAGTTGGGTGTATAGACTACGACGAGGAAGAACCGATCCATTTCTAGCGTAATCACCCGTCCTTCGTGGTCGTGTTCATCGATTCCTAACCCGTACGAAACATTTATTGGATGGTGTTTGGTAAAGATAGCCGTGCCGGAGTATCCTTTTTTGTCGGCATAGTTCCAATACGACTCATAGCCATCGAAGTGCACATCCAGTTGTCCCGCCTGCATCTTTGTTTCCTGTAGGCAGAAAAAGTCAGCATCAAGTGTTTTAAACGTATCTTCAAACCCCTTTTGATATACGGCCCTGAGTCCGTTGACGTTCCACGAAATAAATTTCATCATTGTTCAATAATCTATTTGTTTCAAACAAAAATACGGATATTCCATTGTAAGGCAAAGGAATTTGGGAAATAATTAAGAGAATATGATAAACAAAATCGGATAGCCACAGCGACTATCCGATTCTTGTTATTTGATTTCCATTTCCTCTTTCATGTCTATTTCTTCCTTGTGTTCATCGGTGAACCGATATTGAAGGAAAGCCAGACTTTGATCGGGAATGATCTTAATGCCGAATCCATACTTCATCTGCCATTGTCGTTTCAGTGAAATAACGCCCTTGTTGATATAGGCAGCGACGTACGGATGGATGTACAGCGTGAATTTACGCATCTTCAACTTGTTGACCAAGTAATCAATTTTGCTCTCGAGGGTATCTGTAAACAGAATGGATGATTTGATATGGCCTTTCCCGAAACAGGTCGGACACTCTTCGTCCGTGGTCACGTCCATGGCTGGACGTACGCGTTGTCGGGTAATCTGCATCAAACCAAACTTGCTGAGTGGGAGGATATTGTGCTTTGCTCTGTCTTTCTGCATATTCTTGCACATCCGCTCGTAAAGTTTCTGACGGTTCTCAGCTAAGTTCATGTCAATGAAGTCGACTACGATGATACCACCCATATCACGGAGTCGAAGTTGGCGGGCCAATTCATCAGCAGCACCGAGATTCACATCGATGGCATTCTCTTCCTGTCCGTTGTTTGTTCTTGAACGGTTGCCGCTATTGACATCCACTACATGCAGTGCTTCGGTATGTTCGATGATCAAATAAGCACCGCTTTTGTACGTTACAATCTTTCCAAACGAAGCTTTCAGCTGTTTGGTGATGGCGAAATTATCAAAGATGGGAAGTTGTCCGGTGTACAGCTTGACGATGCTTTCCCGTTCAGGGGCAATGAACTTGACATATTCCTTTACTTCCTGAAGAACGTGTTCATCATTGATGTAGATGTTCTCGTAAGAAGGATTAAACAAGTCGCGGAGCATCCCAACCGTACGGCTTGTCTCTTCGTGTACAAGGGTTGGTAGGTTGGTGGCTTTCTGTACTTTAGCAATCATGTTCTCCCATCGTTGAAGCAGTAGTTTAAGCTCAGCATCAAGTTCGGCAACTCGCTTGCCTTCTGCAACGGTTCGTACGATGACACCGAAATTTTTCGGGGTGATGCTTTGTACCAACTGTTTAAGGCGGGCGCGTTCTTCGCTTGATTTAATCTTTTGTGAAACGGATATCTTATCATTGAAAGGGATCAACACCAGAAAGCGTCCAGCAAAAGAGAGGTCGCATGTGAGTCGTGGTCCTTTCGTAGATATCGGTTCTTTAACAATCTGTACGATGACTTCCTGGCCTTGTTTGAGAGTATTCGATACGGTTCCTTCTTTATCCAGGTCGGGCATCATCGATGCTTTGGAGATAGGGTAGAGTTTTTTGCGGTCGCTTGTAACCTGCTTCAGATATTTCTCGTAAGAGCGAAATTGTAAACCAAGGTCCAAATAGTGAAGAAAAGCGTCTTTTCCGAAGCCGACATCCACAAAACATGCATTCAGGCCGGGCATCAACTTACGAATGCGACCCACATACATGTCACCCACATTGAAGGAAGCACTTCTTCCTTCTTTCTGAAATTCCACGAGCTGCTTATCTTCGGTAAGAGCGATGGAGATTTCTTTGGGCTGAACGTCAATAAATAATTCGCTTGTCACTGTTGTCTTTTGTTTACTTTATTCCTTAAGTTCTACTCATTCATTGAACAAATAAAGAACAAACCTGATCAAACTTACTGTTGTTTTTACGGTTTGTTCTTTATTTTTTGTGTCAGTAACAGACTACAAAACTGTTTACTTGCTCTTATGTCTGTTCTTTCTCAGTCTTTTTTTACGCTTGTGCGTAGACATTTTATGTCTTTTTTTCTTTTTTCCGCTTGGCATAGCTCTAAACGTTTAAATGTTAATAATTATTTCTTACTTCTTAACTGCTGCAACAAATGTCTTAGCCGGCTTGAAAGACGGGATTTTGTGCTCAGGAACGATGATCGTCGTATTCTTTGAAATGTTACGAGCTGTCTTTTGAGCACGTGTCTTTACTGTAAAACTACCGAAACCGCGAAGATAAACGTTTTCACCTTTTGCAAGAGATACTTGTACTGTCTTCATAAACGCCTCTACAATAGTCATTACTTCGGCTTTCTGCATGCCGGTCTTCATAGAGATTTCATTAACAATGTCTGCTTTAGTCATAGTTCTTTACTATATAATACTGTTATACAATTACTTTTATTTCAATCGGATTGCAAATATACGGCATTTCTACCTCTTTATGAAATAATTCTGAAAATAATTTCTTAAAAATTAAGTACTTTTCCTTTTATGCCTTAATTTTGTAATGAATAGGGGCGGTTTTACCCTTTTTTCTTATGGATAATCATTTTAGCAAACATATTATAGCGTGGTATGAAACGCACAAACGTGACCTTCCGTGGAGGAATACGAAGGATCCTTATTTGATTTGGATCTCCGAGATTATCTTACAGCAGACGCGTGTCGACCAGGGATATGATTATTACCTTCGTTTTGTGCAGCGTTTCCCTAGTGTCGATGTCTTGGCTTCGGCAGATGAAGATGAAGTCATGAGATATTGGCAGGGACTGGGGTATTACTCCCGTGCCAGGAACTTGCATGCAGCCGCCAAGCAGATCGTTGCGCAGGGTACTTTCCCCAAAACGTTTGAAGGTGTGCGAGCATTGAAGGGAGTGGGGGATTATACTGCAGCCGCGATATGCTCTTTTGCGTACGATCTACCTTATGCGGTAGTCGACGGCAACGTGAATCGTGTGCTGAGCCGTTGGCTTTCGATTGACAGTCCTATCGACACTTCTGCAGGAAAGAAGGCGGTTAAAGAAGCAGCCCAACTCTTGATGGACCCTCTGCGTGCAGCTTTGCATAATCAGGCCATGATGGACTTCGGAGCTTTGCAATGTATACATTCTTCTCCCGATTGTCAGGGTTGTCCGTTGTGCGACTCCTGTTTGGCGTACGAGAAAGGATTGGTCGATGTCTTACCCGTCAAGAGCCATAAAACCAAGGTTTCGAACCGTTATTTCCATTATTTGTTTATTAAGGCGGGTGATTCCACGTTTATTCATAAGCGTACCGACAATGATATCTGGAAGAATTTGTACGAGTTACCGCTTATTGAGACGAAGGAGGCGATCGGACAAGAAGCATTCCTGGCTTTACACGAGTTGCACACCTTATTTAATAATATAGATCATCCGCAGTTCCGACTTTTACAAGGAAATGTGAAGCATGTTCTGTCACATCGTATCATCTATGCTGATTTTTATGAAGTGTTGGTTCCGGCAGAAACGGAGTGTTTGCCGAGTTGTCAGAAAATAAAAATTGCAGACATACATAAATTTGCAGTCTCCCGTTTGATAAACCAATTCTTTTCATTAAATTTGTCGCATAATAAAAAGGAGTGAATTATGTCTTTAAATAAAGTTCAATTAATTGGCCGTGTAGGGCAAGAACCGTCGGTAAAGTATTTTGATGCGAACCAGGCTGTAGCAACGTTCCCGTTGGCTACGACTGATCGTGGTTATACGTTGGCGAATGGAACTCAGGTTCCTGAGCGTACGGAGTGGCATAACATCGTGTTATGGAGAGGTCTTGCTCAAGTGGCTGAGAAATATGTTCACAAAGGTGACATGCTTTATGTTGAAGGCAAGATTCGTAGCCGTCAATATGATGACCAAAACGGTGTGCACCGTACACGTGTTGAGATTTATGTGGACAATATGGAGTTACTTTCACCGAAGAGTAATTCTCAACAACCGAGTGTTGTCGCACCGCAGCAGGCTCCTGCGCAACCGGAGAACCCGTCTCCAGGCGACGGCTTGCCTTTTTAAAAGACAGATGTTTAACTAAATTTGAATTCCTTGGACCCTGACTCGTATTTATCTGGAATAAAGTCACTTTTTGACAGTGTAACCATCTCGACTCCCACATTTGGAGCACTTGTTGCATTCGTATTAGCCATTCTCTTGTTGTTCTGTTCGGGCTTTGTGTCCGCTTCAGAGGTTGCTTTCTTTTCCTTATCGCCTAACGACTTGAACGATGTGGATAAGGAAGAACATCCATCAGATAGAATCATTAAGAAACTAAGAGATGACACGGAATGTTTGTTGGCGACCATTCTGATATCCAACAACTTTGTTAATGTCACCATCATTATGCTCTTTCAATATTTCTTCGATAAAACGGTCGATTGGGGAAATGCTGTCATCTTGGAGATACTCTTTATTACGGTCTTGCTGACTTTCCTCTTATTGCTCTTCGGTGAGATCATGCCAAAGATCTATTCCGTCCAACATGCCCTTCAGTTCTCGAGGAAAGCTGCTCCGGTGCTGGCATTCTTAAACAAACTTTTCTCACCATTCTCGAAGATGCTGGCTCGTTCTTCTTTTATTCTAAACAAGGTGGTGGAGAAGAAATCGTATAATCTGTCGGTAGATGATTTATCGCAAGCCTTGGAGTTGACCGACAAGAAAGAAATATCGGACGAGAGTAATATCCTTGAAGGAATTATCCGTTTCGGTGGTGAGACTGCAAAAGAAATTATGACTCCTCGTCTGGACATGATTGACCTGGAAATCAATACACCGTACGAACAAGTGTTGAAGTGCATTGTCGACAATGTTTATTCCCGTATTCCCATTTATTCCAAGACGCCCGATAATATCAAAGGTATCTTGTATATTAAGGATTTACTGCCACATCTCAATAAAACCGGCAATTTCCGTTGGCAAAGTCTGATTCGTCCGGCATATTTCGTCCCCGAGACAAAGATGATTGACGATCTGTTGCGTGAATTCCAGCAGAATCGTGTACATATTGCCATCGTTGTTGATGAATTTGGTGGTACATCCGGAATTGTTACGATGGAAGATATCATCGAGGAGATTGTTGGTGAGATCAATGACGAATATGATGAGGAAGAACGTACCTATGTCAAATTGAACGATGGTTCGTATGTCTTCGAGGGTAAGACCTTGCTGACTGATTTCTATCGTGTATTCGATCTGGATCCTGATGTGTTTGAGGATATTGAAGGCGATGCGGATACGCTTGCCGGATTGTTGCTTGAGATAAAAGGCGATTTCCCACGCCCACATGAGAAGATGACTTATCGTAACTTCAACTTTGAGGTATTGGCAATGGATACCCGCCGAATCAAGAAGGTTAAGGTGACTCTTCATACCCAGCCTACTCAATCCTAAATTCTAAACTCTTCACAATATGCCGCTTATCCAACGTTTTGAAGAAAAAGAATTGACGTTCGGTATCTGGAAGGTCTCAGAAACGGTCGACGAGTTGTTGTCGTTTTTTGGTGACCGACAATCATTCTATGCCTCTCAATTAGAAAGGTTCCGCTATGAAGGAAGACAAAAGGAATGGTTGGCTGTACGTGTCTTGCTGAAAGAAATGCTTGGGTATGAATGTGAGATTGGTTATGCTGAATCGGGTAAACCTTTTCTGATAGAATCTGATTGGAACGTCAGTATCTCGCATACGAAAGGTTATGTGGCGGTTGCTCTAAGCTTGTCGCACATTATCGGCATTGATATCGAACAATATAGCGACCGTGTTCGCAAAGTTGCCAAGCGATTTATTCGTACGGATGAATGGCCTTCGGTAGAGAAAGCCTGTAAGCAGGAACCTTTGTTGGTTCATCATGAGAACGAGTTGTACGCAATGCTCCTTCATTGGTCGGCGAAAGAGAGCATCTTCAAGATCATGGAACAAATCGATGTTGATTTCTTGCATAACATGCAGATTTATCCGTTCGATATTGCACTCTCCGGCTCTTTCAAGGGGAAAGAATACGGATCTCCGGAGAGAAAAGAGTTTCCCATTCGGTATTTGTTACATCCCGACTTTGTATTGACGTATGCCGTCGATGAGTGACCGGTCCTTTATTCGTTAGGAATGGTAAATTCGCCGGCAATAGGAATGCTCATCAGGTGTCGGATCTCCTCATTGCCCATTCCATGTCCCAATAAGAACATGAGTTTTGTAATGACCGACTCAACCGTACTGTCATATCCGCTTATGACGCCTGCATCCAAAAGGTGTAATCCTGTTTCGTAGCGACTCATCTCCACCATACCCGAAGGACATTGTGAGATATTCACGATGATAATACCATTGGCTGTTGCCTCTCTCAGCAGATCAATGAACCACCGTTTCTGTGGAGCATTCCCCGATCCGTATGTCTTCAGGACAACAGCTCGTAGGCCCGGTGTCTTTAATACGCTCCGGATCACGTTCTCTTGAATACCAGGGAAGAGCGTGAGGATGACTACGTTTGTGTCGTACAGGTAATGCGACTTCATTGGTCGTGTATAGTCCGGTTTTAAGATTCGGTCGTATTCATATTTGATGTGAATGCCGGCCTCAGCCAAAGGAGGGTAGTTATACGAGCGGAAAGCGTTGAAGTTTTCGGCGTTAATCTTTGTCGTACGGTTGCCTCTCATCAGATGATTCTCGAAAAAGATACAGACTTCCGGTATCAAGGCCGTTCCATCCACGTTCTTGGCTGCAGCAATCTCGATCGAGGTAATGAGATTTTCCTTTCCGTCGGTCCGTAGGATACCGATAGGCAACTGGCTCCCTGTAAGAATAACCGGTTTCTGTAGGTTCTCGAGCATAAAACTCAAAGCAGATGCCGTATATGCCATGGTGTCGGTACCATGAAGAATGACAAATCCATCGTACTCATCATAATTCTCGGTGATAATCCTCACTAACTTTGTCCATAATGAAGGCTCCATGTCGGAAGAGTCGATAGGCGGATTAAACTGATAGGAAGAAATACGATAGTTGAATCGTCTCAACTCGGGTACGTTCTCTTGCAGTTGGGAGAAGTCGAATGCTTCCAAGGCTCCTGTCTCTGGATTCTGGCGCATTCCGATGGTTCCTCCTGTATAAATCAGCAAAACCGAAGGATAATTACTATTTGTCATTTGAATATGGCCTTATTAATAATGACACAAAGATAGTATATTTGTGATATTTTGCAAAATATATGGCCAAAAAATAACAAATTGATTTTTATTCCTCCTTTATGGCTAGGATTAATCTATTAGCTGCTTTCTTTGCATCACCCTTCTCTTCGTCAAGAAGTGTTACAAATTTACTGCCAATGATGGCTCCTGATGCGTTGCTTACTGCCGATTCGTAAGTTTGCTTGTTTGAAATGCCAAAACCAATCATGCGTGGGTTTCGTAGTTCCATATTGTTGATGCGACGGAAGTATGCCAGTTTCTTTTCATTGAAGTCACGTTGTGCTCCTGTGATGGCTGCCGATGAAACCATATAGATAAACCCATCCGTATTGGCGTCAATCAGACGGATCCGTTCGTCGCTCGTCTCCGGTGTGATCAGCATGATCATGCGTAGGTCGTACTGTTCGGCAATGTTACGGTAGTACTTCTGGTAGTCAGCGAAGGGCAGGTCGGGGATAATCATTCCGTCGACTCCCACTTCGTGACATCGTTTGCAGAATTTGTCGAAGCCAAATTGGATAATGGGGTTCAAGTAACCCATCAAGAGGAGTGGCAAATCAACTTCTTTGCGTATTCCTTCCAATTGGTTGAAGAGTCGTTTGAGTGTCATGCCATTCCGTAATGCCTGGGTCGATGCGTTTTGGATGACGGGTCCATCAGCCATGGGGTCAGAGAAAGGAATGCCTATTTCTATCATCTGGATTCCTGCCTCTGATAAAGCTTTGATTGTATCTACCGTGCCTTCTAGTGTAGGATGTCCTGCACAAAAGTAGACAGAGAGTATGTTTTGTTGTTTCTGCTCGAATAATTGGTTGATTCTATTCATAATGTTTTAATTTAATCGTTTAACTGTAGTATGAATTGTTGGATACTTTGTACATTCTTGACAGCCGGTGCATCCTCAAACCCACTGTTGAGGTCGATACCGATACACTGCTCATGATGAAAAAGAGAGCACGCCCCGGCACTGTCAGGATTGATCCCTCCACTCAGCAGGAACGGCGTTGTTCCCTGATACCTCTTCAGGATGTTCCAATCGAATTGCTTCCCGGAACCGCCATAACCTTTGGTCGCTGTATCGAAAAGAAAATAATCGCACACTCCTTCATATGCTTTGGTCATACTGAAAGGAGTATCGCCCAAAACGTTTAACTTATTTTGCAAATTGTTTGACCGATTGATGGAGAAAGCCTTGATGAGGAAGATCGTTGGGTGTTCTGTCTTCAAAAAAGTACAATAATCGGGCGTCTCCTCACCGTGTAGCTGAATACCGTCCAGTTGAAATTCATCGACTTTCCTTAGAACCTCTTGCGATTCGGCGTTGACAAACACGCCTATACGCTTGCAGTTCACTGGAAGGTAAGACGGTTTTTCACGTACATATCGAGGCGACTTTGGGTAGAAGATAAATCCCATCCAGTCAATCATCCCGAGTTCGTCCAACTCAAGGATATTCTTTGCCTCTCGCATCCCGCAGACTTTTATTTTCATCTTAACTCTGTTATAAATTCTTGTAATGCCTGACAAGGATCGGGTTTACTCATGAAATGTCCACCGATCAGGAATCCCCTAAAGCCTTCCTTGTGCAAGTGCTTGACGGTGTCGGGATTGGATATGCCACTTTCCGATACACACACCTTTGAAGTCGGGAGATGCCGGATGAGCTCAAACGAATGGTTCACATCTGTGTGAAAAGACCCTAAATCACGGTTGTTGATACCTACTACATCGGTCTCATCGGTGATATATTTCAACTCTTCTTCTTGATGTAGCTCCAGCAGAACCTCAAGGTTCAGTTCATGGGCTTTACGTGTCAGGTCGTTACACGCTTCCAAACTCAAGGCGGCAGCAATCAGTAGCACGGCATCGGCACCCGCATGCCGTGTTTGATAGAGTTGATATTCGTCGATGATAAAATCTTTTCGAAGGATAGGCAGGTTTATTTGCTCCCTTACCGTCTGTATATCTTTGAGTGAACCCCCAAAGAAGGTCTCGTCGGTGAGGATAGATAGGGCAGAAGCACCTGCTTGTTGATAGCCTCGGGTCACAATCTGTGGGTCGGCTTGCTCGTTGATCCAACCTTTTGACGGTGACTTCCGCTTAAATTCGGCGATGATTCCTGTAGTCGAGGAAAGCAGTGCTTGACGAAGGCTGATAGGCATCCGCTGTTTTGTCTGCTCTTGAAGTTCTTCGATGCTAATCGCCTTCTTTTGCTCTTTTACTTCAACCCGCTTATGTTCGATTATTTCACTTAATATATCTTTCATATTCAGCTGTTTAATTCAATAAACTTCATGAATGTCTTTAATGCTTTTCCGCTCTCGAGCGACTCCTTTGCAAGTGCTACACACTCTTCGATTGGGCGTTCGGGTTCGATGGTTTGAATGGCAAAGGCGGCATTGATAAGGACGCAGTTGGTCTGTGCTTTTGTAGCCTTATTTGCCAGTACGTTGTCGAAAATTTGGGCTGCTTCTTCAGGAGTTGCTCCTCCGTAGAGTTCGGTCTGTCGGTGCATCTCCAGTCCCAAGTCTTTTGGCTGGTAGATTCGCTCGTACGAATTACTCATCACCTTAAACTCGTTGGTTAGGGAGATTTCGTCGTATCCGTCGAGGCTGTTCACAACCGAGAACCGAACACCCATCTTTTGTAATACGTTCGTATATAGACGCATTTGTTGAAGATCGGCCACACCGAGTAATTGATAGGCGGGTAGACAAGGGTTGATGAGCGGACCGAGAAGGTTGAAGATGGTACGAACCTGCAATTCTTTTCGGATTGGGCCTACGCATTTCATGGCTGGATTGAATAGTTGTGCGTGCATGTAAACCATGTTGCAGCCTTCCATCGATCGTCTCAGTTTTCCTTCATCGTTGGTGAAAACGACGCCATGTTGTTGCATGACATTGCTTGCTCCACTCACCGACGTTGCAGCAAAATTGCCGTGCTTAGCAACGCGATAACCGGCACCTGCTACGACAAAGCAGGCACATGTCGAGATATTGAACGTGTTTTTGCCGTCGCCTCCTGTTCCCACGATGTCGATAGGCTTGTATTCGTCCAAGTTGATTGGGATTCGTGTCGTGAGCAATGCGTCACGTAACCCAAGAAGTTCGTCAACCTTGATACCTCGCATTTGGAAAACGGTGAGCAACGATGCGATTTGTGTATTATTGAATTTTCCGTCTACAATGTCTAATAGTAATTGTTTTGCCTCTTCACGACTCAGTTCTTCGTGATTGAAGAGGCGAGATAATAGTTGTTTCATGATGTTCGTTTTAGTTGTTGATGAAATTTTGAATGATTTGGAGTCCATCGGGAGTCAAGACCGACTCGGGATGAAACTGAATGCCATGGATGTCAAACGTTTTGTGGCGTAGTCCCATGATATAGCCTTCCTCGCTACGGGCTGTGACTTCCAGACAGTCGGGTAAACCTTCTTCGGAAACAACCCACGAGTGATAACGTCCTACTTGTAAAGTCTTTGGCAACGACCTAAACAACGTTTCGTCGTCAAATATTTGTACAGGGGTCTGTACGCCATGAAATACATCTTTCAGATTGATGAGATTTGCTCCAAAAGCTTCTCCGATAGCCTGTTCACCGAGGCAGATACCCAGTATTGGTTTCTTCCCGGCGTATGTCCGGATCACATCCAGTAAGAGACCGGCCTCAGAAGGTATGCCAGGACCGGGTGAAAGAATGATCTTATCGAAACGGTCCAGGTCGCTCAAGTTGAAACGGTCGTTTCGTAGTACCGTCACATGTGCACCTAATGCCTTTACCGCATGACTCAAATTATAGGTAAATGAGTCGTAATTGTCAATGATAACGATTTTCATAACGCTTCCTTTTTACATTTGTTCAGCCATCTCAATGGCTTTTTTCAACGCACCAAGTTTGTTATTCACTTCTTGTAGCTCGTTTTCGACATTGCTTTTAGCGACAATGCCTCCACCGGCTTGAAACCATAATTCGTTGTTTCGGCTGACGAATGTACGGATGGTGATGGCTTGGTTCAGACTACCGTTTAATCCGATGAATCCGATACATCCTCCGTATGCACCGCGGTTATGCGGCTCGTATTCAGCAATCAGTTGGAGTGCACGTACTTTCGGTGCTCCGCTCAAGGTACCTGCGGGGAAGGTGTCGATAAAGGCTTTCATCGGGTTTGCTCCTTCGTCCAAAGCTCCGCTGACCCGACTGACCAAGTGGATGACATGGCTGTAATGCTGGATCTGTTTGAAAAACTCTACTTTCACATCGTGGCAGTTGCGGCTTAAATCGTTACGTGCCAAGTCGACCAGCATGACATGTTCTGCATTCTCTTTCGGGTCGTTGACTAATTGGGTGGTAAGTGCCTCATCTTGGACACGATCTCCCGTTCGTTTCGTGGTACCAGCAATCGGATCGATGTAAGCTCTTCCATGTTCGATGCGGCAGTGCGTCTCGGGCGACGAACCGAAGATGCGGAATCCACCAAAGTCGAAATAGAATAGATAAGGGGATGGATTAATGCTCCGCAGGGCACGGTATAGTTTGAAGTCATCTCCTTGATAGCGTTGGATGAACCGTCGTGAGAGGACGATCTGGAAGACATCACCGCGAAGGCAGTGGGCAATACCTCGGCGGATGTTCTCTCGGTGTTCGTCATCTGTCAGCGTGCTGTATGTCTCGCCGACAGCATGGAAATCATAGGTCGTATAGTTCCGGTTGTGGATGGCTTTTTCTACGATATCCAGATGACTTTCTTCTCCTTCTCCCTGCATCTCAAGCAATAGCATCTCGTTACTGAAGTCGTTGAATACGATGATGTACTTATAAAGGATGTACAACATGTCGGGTGCATCGTTAATTTTTTCGGTACTGTCCTTGATATCGATATGTTCAAAGTATCTTACCGAGTTGGATGAAGTATATCCGTACAAGCCAAAGTAATGATTGTATGCTCCTTCCACGTGGAACCGGCTGAGAAAGTCGGTGAGTGCATCTTCTACCTTGTAATCTTCCGAGATCATGTTCGACTCGACGGTATGGTCGGGGAACGAGAAGGTAACTTCGTTGTGGCCGACAGCGAACGAAGCGATAGGATTCAGTCCGATAAACGAGCGGTTGTTCTCTGCTCCATGATAGTCGGAACTTTCCATCAGTGCACTTTGCGGAAACAGGTCACGTAACTTCAGGTACGTGCTGACAGGTGTATGCAAATCGCCTAACACTGTCTTTGATTGCGTTTTAAATTGAAATGTTTTCATGTGGTGTATATTTATTTGTATTGTTCATAATGCTTTAAATAAGTCTCAATATCCTTGTCGCCTCGTCCGGATACGGTCAGTACCACGATGTCGGTTGGTTTAAACTTCATCTTTGGCAACGCTCCCAAAGCGTGTGCAGATTCAAGGGCAGGGATGATTCCTTCCAATTGTGTCAGTTCGTATGCTGCTTTGAGGGCTTCATCATCGTTGATGGCCATGACGAGTGCACGTTTCTTTTGAGCAAGGTTGGCATGCATCGGTCCGATGCCTGGATAGTCAAGGCCAGCAGATATCGAGTAGGGCTCTTCGATCTGACCGTCTTCATTTTGGATAACCAATGTCTTGGCTCCATGGATTATGCCCATCTTTCCCAATTGGATGGTCGCGGCCGACAAACCAGTTTCGATTCCTTTGCCTCCGGCTTCGCTAAGCACAATCTGTACGCGCTCATCATCGATGTAATGGTAGATTGTACCGGCTGCATTGCTGCCACCTCCGACACAAGCCATCAGATAATCGGGATAGTCACGTCCTTCCTGTTTAAGCAACTGCGCCTTGATTTCCTGGCTTATCACCGATTGTAGGCGAGCAACCATGTCGGGATAAGGATGAGGCCCGACTGTTGATCCAATGACGTAGTATGTATCTTCAGGATGTGACACCCAATAACGGATTGCTTCGTTGGTGGCATCCTTCAATGTCATGTTTCCCGAGGTGACCGGCTCCACTTTTGCACCGAGCATCTTCATCTTTTCCACGTTAACTCGTTGGCGCTCGACATCAGTCTTACCCATGAACACCGTACAAGGCATGTTCATCAGTGCGCACACCGTGGCAGTGGCCACTCCGTGCTGTCCGGCTCCTGTCTCGGCAATGATATGCGTTTTTCCCATCCGCCGCGCCAGCAATACTTGTCCGATGGCATTGTTGATTTTGTGGGCTCCTGTATGATTTAGGTCCTCTCTTTTCAGATAAATCTTGCAACCATACCTTTTGCTAAGTCTTTGGGCCAGATAGAGTGGGGAGGGCCTCCCTACATAGTCTTTTAGTAATTGTTGAAACTCCTGTTTAAAGTCGTCACTCTCCAGAACCTTCAAGTAATTTTCCTTCAAGTCCTCTACACAACGGTGAAGGATTTCCGGAACGTAAGCTCCTCCAAACTCACCATAATAACCATCTTGGTCAACTAAATACGTTTTCATCTATCTATGTTTTTAATTTTATTCATAAAAAAAAGGGTCTGTCGTAAGTTCGACAGACCCTTTGTGCTTGAATATCTCTTAATATGTATGCAATGGCTGATCCTCTTACGACTGTTGGAGTAGTAAGCGGCGCCACCAATTATTATTTACGAATGATACGTTCATTGTGCTTTATTATTACGATGCAAATATAAAGAGTTAATCAATAAAACAAAAGAAATTGAAGAAATTTTTTAATAATTTCTTTCTAAAGTATCAATTATTAACGGAAATGGTATTAATATGTAAGGAATAAAAAGGATTCTTATTTCTTTACTAATTATCATCCTTTTAGGTCTTTTCATAACTTCTTGTCAACTTATTGTTTTGACAAACTTCAAAAAAAATACATTTTATGTGATAAATTTCTTCTAAATATTTTGTTTGTTTGAAAAAGGATTGTATATTTGCAAATGAAATCATGCTGCTGTGAAGCACAGTGATTTCCTAAATCTTTTTCGATTTAGAATAATAGAATAGTTTAGTTAAGTCTAGTTTAGTTTTTGTGTTGTAATTACAGAGTTCCTCAAGCGAGAGTGAACTCTGTAATGTTTTATAGAATTATTACCTTAAAAAAGGAGAGTCCTTAACGGCTCTCCTTTCTCGTTTATGATGAATACTGCAATTCGTTTGCTCACCTTTTTTCCAACTCTGTATCACCGAACTTCTTGGTCCATGCGATGATACCGCCTTTCAAGTCGATGACCTGGAATCCTTCTTTCGACAAGCGAGCAGCCGCATCGGCACTTCTTCTGCCACTTCTGCAATAGACGGCAATGACTTTCTCTGAATTCAATACTTCTTTTGCCTGCTCCATGAAGTTGTCTTGCTTGACATCTACGTTCAGGGCATTGGCAATATGTCCTTCATTGAATTCCTGTTCGGTTCGCACGTCGAGTAATTGTACGTTCTCTTGTGTGATGACTTTCTTAAACTCATCGACATCTACTGATTTGAAGGACGTCTGGCTGCAGGAACTAAGGCTGATACCCAGCAGTCCGATAAGGGATAAAAACCATTTCTTCATCTTATTTCTTATTACCAAAGTGATTATAGTCGATAACCGGGCGAGAGCGTCGTACGCTCATTGACGGGAACCAGATATCGTCTTTTGTAATTCCACATTCCTTGATTGCACCAATAGCATATTCCAGTCTGCCGAAGTTGGCATCTACGTTGTTCGTACCAAATGTAAACTTGATGCCACGAGCTTTTGCCTTCTTCACGATGTCGTAGCTTGGAATCTTGTATCTCGGATTGATTTCCAGGGCAATTTGATACTTCTCCAGAACGTCCAATATTTTATCAACGCGTTCATCTGTCCACAACTTATCATATTCATCGTTCATAATTTGTGGGATAAATGTCGGGTTGGCATAGATATCAGCCGGTTCGTTTGTGAGGATCTTAATTGTCTGATCAACGATCAAGTCCATGTATTTATCACTGGTTGTGCCATCCAGGAATACTTCTTCCGGTCGGTAGATGCGTGAGATGCGGCCTTTATGATCGACAATCGTCATGGCATCGGTAAAGAGATAGTCGAAGATGCCTAAAGCTTCTTGCGAGAACTGTGTTGACCAGCGTCTGCCTTCGCCTTGTACGCCGCAGAGGAATGGCAACGGTTTCACCTCTTTATAATACTCGTAAACTTCTTCATCGTTTGCCAGCATACGTCCGACACCACCTTCGCCTGCATTCGGTGCTACACCGTAGTTGATGCCATAGTTCATCGACATGGCATGCGCCTGCTCTTTCGTCAAACCGCCCTTGAGGTGTACATGATAGTCGATTACCGGGAAGTTCTGCTGTTGCAGACGGATAATATCGTCGTTCTGTTCGTCGATAGCCGGCATTGTGTCGTTCGGGTTCACCGCATTCTTGTCGAATGATTCGATAACCATGTTGCGGAACATGGCTTTTCCCTTCTTTCCGTTCAGCGTGATCGGTCCGTGGCTGAGAACTTGGTTCTTATGCTCTTCGATGCGGTATGGTTTTTCCGGTTCGGTATAGCAAACCACGTCTGTTCCCTTGATGCTGATCTCAATATTTTTGCCTCGTACGGCAATGGCAAAGTCGAACCACTCGTTATCGTCGGCCAGTGAGCGGTAGAGGTTACGTACATTCGACAGACTGCCAGTTTTTCTTGAACCGTCGATCATGCCGTTGTGGAACAACACCTCATATCCTTGATGGAAGGTGAGGGATGCTTCGGCATCTTTTTCCAAGAAAGCTTGTCCTTTTAACTCGAAGTATTTGTAATCGCCCTTGGCTTTCCAACTTTCGTTGGCATTTACTTCTATATCCTTGTTTACTTGTACATCATTGCCTGAAGACCAGGAATTCAATTCTTTTGGTCCGCTTGGTGTTCTGCAGAACGCGATATACCCCGCAATGGCTATCAACACTAAAATAGCGATTGCAATAATTTTCTGTTTCATTTTCTTATTCTTGTTTGTTTTCTTTTTCTGTTTCTTCGTCGGTTATAATCTCCTCAACTTCGTCGGTCGGAGCAGGCAGTTCTTCTACTACTTCCTGTACCTCAACATCTATGACAGATTGTTCCATCTTCTCGATCACTTTATGGAACTTGATGATGCGTATTATCTCGACAATTGCGTAGATGATGGCACTGACACCAAGGATGATGTTGGCAATCTGTGTTGTCTTAAACGGGTTGGCCAAGACAACCAGTCCAGCCAATAAGATTAAAGCCGGGAAGACGTAGTAGCCTGCGGAAACTTTGACATAATCCCGCAGCATGGTGAATCGTGAAATCTGATGTACGCCTGCCAAAACTAAGATGGCTCCCAATACGTAAATAAAGATACGTAAAAAGAAGTTAGGCATCAGTATCAGCCAGAAGCCGAATAATATACTTCCGATACTTGATACCGTGGTTCCCCAAGGCGACTTCTTTTTCTTAGCGTGTTCAACAAAAAGGAAAATGAGTCCGGGAATGATGAACAAGCATCCGATGGCCATTACCAAATACTTGGGAACGTCGGTCGGAAAAACAATTAGCAAAATGCCTACAATCAGTGCGCAAATGCTACGGGTTAAGCCATAATTCAATAATTTCATAATCGTTGATTTTATTATAAGGCGAATATACACAAAAAATAATTAAATAGTCTCAATTCGTTTATTATTTATTGGAAATCATTAGAAGATTTCATACTTTTACACCTACGAAGTTTAATCAATAAATCGTATAAAGATGAGTAAAGGTAATTTTCTTTTAGGTATGGCACTGGGAACCATGGTTGGTGGTGCCTTAGGTGTGCTCTCCATGACAAGAAAAGGTCGTAGATGGAGAAGAGATATGAAGCGTAAGCTTGAGGATTTGCAAGACGATGTTTGCGAATTTATTGAAAAAGCCAAGGATAAGGCTGCAGATGTCAAGGATGATGTGATTGATAAAATCAACAAGGATGTTGAGGCTTTAAAAGAGAAGGTGGACGTAAGTGAAGATTACGATTGACACCTTTATTGTTTCATAAGGAATCCCGAGTGCAAGATGGCATTCGGGATTTTTTATCATCTATATTTTGTTTCTTTAATGAAAGTATATGCAAGAATTTGCATTGCTTAATGAATAATCTTCGAAATATGTAGGGGTAAATTGGAAAATTATGTATTTTTGCATTCAAAATTGTATAGATAGAATCGTTCAAACATTTGTTTGCTTCAATTAAATTTACCCACATGTCAGACCGAATCCCTCATCCGTTGATCGCAGCCATCCCATTGGTTGTGCTGATCGCTTTGCTTTCCGTTATCATTTCTATCTTTGGTGAAGACGCCTTGAGCGGAGCCAGTCAGATTGCCTTGCTGATATCGTGTGGCGTTTGTGTATGCATCTCGATGTGGGGGTATAATACTCCTTGGAAACGGTTCGAAGATCAAATCATGAAGACTGTCGGCGGCGTTTCGGTCACCTTATATATCTTGTTGACGGTCGGTATGATCTCGGGTTCGTGGATGATTAGTGGAGTTGTTCCAACATTGATTTATTATGGCGTTCAGATTATGTCTCCCCAGCTGTTTTTAATCTCTGCATGCATCATCTGTGCGTTAGTTTCATTGGTTTCAGGAAGTTCATGGACAACGATTGCGACTATCGGCGTCGCCCTTTTGGGCATTGCCCATGCTTTGGGCATCTCTGAAGCTTGGGTTGCGGGAGCCATTATCTCGGGTGCATACTTTGGCGATAAGATGTCGCCTTTGAGTGATACGACTATTCTGGCTTCGTCGTCAACAAATACAGACTTGTTTGTGCATATCCGCTATATGTTTTATACCACCATCCCTTCCATGACGATAGCTTTGGTGGTCTTTTTCTTTGCCGGTTTAGGCTTAGAAAGTAATTCGGCTTTGCAAATCTCACAATATACCGACGGACTGTCGAATACGTTTAATATCTCCCTGTGGACTTTGCTCGTTCCTATCGTGACGGGCGTGTTGATTGCGAAGAAAGTGCCTTCGCTCATTACCTTGTTTATCTCATCGTTATTAGCAGGCATAATGGCTTTGATTCTACAACCTGAGATTTTACGCGAAGTAGCGGGAAAGACAGAGGGCTTGTCGGATGCTTTGGTGATGTTAAAAGGATTGGCAATCACGTTCTTTGGCTCGACTGCCGTTGAAACCGGAGATGTTGCTTTAAACGAGTTGGTTTCGACGAGTGGTATGGCAGGAATGATGAATACGATTTGGCTCATTCTCTGTTCGATGTGCTTCGGAAGTGTGATGGTTGCGAGTCGAATGATTGAAAGTATCACCAATGTGATCCTTCGATTTGTTCGCACACGTGTCAGTTTGGTTTCTTCGACTGTTGGAACGGGTATATTCTTGAATATAGCAACAGGCGATCAGTTTATTTCAATTATTCTGAATGCAGATATGTTTAAGGAGGTTTATCGGAAAGAAGGTTACGAGTCTCGACTGTTGAGCCGTACAACCGAGGATGCGGCTACGGTTACCTCGGTGCTGATCCCTTGGAATACGTGCGGTATGACCCAATCAACCGTCTTGGGCGTTTCTACTTGGACTTATCTGCCTTATTGCGTCTTCAATTATATCAGTCCGTTAATGTCTATTATCGTTGCGGCCATCGGTTGGAAGATTAAGCGAATAAAGAGCGAAAACGTTACCGAGAACGATAACGGAAATTGATATTTGTCCCTGTGGATTTGCAATCCACAGGGTGATTAACATCGGGTCTGTGACCCGCGCGGAGTCTTGTTCATTTCTTCTTTGCCCGAGCAAAGAAGAAACCGAACCAAAGAAGAAACTCGCCGGCTGCTCGCAAAAAAGCTAAAAATCAAAGCATGTTTTCCTAAACTCGCCAAACGCCCTCG
>CACZBX010000017.1 GCA_902779535.1 uncultured Bacteroidales bacterium
TTACAGAATCCTGAAGGTCTTTTGGATTACGACACGATGATTCACTTAGGACTGGAACGTGCGGCTTCGGCACGTGAAGCGATTGTCATCATGACCGACTTGTTACAGGAATTTGGTTATAACAGTACAGGTGAAAGCATTACTGTTTGCGATAAGAATGAGGCTTGGATATTGGAGATCATGGGCAAAGGCCCCGGTCGTAAAGGTGCTGTATGGGTGGCTGTACGTATTCCTGATGATTGTATCAGTGCTCATGCCAACCTTTGTCGTATCCGTCAGTTCCCCTTGAAGGACCCTCAGAACTGTATGTACTCGAAGGATGTAATCTCCTTTGCTCGTGAGAAAGGATATTTCAATGGAAAAGATAAAGACTTCAGTTTCCGTGAAGCCTACTGTCCGATAGATTTTGAAAAGGTCCGCTATGCCGATGCACGTGTCTGGAGTTTCTTCCGCCACCATTATAATACCGAGGAGATCGATAAGTATCTGCCTTACATCAACGGCCAGTTTGATGTATGTGATCATCTTCCACTTTATATCAAACCGGATAAAAAGGTGTCTGTTCGTGATATCATGAATGATATGCGCGACCATTTCGAAGGCACTCCGCTTGATATGTCAACCGATATGAGCGCAGGTCCATGGAGCACACCTTACCGTCCGTTGCCGATGAACTGGGAAGTGGATGGGAAGAAGTATTTCCGTGAACGTTTCATTGGTACTCCTCAATCAGGATTTACGCTTGTCTCACAACTTCGTGGTTGGTTGCCCGATGATGTGGGCGGCATCATGTATTTTAATTGTGATGATGCCAGTATGATTGCTTATGTTCCAATTTATTGTTGCGTGACCGAAGTGCCGGAGGCTTTTCGTAGAGATAATAACCCGAGTAACGAGTTTAATGAGCATGGTGCTTTCTGGATAACAAACTTGGTAGCGAATATGATCTATCCAAGATATAGCGTTATGATTGACGACTTGCGTGAGGCACAAAAGGAGTTGGAAGATTTCTATGCTGCAGATCAGGAACAAGTCCTGAAAGATGTTGAAGGACTGACAGTTCGTGAGAAGTCGGCATACCTTACAAATAAGTCGGCTGCTTATACCAAGCAGATGATGGAACGCTGGGATAAATTGTTCCGTCTGATTGTCGTCAAGCATAATGATCAGATTATGAAGCCTTCAAAAGACGGAAAGATTGTTCCGGGACGCTATACAACACCTGGTTACGACCAGAAATTCCGCGAACAAATCAGTAAGGACACGGGTACACGCTATCTGATGCCTGAGAAATCGGGCGATATCAAGTCGCTGTAGTTGGTTAAAAGTTAAGAGTTAGGGTTTATCGTTTAGGGTAATATCATAAATCAGTAAGGGCTTAGAAAAACTAAGCCCTTTTTTGATAAAATATGCGTGAAGACAGAAGGTCATTCTTTCCTTGTCTTATATTTCAATCAGGTGAAATCCCCAGAGTGATTGTTCTTCGTGTTTTTTCGCTCATTCATCGAGTTCTTTATCTTCAATTATCGAGTTTTTAACTTCAAAAACTTACATTTAGAAGTCAAACATCGAGTTTTGAAAGGGTGTGTCTGTGAGTGCCTTTTCAGCGTGCAGTACTTTGGACTACGTGTTCAGCCATTCGTCTGCCAGCGTCGAATGAGGACTGAAGATCTTGCTCCCAATGTTCGTCACGATACTTCTGTTTTTCCTCTTCCGAGAAGCCTGCCAACTCGTAGCGATCGTAATTTTTCACCTGATACGTGTTATAGGCTATAATATGTTCCGGTTCCCCAAGTGCAGCCTTCAAGCAATATTCCATCGAGCCGTATCCGTTGCTGTTATTGAACTCCCGCGTTCCGTTTAGTGTCTCTATCAACACGACAGGCATCCGCTTTGGAGCTGTCAGGCTGTAGTCGTTATATGAAAGCCATGGGAATGTAAGACGCTCGAGAAAAGCACGCATCTGTGCAGTAACCTCACCAAAATAGATGGGCGAGCCCAAGGCCAAGCCATCGGCCTGTGCAATCTCTTCCAATATCGGTGTAAGCGCATCTTTAAACTTGCAGATGTTAGAGGCTTTGTCTTTTATCTTACATGCCATGCACGACATACATCCTTTATACGGAGTGTCGTAGAGACGGTAAGTCTTTACTTCAATCGAGTCGCTGACAGAGTTGGCACCTTCGGCAAACTTCTTTAGCATGGAGGCTGTGTTAAAGGTCTTACGTGGTCCTCCGTCAATAATGATAATCTTTTTCTTTGTCATATGAATCTAAGCAATACAAAATATTTCTTGATGAAGATTTTTATAATTTGATTTTAGAATCTTTGATTTTTCACAAAGATATGACTTTTTACTTATAATACTAAACTTACATCGCTTAAAGTCTAATAGTCATGACATCTATTTATTCTGATAAAAACCTTTTTTAACCTTTGTTTGATGTTTCTTTTTTATTATCTTTGCTAATGGTCATTAAAAAGAGAGGTGTTTTATGAAATCATCCGTTCGTGCTCTGATTGTTTTAGCCATATTGCTTATTCTATCTGGGCGGACTATCGTTCATGCTCAGTCTCGTCAACATTACGACGTTGCTGCATATCTTTACCCTGCTTACGCATCGGATGATCCTCGGCTTCGACCTTTCTGGCCAATGGGTTTCGGCGAGTGGGAGACTGTTATGACGATGCAACAACGGAACCCCGGCCATTATTGGAACCGAAAACCTCTTTGGGGATTTATTAATGAGGCGGATCCTTCGGTCATGGAGATGGAGATTGACCAAGCTGTACGTCATGGAATCAATGTTTTTATCTTCGACTGGTATTGGTTTGATGGGAGACCTTTCATGGAAACGACGTTGACGAACGGGTTCCTGAAAGCAAAGAACCGTTCGAAGATGAAGTTTTACTTGATGTGGGCTAACCATGATGTGGTGAATACTTGGGATACACGTATCTCTCAGTTACCGGAACAGAACGTGATATGGCAGGGTAGCATCGATCGTGATGAGTTTGAGAAGATTTGTAGACGGAACATAGAGCTGTTCTTTAAACAGCCTGAATACTATAAGATTGAAGGTCGACCGGTATTCATGATCTATGATGTAGCAAATTTCATCAAAGGATTAGGAGGTATCGAACAGGCTGCAGATGCTGTGAAGTGGTTCAAACAAGAAGTAAAGCGAGCAGGGTTCCCAGGGTTGGAACTGCAGTTTACGATGTGGGCACCAAACCTGAACTATAGTGGCTTCGATGCCGGCAAATCGGAGAAGCCGGAGAATGCCTTCGTGAATAAACTTGGATTTACCAGTTCCTCTCATTATCAGTTCGCTCATTTCCTAAATGTGAATCAAGATTATATTGATTTGATGGAACAGGCGAGAAAAGAGTGGGAACATATCGACTCCACTTTCTCCATCCCTTATTATCCGCATATAAGTATCGGATGGGATAATAGTCCCCGTATTCGTGTCAGTCCGGTTGTAAAGAACAATACACCTGAGAATTTTGAGAAAGCCCTTCGTATGGCACGTGACTATGTGGACAAACATCCCAAACAAGTACAGCTTATCACAATTAATAGCTGGAACGAATGGACAGAAACAAGTTATCTGCAGCCTGATAACATCTATGGCTATGGATACTTGGAGGCTGTTAGGAAGGTTTTCGGTGGAGAAAAATAAAATATACAATATAACATAAAATTTAATACATGAGAAAAATGAAACGTAGAGAATTTATTAAAGGTACAGCCATGTTGGTTGCTGCCACCGGTGTTAGCAGTGTTTCGAATGCTGCGAACGTGATGGCGCCGAAGGCTAATTCAACTGCATCAGTATCAAACAAAGAAGACTATCTCATCACCTCTGCTCCGATGTTGCAGAACTATGCTGAAACATCGATGGGCATCGCTTTTGCCGTCAGTGAAATGGCAAATGGTTTTGTTATTTATGGTGAGAAACCCGACCTAAGTGATGGACAAAAGGTGAAGTGTGGTGGATATCGTACGACGGATATCAGTGATAAGGTGATTCAAGTTCGCCTTACGGGCTTGAAACCTGCTACAACTTATTACTATCAGATAGGTGCCGACCGCATACAATATAAGGGTGGATACGACATGAAGATCCTTGGAACAGAAATGGATGAACGTATCTATCATTTTACGACTGCCGGATCGAAGGCAAATCCTCACTTCTGTGTGATCAACGATACGCATGTTCGGTGGGAACCGTTCAGCCGGTGTATCGAAAAGATTGCTCATCTTGCTCCTTCATGCGTTATTTGGAATGGGGATGCAAGTAATGTGGAGGAAACCATCGAGGCTCAGATGCGTATCTTCCTGAAACCGGAGATTCCTCGTACCGACTATGCTGCCGAATTGCCTTATCTGTTCTGCCCAGGAAACCACGATTCACGTGGTATGGCGAATCGTCACTTGGAAAGAGTGTGGATGTATCGTCAACCGGAGGAACGTCAGTCGCGTGATTGGGACTTAGGTCGTAACTTTGCAGTTCGTATGGGTGATATTGCAATGATTGGACTTGATACAGCTGAGGATAAGTTGGATACCAACCCGCTCTTTGCCGGTTTGTTCCAAAGTGAATCATATCGTCGCGCACAAACAGATTGGTTACGTGATGCTTTGGCACAGAAAGAGATCGCATCAGCACCATTCTTGGTTGCTTTCTGCCATATTCCTTTGTTCGATCCTCGTCCAAGAAGTAATCCGGGTGACCTTGCTCCGGCTGATACAGATCCACGATACGATCGCGACTATGCAGCATGGCAACGTACTTGTGCCAAGATGTGGGGACCTCTGTTGGATAAAGCAGGATGTCAAGTGGTTATTACGGCACATCAACATTGCTATCGGTATGATGCTCCGGATAAATCGCATAAATGGGCTCACATCGTCGGCGGTGGTCCTGACTTGGGATTCCAAGGAAGAGGAGAGAATAGGAGAGAGCGTCCAGAATTGTTCCCGACAGTGATTGAAGGTGAGGTTAAGAATGGCAAGTTGGAAATTAACATCCACAACATTGTTACCAATAAAGTTCAGGATACGTTCACGTACAAGCCAAGGAAGTAATTTCCGATATAAAAGAAGCAGGCTGTTCCAATCGAGCAGCCTGCTTTCTTATTATATGGTACGAATATATTAGTCGATCATATCGAAGCCACAATAAGGAACCAATGCTTTCGGAATGCGGATTCCTTCCGGCGTTTGATTATTTTCAAGTAGGGCAGCCACGATGCGAGGTAATGCAAGAGCAGAACCGTTCAGTGTGTGACAAAGTTCGATCTTCTTATCCTCGGTACGACGATAACGACAGTGGAGACGGTTTGCCTGGTAGGTGTCGAAGTTAGAAACAGAACTAACCTCCAGCCAGCGTTTCTGTGCTTCGGAATATACTTCGAAATCGAAGCAGATAGAAGATGTGAAACTCATGTCACCCCCACAAAGACGAAGGATGCGGTATGGTAATTCCAGTTTCTTCAATAGGCCTTCTACGTAATCCAGCATCTCCTGGTGTGATTGTTTGCTATGCTCCGGTTTGTCGATGCGGACAATCTCAACCTTTGAGAATTCATGCAAGCGGTTCAGTCCACGTACGTCCTTTCCATACGAGCCAGCCTCACGACGGAAACATTCAGTATATGCACAGTTCTTGATAGGCAAATCCTTCTCATCCAGAATCACATCCCGATAGATGTTTGTTACCGGAACTTCAGCCGTAGGAATCAAGTAGAAATCATCTACCTCACAGTGATACATCTGTCCTTCCTTATCCGGCAACTGTCCGGTACCGTAGCCCGATGCTTGGTTCACAACGGTTGGAGGCATGATTTCCATATAACCGGCTGCACGTGCTTCATCAAGGAAGAAATTAATCAAGGCACGTTGTAGACGAGCACCTTTACCCTTGTAAACAGGGAAGCCGGCACCTGTAATCTTCACACCTAAATCGAAGTCGATAATATCATATTTCTTTGCGAGTTCCCAGTGGGGAAGAGGATTCTCGGGAAGTGGAGTTTCCATTCCACCCATCTTTTCCACCACATTGTCGGTTGCATCTTTGCCTTCAGGGACTTCATCATAAGGAACATTTGGAATGGTGTACAACAATTCGGTCATCTCTTGTTGTGCTTTATCCATCTCTTCTTGCAAAGTCTTGTTCGTCTCTTTCATCTCGGCTACTTTCTTCTTTGCAGCTTCGGCATCATCCTTTTTGCCTTCACGCATCAGCAGGCCGATGGACTTAGATGTAGCATTTACTTCGGCAAGGTTCTTGTCCAATTGAGTTTGAGAAGCCTTGCGTTTGTTATTGAGTACAATTACTTGTTCGATAATTGATTGGGCATCTTTGAAATGCTTTTTTTCCAGACCACGAATAATACCCTCCGTGTTCTCTGTGATTTGTTTAAGAGTAAGCATATGAATATCTTTTTTTATCAGTTTGCAAATTTACTAAAAAACGAGAGCAGAAAAAAGAATTGATGTTTTTTTTCTGCCGATTGAGAGTAACTTGGCAAAGTCAAACTTATGTAATTTGTACAAAAAGAAAAAGGTCCTTCGAGATGGAAGGACCTTTGTTTCTAATTGATTAAATAGTTATGCTTCAGCTTGAGCCTCAACAGCAGGAGCCTCTTCTTTCTCAGCAGGAACAACATAAACGTATCTCTTGTCCTCGCGAGTTCTCTTGAAACAAACTACACCATCTACCAATGCGTAAAGTGTATGGTCTTTGCCCATACCAATGTTTTGACCTGGGTTAAAAGCTGTACCTCTTTGACGAACGATGATATTACCAGCTTTACAAACCTGACCACCATATATCTTAACGCCTAATCTCTTACTAGCGGATTCACGACCGTTCTTAGAACTACCTACACCTTTTTTATGTGCCATTTTTCTAAAATTTTAAATGATTAAGCAATAACTTGTTTAATGGTTAACTCTGTAAATTGTTGACGATGACCGTTTTTACGACGATAACCTTTTCTTCTTCTCTTCTTGAAAACGATGACCTTGTCACCCTTTACCAATGAAGATTTAACTTCACAAACTACTTTCGCACCGTCAACAGTTGGAGTTCCAACAGTTACTGTTCCTTCGTTGTCTACTAATAAAACTTTGTCAAATTCAACAGTTGCACCGTTTTCAGCATCCTGAATGTGATGAACAAACAGTCTCTTGCCTTCTTCAGCCTTGAACTGCTGACCGTTAATCTCTACAATTACGTACATTTTTTAATTATTTAAACGGGTTTCTCCGCAAGGTGAACCTAATACTCGTAGGCTGCTTTTCCTTACCTCCACGGACTAAATCGGCTGCAAAATTACGAAAGATTTTTTATTTTGCAAAAGAAATGTGAACTTTTTCAGCTGTTTTAGGGTGTTAATTATATGCTGTAGAATAACCTGAGAATTAAGACGAAGCAAGTGATTAAAGCGATCGCAAACAAGAATGCATAGATGATTGCTATTAACGTTCGTTTGAAACTCCGTATAAATGATATATGATATAATTGATGATTATTCCATATTTGGATGATGAGAAACAATTTAAAGCTGAAATCAACGGGTGAATATACTTGAGATTGTCTTGTGATCAGCAAGGAAATAAGGGATACTAATAGAAACTGACAGGAATAGTACACCTGTGCAAAGAATGTCTCTGTTCCATTCAGCCTTACAGGAATACTTTTCTTTTTAAAAGCATAATAGTATCCGAAAGTCATGAAAGGAATGATACCCAGAAGGACAAACGCTTTATTTCCACCTATAAGATCCTTGACAGCACGATATGTTTTCTTTAGAAAATGTTGGTCATCTAAAGAAAAGCTTCTTTCATGATCAATTACATTTATCTCACTAGTGTCTGCTTGAGAGGTTTGGGGGGTAAAAGCATTTGGATCAAGAAAATGAGCGAGAATAAGATACAACGTTGCTAAGACAAAGAGTGTCTGGAAAGGTTTGAAATAGTTTACCCTTTTCCCTTTCAGATAATCATTTATCATATATCCTGGTCGATAGAACAAGCACAGGATAGTATTCAGGAATCCGTTATCGACGTTCAGAAATCCGGAGAAGAAGTTTGTAAAGATGTGTTTGACGGTCAGCTTTTCTGTTCTGCTGTCTTGACCGCAGTTCGGACAGTAATTACCGACAAACTGTGTGTCACAGTTCAAACAGACATGGGATTCGGTTGTTTGCTGTACTTTACCATGTCCATTTATCAGTTTTAGTATGAGAGCATAGCGAGCAGATCGTATGACTTGCCAGAAGCCATCCTTCCTGTCGTCTAAGAAATCAAACACATATGGTTTCATTTATTCTTCTATATTGAAGTATGCTTCTAACTCTTTCTCTGCTGATCCGTCGTTGTTCTGAATGTCGCGGATGATATGTCCATCCTCCAAAAGTGCGATGCGTGGACATATATCGACTGTATGGGTGAGGTTATGACTTGAGATTAGAATTGTTGCATTTGTCTCTTCATGATACGCTTTCAGCTCATGTTTGATAACCGATTGTGATGTAGGATCAAGGAAGTTGAATGGTTCATCCAGAATAAGGACTTGCGGACGGTTTAGCATTGCTCCGATAATACCGATCTTCTGCTTATTGCCGGCCGAGAAATCACGAATCAGTTTCTTTTGCCCCATAATCTCATTGTGCATGAGTCGTTCGAAGCGTGTCAGACGTTCGGAAACTTCATCTTTCGTGATCCCACATATTTTCCCAATAAAAGTGAAATACTCTTCCGGAGTAAGGTATTCGATGAGGAATCCATCATCGATGAAAGCTCCCGTAACCTCTTTCCAGTTTTCATTTTTACTGACGTCTATATCGTCAATCATCACATTTCCTTCATCGGCTTTCAATAAATCCAATGCCAGTCGGAACAACGTGGTTTTACCGGCTCCATTGTTTCCGACGAGGCCCAGCATATCTCCGCTTTGAATGGTGTAGTGATCAATATTAACGGCAACTTTCTCACCAAATCTCTTTACTAAATTATTGATAGTTATCATATTGTTTCAGTTTAACGGGTTGCACGGAAGCTTTCCATGTTTTTATATTTGCGTTTCATCAATCGCTTGTAGATGTTTTTAATCCAATATCTGTGTGTAATGATAAAGGCCAGTCCGATGGTGAACTCAATCCAATAGGCAGCCATTCGTCCGAAAGGAAGGGCCAGAAGGGTGTCCAGCATGATCGGAAGACCGAAAGCTCCTGCGGAGATGAGTTGTTGCATCTTGGAGGTACTTCGATTGCCTTTGGTGATATTGGCATTCAATGGCAATGTACGCGAGTTATAAACAGCTGTCTGTAACAGAAGGGCAAAGATAAATCCACCACTGAGCATCATGTATGCGAAAGGAGCCAGAATACTGACTTTATCTTGTGTCACCGGCAGCATCATGACAGCAAATGGAATCAATAAGAAGAGCAGAGCAATATAATATTTTGCTCTAAGTAAAATATAAATCGATTCCTTTCGACTCATCAGGCCGTCGATGTAGTTTCCCTCAAAGCTCATGGTATTGCCTAAAGTCATCAATCCTAGAATACAGAAGTTATAGATGAAAAGAAATGCTTGCATTGCCTCACCATCATATACATCTGTGAAAGCAAGAGCGCATGAGAATGCGATCATGATGAAGAATCCCATAAAGAATTGTGTCTTGGCTGTTTTATTTCTCAGAACTAACTTCAACTCAAGACGCATGTATTCTCCTACCAAACCGTATCGGTCGAGGAACTTGTACTCTGACACATGCTTTATCTTCGTATCCTTTACTTTACTGATTTCATCGTAAAGGATTTTTTTCTGTACCACATAATTAATCCAGAATAAAAGAAGAATAGCAGCAATCGTTAAAATGAAAGTTAGGATATTGCCTTGGATGTATCCTTCAGCAAAGTTCATGGTGAAGATACTGATCGGGTGGGACTTTAATAAAAATTCAGCTGCACCCAATCCTAAGTAGAATAGTATCGGTAACAAGATCCATAGAGGATGTTCGTTGAATAACATCTTACAAAGAGAAAACCAATAGGTATTCATCACCATCAACAACCAGATTCCTAATAAATATAGGAACATTCCACCAAATCCATAGAACTTGATGATGGTGATAAATGCAAATGGAACGAACATGAAGAACCAAAAGAAGTTGTAGCTACTGATACCATGTTGCAATAGGAATGTACTGATCAGTTTCTTCTTCTTTATAGGAAGGAGCAAATAAGGTTTTACCTCGTTTGAAATGGCTGGCTGAGCCATCGTTCGGAGGAGGAAGTCGGCTAGCAAAATATAAATCAAACCTTGATTCATGATATGATATGGTTCCATGGCAGGCGAAACCTCCTCAAAAAGAGGAGGCAGCAATACTCCTAACAAAAGGAGTATTGCTGCCCAATATGCTACCATAAAATAAATCATGAATTTAGCAAAACGGTTCGTGTCGAAAGCAGGATTCCGTTTAGCTTCAAGACTTTTATTCTTTCGAATGACTGATAATAGCATAGTTTTTTTATTAGTTTGCATCGCCTGTTGTCATGCTGACTTCAATGCGGTTGCCTTGTTTAAACAGTGCCTTGGCGAATTCCTGAACATCCTTCATGGTAATTGAATCGACAATCTTTTCGTAGTCTGTGTTCATATCGACCTTATACCAGTAGAATTCGTTCAATTGATTCATCCAATAACTGTTTTGCTTTTGATTTGCTTTGAACTCTTTGTGTAAGAACTCTTTGGCTTTCGCAAGATTCTCTTCAGAAGCACCATTCTTAACGAAGTTATCCAACTCGTCCAGGACGATCTTTGTCATCTCTGCCCGTTTGTTTGGATCGGTGTCGAAGTAGATCTGAAGGATTCCATCTTCTTTAGGTTCCGGGTACTTACTAATTTGTCCCATAACAGATACACCATAGGAAGCACCTTCCTTCTCGCGAACGCTCTCAAGATAGGATTGATCCAACAATGATGAAAGCATGTACATCTTCACTTCGTTTTCCAGCGTATACTTACATTCTCCGGAAGCAACAATAATGACGGTTGCCTTCGGTGTTTCTTGATCACGGTGGAAGACATTGCGATAGTTACCCTTGCGGATATTCAAGTTTACGTCGCGGTAGTTCTCTTTTCGATTGATGGATGGCAGACCACCGAGATAAGTCTCAATCAAAGGCTTCATCTCATCCAAATTAATGTTACCGACAAACATGAAAGTAAAGTCACTGGCATCTTTGAAACGGTCCTTGTACATCTCCATCACCTTATTATAATTAATCTGATCAACCATTTCTGGGGTCAGATTCAATACACGTGGGTGATGGTTGTAAAGAGCAACTTGAATTGTATCAGAGAATGCCTTTTGTGGCATACCTTCCATATTCTTCAGTTGAGTTTTCATACGGTTCTTGTATGATTCGAATGCCTCTTGATCCATACGTGGAGCCGTGAAGGTGAGGTATGTGAGTTGCATCATGGTCTCGAAGTCTTTCGGAGTACAACGACCATTCAGTTGTTCTGTCAAACCATTAACACTTGCATTGACACTGGCATTCTTTCCAGCCAATACCTTATCGAGGTCGACAGCACTGAAGTTACCGATACCACCGAGCGATACAAGGCTGTTGATCTGGTCGATATTGATGATTTCCTTATCAGAATATAAGTTTGATCCACCAGGACTGAATGCCTTCATTGATATTTCGTCAGCCTTGAAGTCTGTAGTCTTCACGATCACTCGAACACCATTCGAAAGAGTTAAGATCTTCGAACCGAACTTACCATCTTCGGTCTTTACAACCTTTCCACCCTTTGGTGTTTCCTTCATCAGCGGTTCGTTAGAAACCTTATCTTCGTAAGCAGTTATCTTTTCAGCTTTCACAGCATTGACAACTGAGAGGATATGTTCTTTCGTCGGATAAACGATGCCTTCTTTCTCAGGCATGAACAGAGCAATGACCAAATTCTTGTCGTCAACTAACATCGGAATCAGTTGATTGATTGCCTCGACAGGGATATTCGGTGCAATTTGGTTCATAATGTTATATTCGTTTTCAATACCTGGAATCGGTTCGTTATCGAGGAAGTGGCGAACATATTCATTTACATAGTTGGCTGTTTGTGTCTTTTCACGCTCGTTGTATGCCTTTTCCAAATTCTTGAGATAGTTTGCTTTTGCGCGGGCATACTCTGATGCGGTAAAGCCGAAGTCTTTCATACGCTTAACTTCTCGCATCATGGTTGCCAATGCTGTATCTATACCATCATCCTTACAAGCCGACATGATGTTGAATGCCTGTTTTGTTTTCGAAACGATATAGTCATCATCACCACTGCTTGCTCCCAGATAAGGAGGCTCGGCTTTTTGTGTCAGTTCATACAAACGGTCGTTCAACATGGTCGAAACCATGCTTTTCATGTATTCAACCAACAAATAACCCATATTATTCTTTTCATCACGTGTAGGGGCATCGTGTTTGAACATGACCATAATTTGAGAAATCTGTTGTTCCTTAT
Source organism: uncultured Bacteroidales bacterium (assembly GCA_902779535.1). Lineage (GTDB taxonomy): Bacteria > Bacteroidota > Bacteroidia > Bacteroidales > Bacteroidaceae > Phocaeicola. The sequence continues at coordinate 12,548 of CACZBX010000017.1, forward strand.
CCTTGCCAATGCTTATGATGGGTTCGTTTGTGTCGGGAACAGGGAAATACTCACGTACAGCTGGATTCTCTGGCATCTTGATGTCTGAGAAGGTCTTCTTAATTTTAGCTTCTATCTGGTCGACGTCAATATCACCTACAACGATAATGCCTTGTTGATCGGGGCGATACCATTTCTCATAATAGTCGCGTAGAGCCTGGTGTGGGAAATTATCCACAACCGACATCAAACCGATCGGAAGACGATGGCCGTACTTGCTGTTCGGATAAATCTCTGGAAGTACGGTTTCGTACATTCTCATCATAGCACTCTGTCGAGTACGCCATTCCTCATGGATTACACCGCGTTCATTATCAATCTCTTTGGGGTCGAGTGTTAAACCGTCAGCCCAATCCCGTAAGATTAACAAACAAGAGTCGGCGATGCCTTCACGGGTTGTCGGAACGTTGGAGATATTGTAAACAGTTTCATCAATACTTGTGTACGCGTTCAGGTTCTCACCGAATTTCACACCGATGGTCTCGAGGTAATTGATAATTCCTTTTCCAGGGAAATGGTCTGTTCCATTGAAGCACATATGTTCCAGGAAATGTGCCAAACCACGTTGGTTCTCTTCTTCAAGGATAGAGCCCACCTTTTGTGCGATATAGTAATCGGCCTGATGTTGAGGCAATTCATTATGACGGATATAATAAGTCAATCCGTTTTCCAGTTTACCTATACGTACGTTGGGGTCAACCGGAACAGGTGGCATCTGCATTTGTTGTGCCGATATGCTTGAAGCACTGCACAACAGAATAGCAGTCATCATTACTTTTTTAATTAATTTTCTCATATACTTTTGTTTTTAGATCAATTCATGAGTTGATAAATAACGTTCAGCCTCGATGGCTGCCTTACAGCCACTTCCGGCAGCGGTAATGGCTTGTCTATAATGTGGGTCGGCCACGTCTCCTGCAACGAAAACTCCAGGAATCTTCGTACGTGGAGTACCGTTTTCAGTCATGATATAACCTACCTCGTCTGTTTCCAGATAAGGTTTGAAGATATCAGAGTTTGGCTTATGACCAATCGCCAAGAAAAAACCGTCAATTGGCAGGTCGTAATACGTCTCATCTGCTTCTCCTTTACGTTTTACCAAGTGAACACCTTCCACACCGTTCTCGCCATACAGTCCGACTGCATTGTGCTCGAACAAAATTTCGATGTTCGGATGATTCATGGCTCTTTCTTGCATAATCTTAGACGCACGAAGATATGGTTTTCTTACAAGCATATAGACTTTTTTTGCCAATCCTGCTAAATAAATGGCATCTTCGCAAGCCGTATCTCCGCCACCTACGACTGCAACAACCTTTTTACGATAGAAAAATCCATCACAGGTAGCACAAGCACTCACACCCTCTCCGGCATATTTCTTTTCATCCGCTAATCCTAAATATTTGGCGGAAGCACCGGTAGAGATAATGACCGTATCTGCTTCGATAACCTGACCTTCATCGGTTGTAAAACGGAGTGGGGTCCGGTCGAGTTCGGCTTTCGTAATCAATCCTGCACGGATATCAGCACCAAACCGTTCGGCCTGTTTACGCAAGTCATCCATCAATTGTGTTCCATCCACACCTTCCGGATAACCAGGGAAGTTTTCTACTTCAGTAGTTGTGGTCAGTTGCCCGCCCGGTTCCAGACCTTCGTAAACGACGGGAGATATATTTGCTCGTCCGGCATAGATGGCGGCTGTATAGCCAGCCGGTCCTGATCCAATGATCAGACATTTGATTCTTTCTGTATCCATATTCTTGTTGTTTATCTTAAATCAATTATTTCGGCATGAGGGTATTTCTTTGCATCGAATTTAAAGTAGTCATCGGTAAATGACTGATGTAACTGATAGGATTCGATGCTGATCTCTTGTGGTTCCTGGTTCTTACTCTCTATTTTTAGGTAGAGAGGAAGATAGGCTTTCGAGATAAAAAGTGTAAGAACCTGAATGTTTCCAGGTATCTGAGGTGTCAGTACGATTTCATATCCTGATATTCCTTTGCGAGTTTTAGTCCCACCATAGCGATAGTGGTATCCTTTTTCATAAAAGGAAAGGAGAGAATAAGGATTAATATTCTGAAGATCTTCCGGATCAGGATTGCTGATGTTTACCTCCTCGTTTTCTTCTACATAACTCCATTGCGTTTTTCCATCGAACCAACTTTCAATACCACTGCTGACCAGATGGAATTTTTCACCTTTCAGTTGGATTTTTCCATTTTGGGTACCTGAAAAAACAGCACTGATTCCTCCTGATTGTTTGACGGTTGTTGCCGCCTTATCCATGATTTCTTTGGCTTTAGCATTTTGTTGTGCATAAATGGTCGTAGCACAGCATATTGTCAATGCAACAAATAGCAAAATTCTTTTCATTTCTAATTTAGCGTTGATTTAAATTACTTAATCGCATTTGTAAATCGTTCTCGTCCAAGCATAGAACTTCGCGTGCCTTACTTCCTTGTGTCGGTCCGACAATGCCGGCTGCCTCGAGCTGATCCATGATACGTCCTGCACGGTTATAGCCAATAGCAAACTTACGTTGAATAAGTGACGTTGAACCTTGATTATTGCTAATGATCAAACGTGCTGCTTCTTCAAACAAAGGATCCAGACGGTTCATGTCTACATCACCTGCTTGGCCTTGTTCTTCGGCGGTATCACATTCTGGCAAGATAAATGCGGTAGGATAGCCTTGTTGATGACTGATATGGTTGACGATACGTTCTACTTCAGGCGTATCGACGAAGGCACATTGCACACGGACTGGGTCATTCCCTTGTAGATACAACATATCGCCCTTACCAATCAGTTGTTGTGCACCCGAACGGTCGAGGATCGTACGTGAGTCGATCATCGCAGCAACGCGGAAAGCGATTCGAGCCGGGAAGTTTGCTTTGATGGTACCGGTGATAATATTGGTAGTAGGACGTTGTGTCGCTATAATCGCATGAATACCGACGGCACGTGCCAATTGTGCAATACGACAAATCGGTAATTCCACTTCTTTATTGGCAGTCATGATCAAGTCACCAAACTCATCAATAATGACAACAATGTACGGCATGAAGTGATGTCCGTTTTCAGGATTCAACTCACGTTGGATAAACTTAGCATTGTATTCTTTGATGTTACGGCATCCTGCTTTCTTCAGAAGGTCATAACGCGTATCCATTTCCTTACAGAGCGAGTTCAGCGTGTTTACCACCTGACTAACGTCCGTAATAATCGCTTCTTGAGAGTCGGGTAACTTGGCGAGGTAATGATTTTCAATAGGGGAATAGATCGAGAATTCCACCTTTTTCGGGTCGATGATGACAAACTTGAGTTCTGCCGGATGTTTCTTGTAAAGAAGTGAGGTAACGATGGCGTTCAATCCAACCGATTTACCCATACCCGTCGCACCGGCAACAAGCATATGTGGTGCTTTGGCCAAGTCGACCATGAACACTTCGTTGGTAATGGTCTTACCCAAAGCCAGAGGCAGTTCCATATTTGTTTCTTGAAACTTCTTGGATGCTAAGATTGATCGCATCGGTACGATCTGAGGACGTGCATTTGGTACTTCGATACCGATCGTTCCTTTACCGGGTATCGGAGCAATGATACGAATTCCAAGTGCAGCAAGGTTCAGTGCGATATCATCTTCCAAATTACGTATCTTTGAAATACGGACACCTTCGGCAGGAGTAATCTCGTAGAGCGTAATGGTAGGGCCGACAGTGGCCTTGATCGAATTTATTTCGATGCCAAAACTGCGTAAAACTTCAATGATACGATTCTTGTTAGCATTTTGTTCGTTCATGTCAATGTCGGGCCGGTTGTCCTCGTACGGATTTAACAAGTCGAGGGTCGGGAAATGATAGTTTTCCAAATCCAACCTTGGATTATACGGCTCAGTCAACTTCCCTCTGTACTGATCTTCTTTCGGCGTCTTGTTCGTTACCACAAAATCGGGCTCATTCTGCTCCACGACTTCAGGTTTAATTTCTTCTTTTTCAGGGATGTTGACGACTTCAGGTTGAAGTATTTCTACATCATCTTTCTTTTCTTCTTTCGTTTCTATATCATCGAATGTAATTGTCTTGGCTGGTTCTGGATCTTCAAAGACAATCGTATTCTCCGTCGTCTCAGGAGTAATGACGTCATCCTTTTTAGTCTTCTTGAAGGTTGGATGTAAAATCTTCCGGAGTATGATGATTGTTTCGTTACTGATGCAAATGAGGAACAGGATGGCTACGACTAACAATACCAGCATCACACCAGGTTTCCCAATGGCGGCACTCAACCATTGATTAATATTATGTCCATGCATGCCTCCCGGATAGAAGAAACTGTTTGCCATAGGCTTTGCCAAGAAGAAATCGAGTGCTACGGAGAACCATATCAGCATGACAGCACAATATAGGAACCACTTCCAGAGGCGGAACTTATAGGCACCCATCAATTTCAAGCCGGCAACGGCAAGAAAGATGATAATGAAGTACGACGCAATTCCGAAACTGTTGTTGATGAAGAAGTGTGATACGTGTGCCCCGCCCAATGCTCCGTAGTTTTGTACTTGAGTGGCGGTCTCAACCAGTTCTCCAGTCGCATTTTCTACAATGCTCTGATCGGCTGCTCCTGTAAAAAAGAACGAAGTAAACACCAAGAGGAGGTATACGGCCAAAATCAAAAAGATCAGTCCGATGGAAAAATGTATCGCCTCACCATTGAAATAAGACCGAATAGATGTCTTGGAGTCGTCTTTATATTGTTTTGAGTTGTTTCTATTTGTTTTATCTGATTTTTTCTTTGCCATAGTCTATCAACCTAATTAATTATGCAAATGTAGTTGAAAAAGATGAATTATTAGCGGGTTTTGGCACTTTTTTCTTACCTTTGTCGCTTAAAAATAATGATATGGATAATTCAAGTGATGTAGTGTTCAGTCAAAACTCTATCGAGTTTGTGACGGTAGCAGCCGAGTTCTGTGCTTTTATTGAACGTGCAAAAGACTGTAGTAAAGCGGATTTTGTAGATAAAATCTTGAAAATCCTTCCACTTTTGTATGTCAAAGTATCATTGCTTCCTCCTTGTGAACCTATTGGTTTGGATGAACCTGAAGTTCTTGTTACGGAGGATGATTACGAATATATTCGTCGGATGATCCGGCAAAAGATGGGAGCACACGATGATTATCTGGAAGTGTTTGTTCCTGACATGATTTATAGTGAAGAACCTCTTACAAAAAATATCTCGGAGGATCTTGCAGATATCTATCAAGATGTAAAAGACTTCATTGGTGTCTTCCGTATGGGGAACCAAGTAACGATGCACGACGCGTTGGCACGCTGTAAAGAACACTTTGAGGAATACTGGGGCCAACGTTTAGTGAATACGATGCGAGCATTGCATGATGCGAAATACAATCATCATGATGCGGATGATGAACCTCTCAACAAAACAGATGAGAACGAGGAAATCTTATGACAAAGATTATAAAGAACAAATTGACTAAAGGCGAGGTCGCTGCCATGGAACGGGTGTTGTTCAACGGACAAATCGTAGTCGTTGACCATATTCCTGATGTCTATAAGGCTCTGTCGTACCTTAACCGGCAGGCAATACTTGGTATTGATACCGAGACACGACCTTCTTTTCGGGCAGGAAAATCGTATGATATCTCATTGTTGCAAATCTCTTCTGAGGATACTTGTTTCTTATTCCGTTTGAACAAAATTGGTATGCCTAAAGTCCTGGTGGAATTCCTGAAAAATGACATTCTGAAAATAGGGTTATCGCTGAAGGATGACTTCATGATGTTTCACCGGTTGAAAGATGGAATGGATGTTGAGTCTGGTAACTATATCGACCTTCAACATTATGTTCGAAATTTTGGCATACAAGACCTGAGCCTTCAGAAAATCTATGCAAATTTATTCGGACAAAAGATCTCTAAATCTCAACGTCTTACCAACTGGAACGCCGAGGAATTGTCGGAGAGTCAAATGTTGTATGCCGCAACGGATGCGTGGGCTTGCCTGAAAATATATAAACTGTTGAGTGAGTTGGAAAAGACAGGTGACTACGAGTTGGTTGTGGTACCTGAAGAAGTTAAGGAAGAAAAACAAGATCAATGACATACAAAAAAGTTATACTAAAGCCTGGTAAAGAGGAATCGTTATTACGTTTCCATCCGTGGGTGTTCTCAGGGGCTATCATGAAGATGGATAAGCTTGAGGAGGGTGAGTATGCTGAAGTATACTCCAGTAAAAACCAATTCTTGGGCATAGGCTATTACCAAAAAGGAAGTATCACGGTTCGGATATTGAGTTTCGAGCAGCAATCGATTGATATAGACTTCTGGAAACAACGACTAAGTGCTGCCTATCAGATGCGTTTGACATTGGGCTTGGCCGGAAATCCAATCAATAATGCTTACCGTTTGGTGTATGGTGAGGGAGATAACTTGCCTGGATTGATTATTGATGTCTATGGTCAAACGGCTGTGATGCAAGTTCATACTTCGGGCATGCATATTCATCGGATGGAGATTGCAGAGGCTTTGAGCGAGGTGATGGGAGAGGACTTGAAGCATATATATTATAAGTCGGAAGCAACGCTTTCTGCACAAGAGCGGATGACCACCGTCAATGAGTTTCTCAAGGGCGGAACCGACGAGAATATCGCCATGGAGAATGGTTTGAAGTTCTATGTCGATTGGATGAAAGGACAGAAGACGGGATTCTTTGTCGATCAACGTGAGAACCGTGCTTTGGTGGAACGATACGCAAAAGATAAAAACGTGCTGAACATGTTCTGTTATACAGGTGGTTTTTCTTTCTATGCGTTGCGTGGAGGTGCTAAGGTCGTTCACTCTGTCGACAGTTCGGCTAAAGCAATCGAATTGACGGATCGGAATGTTACCTTAAACTTCCCGAATTGTCCCAACCATCAGGCTTTTGTTGCCGATGCATTTGATTTTTTGAATCAGATGGATACTCCTTACGATTTGATCATTCTTGATCCTCCTGCATTTGCCAAGCATAAAGCGGCTATTCGCAATGCACTTCGTGGCTATACCAAGTTAAATGCAAAGGCTTTCGAGAAAATTCAGCCGGGCGGTATCCTGTTTACTTTCTCATGTTCTCAAGTAGTGGATAAGATTAGTTTCCGAAATGCGGTGTTGACGGCGGCTGTTCAAAGTGGAAGGAGAGTTCGGATCTTACATCAACTGACTCAACCGGCCGATCACCCGGTAAATATCTACCATCCGGAGGGAGAATACCTGAAAGGATTGGTGCTGTATGTGGAATAACGGGAACGTTTACGACAAGAATGGTGTATCTTTGATCATTCATCGAGTTTTTTATTCCATTTGTCGAGTTTTCTGGTGTAAAAACTGAGCGATTGAAGCGAAATACTCAGTTTTTTCGGAATGTTGATGGGTAAACTATTAAAGATTGTTAATAAACTTCGTTTTTCTGCTGAAAAACTATGTTGAATAACATAAAACACTTACCTTTGCATTGTGTTTTTCATGGTATTAGATTTAAGGTTAATGAAGATTGGGGGTCTGAGACAGATCTCCTTCTTTTTTTTATGCCTGTACATCATTTACTTGCAGATATTTTCATTATTTTTATGCCCAAAAATAATGTCAATCTTAAAAGTATGAAGAAAAGAATTAATTTGTTGATGGCTGTGGTAGTTGTCCTGGGCTTCCAAGCATGTACGCAGCAGAAGCAGGCATTGACTCTGCAAGTAAAGACTCAAGCTGGTGTCGTAGAAGGTTTTGTTGAAAATGGAGTGAAGAAATTCCTCGGTGTCCAGTTTGCTGAGGCTCCTGTAGGCGATTTACGTTGGAAGGCTCCTCAGCCGGTGAAAGCTTGGGAAGGTGTTCGTGAGGCAAAATCATTCGCTGACGATCCGATGCAGCCTAATATCTTTGGTGATATGAACTTTCGTGGTTCCGGGCGTAGTGAAGACTGTCTTTATCTGAATATTTGGACGGCCGCTAACTATGTTGATGAAGGTTTACCTGTTTTGATCTATTTCAATGGTGGTGGATTGATGGCCGGTAGTGGCAGTGAGCCTCGCTATGACGGTACTTCTATTGCTCAACTGGGTGTGATCGGCGTGACAGCAAACTATCGTGAGGGCATCTTTGGCTTCTTCGCTCATCCAGAACTTACTGCTGAATCACCTTACAAGGGAAGTGGCAATTATGGTTTCTTGGATCAGGTTGCAGCTATTCAGTGGGTAAAGGATAATATTGCTGCTTTTGGTGGTGATCCAAACCGTATTACGATTGTCGGTGAGTCGGCTGGTTCTTTCTCAACCTCTCTTCTGATGTGTTCTCCGCTTTCAAAAGGCAACCTTGCTGGTGTGATGGGTTCGAGCGGTGCACAATTGTTACCTTATGGAGCTACGGCACAGGCCGATGCTGACGCTGCTGGAAAACAATTATTGGAGAGCAAGGGACTGAATTCACTGGCAGAGGCCCGTGCTTTGTCGGCTGATTCGCTACAAACTTTGCTTCCTCCACGTGGAATGGCCAGTCCGGTGCTGGATGGTTACTTCATGAAAGAGAGCGCTGACGACATATTTGCGAAGGGTGAACAGGCACAGGTCCCATTGCTCGTAGGATGGAATTCCCAGGAAGGCACTCCGATGTCGTCATTACGTAACCAAGAGCCCACATTATCCAACTATAAGAAAGCGATGTCGACTGTTTTCGGTGATATGACGGATGAGATCTTCGAAGCTTATGGTATATTGACTGATGCCGACGTGCTTAGCATGAAGAGTATGAACTTAGCATCCGACCTCTTCACAGGTTTTCCTACATGGAAATGGGCAGATATTCATTCCAAGACTTCAAAACAACCGGTATATCGCTATAAGTACATGCATCCGCGCCCACAGGTTTCTGCCAAGATGGGCAATAAGGTAGCAGCGTTGGCTGGTGGCGTGCGCGAGAAGACGGAGGAAGAAAAGAAAGCTGAGGCAGAACGCCCGAAATTGCCGGCTGGTGCCGTACACTCTGCAGATATTGAGTATGCAATGGGTACACTCGATACGAATGAGTTCTACGACTGGCAGGAGGAGGACTATGCTATCTCTAAATTGTTCCTGAACTATTACGCTAACTTCTGCAAATACGGCAATCCAAACGGTGACGGATTGCCAACATGGACTCCAATCAATGGTCAGGAAGTGGCTCCGGTGATGTATATCGATGTGAACAGTGCTGAAAAAGCCGATGCTGCCACAGAGAATGCCTACCGCACACTGGAGAAGTTCTATCTGAGTAGATAAGTTCTGTTTTTACGATATCAAAGGTGCAGCATCTTCTGAAGGTGCTGCATTTTTTATGGGATAAAGTCTATGATAAATGATCTGTTCAATCCATTAATCCTACTTTTTTCTTATTTTTGTAGGTATATTAACTATAAACCTATCATCATATGAAACGAAAAAATTGGATGATCGCATTGTTTTGTGCCCTATTTATGTCTGTATGGGCCAACGATGGCGTGTACCTGGTCAATGGAAACCATTTGGTCCCTTTAAATGAGACGGATATCTCGATAGAAAAAGAAGTCTTGACGATCAGTATTGGCGATGATGGCTTTGCCACCGTCGATGTTCGATATGTATTCTTTAATAAGGCGAACGATAAGATGGTCATGATGGGTTTCGAAGCAGATGCTCCGTATAACGACATGGCTACTATCACCAAGGATTTCCATCACCCTTATATCAATAACTTTACGGTGGTGATGAATGGTCAGACCCTGCCTTTCGATAATGCGCTGGTCGCAGTCGATCAGGGTGACACGGATTTCAAACCTCTCGACTTAAACCGTTGGAAGGAGACGAAGGATGAGGACTTTGCACAGTCGGACCGACTGTATGATGCTGAACAAGACAGCATCATCACTTTTGCATATGCCTATTATTTCAAGGCAAACTTTAAGAAAGGACGAAACGAGGTGCATCATACGTACCGATATCGGATGTCGTACGGTGTCGGACGTACCTTTGAAGTACCTTATTGGTTGAGGCCGGCCATGCGTTGGGCGAATCATCAGATTGATGATTTCACGTTTAGAATTAAGGCAGAAAACACCTCAAAACATTTCTGCTTTGCCGACTCGTTGTTTGCTGCCGCTCCTTTCACCATTGCAGAAGGACAAGGGAAGATTCGTACGACCCAACACTATGATACAAAGATGGTGGAGGTTTCATTACGGAACGGTACGCTTGAATGGCATGCAACACGGTTTAAGCCTGTCGACAACCTGACAATCTATTCTGCAGACTTCCTTTACGCATTCTCGGAGCAAGAGAAGATCGGTTCGTTCTACGACCGGAATGAACATTATGTCCCCTTTTGGAAGATGGGGTTGGATTTCAAGATGAATAAGAAGGCTCGACGAATCATGCGGAACCTTCCTTATGCAAGCCGCGGGTATGTCTTTACCAAGAAAAGCATGAGGGACTATTTCAATCAGTTCTGGTGGTATATGCCCGATCCTTCGTGGAAACCTTCGACCATCGACTTTACGCCTCAAGAAAAGAAATGGATAAACGGCAATATATAGCCATCGACCTGAAGTCGTTCTATGCTTCGGTGGAATGTGTTGACAGAGGATTGGACCCTTTGTCAACACATCTTGTCGTAGCCGATAGAAGTCGGACAGATAAAACGATTTGCCTGGCGGTATCTCCATCTTTGAAAGCATACGGCATTGGTGGACGTGCTCGCCTCTTTGAAGTCTTACAACGTGTTCGAACGATCAACTATGATCGGTTGAGCCGGGCAGGATGGAAGTTCAAGGGTAAGTCGCACTTTTCAAAAGAATTGGAAGAACACCCCGATTGGGAACTCGACTTTATCGCTGCTCCGCCTCGGATGGCCCATTACATGGAAGTCAGTGCCCATATCTATGAGATTTACCTCAAATACATTGCTCCTGAAGATATCCATGTCTATAGCATCGATGAGGTGTTTATGGATGTGACAGCCTATCTGGCCACCTATAAGATGACGCCACACGAGTTGGCCAGAACGATGATTCAGGATGTGCTTCGTACGACGGGCATCACGGCCACAGCCGGCATTGGTACAAATCTATATCTATGTAAGGTCGCGATGGATATTGTGGCCAAACATGTCCCTGCCGACAAGGATGGCGTACGTATTGGTGAACTCGACGAGATGTCTTATCGTGAAAAACTATGGAATCACCGTCCGCTGACCAGCTTTTGGCGTGTCGGGCATGGTATCGCCGAGCGTCTGGCTCCCTACGGCATCGATACGATGGGGAAGATTGCGCGGGTATCGTTGGAGAACGAGGAACTGCTTTACCGCTTGTTTGGCGTAAATGCTGAACTTTTGATTGACCATGCTTGGGGGTGGGAGCCGTGCACGATGCCTTATATTAAAGCATATAGGCCGGAGAATAACTCATTCAGCAGCGGTCAGGTACTCACATGTGCGTACGACAAGAAAAAAGCACGGGTAGTGATCAGGGAGATGGCCGAAGCGGTTTCACTTGACTTGGTGGAGAAGCGTTTGGTGACCGACCAACTGGTGCTCACGGTGGGATATGATGTGGAGAGTTTGAAGGTTCCTGCCTTCCGGAATAAGTATGATGGACCGGTATCGACCGATTTCTATGGGAGGCAGGTACCGAAACATGCGCATGGAACTGCTAACCTGGGTCAATATACTTCGTCTACGCAGATTATATCGGCGGCTGTGACCGATCTCTTTGACCGGATCGTTCATCCCGATCTTCTTATCAGAAGACTGAATCTTACAACCAATCATGTGGTAAATGAAGATCTTATTGAAAAAGAAGGGCCTCAACAATTGGATCTCTTCGTCGATTATGAAGAAGTAAATCGGCAACGGAAAGAAGAAGAGGCGGAACGGAAGAAAGAACGGCGGCTTCAGGAGGCTCAGATATCTATAAAAAAGCGGTTTGGCAGGAATGCTATCTTGAAAGGCTTGAACTTTGATGAAGGAGCGACGGCCAAAGAACGCAACCAACAGATAGGAGGACACAAGGCATGAACGAGAATTATGAGGATATCATTCATCTGCCGCATCCGGTTTCTAAGCGACATCCCCAGATGTCGATGATGAATCGTGCCGCACAGTTCGCTCCCTTTGCAGCCTTGACAGGGTTTGGAGAAGTAATTACGGAATCGGCTCGCCTGACTGACGAGCAAATTATCTTGGAAGAATATGATCAGAAACGCCTAAATTGTATTCTTGCCGATTTGTTGGAGGAGTCACCGCATCCTGCCATTGTGGTGCGTTACTTCAAACACGACAGAAAGAAGCAAGGAGGGGCGTACGAAGAGTACTCCGGTACCTTAAAACGTGTTGATGACTTCTCACAATCACTTCTCTTCACCACTGGCAAGAAAATTCCATTGTTTGCTGTCCTTGAAATCATACCAAAAAAATCGGAGTAATCCGATTACTCCGATTTTTCTGATTATTCCGATTACTCTGATAACTCCGATTCACCTCTTAATCTCCATCAATATCGGACAATGGTCGGAAGGGTTCCAGAAATAGGAAACACTATGTTCGTCCCGGTATGGTGTGCAATATCCATCATACAGTACTGATGCAAAGTTTATTTTCTCATAAAGTGCAGGAGTCACATAGATAAAGTCAATGCGCTTATTGCTTCCGGTCGTCCGAAGGTATTGATGTGGGTAAAGGGTATGAATGAGGTCCAGATACGGTGTCTCACCAGTGATATAGTCGTGTACCAAGAACTTAGTGGAGTTCTCAGGTAGTTTGTAAACAAAGTTATCTGTCCTAGAGACCGAATTAAAGTCGCCCATCATTGCCCAATATTCGTTCTCCGCATGTGGATGACTAAGGATTGTTTCCTTGCAGATATACTCCATCTCGACTCTTCTGAACAAATCGCCTTCATTCTTCGCAATACTTTCTTGGCGGTTCTCCTCCGTCGAGTGGTATCCATACTGTTGAGGCCAAGTATGCAAGGTCACAATATGGAATGTTTCCTTTCCCATCTTCATCTTGTACCATGAAGCACCATGGCAAACAATGGTATCGGCATTGCCTTCAATCAACTTTTCTGCTTCCAAAGGATAGCGTGAAGTGATGAGTTGCGGATATGCGTCAGGATGTGCACTCAGATAGACGTAGGAATGACCATAGCGTTCGGCCAATCGTTTCCAGCGGGTGATACATTGTTCTTCATTCTCCGGTTCCCATTGGTCGGTTCCTGTAAGATACAATTTCTGCGCCTCAGCCCATACGCAGATATCTGCGTTCTGTTCGGCTACCCATGTGGTGAATCGTTGGTAATCATCAGTCTGACCATCCCACATACCGTTTTGGACATTCCAATACAATAGGCGAACAGTTCCGTCCTCTTTGGGAGTATGGTCGCATGAGACGAACAACAATGCTAATAGCATCAGTAAGATTGACTTAGTTTTTTTCATGACTCATCATATTTATATAGTTATACACTTATTCAACTGTTTTCTTTTCTTTGGGTAATACTAAGTTCAAGATTACAGCCAGCAGGAATACAACTGCCACGCAGTTTTCAGCAAATACCGTCTGGATAATTTGCGGGAAGATGGAGAACATACCCGTTGCCTGAGTAAATCCGAGGCCTACGCTAAGTGACAATGCCACGATAACCATGTTACGGTCGTTGAATCCGCACTTGGCAAGCATGCCGAAGCCGGCAAACATGATTGAACCGAACATGATAATGGTACAACCGCCTAATACTGCTTGTGGTATCGTGGTCAGCAATGTTCCGACAACAGGGAAGATACCACCGATAATCATGATGCAGGCTCCTGTTGCTATGGCAAAACGATTCACTACTCCTGAGATATTGGCCAAGCCGACGTTCTGACTGAACGAGGTAATGGGGGTACAGCCGAACAAACCCGCAACCGTGCTGACAAATCCGTCGCATGAAATGCTGGCACCTAGTTCTTTTGAGGTAGGAGCGCGGTGTAATGCACCTTGACAGAGGGCACTTGTATCACCAATAGTCTCGGTTGCCGATACTAAATAGATGGCAATGATGGAAAGGATTGCTCCCAGATTAAAGTCTAACTCGAAAGGCATGAACTTTGGCAACGAGATAATGCTGACATGTTGCAGTCCCGAGAAATCAACCATACCCATACAAACGGCTAAGATATAGCCGACAATCAATCCAACCAACACCGACAAAGAACGAAGGAATCCTTTGGCAAAGACCTGGCATCCTAAGCAGGTGAGCAAGGTTACCGTTCCGACAATCCAGTTATGCATGGCACCAAAATCCGCTGCACCCTGTCCGCCGGCAAACGAGTTGGCACCGATAGGCAACAATGAGAAACCGATTGCAGTAACCACGGTGGCCGCAACTACCGGAGATATGATCTTGATCCAATACTTGGCAAAGAGTCCCAGCAACCCTTCAACGATACCGCCAACGATGACTGCGGCAATCAAAGCACCCATGCCGTGAGTGGTGGCGATAAAGATGGATAAGGAAAGGAAGGTGAAACTGATACCCATAACGATAGGTAATCGAGAGCCGATACGCCATACCGGATATAGCTGGATGAGTGTTCCGATACCGGCAATAATCATACAGTTTTGGATTAGTGCGGCACTAAGGCTCGATTCTAAGCCTACGACGTTAGCAAGGATGATGATTGGCGTAATATTCGAAACGAACATGGCCAATACGTGTTGAAGTCCGAAAGGTACGGCTTGCAGTAGAGGAACGCGTCCGTCCAGTTGATACAGATTACTGTTTTTTGTCATGATGATAAGGATTTATGATTCAGCACTTAGGTTTGTTTTCTTGAGAACAGACTTGGGTTGTTCGCGGAAACGGATGGTTTGTTTCTCCCAATCCATTGATTCGACGATGGCAATGGATTCAAGATGATATCCTTCCTCACGCAAAACTTTGCCTCCCTGTTGTTGTCCTTTCTCGATGGCGATACCAATACCGGCAACTTCGCCTCCGGCTTGGTGTACTAAGTCGATAAGGGCATGTACAGCCTGTCCGTCGGCCAGAAAATCATCAACGATAAGCACCTTGTCGGTAGCGTGTAGGTACGGACGAGACACAAAGACATTGTTCATCTTTTTATGAGTGAAAGAGTAAGCCTCCGACATGTATTTATCGTCGGTGCTGTTGGCTGTCTCACTTTTCTTTGCAAAGACTACTGGAACATCATAGAGTTGTCCTAGCAAGGTGGCGATTGCAATGCCACTGGCTTCGATGGTCAGCACCTTATTCACAGGAATACCCTTGAAGCGTCGCTTAATTTCGTACGCAATTTGTCGAATGATGTCGATGTCAATCTGATGGTTCAGGAAACTGTCTACTTTCAGGATATTGCCTGGTTTGATGACTCCGTCAATCAAAATCTTTTCTTCCAGAAAATTCATCGTATTAAATGCTTTGAGTAGTTGATAATCATTATTTCGTTGATGCATGCGACAGATGTGTCTTATTTCAGTTTGTGCATCTTCTTTTTCTTGAGGTATTTAATCAGTTCGGCTGGACGATCGGTTTGAATCAGTGTCGTTCCGCGTTTCAGAATCCATCCCCAGGCCTCGTCCGGCTCGTTCATCTCTACGGCACGGTCGTCATCGTGGTAGGCACAAAGTGATCCCCATATACTGTTCACCCATACTTTCACACCTGCATCGAGGATTTGTTTGAATCGTGCTTCCACATCGGCATTGTAAGTCTTGAAACAGCACTCGATGGCTACAGGCTTCAAGGCGAGATTCGCTTCAATCTGTTCCTTGGCATTGGGACTGTCCACACTTATGATGGGCATGTAGATGGTGTTCTTAATGACATCAGCGTTTTCTTGAAGAACCTTTTCGGGAGTATTGCCCGACTTGATGATTACTTGTGAGGTGGTGCCTGTGCGTTCCATGATCTCGTATACTTCCTTGAAATAGTTATATCCTTTATCGATGTTGATAAGGATTTTTCCTTTACATAAGAGCAAGGCCTCTTCAAGTGTAGGTATCTTATGCCGTGTGATGGTAGCAGCGTGCTGTGTTTTCAGGAAAAGTTTCTGAATCTCGGCATAGGTATGGTCATTTATCTTACCCTTACCATTGCTGCAGCGGTCGAGCGTGCCGTCGTGCATGATGATGAGAACACCATCCTTGGTACGTTGAAGGTCGAGTTCTATCATATCGACTCCCATGTCAATCGAGTTCTGAAATGCTTGGAGTGAGTTCTCAGGCGCACCTCGCCAATCACCTCGATGAGCAACAACGGTTACATATTTCGGATTGTGCAGAAGGTTTTCCCTTAGTTTGCTTGCAAGGTCTCCTCCTGCCTGTATGGTACATACGACCATCAGCAAGATGAATAAGGATAGTGTTTTTTTCATAATTGTATTGATAATATTGGGGTTAGCAATTGTTTTGCCTGATATGTTTTATAAAATTAGCACTAATTTAGGTGAAAATACTGAATTGACAAAGGAAAAGGTGAAAAAACACCAGAACGATAACGAGAACCTCGACAGATGTGTCAGTTTTCATTATCGTTCTGGTAAATAGGTCAAATGTTTCTCTGTAAACGTTACTTTCTTACCGGATCGTAGGTCACTCCACAACCTAATTTCTTGAAGATCTTTCGGTCAACCTCACTCAACATGACGGTTGCATGTATCTGACAACCATCCAGCAAAGGAAGAGCCTCGAGTGCTTTCCGACAATTCTCATCGTTTTCGCTGAGTACAGCAAGAGCCACCAACACTTCATCGGTGTGCAGGCGTGGGTTCTTGCCATGAAGCATCGATGTTTTCATATGCTGAATAGGCTTAATCATGTTCTGAGGAATCAGTTTCAACTTATGATCGATTCCGGCAAGGAACTTGGTGGCGTTGAGTAGGAGTGCGGCACATGTACCCAACAAATCGGATGTCTCGGAAGTAATGATCGTGCCGTCAGACAATTCGATGGCTGATGCCGGAGTCCCTGTTTGTTCCTTTCGCTCAGCGGCGGCAACAGTACATTTGCGATAGGCCGTCGTGAGTTTCATCTGCTTCATCAGCAGGATGAGCTTATTCACTTCATGCTCATTATTCCGGCCGTCGTACATGTTGCATACAGCAGTATAATAACGTCGGATAATCTCTTGCTTGGATGCTTCTGCACAAACTTCCTCATCACTGATGCAGGAGCCGATCATATTGACACCCATGTCGGTGGGCGACTTATACGGACTTTCTCCAAAGATACCCTCAAAGATGGCATTCAATACGGGGAAAATCTCAATGTCGCGGTTATAGTTGACAGTTGTCTGGCCATATGCTTCCAAATGGAAGTGGTCGATCATATTCACATCGTTTAAGTCGGCTGTTGCAGCCTCATAAGCCACATTAATCGGATGTTTCAGAGGAATATTCCATACGGGGAAGGTCTCAAACTTTGCATATCCTGCTTTTACACCGCGACGATTCTCATTGTATAGCTGACTTAGACAAACAGCCATCTTGCCACTACCTGGTCCGGGTGCAGTGACAATAACCAGTGGACGGGTGGTTTCAACGAAATCGTTTTTGCCAAAGCCCTCGTCCGAGTCGATGAGCTCTACATTGGTAGGATATCCTTCAATAAGGTAGTGATAATATACACGAACATCACCTTGTCGTTCGAGCATCTTGCGGAATGAGATGGCGCTGGCCTGTCCGTTGAAGTGAGTAATCACAACACTGCTGACATACAAGCCACGTTCTTCGAATACATCACGAAGTCGAAGAACATCTTTGTCGTATGTAATGCCTAAATCGCCACGAATCTTATTCTTCTCAATGTCTTCAGCACTTATGACGATAATGATTTCAGCGTCATCCTTCAGTTGCATGAGCATTTGAAGTTTACTGTCGGGATGGAATCCTGGGAGGACACGACTGGCATGATAGTCATCGTAGAGTTTCCCTCCAAACTCCATATACAGTTTATCACCAAATTGAGAGATACGCTCCTTGATATGCTCCGACTGTATGCGGAGATACTTATCATTGTCAAATCCTAATTTCATAAGTGTGGAATTATAAATGATTCTTATACTTTTAAGGCACAAAAGTACAATAAATGTTTAAAAACTCCAATGTTTATTTCAATTTATAGCATTATAAATCAGGAATAATTTGATGCTAATAGGACGAAACGAATGGAATAACTTGTTTTTTTCTGAAGAAAAGAAGATAGGAAAGAAATTCTTGCTATTTTTGTAGCAAGTACGTGATTCACCTAAAATTTATACCTACGCTTATATGAAGAGAAACATCAGTCTAATTCTTTTTTTACTTTGTGCATCCATATTATATGCTCAGAATATAGAATCGTTCGTTCGCAATCAAATAGCAACATATCCGCAGTTGAGGCTACTCGACATCTATAAATCTTCTTTTCAGGACTATATGGGTGCTGAACATTTAGTGTCTAACCGTCAAAGCGTTGAGGCTTATCTGGACGAAGAACTAAAGACAACGACACTTGATGAATTGTTGCCGTGGTATGCTGAGCCATGTGGTACAGAAGGACGATATATACGTGTCAGTATCCGTACGATAAAGGAAAATATCCTATCAAAAGAGGCTTTGTTGGATGCCTTTATCCGTAGTGCAAATCAAGATAAACGGCCTACCGTAAACGAATGGAAGGAAAAATGGCAAGAGATGATGCTGTCGATCGACCGAATGCATTTGAATCTGCCACACTACGACGAGGACAAGCAGTTTATCGAGCGCACCCTTTCGGAAGGAAAGTATGCTATCAGCCATTCTCCCGAATATCGAGAGGCTTATCGTCCTCACTATCGGATTATAGCACGAGATATTTTTAATAAGGAAATAAAACCACTTATAAATAAAAGTATGATTGTCAGAATAGCAGAAATAGAAGTACATCCACAATACTTGGAGGATTATTTAAGAGCAGCCAAGAACGTAGGAGCCGAGTCGGTGAAACATGAGCCGGGTGTGATTTGTATCTTTCCGATGCAGATGAAAGAAGACAAGAATCAGATTCGTATTATCGAGATTTACCGTAGTCAGACAGCTTATGAGAGTCATTTGAAGACGGAACATTTCCTCACTTATAAGCAAGGTACTCTCCACATGGTGAAGTCGTTAAGGTTGCTCGACCAAATCCCATTGGATGCTGACTCTATGGGCTTTATATTCAGGAAAATGAATTTAGAAAAATGATGAATTAAAATAACAATTATGAAAAAAAAGAATTGGATAGTTGTCACCATTCTGCTGATGATTGGTGCCGGTATGTATAGTTGTAAGAACAAACCGGCAAATGAGACCGTAATAGAACCGGTTGAAGAGACCGCTCTTCCATCTGAAGTAGAAGAGACCTACCTTACCGCTGTTGAAAACTATTTTATCCATGAGATTGGCTCGCAATATAGCCAGGCACAAGTGTGCATCCCCTGTTTAACGATTGTAGATGTGGATGAAAGCAATGCTGAAGATATCCGTGTGTGGGGTGACTTCTGGGTATTCAACTACGATATTTCCGGTGATACACTTAAGACCGTTTCAGAAGGATCACATCCGGGACTGGTACATGTGAAGAAGTCGGACAAGGGATTTGATGTAGTGGGCTTCGACAGGGTAGAAGACGGAGCCGGTAACTTGGCAAGTGCCAAGAAAATCTTTGGAGATAAGTTCGATGCCTTTCATGCTATCAACAGTGATTCAGATAAGCGTGAAGCTTATCGTGCCAAAGGTATCGCCGATTATGTGAAGAAAAACAATCTTCGTGTGTCGTTGTATCAGGATTTCGGATGGCCGGCCATCCGCATCCCAAAGGAATAGTTCACTTTATTCATAAATACTCCGATGATTCATTTGAACAAGGTTCACCATATCGCCATTATTTGTACAGATTATCAGCGTAGTTTGTACTTTTATACGCATGTCCTTGGCTTCCGTGTTCTTGGGGAACACTATCGAGAAGCACGACAATCGTATAAGACTGATTTGGCTCTTGGTGATGAATACGTCATTGAACTCTTTTCTTTTCCATCTCCACCGCCTCGCTTAACACATCCGGAGGCAGCTGGCTTACGTCATTTGGCTTTCGAGGTAACCAATTTGGATGATGAGGTAAAAGAGTTGGAGCGGTTGGGCATTGCTCATGAGCCAATCAGGATGGATGAGATTACGAATCGACGCTTCCTTTTCTTGAAGGATCCCGATGATCTGCCGATTGAACTATACGAACGTTAGCGTTGTTGAACTTGTTAGACAAATACAATTATGAAGAAGACACTCATTCTTGTTACCGCATTGTTTGTCATCATAACAGTTATCGTTATTCTTGGCAATGTGATTACCATTGGTGAGAAGATCACATCAGTCCTTGGTGTACCATATCTGGAGTATTTCTTCTATATCGCTCTTTTTGTTTTGCTCATGTATCTGGTTCTTTATCCTATGTATAGGATATATACTACTCCAGAATTTCCCGTCCTGGCTATCGAAGAACAGAAAGATGGTGTTTCCGATGAAGAGTATAGAGATCGGCTCCTTTCTTTTGCCAATCGTATATGCAATAACTGCTATTATCTACCTGAGAATAAGCGAAAACAGCATCAATTGGCATTGATCAATCAATTGGCTACTATTCGAGACAATAAAGATGTAGATGAACTCAAATCTTTTCTGCAGCAGGAATTGGATATTCGCTTGAAAGGTGTTGACCGGCGGATAATGAACTATAGCTCAAAAGTATTTATTGTCACGGCCATCTCACAAAGTGATCGTTTCGATGCATTGACCACACTGATTTTGAACTACCGGATGATTGATGACATCATTCGTGCATCGGGGTTCCGCCCTACAAAGGCGCAATTGATAAAACAGTATGGACGCATCCTCGTGGCTTCCTTCTTCAGCTATTTTGTGTCGGGTGCTATCGAGACCAATGGGATTGAAATCAAACTTAATGATGCTGCTGACAGTGTTTCCGATCTTGACTCGGCTGCCGTCGATGGAATGGATATAGATATTTCCGATATGGATCTGGCTGCTTTCGATTTAGCCGATGTGAATATTGGGAATGTCGACTTTACCAAAATCATGAAGAGTATAAAGATCCCAGGCTTTGCCATCGACTCCATTCTTGATGGTATTGCCAATACCATTATGACTCTGCGTATAGGCTATGTCACACGCTCGTACCTTAAGAAAGGAGCTAAGGAACTGAAGGGTGTGAAAGGTGCTTATGTGCGGAAGGAAGCAATGATCTCTGCTCTAAAGAATTTCCCTGTGCTTTTGGCTGAGATACCACAACGCGTGGGGACGGGTGCATGGTCGAAAGTCATTGAACTGTTGACGAAAATCTATAAAGTAGAGGAAGAATCGATGGAAGAAAACATAGAAGTGAAGGATCGTAAACGAAAGAAAAAGAGATTCTTCCATTTCTTTAGTTAAATATAATTATCAAGTAAGTTTATGATAGGTATTCCTGATTTTAATGAGATCAATAAGATTGTAGCATATTTGAGAGATGTCCCTTTCTACATCCGACCTAATGGACTATACTCGGCTAAAACACTCTACGATGGTTTTAATCCAAAAGTAGAAGATAGTTTTCTTACTTGTTATGATACGATGATCTACCAGCATTTCCTATCGACCGGTAAGATTGCACGTAATGTTGAAGAGATGCTGGCTCGTACGTTGCACGACCATAACATTCATGCTATGCTGCGTCAGTTTTTCAAGGATCATGACCATCGTTATTGTCTTGGTATTATGGGAGGCCATGCGTTGCAACGTACCGACGCAATGTTCCGTGAGATCGCTAAGTTGAGCAAGAAACTTACGGAAGAGGGATTTTTTATGATCAGTGGCGGTGGACCAGGTGCTATGGAAGCCACACATTTGGGCGCGTGGATGGCTGGAAGGAGTATGGAAGAATTAGAACATTCATTCGAAATGCTTGCAATCGCTCCATCGTTTAAGGATAAGGGGTGGCTCTCTTCAGCATTTAGGGTTATTGAAAGATATCCGCAAGAGAAATATGTGAGTTTGGGAATACCGACTTGGCTTTATGGGCATGAACCATCAACGCCTTTTGCCACTCATATAGCAAAACTATTTGAAAACAGTATTCGTGAAGATAGTATTCTGACTCTGGCTTTCGGTGGAATCATCTATGCGCCGGGTAGTGCAGGTACTGTACAGGAAATCTTCCAGGAAGCAGTACAGAATCATTATTTATCGTTCGGAGTATCTAGTCCAATGATATTTTTAGGTTCTAAATATTGGAATGATGAGATGCCTTTCTATCCGCTGATCAAAGGGATGATGGAAACGGGTAAATATAAGAACCTGCGATTAACGCTCACTGATAATACCGACCAAATTGTAGATGAACTGAAAGAGTTTCGAGAACAGATCGGTCATGTCGAATTGAAGCTCTAAGTAAGAATAGAATGACAAACCTTTAAAATAACATGAATATGAAAAGTTTTAAATCAAATGCGTGGTTGCTTCCACAACCGGTATTGATTATCGGTACGTATGATAAAGAAAGAAAGCCTAATGCAATGAATGCAGCTTGGGGTGGTCAATGGGATATGCATGAAATCATGATTTCTTTGGGCTCGCATGCAACAACCGATAACCTTGCGGTGAATCCAGAGTTTACAGTTACCTTTGCTACAAAGCGTACCATGGTGGCTGCCGACTTTGTGGGCCTTGTTAGTGGTAGAAATACTCCCGATAAAGTGCAGAAAACAGGTTGGACGGTTGTGCCTGCTCCAAATGTAAATGCACCGGTTTTCAAGGATTTTCCTCTTACGCTTGAATGTCGAGTAAAACAGAAATTGGAAGAATCAAAGACGGGCTATTATTTGGTTGCTGAAATCATCAATATCCTTTGTGATGAAAAATATTTGGCAGAAGATGGTAATCCTGATGTCGAGAAGATGGAATTGATTACATACGACCCTGTCCATCATACCTATATCCAGTTGGGTCAAACCGTTGGAAAGGCTTTCTCTGATGGGAAACAACTGAAATGAATTAAAAAGTAGTCAGTACAGAATCGGTACTGACTATTTTTTTTATTCACTACAGGGCGGTAGTGAGAATTCTTCATCGGTTACTTTCCTTAATTGTACTACGTGTTGTTCTCCGGCAACCAGATCGCTCACCGTCAGACATTCGATATCGCTATCGGGTGTAGCACCGTTCCAATGCCGTACATTCGGCGCAGTCACAATGACATCACCTTTTCTGATTAATTGTTTTTCCTTTCCTTCTTCTTGGTAATAACCTTCTCCGTTGAGAACCATCAATATTTGAGTGGCGTTGGGATGATAATGCCATGAGTTACGGCTCCCTTTTTCAAATAGGAAGTTGGTTGTCATCTGATGGTCGGTACGGCTAAGTACAGACAGGTGCACCGTTCCTGTATTATGCTCAGCAGGAGCTTTAAACTTTACAGGAAATATGGTTTGAGCAGATACGGTGGACATACTTAAAACTACGAATAAGAATAAGAGTGTTCTTTTCATATGGGTTTTATTTAAAAAGTTTTTCCGCATTCTCTGGTTATAATATCAATGAGGCTCTGCTGATGAGTGATGAACAGAGAGCAATCATCGTTCAGTTACTCGAAGCTATTCGAAATGAGTTGCAACATGAGGATGGACATACGAGTCAGATTATTGTATCTTATATTGGGCTTATACTGGAGTATGTATCACGTTTCTATGCACAGCAACTCTCAACGAGTAATACGATGACCAATGATTTGTTACAGCGTTTCGAGAATTTGCTGAAACGCTATTATGCTGATGGGGAATACCTCCGACAAGGTCTGCCTTCTGTGAAGTATTGTGCTCAAAATCTGTTTTTATCGCCCAACTATTTTGGCGATCTTATCAAACAGCTGACAGGTGATACTGCTTCCAATGCCATCCGCCGGTTTGTCATGCAGCGTGCACGTAATCTTTTGATTAGTGGATCATCCATTAGTGAAACTGCCGAGCAATTAGGCTTCGATTATCCGCAGCACTTTACGAGGATGTTTAAGAAATACTATCAGGTACCCCCTAGTGCATATAAAAAGAACAATTAGTGGTTATAACCTCTTTTGTTGAAAAGTCGATTCGATGTCGAGGTTGTCGATGATAATCAATGTAACGAAATAAATAAAAGTCCTTCTCACGATTGTAATGGGAAGGACTTTTATCTTATGTACTACTTGTTAAATTCCTTGGCAAGTTTGTTCGCTTCTTCAGCGGTTAAGAAACCGCCATCCTTGACGATAATCTTGTATGAGAATGTAACGGTTTCTCCGGGCTTCAGTCTCAATTCGACAGGCTGGGTGAGTGTTTTATCGAAGTCTTTACCACCCATGCTGTTGACAGCGAATAAGCCATACCCACGAGCGTGTGACCATGCCGGGAAATTCGGATTGCCTTTCCAATCGATAATCAAAATGGAAATGTTGTCTCCTTCTTTGGTCCCGTTTAGCATAGTCCATTCAGCCCGCTTTGACCATACATTATCTCCCTTATCGCCCAAGCTGTTGATATACTCTCCATTGACACCCTCGTTGTTGACGGTGGCCACTTCTGTGACGATACCGTTTGCGTCGGTATAGCGTTCAGGATGGTCGGATGGTTTCTGGAATGCCCGATCGACGCGTAATCCCAACATACCTTCTTTGTTTTCTTTAAAAAGAACGGGTTCTACAGCTGTCAGTTTGGCCGTTCGGACAATAGACCGCTCATTTGCCGTACCGGCAAAAGTAAATGTCGTTTCTTCGGTCATCAGTGTTTTGCCTTCATGGTCTTTCCACTTGGCTAAGGTAACCAGCTTGTTGTCGTTCGCCGAAATAATCTTATCGAACACTACAGAGCCGTACAATGCCTTTCGGTCGGCAGGGATTGCATAGGAATTGTTCCAGAAGTCCAAACCGTTTACACTACCGAAGTTGAACCACAGGCCCACGTGATGTGGATGATCTGTACTCTCGAATGCACGCGGAGCACGTGGAAATCCCCGCGTGATATCCTTGCCTGATGCGGAGATGATTGGCCAAAGCACTTGCTTTTCCATATCATTGGGGTAGATATATGACGTGAAATAGGTACCGTCGATACGAATATCCACCTTGCGGGCCATCTCATCGTTTACGAATTCTACGTTGTTCACCTTTGGCGCATGGCACGCGGTCAACAAAGCCAGAACAGGTATCAAATATAGTAATCTCTTCATATCGCATCAATATTGGAAGACCTTTCCACCAGCCATCACTTCTTGAGTAGCTGCATCAAACACAGTGTATTCATGAGTACGTAGAGCAGCAGTTACCATGATACAAGCGATCGAGTGATTGTATCCGGCCATGTAGTTTGCGTTCGGTTGCTTGCGGCTTCTGACACATTCCATCCAGTTGAGCATATGGGCAGTGGTCATCGGATCGCCACCAGTATTTGCATCCGTGTTGATCTTGGCTGCATCCGACAGTGAGAAAGACTCTAGTTTGTTCTCCTTCATACCCATGGCTGCTGCTTCACGTGCTGTCAGGTAACCGTTTGAAGAAACCATATTGGTGTCGAGGTTGAGTTCACCACCGTTTGAGTAGTAAATTTCTTTTGTTCCACCGGCACTATTTGTGAAGCGGGATGAGTAGATCACTTGGAATCCTTTGGTTGGATCATCCTTCGGACCGTAATCGAGGACAGCTGTCATGGTGTCAAAGTTGGTGCGTCCGTCTTTCCAGAGATAGATACCACCGTTGGCTGCAACGCTGCGTGGATAGTTATAGCCTGTAAACCAGTGTACGGTATCAATCTGGTGAGCCATCCATTGTCCAGGGATACCCGAGGAGAAAGGCCAGAAGAGACGGAATTCCAAATACTTGCGTGGGTCGAACTCTTGCCATGGACGGTTCATGAGATAGCGTTTCCAATCGGTATCTTCTTCTTTGAGTAGAGGAACGGTCTTAGGACGGCGCCATCGTCCGGGCTGGTTGACATTCCATGTCATCTCAACCATGACGATATCTCCGAATTTGCCTGAGCGCAGGAATTCATTGGCTGCGTGATAATTGGGCGCACTTCGGCGTTGAGAACCAATCTGAACGATCGTTCCAGCCTTTTCGATTGCGGCTTTGGCGACGCGTGCGTCAGCCATTGTTTCAGCGAATGGTTTTTCTACATATGCATCTTTGCCGTTCTGGGCAGCTTCGGCAGCGTGAAGTGCATGCTGGAAGTCGGCCGTAGAGATAATCACCGCATCAATATCCTTATTCTCGTACATCTGGTCGTTGTTCACGAAAGTCTTGATGGTATGTCCAAAACGTTTTTCAAGCGTTGCTTTTGCTTCTTCACGACGAAGACGCCATAGATCGGAAACACCGATGATATCGAAATTCTGTTTCTGGCAGTGAGCCTGAAAGGCAGGGAGGAGGGATGCTTTGAAACGATCCGAGTATCCGACAACGGCTACATTTACTCGATCATTTGCACCTTTTACACGTTTGTAGCTGGCCGCGTTTAAGCCTTGACCACCGATCATGATGCCTGCAGCGGCAAAACCAGCTTTCTTTAGAAATTCTCTTCTTTCCATAATAAGTTGTAATTGATATTATTTCTTTATGTTACAAATATAATGTTTTTATTTTGGAATTACAAGGGCAATGAGTTTTTATTTAGCTTTGGTTTCATCTCCATTTTTATGTAATTTTGTTGCACGCTAATTATTGGATACGATATGATCAGAAAGAAAGAATGGATGTTTGCACTCATCCTTTTTACATATGGCTTATGTTTATTATCATCATGCAAGAATGGTGTTGAATTAAAAAAGATAAACGGCGTTCTAGAGGAACCTGTGACCATTCAACTTCCAGAGCATTTGAAGAAGGCCTATGAAACGGCAGTAAAAGTTCACCCTTTCGAATTGATGAACGATTCAGCAAATAATGTCTGTGTATTCGGCATCGGAGAATTGGATAACGGACTTTCTACCGAAGGTTATGGCGTGATGGTCATAAAGAATGCGACTACGACCTCCTTCAACGAAATTCGCAATACTCGACAGCCAAAAGCTCTTTACGATGCTTCTTCAAACAGTCTATGGCTCACTTCATGTGTGATAGAAGGTACAGGTACGAATGTGGAACAATTGTACAGAATGAAGTTTGATTCAGATGATTGTGCACATATCATACAGACCATTGATCCGTATCAGATGCAGCAGAAACTTATCGAATGTTTAAGTTATGCCGTTAAGGTCGATCAGATTTCTTTCTATGCCAATGGTGTAATGATAGCTTCTGTTAAGAATACCGTTACCGATATGGGTGGCTTGGATGATGAACAACCGATTTGGATAGGTGAACAAATTTCTTACGACCTGGAGAATGGGCAACCTCGTGTATGTTTTGTGCCTGGAGTGAATTTTACGACAGGTCTTGTACTGCTATACGATGATATGCCAACTTTGTCGGCAAGTATTGTATTTAATGAAGATGGTGGCTTCACCTTGTCCGACTTCTCTTTACTTTGAAACTTATGTTATGATTTTTCCTGTATGGGCCGACCTTGCGTCGGCCCGTGCGGTTTACATGCGGGCCAAGACAAGCTAGGCCCCTACAAATGCGACTTGTTCTTCCTTTGTTTACGTTATCTTCAATTCCCTTCCGGCCTTTTGTCCTCGGGGATTTGTAATCCCCGAGTCAAGTAACTAGCGGATATGCTATCCGCACGGGTCGCAGACCCGCAATTAATCATCCTGTGGATTGCAAATCCACAGGGACGAGAGGTGATATGGTCCAAGATCAAGTCGACACGTTTCCTGGGTAACCGAATATACCCACCTTCTTCAATTTGAAAAAGATAACTCAAATCCATAAGAGTA
>CACZBX010000018.1 GCA_902779535.1 uncultured Bacteroidales bacterium
TGATGTATCCAATCACACTATACGTATATTCAACTTGTGGAATATAGCCTCGGACAGCACCTCTTCCCCATTCTCGAATAGCAATCTGTTCCCCGGGCTCATGTCTTCCGCCGGGTGTCCGATACATTGAACCGGCAAAACCGTAACCATCACAGTTATAAGTACAGATAACGGAACCATCGACAGAAGCTTTCTTTCCTACAATCAAATTCGTACATGCCCAGACAGGCATCGTCATCAAAGAAGCAACCAACAAAGTTACTGAAGAAATAAACCGCACATATTTCATATCAACTCACAATTAACATTATTTTGTTACAATTTTCGCAAAAACAAATGACTTTTGCAAGAAATTGAAACAAAATTAATACCAACCTTCCTCGTCATCGTTCTCAAAATAACGATTGATCTCCATCACATCCGAATCATCTTCCATCAACGGATCCCATCCCCGAAGATTATCATCGGATGAACAATGCGATTTTTGCTTCACTTTCTTGTTCTTTGTTTGCTTGACAGGTGCTTTCTCTTCGATTACCTCTTTTTTAACCTTTATTGTAGTAGTATCGACTTTATACATACTATCAATCTTCTTGTCAAATTCCCCAGGAGTATACTTAGAAGATGACGATGTACAACCTATTCCTGATAAGAATAGACAAACAATCAAAAGAAGAAACCATTTTATACGCATAATCTCACAATGATTCACTTACTAAGGTTGTTTACGAGTATATGCAGCCCAAAGATAGGCGTCTCCTTCCACTTCTCCTTGAACTAATTCCGGTATGTTATAGGATAGCAGGAATCCTTCATACATCTTTGGATCTTTCTGTGGAAGAACAAAAGGTTTCGATACGTTTCCTTCGTGATCAATATAAGCGAAATAAGGACGGGTATAGCTTCCGTCGTCTCTTCGACTGCTGAAAACGAACCAACGGCTATTACTGCTCCAGCTGTGATAACTCTCCGTGTCTTTGCTATTCACAGCGTCTATGTTTTTTTCTTTACCACTGACAATGTCGTACAATTTCAAGTCTGCGTCCTTATGCCAGATCGAAAAGTTTCCATAATCCGAGAGGGTATATAACAGATATTGGCCATCGGGTGATACGCGTGGGAATTTTGCACTCCGTCCCTCTTTATGCGCATTGTATAGCGTATCTACTTTATCTCCAAGCGAACCGGTTTCAGGATTAAAGTCTATACTCAACAGGCTATATTTCACCTGACGGTATTCTTCCGGCATCAAATGATTCTCAGCACTGCAGAAAATGATTTTCTTCCCATCTGACGAAAACGCCGGGAAAGTCTCCATTACATCCTTCGAACATAATAATGAATCGGTAAAGGTGATTCCTTTCTCCATATCATAGAGGTAAATGTCCGACATACTGTCGAACACTTCTATACGGTTTGGATCGGCATAATGATAGTCCTGTTTCACATCGTTTGTAGAGAAAACGAGGTATCGTCCCGTCGGGTCCCAGTTCATGTAACGGACTCCAACCTTATCAGGCAGGTTGAATGACAGTTTAGAAAGTTTTCCCGAATGTGCCAGATAAGTTCCGGGATGTGAACTTCGCTGATGAAACAACATCCGCTGAGGGTTGTTCTTACTGAATGTATGGCAATTCATACAATTATGGTCGGTCATTCGGTTCATCAATAATGGAGTCTCATCAAATGATTCCAGGTTACGTTGGTAAATACCCATCTGATTCCATAAACGAAAAGCAGGCGGTATCAGACGATATACCAAATGAGAATCTATCTTGTCCTTCTTGATATAATAATAAAAGGGTTTAAATTGTTTCCAAGCATTCCCTTCACGATAAAAAATAGTCAGGGTCAAACTTTCGTCTACATTCTCCTTCAACAAGTTGCACCACGTCTTTAAAGGGATATTGAATGCCCCATCTTGGTCTTTCAAGCAAAGACGATGTTCTTTTCCACCTATCAGCAAACGCATCTCCCCTTCATGCTTCACATAAAAATTCAGCGGTGCTATGTTCTGAGGAATTGTTACATTGATGTAATCTGGATAGATGGACGGATATTCATCTACTTGCTCCGCATTCTCAGGAACAGTAGGTGAACAAGCTGTCAGCCCAAGGATAGCAAGGCATCCAACGCAATATTTTATCCATTTACACATCATATTCATTGCCGTTTATAAGGGTTCAAATAATAATAGTGCCAGAACGTGTTCCCATATTTCCTGTTTAAATCCATCCGACTGTTGTTCTTCAACAAACGAAGGAAATCGGAAAAATCACTCAACACCTGATGATCGATTTGCATGGAAGACAACCGTTCCGGCTCCTGATGAAATATCATCGCGGCTGCCTCTTGGAAATGCTTTGGCAAAGGAGAACATTCTGGGATCTCATCGGTTAACTCCAATAATTGCCGCATCTTATCCAGATCTTTATCCAGGAGGTAATAACAACCAACATATTCAAAAGGTGTACGCTGATTGGAATTGTCTGTGAGATGTAACTTCAACAACTCGTCGGTTGGAATCAACGTCAACAGATTATCCTGTACATGTTGCCCAGCCACACGATCACCAATCTCTTTTTCTTGCCGCATTGCTGCCTCATCGGTCAGATATGTTTCATATCGTTTTGCCCACTGACGATATTTCGGTAACTGCTTCAAGATTCGAAGGTATTTATCAGCCATCGACTTATCGCCACGTATCAGACTTGTTTGAACGATTCGCTGCATAGCTCTTGGACTTCCTCCTCCACGTCGGGCCAGGGTTTGTGCTTCAACGGCATAACTCTCGGACGAAGCAATGTCACCAATCGTATAAAAGACATCACTCAAGACAATACTGATATAATATGTTAGATTATATGATACAATCAAACCTAACGGGCCACGTTGAGGATAGTCAAACATGCGATTTCCCAACTGTTTCTCTTGCGACAGCGCCATGTTTACATAATTCAAGCTTACTACGCCCAGATGTTGTTTCCCTTGATGCATGTTCAATATTGTTGACCAACGTTGACGTTTGGTCAGATAATTCAAACTATCCATCATTCGGTTCTGCATATCGCTTTCATCCGGCATGGATACCTTCCCCCAGAAAAGAAGGCCAAGAACAATAAAAAAGTACACACACACATTTACCATTTTGTTCTTATCGGGTAAATAACGAAGGGCCCATACGGTTATGCATAGCATTGCCAACATGATTGACAACCGGATCCAAACATAATAGATATATCCGTCGGGCTGCAATAACGTATGAAAGAAATCTTCATTAGCAAATCCATCAGTCAGAGGAGTTTGAAGTGCGAATCGACAGCCTATCCATCCAAGAATAAAACTTGTGAATAATACGAGTAACCCTTCCTTGTACGATTTCCAAATCAACAATCCTAATAAAAGAAAGAGTAATCCGTAAACAAACACGATTTGTCCTGTGAACCAATAGACGAAGAAACAGCCAATGACCCCACTAATCATCCGCTTCTTGGAATAAGCAAATACCCAGACAAGAAGCAGCATCATGAATACAAAGGCATAAGTACCATCAATCAAGTAATCCAACTTCAAGTGTGTCTTACATAAAGATAGAGGAAGGATGAGAGAAAGCAACAGATTATAGCCTTTAGAGTGTATCTTTTGGAGTAAGCCATAACAACAGACACCTACCATCGTGACCAGTAAACCATTCAGGATAGCTGCAAAAAGTGAGTTAGAAAAATATTGGATAGAGAACATGCCTAACCACTGTGTCATGCCACCCGACTGTAAAAGACTTTCCTTCAACGAATGCCATGACGGAATAAACAGTTGCATCTCTTCCTGCACATCGAATGTATATGAAGCAAAGTAAAAGAAATAAAACGATATGCAGACAAAGACAATGAACCAATATATAGATGCCTTCCATTTCATACGCACAAATTTAGACAAATAAATGATAAAAAAGAAAGACTTTTCAGCTTATTCAGAATGAAACAGAAATATTTTAATGATGAAAAGAGGGTGTGCACTAGGCACACCCTCAAGGGTAAATAGGTTAAAACTATTTGCTATAACATGAGAAAAGGTTTAATAGCCTGGGTTCTGTTCCAACAATGGGTTAGAAGCCAAGATGGAGTTATGCAATGGGAAGCGTTCCAAGTTGTGGTTGTTCGTAGCTTTGTGATCCCACCAGTCCTCAGTAACGTAAGCATCCCAACGGATAAGGTCAGTACGACGACGAGCTTCACCCAAGAATTCGATAGACCATTCATTCAAGAAACGGTACTTATCCAAGTTTTCAGGTGTTACAGGATCTGGGTCTGCACCTTCGAATGCACGTGCACGTACCTTATTGATCAAGTCACAAGCACCTTGCTTGTCACCATTACGCCATTTGCACTCAGCCAACATATAGTAAGCTTCAGTCAGACGAATGAATACATAATCAGGATTGTACATCATCTTCACATTGCTCTGGTCTGGACGAGGAGTAATCTTGATCAAACGAACACAAGAGTTTTCCTCTGCAGTTCCGATATTAGAATCCAAGTCATCGATTGATGCATACTTCGATCCAACTTCAGAGAAGCGAGCACATTGGTCAACGATGTTGATAATCTGATCACGATATTCACGTGTACCGGTTACGACTTTTGATTCATCCAACGGATTCACCAACTTACCTACCAAGAAGATACCTTCGTAAACACCATTGTCATAATATACATAGTTTTTCTTACGAATATCCTGGTCGTTGAAACGTTGGTAAACGCCACCCAGTTTATAATCGTAACGGTTACCCTTTGGATCCAAGCCCGGAATCAAAGCCAAACCATTGTTACCACCAGAACCTTCCAAGTTGCCTAAATATTGGAAGTAACGATAAGGCATTGACCAAGCCCATTTCGTACCATCGGTCTGCAATTTAGCGTTTTCACTTGGTACTGACCAGATCACTTCCTTTGAACGATCGTTGAAGAAACCGAATGTATCTTGGTATTTATCATCCAAATCATAAGCACCATAAACGCCGTTGATGACATCCTGTGCAACTTGAGCAGCCTCGCTATACATTTCCTTGCCGATATAAGCCTTTGCATTGAAATAAAGACGAGCTTTCAACATTGCACCAGCAGCCTGGTTGATAGAACCATTCTCCTGTGCACCAACAGTAGTCTTCTTCGGAAGGTTAGGAATACACTCATTCAACAGTTTTTCTACGAAATCGAATGTCTCCTGTGCTGTAGCACGACCTTTCACTTCTTCGTGAGTAGACTCATACAATGGCATACCACCGAACAAGTCCAGACCATCCAGATAGAAAGAAGCGACCAAAGCAGTCTGTTGTGCCAACATAGACTCACGTGTTCCTGAAGGGAAACCAAGGGCATCAAAGTCAACCTCTGACAAATCTTCCAAAGCATCCCATGCCAAAGCAACACCCATGGTAGGAAGACGGAAGCCTTCAGCTAGACGAGTCATATCGAACGTATATTCATGATGATGGAAACGTTGATAAGTTGCACCATCGAACCAGTCAGAACCACGAGTCGGAACGATAAATTCATCAGTTCCTAATTCCTGCAAAGCGAAACGGGTATCATTATGACCAACCCACCAACGCCAGTGTGTGAACGGACGAGAGAAACGCTGCCAAACTGCATTCTGTGAACTATAGAATGTATCAGGAACGACCTGAGAATAGAATTCAGGGTCAACACTACAAGATGTAGCTAATCCCAAGAGGCAGGCAGCACCACATATAAGATTTAATATATTTTTCTTTTTCATAATCATACTACATTAGAAGTTAAACTGCATACCAAATGTAAGAACGTGAGACTGTGGGTAAACACTCCAGACCTTCTCTGTACCTTGATCCCAACCAGTAATATTTACTTCCGGATTCAAACCTGAGTAACCAGTAAAGGTTGCCAAGTTGTTTCCTGAGAAATACAAACGGATTCTGTCAACCATACCCTTTGTAACCTTGCTCATCGGGAATGTGTAACCAACTGTAATGTTCTGAATCTTCAAGAATGTACCATCTTCCAGATAGTAGTCGCAAATCTGCTTCTCACCACGGATATGGTTAAACTTGCCATAAGCTTCCTTCAAAACGTTCAAAGAAGTACGGTTCTGGATACCATAGTACATGTTAATTGAGTTATATACATCGAAGTCAATCCAGCTGCGCAATTGAACAGATACATCCAAGTTTTTCCAACGGATCTTGTTGGTCCAACCTGCGATCAATGCGGGCAGATAGTTTCCTTGATAGTATTTATCTTCCTCTGACTTCTTAGAAGCCGGAATTACTTCACCATTTTTGTCAATCAATTCGAAGTTACCATCCTGATCGAAACCAGCGAACTTCCAGATATAGAACTGACCGATCTTTGCACCTTCTTCGATACGAGCTGCATCACCCGGAGTACCCGGAGATGGGAAACCGTTACCATTATAATAAGTATTGTTACCCCAAATGGTCAAAATCTTACCAGAGTTGTGAGACAGGTTCAATTCTGAATTCCAAGTAAAGTCTTTCTTACGGATGATGTCGCCACCAATCTCGAATTCCCAACCTTTACTTTCCATTGCACCGATGTTCTGCCACTGGCTATCCTGTGTATAAGGAGGCTGAGGAACACGTACACTATACAACATGTTATCGATCTTACGACGATAAACATCGAACTTACCATAGAGACGGTTGTTGAATAATGAGTAGTCGATACCGATGTTCCATTCTTTCTTCTCTTCCCAACCTAACTCTGGGTTCACGTTCTGAGTCTTACCATAAGACATCCACCAACCTTCACCGTTAGGAAGCATCCACATTGTATCTGAACCTAACAAGTTTGCCATATAAGATGAACTAAAGTCGTTGTTACCGGTAACACCGTAACCGAAACGGATCTTTAAGTCGTTCACCCATTCAACATTCTTCATGAACTCTTCGTTAGAGATACGCCAACCAGCGTTAACAGCCCAGAAGTCACCCCAACGAGTCTTGGAAGCAAACTTAGAAGAACCTTCGTGACGGATAGAAGCACCTAACAAATATTTATCTTGATAAGAGTAGTTTACACGACCGAACCAAGAGAACAGACGCTGTGTAATATCCTTGCTTGAAGACATTTCAGCTTTACCATCTGACAGGAATGTACCCTGACCCATATCCCAATACTTGATCTTATCAACAGTAAAGTTATAGTTGGTCATGTTGAAGCCTTCACCATTTCTTTCAAAGTAAGAATAACCTGCAACTGCATTCAAGTTGTGGCCACCTTTAAACTCATGGATATAAGTGAAATAACCTTCAGCTGTGATGTTCTCAGTCTTGCTGAAGCCAAGATAAGCACGACCTGTACGTGAGTTGTTCAACTCTGCACGGTGATTCTTTGTACGATAAGTGTGGTTTTCCCACTGACGGTTCTCATAACCAACAATCTGATCATAAGACAAGCCCGGGATAGCCTTGATGTTTAACTTCATGTTTACTTCTGGCTTAAACCACTTATCCAAACCATAATAGTCACTCAAAGCAGCATCTGCAATAACGTTATAGTCGAAGTCGTCACCCAACCATACATTATAACCTGTTACGCTGTTTTCATCGTAAGCCGAACGAGTCGGGTTGTTTGCAAATCCCTGACGGATGTTTGGAGCATTGTTGTTACGAGCAGCCTGACGATAGTCGACTGACGGACGAATCTCCAACCAGTCATCAAAGAACTTGAAGCTACCATTGATACGACCGCTGTAGTCAGTACGCTCATCATCGATAAGCACACCTTCACTCTTACCATAAGAGAAAGAAACGTACAACTTAGCTTTCTGAGTACCATAGTCCATACTTACGTGATGACGCTGTGAGAAATTGTTCTTATTCAACATTTCATCCCACCAGTCGAAATTGTCACCGTAATCGATACCACCAGCGATATCACTCAAATGTGCACGCCAACCGTCACCATCAAGCATGTCTGGCTTGCCGAACGGAGCGCGGTGAGTAAACTCATTGCTGTAGTTCAGTCTCAACTTACCGTTGGTGTCTGAACCGCTTTTCGTGGTGATCAAGATCACACCAGAAGCTGCACGAGTACCGTAGATAGCACCTGCAGAACCATCCTTCAAGACATCGATTGACTTGATATCCTCTTGGTTGACCGAACGAATATCACCACCAGCGAAACCATCGATAACAACCAACGGAGCACGACCGGCGTTGATAGATGTCATACCACGCAACTGGATTGTTGTTCCTGCGTTGACACTACCACTATTGTCCATAACCAAACCGGAAATCTTACCTTGCAAAGCTGTTGTGATATCAGAACCACTCACACCAGTCAACATATCTTCAGCCTTCAATGAAGTAATAGAAGAAGTGACTTGCTTCTTTTGTAAAGAACCGTATCCGACAACTACAACGTCTTGCAGCATTTCGGAATCTTCTTTCATCACTACGTTAATACGAGTCTGGCGTCCAACCTGAACTTCCTGAGTCGTATAACCGATGTATGAAACTACCAGTACGGCATTCGACGGAACGTTCGAGATCACTGCCCGACCGTCTAAGTCTGTTGTCGCACCATTTGTCGTCCCTTTGACAAGGACATTCGCACCAATAACAGGGCCGGCTTCGTCTGTGACAACAACTGTAACAGTACGACCGTTCTGTTCAACCATGCTGTTCTCATCTACACCGCTGGCATTGTCAGCAAAAGCGGGAGAAAAAGAAAACATCGTTAATCCCAAGAAGAACATACATGCTTTGCACGCTGTCTTCCGCCATTGAACTTCTTTTCTTTTGTCTTTCATAAATTTTGAATAAGATTATAAAAAGTTAAGTTATACTTTTGTTCACGTTGCAAATTTAATCAGCATCAAACCAAACCAAGGAAACTCTTCGTTCAATAAATAGCAAAAAATGTTCAAAGACGCTAATCAAATTAGGCTACACCCCTTTTTTACCTTATAAAGCCCATTGAATTAATACGAGAAGCAAAAGGGAAAACACATCATTTAAAAAATTCATCTAAGGCAAAAACTCCCCTTTGGAACCTGAAAATAATAGATTCAATCATCAGTTAACAAACAATCCTTTTACAAAGATAAACATTTAACTAGAAAAATTAAAATAAAATCAAATTATTTTCATCCGAAACGATGATTTATACCAAAGGACTTGTTAAATTTGTGTAGAATAGATGAACGGTATCCCATTGATTAAACTTGTCACGAAGGTGACAAAGGTTTATCACTCAGGTGAAAAAAGCTTATCACATAGGTGAAAAAAGTTTATCACCAATGTGATAAACCTAATTACCTATGAAAAGAAATTAATTTCAAAATACAAAGCAAACAACACCTCTTTGGCACATTAATTGTATATAAGAAAGCGTTAACTTTAGATTTACTAATATATGAAAATACTTCATACAAGTGATTGGCATTTAGGTCATACCTTATATAATTATGACCGCACAGAGGAACAATCGTCCATGCTCAAGCAGCTTGAAGAGATCGTACACGATGAACAACCCGACGTATTTCTTCTGGCTGGCGATGTTTATCATACATCCCAGCCTTCAGCAAGTGTCCAGACCTTGTTCACTGAAGCACTGGTACGTATTCATCAGGCACATCCATCCATGACTATCGTTGTTACGGCCGGGAACCATGACAGCGGAACGAAGCATGAGATATTCAAGACACCCTGGAAAGCGCTGAATGTCTACTCTATTGGGAACATCGAGAAAGAGAATCCGGAAAGACACATTATATATATACCCGACAAAGGATATATCATTGCTGTACCTTACACGTACGAACGGAACATTCCTGAGGGTTTCTTCCAACAATTGTTGGACAAGGTAGCTGAACAAAACACCAATAATCTGCCTGTCATCATGACAGCGCACACAACGGTCAGCGGATGCGACTTCACCGGCCATGAAACGACGTCCGATTTCACGGTGGGCGGCATCGACAGCTACAATCTTTCTGATTTAGGCCAAGGATATGATTACCTGGCTCTCGGACATATCCACCACGCCCAGTTCATCTACGGTAGTAACAACAAAGCCAGATACTGTGGATCTCCTATACCTGTCAGCTTTGATGAGACGTACGATCACAGTATCAGCATGGTCGAACTT
Source organism: uncultured Bacteroidales bacterium (assembly GCA_902779535.1). GTDB lineage: Bacteria > Bacteroidota > Bacteroidia > Bacteroidales > Bacteroidaceae > Phocaeicola. Next base: position 10,155 of record CACZBX010000018.1, read on the forward strand.
GAAAAGCACGGCGACTCCCCTATCGTCAGGACGATTTCTATCCAGAATCCGCATCCACTCGTCACCATACCAACGGATGGAGCGGCCGAATGGAACGAGGTTATACGACAACTGAAAGATTTTCCTGACGATATCCCTGCATATATCCGCCTGAACGTGGAGGTTACCGACTTTCTTCCTCCAGAAAGCAGATTTGAAGCAATGGCGATTACCGAAAAGAAGGCTGCTAGATTCTGCTTGATCAACACCAAACGGAAGCAAAAAGAAGAATCCGATAAACGGATTTTCACGATAGCCGAATTCCAAAAGCAGAGACCTATTGATATTGCTCAACAATACATCGAAGATCTCGGAATGACCTTCGATGAAGAACTGAAAAGAATGTTCCAAGAAGTGGAACGTACTGTTAACGAGAACGAAAGAGAGATAAACCAAGACTAAGACATGAACTTATGAAACTGCGACAACTGAACATCCATAACATCGCATCCATTGAAGATGCCGTCATCCATTTCGACAAAGAACCGCTTTCGAACAGCGAAGTGTTTCTGATTACAGGAATCACAGGATCGGGAAAATCAACGATCCTGGATGCAATCTGCCTATGTCTGTACGCTGATACACCGCGATTAGATAATACCAGCATGGAAGGTGAGACAAAAGATGGAGATCGGACAATCGGCATCAAAGACCCACGCCAACTGTTGCGTCAAAACTCCAGTGAATGTTTCTGTAAGCTAACCTTCATCGGAAACAACAATGTACACTACGAAGCAACCTGGTCCGTACAAAGAGCACATCGCAAGGTTTCGGGCAGACTGCAAAGTAAGAAATGGTCACTCGAGGACTTAGACAGACACCTTATTTATAATAACGATAATGAGATAAGGAGTGAAATACGAAAAGCGATAGGACTGGAGTTTAAACAATTCTGCAGGACAACCATGTTGGCACAAGGAGAATTTACGAAATTCCTGAATAGTAAGGATGACGACAAGGCCGGTATCCTTCAAAAAATTACAGGCGTAGATATCTACTCAAAGATTGGTGCACAAATCTATAGGACGACAGAGGAGAAACGTGCTGCCTACGAAGCGTCAAAACAACGTATCGATGACGTACATATACTGGATAAGGAGGAAGTCGACCGGATTCAGAAAGAACTGGACGACATTCAGACCGTGTTGAATCAACTTTCTGAGGAAAAAAGAGTTGATGAACAAAAAGTTCAGTGGATGAAGGCTGAACAAGAACTGAAAGAGAAGCTGGCAACTGCCCAACAAGTCTATGACAGCGCACTGAAACTGATCCAAAATGATGACTATAAACAAAAAGAAGCGACCATCAACGATTGGAACGTAACCGCCGATGCTCGCAATTTGCGTTCTGTTTATAAAAGACAAAAGCAAGAGGAAGACAGTGCCCGACAAACCTTGGCAAGCTATAAGCAAGACTTCATCCGAATTAAACAAGGCGAGGAATGGCTTGAACATGAGGTGGAGGATATCGATAAGGAATTAAAAGATCTTACCGAAGAACTGGAAGCTCAAAAAGACAAAGCGCCGATCTATGCTCAGACTCAGATGATTGTCGGGCAGTTGGAACTTATCTCAAAATCAAAGGTTTTCATTCAAAAAGAGACAAATAAAAAGGCACGTGCCGAAGCATTCCTGAAAAAAGAATTGATGGAGACCTTGGCCGAATGCGAGAATCGGCTAAAAGACATCACCAATTCTAAAAACGACAAGCAGGAAATGCTGAATGCAAAAGAAAAAGAATTGGCAGAAATGGGCCTGCCTGAACTCAGGCAAAAGAAAGACGACATCGTATCATCGCGAAACAATATCGATAAAGCATTCAATGCCATAGAGACATTGAATAAAGAAAGAACACGCCGCAAGGAAGAAAAAGAAAAACTCGAAAAACTGAGAAAAGAGATCGATCACTACGAAGAGAGAATCGCTGAACTCAAAGGCCCTGTCGATGAAGCTGAAACTCAAAAAGAGCAAAGCAAGCAACGAATGGACAAGCTACGCGAGTCGATCGACGATTGGACAAAGACTTTACGCACTCACCTACACATCGGTGAGAAATGCCCCGTCTGCCAACAGATCATCAATGAAGAAATTCCGCACGAAGATGTGCTGGATGACCTATTCAGAAACGCAGAGCAGGACTATCTGGAAAAAGAACGCACCTACAACGAACTCGTGGCTCAGCAAACCCAACTGAAAGCTGAATGTAAGGCGCACGAAAGCCAATATAAACTCAGCAAGGACTCATACGATAACGATAAGACTGTACAACAATCTGAGGAGGAGGCACAAAAAGCATGTGAAGTCTGTAACATCCTGTTTGATGAAAATACCATAGAACAACTGGATAAACAAGCGAAGGACTTGTCAAACAGGCTAAATGAATTGAACGAACAGATTAAAAACGGCGAGCAATTTGAAAAAGAAGTCAACACCATCCGTGTCGAATTTCAAGAGGTCCAGGATAGCTTACTGAAAACAGTTAACGAATTCAACGACATAAACAGCCACATTTCGGACTGCAAGAAACAGATAAGTGCACATGAAGGTCTCATCGCACAAAAACAAAAGGAAATCAGTGAGTCAGAAGCACACATTCAACCAATACTTGAAAATGTGGAATGGATGATTGACTGGAAAGAAGACCCTGGCCTATTCGCTTCCAACCTAAAACAGGAAAACGAGAACTACATCAATCTGCAAGACGCATTGATAACCAAGAAAAAGATTCTGGATGATTACCAAAAATCGAAAGATGAAGTATCAGGCAGCTTAAAGAAAATGGCGGAACAATGCCCGGAATGGGATTGTATTCAGACAAACGACCGTATTGAATTCCCGGAAGTATTGACTGCGACAAGAAACCTAGAAGAAAAGATAACGAAGGCTACGACACGCATTCAACTTGCCGTACAACAGAAAGAGGAAGCATTGGGAAGGTTGGATGAGTTTGTGATTAGCAATCCGCAATACTCGATGGAACGATTGGAAGAGCTGTCACAAATACAGATGGCAGAGATCAATCGTTTGGAAAAGGAACTCACATCCTTGAGAAACGACGTATTCCAGAAGAAAGGCTCACTGAAACAGTTGGATGAACAACTGAATCATCATCTGACTCAAAAGCCGGAGATGGATGAAAAAGACAATGCCGCATCTCTGAACGAACAAATTCTTCTCCTTGAAGACAAGATAAAGCTAACCAGCGAGAAGAGGGGAAGCCTTCAGAACCAAATGGATCAAGACCAACGAAATCGGACACAACAGGCGGATCTTATTAAAAAAGCCGAAGAACAGAAAGTTATCTACAATCAATGGGCCAGACTGAACAGCCTGTTGGGGAATGCCGATGGGAAGAAATTCATGAAAATAGCCCAAAGCTACGTTCTAAGCAATATGGTCCACGCAGCGAATAGTTATTTAAGGACGTTGACCAACCGATATACGCTGCGTGTCCTCCCCGGAAGTTTTACCATCATGATGGAAGATGCGTACCAAGGATACGCCGAAAGACCGGCAAGTACGATCTCAGGCGGAGAAAGTTTCCTCGTTTCCTTATCGCTGGCATTGGCACTTAGCGATATCGGACAACAACTATCTGTGGATATACTCTTCATCGACGAAGGTTTCGGCACGCTGAGTGGCGAACCTTTGATGAACGCCATCAATACATTGAGAAGTTTGCACACGGCATCTGGCCGACAAGTGGGCATCATCAGTCATGTGGAAGAACTCCAAGAGCGCATCCCTGTTCAAATACAGGTTGTACAAGATGGGAACAGTTCGAAGAGCGAAGTAAAAGTCGTTACCATCAACTAAAAACGGGGAATTTACTTTGAGCAAAGAATTGTTTCAGTTATCTTTGCGAAAACAATATACGAAGAAACACATTATGAAAAAACTATTATTATCTACGATGATGTTCGTTCTGGCACTATCGGCTAGTGCACAGATTGAGCGTCCGAAGCTCGTTGTCGGGTTGGTAGTCGACCAAATGAGATGGGATTACTTATACTATTACTACGACCAATACGAGACTGGTGGCTTGAAACGCTTGGTCAATGAAGGTTTTAACTGCGAGAATAACCTCATCAATTACGTTCCAACCGTTACAGGTATCGGACATGCAAGTATTTACACAGGCTCTACTCCTGCCCTTCACAGTATTGCAGGAAACGATTTCTACATGGATGGTAAGTTCACATACTGCTGTTCCGACTCAAACGTCAATGGTGTGGGCAGCGATGGCAGTGCCGGTAAGATGTCACCCCGCAAGATGACGGCAACGACAATCGGTGATATGCTGAAAGTAGCGACAGACTATCGCTCGAAAGTGATTGGTGTAGCCATGAAAGACCGTGCAGCAATACTTCCTGCCGGACAAGCCGCAGATGCTGCTTATTGGTGGGATAATAGCGTTGGACATTACATCACCTCCACTTATTATATGAATGAATTACCTGCTTGGGTGAAGAAATTCAACGACCAAAACACTTGGAATCCAGGAAAAGACATCAAGATGTCGCCAGATGGCATCACAAAGACTTTCCTTATGGCAGAGGCTGCTATCGAGAACGAACAGCTGGGACAGCGCGGTGAGACAGATATGCTGTGCATCAGCGTTTCTCCGACCGATGCCATCGCACATAAGTTCGGTACTCGTGGAAAAGAGAACTGGGATGCCTACAAACGCTTGGATCAAGACCTGGCAAAATTCCTGAACTACCTGGATAAGAAGATTGGCAAAGGTCAATATCTATTGTTCCTGACAGCCGATCACGGTGGTGCTCATAACTCAAATGTATTGAACGAACATCGAATCCCCGCTGGAGGATGGAGCATTGGCGATGCACGTAAAGCCTTGAATGCTCATTTGAAGACTAAATTTGGTTTGGACAATATGGTTCCTTTTACCTATTCTTATAAATTGTTCCTCGACCGTCCGGGTATTCAGAAAGCGGGTATCAAGTTGCAAGACGTGATTGACGAAGCCATTGAGTATTTAAAGCAGGAAAAGGATCTGCTTTATGTCATCGACTTGGCAAAAGCTGGGCAAGCCACCGTTCCTGCATTCCTGAAAGAACAGTTGATCAATGGTTGGAACTCACAACGCTCCGGCGATATCTATTGTGTGACAAAGTCTGGTCTCTACGATTTCACTCCTGCTCCGGGCTATACCGGAACGACACACGGAGCGTGGAATCCATACGACTCGCACATTCCATGCGTTTTCTTCGGTTGGAAGATTAAACACGGGCGCACTGCTCAAACGAATCACATGGTCGACATTGCCCCGACAGTTTGTTCTATGCTTCGTATCCAAATGCCAAACTCTTGTATTGGCGACCCAATCATAGAAGTTGCCAATATGGTTCAATAAGACAGCAACAATAAAAACGGGTGGACTTACAAATCCACCCGTTTTTATTATAACATCTAAATGTTTGAATACGGAGTTGGCGGTATTGAGGATTGAGTAAAATAATACACCAAGTAAGCTATCCCGATATTTATGGCTATCACCAATCCCAACAAGATATAATTTTGGGTTGGCGTCAACGAGACACTCAGATAATTGAAATCCTTAAAACTTTTTCGTTTCCACGAAGACAGGTTCTCACGAAGCCAATAGCAGAATGCAATCATGTCTAATTGTTCATGGTCACGGAAATAATCTTCCGTCTTCACAGCCAATGTCGGTTCGTCCATCCAACTGAATGCGTGACTCCATTTCACTACATCGCCGTCCAATCCTAAGCAGACAACGAACTCATTCTTGTTTCCTCCCTCCCAGTATGCACGCTGCTGCTCAGCAATCTTCATACCTTTGGCCGCATCAAAGCAAATGACGTACACATGAATCTGATAATGTGCCCCATACCACGAGTTCAAAAGGAGAAAGGCATCGTAGACCTCTTGTGGAAACTCACGGCCTAAAATACATGGTTGGGAGAAGTCTTTGACTGGCGGATAATCGAACAACCCCAACTCCTTTGCCTTCTTCTTCGAAATCGATTCAAACTTGAAGATAGAATGAGAATTCCGAAGCTTGTTCGTATACTTATGCTCTTCGGTCATAGGGAAAAAACAATTACAAACGTTTGGATTATCCATTGGGTTCATCCCGATTTCTCTGTTCCTCTCGAGGATATCATTAAAGGAATATGACCTTCCATAACGGACACCACCCAAAATATGACTCCCCGTATAGTTATAACCATACGAAGGTGTTTGCCAGGTATTCACAATGCTCAAATAAAACTTCCGGCTGATATAATGCCTCGAACCGATATTCGATTGCATCATCCATGTTTCCGGATGAAAGAACTCACGAATACGTGTTTCTTGCCTATAAATGGTATTTCCCCGACTATCTTTCCCCACCGGCACCTGAACGACATACGGAATCAATTCCGTCCAGGCATCTTCGTGTGCGACGGAGGAAATAAACGAGCCTAGATACTCGTCATCCGAAACTCGTACTTTGTACATCAACCAATGAATGAGCGCCGTTAAAGCCCACGAAGACACGACACAGACCGGATAAACCCATGGCTCAAGAATGGTCCCCATCGTTTCATAGAGATAGAGACACGTTAAGATTGGCAGAAGATAAAAGAGTGCAACCATTATTTCTTGCCGAAGACGTTCACTTCGTCGTCAATACCCGTAGTAATAGTCGACTTCGTCTTTGTGGATGAGATTACCTCATATTCGATCTTTTCTTTATTCGAGATAAACCACTTCGCCGGATACTGTTCCAACAAGGTCTCACGTTCCTTAATGACATCAAGCATGCGTGTCTGAGCATTATTGAAATACTCGCGTTGAATCTCAATAGCCTGCTGTAAATCCTTATATAAGGAGGTATCGAAATCCGGATTTGCCTCCTGAATCCATTTCATGGCATTATTACCGTCATTGGCATAACGACCGGAAATCAATTCCGGATAAATCTTCTCGAACGTTTCACGATACTGTTCGCTCACTTCAGCTTTCTGCTGAATCACTTTCCACATCTTGTCGTGAACACTCTCAATCTTTCCGCGTTGTGCATTGATCTCTTTCCGTAGGGACACTTCCTTATTGTTATAAGTGAAGTACATACCTACCAACACGATCAACACTACAATTACACAAATCAAAATAATCATAATCGTCTATTTTTAATGTTTACAATCTATTCAGTTCATCCCACAAATTCTCTAAATCGCTCCTCAATGAGTCAACCTCACGCTCTGCATTCCTTGCCTCGTTCTCATAACGGGCAGCATCATCATATCTGCTTTCCGCACTTTGCATATAGTCGGCTCTACGAGATGGATCGGATTCCGAATTAGCATACGAACTATACGTATCGCCATCCAGGCGCGAGGAGTTTGCCGAGTTCTCTGCACTCCTCATCCGATACTCAGCACCCGAAAGCAGACTTTGAACAACACTAATCCGCGACCTCAAATCTCTCTTTCGATCTTCTTTGGCAGCATGCTCCTCTTCTTCACGACGGTCATCATCTGTATTGCGTCTGGTTTGGGTTTGCGTCGTCGAATGTTGAGGACGATTGACCGATGGAGAAGGATCATCATACGGAACAGAAGAAGCATTTCCAGCCCGTAACTGCTGTGCCAACTTCTGCATGGCCGAGTTCATCGTGAACCAATCCAATGAATATTCACAGACATCCGAACGTCTCCGGTAGCCTTCCCTACCTTTCTTTCTGTTTTCATCCTCTTCTTTCTTCTCATCAGCATATTCGCTATCTGTAATCACACCGGTAGGCACAAAGAACAAAATCAATGCCATCAACTTAGGTAAGAAATAAGCCAAAACAACCCCAAGAAGAACCATAAACAACGGATACCCCGTATCCTTTCCTCGCTTAAAGACAAAGAAAAGGAAAGGTAGTGTCACAAACAAATCCGTCAGGTATTTACCAGTCTTGATATCCAAGACAGCATTAAAATCAGGATCTATAATCAACGCTATGATAGCCAACACGACACAAACAATGATAAAATCCTTTCTGCCTATGGTTGCATTTCTAAAGAGCCGCCCAAAGAAACCACGAGTTTCATCATTCTTCACCACATTGGATCTGTCAACTGAACCTATATTTCTTCTTTCACCAAACGTATAGGTTATCTCATTCCCATTTTGGTCGTACTTCAGTGTTTCCTTAATACTATCTCCAACCATTTCCCCATGAACAGCACGGGCACAATCAGCAGTATAATTTGCATTTATGCGAATGCAATGATCACCATGGACTTGCATGGCATCGTCAAACGTTGATATATACAACGTATTATTACTAAAAAGCTTGAAATTGGTATAGTAATCATAGTTTGTATCATGAACTAATACCAAGCAATTATTAAATCCTATCACCTTATATTGTTCCACACATCCAGGTCGGGAGAAATAGTTAATGTTTTCCGTGAGGTACTCTCGCATCACCGGATGATTTGTTCCCTCCAACTGCTTCCGCATCATATAGATACACTTGGCGGCCAACTGATATTTCGTGATATTCTCCATGCTAATTACTTGTTAAATAACAATGCTTTCTTGTCTTCAACTAAATCTCTCAATGGAGCGACATGAACCATAAAGTAATCGCTACAGGTTGAAGAATAAATCTCCCAACTTACTTCCGAATCAAGGTCTCCATGCTCTGCCCGATGCTTCTCGCACATCTGGCGATACTTCTCATATTGCCGATCTAACTCCGCTTCCAATACAGCAATTTCCTCTTCCAGCTTCTTTTTTTCCGCTTCTGTCATAATCAATCATTTAAGCCCCAACAATGTATTTGCTTCCAGGAAGATAAGATAAGACCTTCGTGGTGACATAACTACAGAGATATGAAAGGATGGCGATGGCTGGGATGGCGAGACAAACCGGAATACGAGGATTTGCCACATCACCATTAATCATCCATTGAGCGATCACGGCAAGATAGAACATGTGCATCAGATACATGCCATACGACAACTTGGATATCTCGGTAATGATTGCCGGTGCCTTATGCTCTTTAATACAAGTAAAGAGCAGGAACATTCCGAACGTAGCAACCAACACATTCAATGTACAAAACTCCCACGACCATTCCAACATCGGAGTCTCGATAACTTGTCCGGGAACACCTTTCAACCAGAACGACCAAGCAGTAAACGCTCCACCGACGATGAAACACAGACTGCCGATGATCAGTTTACGCTTTCTTGACCAATCTAGGTGAACACGAATATAATGGGCCAGCACCAAATAGCCAATATAACCTGAACAATACCAGAAGGCTGTAAAATGATTCCAGAAACATTCGCCCCAAAGTTCAGGAGTAACGAACCGATGCAGCCAAGGAATCAACGTTGTGAAAGCAAACAAGCCGATGAAGATACGCTCTTCTTTGGCCGTCGCCCGCTCCAGCCAAGGTGAAATAACGGGAATTATCAGATAAAGTCCAATCAACGGATACATAAACCAGAGATGACCGGCCATCATTGGGAAGTTGAATGGTATCATTTTCAGACTTTGTACGGATTGTTCCCAACTCATACCGCCCCATGCCAATGGGAGTATGCAATATAATACAAGGAACAGAAAGAGTGGAGGAAGGATTCGCTTGAAACGACGCTTGTAGAATTGCGTCATCGTCATGCCTTTTCCCATCGGTACCAACAGGAAAGCCGACATAATCATGAAGAGAGGAACGGAAACTCGTCCGAATCCGCCATCGTAAAAGGCGACCCAAAAGCGATTGCTTTCATTTGCTAACATGGATACGTTACCCGCAAGACCGGAACTGTCGGCTGCATAAAAATTCTCACTCGCGTGGACCAGCATCACCAAGAAACATGCCACCACACGTAAATAGTCCAAAAATGGAATACGCTCTTTCATTAACTGACAAATATTGTTTATACAAAGATACACTTTTCCAAAACAAATAACAAAAAACTGGTTATATTTGCAAAGCTGAAACGAAACAAGACCAAGGATTAGATAAACTATGCGAAGAGAATAGCACTTTACGCCAACAGATTACTCAACTTGAAGCATACATCCATTCACACAATCAGAATGACTAAACTTTTCAAAGATTAAGTTGTATATCGCAAGAAAAATAGTAATTTTGTTAAGTCTAATGACAACTCTATCTTAAAATATAATTCACGAATGAAAAAGATTGTTTTATTGGTTCTTACTGTTTTCTGCTTCACTCAACTATCATTTGCACAGGAAACGTATGTCAACGAATCGGCAAAGATGCCGGCACATCCCAGATTGTTCCTCCAAAAAGGAGCAGAGAAAGCACTCCTCCAAAAGATCAAAAAGGATGCTATCTGGACTGAAATCCATAACATTATTATTAAAGAGGCCGATGACCTCATCAACAAGCCTTGCCTGGAGCAGATTGTTGAAGGCCGGCGACTGGTCGTTCACGAGAATGTGGTACGTCGCGTCATTATGCTGAGCTATGCCTTCCGTATGACCGGTAACACGAAATACTTGAAACGTGCCGAGAAGGAACTGCTGAACGGTGCAGCCTTCACGAATTGGAACCCGACCCATTTCCTTGATGTAGCGGGCATGACCACCGCCATGTCCATCGGATACGACTGGCTCTACCCTTACCTCTCAGCCGAAACGAAACAGATCCTGGAAACCGCCATCATCGAGAAGGGTTTGAAACAGTCCTTGATCAAGGATTATAACTTCTTCCTCGACCTGGAACAGAACTGGAACCAGGTTTGCAACGCTGCGATGACTTTCGGGGCTGTCACCATCTGGGAAAAGGATCCGAAGCTGGCAAGCTACATCGTCAACCGCGCCATCAAGACTTTACCACTCTGCATGAAACACTACGCCCCGGAAGGTGCGTACCCCGAAGGTGCCGGATACTGGACCTTTGGCACCACATACAACGTACTGTTCTTGGATGTCATGAACCAGGTCTTCCATTCCGACTTTGGATTGAGCGAGACACCGGGGTTCATCAACAGTGGAAAGTTCGTATTGAACATGATTACTCCTGCCCTGCACTACTTTGCTTTTTCGGATAACGGCCGTGATGCTACTTTCCAACCCACCCTGCTGTGGTTCTATAACCGCACGAAAGACCCGACCATCCTTTATCAGCAGAAGGAACTCTACCAAAAGGGTGGTAAGAACTGCATCATCAACGACCGATTCCCGCCGATGATTCTGATTTGGGGAGCAAACACATCCCTGATGAATCCGCAAGTTCCCAAGGAACTGAACTGGAAGGCCGACGGCGATAACCCGGTATGTGCAATGCGTTCGTCATGGACCGACCCGAATGCGACCTATCTCGCCATGAAAATGGGCTCTCCCTCGGTGAATCACGGACACATGGATGTGGGTTCGTTCGTTTATGAAAATGATGGCATCCAATGGGCCATCGATATGGGCGGCGAGAGCTACCACAACATGGAGGTACGTGGCCTCGACCTTTGGAACATGGAACAGAACTCACAGCGATGGACTGTTTACCGCTATAATAACTTCACACATAACACGCTCACATTCAATCATAAATATCAATGGATTGATGGAAAGGGTGAACTGACCGATTACTTCGAACGAGGAAACCAAAGCACCGTTGTATCCGACCTAACTACCATTTACAAAGGCCTGGAAGTGAAGTCTGTGAAGCGCGCCGTATCGTTGGTCGAGAAGAAATATGCCGTCATCGAGGACCAGATTGAAACGACCACTTTATATAATCTAACGACTTGGACATTGGTTACTCCGGCAAAGGTGACCATCCTTTCCGACCATGTCGCTCTCTTGGAAAAAGACGGCAAGAAAGTGTATGTCAAAGTCGACTGTCCGGTCGAGACCAAGTGGAAGGTTGCGCCCGCTGAGGATACGCTTTATCCATTCAACAGTCCGAACCCGGGCATTTCGGTCTTAAGTTTCGATGCCGAGCTGACCCGCTCTGCTACTCAGACCATGAAAGTATATCTGATTCCGGAAGAGAACAAGGACATCGCCTACCAATCCGCATTCAAATAAAACAAGAATATGAAAATCAAGTTCATCACCTTAGTGAGCATCTCTTCACTAACAATCACCTTCAACGGCATGACTCAAGTCGATGAGACCACCCGTGAAGGAATGTCCCGCATGTCGTGTACCAGCATCATGGTCGGCAAGAATGCTTCGACCGACGGTTCAGTGATTACCTCGCACACTTGCGACTCTTGGTACCGCACCTGGATGCAGATGATGTCGGCAAAAGATCATCCCGCAGGAAGCAAAACACCGATCTTCTCCGAACGGATGCATACGCAGACACCACAGGACAGCACGAATATGAAGGTCAGAGGGTATATTCCTCAAGTGGCACATACCTATCGTTTCCTCGACACGGCCTATCCCTGCCTCAACGAAAAGCAAGTCGGCATCGGTGAAACGACAATCTCAGGACGGGACACGCTGCAAAACAAGAACGGCATGTTCATGATCGAAGAGCTCCAACGCATTGCCCTCGAACGTTCGGCCACTGCCCGCGAGGCTATCCTCACCATCGGCAAGCTGGTGAAAGAATATGGTTACGGCGATAGTGGGGAGTGCTTGACCATCGCCGACAAGAATGAAGTCTGGATCTTCGAAATCTTCGGTGAAGGGCCCGATAAGATTGGTGCCGTATGGGCAGCCGTCCGCATTCCCGATGACGAGATCGCCGTCTCGGCCAACATCTGCAGAATCGATCGAATCAATATAAAGGATAAAGCCAACTGCCTGGCCTCGGACAACGTCTTCGAGGTAGCCAAGAAATTGAAACTTTGGGACGGAAAGGGAGAATTCAGTTTCTGGAGAGCCTACAGCGGAAAGAACTACTTCGATGAAGTGAAGAACTACAGCGTCCGCGAGCACTTTATCATGGATGCCCTCGCTCCTTCCCTCCACCTCTCCGACGAAGTGGAGAACTTGCCACTGAGCGTGAAGCCCGACAAGAAAGTGAGCGTAGAGGATGTCATGCACCTCCTCGGCAGTTACTACGAGGGAACGCCGAAGAACCTGAGCGGCCGCCATTTGGTACAGAACCCGAATCGCAAAGATGCCAAAGGTAACCTCGTTGAGAACGAGCCCGACAGCATCGTATCTCCTTTCTCAAACCCATGGATGCGCCCCGACGAAATCAATATGTACTATGCCATGGGGGATGAACAGATGAAAAATATCCGTACCGTCAGTGTGCCGTGGTGCGCCTATAGCACTGTCATCCAACTCCGTTCCTGGCTGCCGGACGAAGTGGGCGGCATTGCGTGGGTGTCACTCGACAACCCGGGAGAGAGTCCTCGGTTCCCCATCTTCAGCGGGAACACCGACCTCCCTCAACTGCTGAAGATCTGCGGACAATATACCGACCGCGATGACGCAGCGCTTTGGCATTACCGCAAGACGAACCGTCTGGCTACCGTCCGTTGGGGAACCTATCGGAAGACCTTGGAGCCCGCACGCGACTATTTCATTGAGAAAGGCCTGCGCGAACTGCCTTTCGTTGTGCAGACGTGGCAGTCACTTCAGAAAGAAGATCCAAAGAAGGCAGAAGCCATGCTGAACGGTTACACATCCGATTTCTTTGGTGCCACCATCGTGAAATGGGACGAGATGGCTCGAATATTCTGGAGACAAACCTGGACAGGATTCTAACGATGAAAAAGATGAACGATCCGATGGGTCGCGCGATAGCCGACTATTGGAAGAACCAGAAAGCAGATACCCTCATCGTCCATTCACCCATGTTCGATGATGATGAGTTTCCCGTGGAAGTCCTGTTCCGTCGCTACGAAGAAATGCCTCCGCTGGAGCAGACCGCCCTTCAACAAGTCCGTGGAAAGACACTCGACATAGGGGCCGGAGCGGGCTGCCACTCCCTCTATCTGCAAGAGAAGGGCGTGGATGTGACCGCTATCGACATCTCTCCTTATTCCGTGATGGTGATGAAGGAACGAGGCATCCACAAGGTACTCGAACAAGACTTCTTTACCCTCACCGAACAGTACGACACGCTTCTGTTGCTGATGAACGGTATCGGAATCTCAGGCACGGTCGATCGGTTACCCGACTTCTTCAAACACCTCGACCGCGTATTGGCTCCGGACGGACAGCTGATCTTCGACTCGTCCGACCTCTGCTATCTCTTTGAGGATGAGGACGGCATCATCGAGTTGCCCGAACAAGAGAACTACTACGGAGAAGTGATTTACCAAATGGAATACAAGGACTGCAAGGGCGAGGCCTTCCCGTGGTTCTATATCGATGCAGATACGTTCGATCAGTATGCCCAAGAAGCCGGATATGAGATGGAGATTCTCCGGCTTGGCGACCACTACGACTACTTGGCTCGCGTCACAAAGAAAAAATAAGCATTGCGGGCCTAGACAAGCTAGGCCCCTACAAAAAATGAACGCATAACACTCAAAAGCAAAATATACCTTCACACCTTCACAAAATCGAAGGCACTATGAATCAACTATTTAAATGTTAACAATTGTATATTTGTGAAGGTAATACCTTCACAAAGCTCGAGTTCATAAGAGAAAAAGCATTTTTACTTACGGACGCATTTCGTTGTCGGGTTTGAATCGGATTCATATGATCGTATGATACATTTCAATTATCGTATAAAAAATATCAATCATCGAGTTTTTCAACCCCATTTGTCGAGTTTTATCGTTCAAAAACTCAGTGTTTTTACTTCATGAACTTAGTTTTTTCAGGATACTCGGAAAACCTAAGTACTCCGATTACCTATGATGTTGTGAAACTACTGATTGATGTTGGTGATTTCCGAATTTCCAACGCTCTAACTGCGGAATTTCTAACTGCTGTGTCGTCGGGGATTTGTAATCTCCGACGTATTAACTGCGGATATTCTATCCGCACGGGTCGCAGACCCACTATTAACTCCCCTGTGAATCCGGAGATCCACAGGGACGAGTGGTATGTGGACTACGAAGGTGAGAAATTCCCATCATAACATAAACTATTATAGAAATAGAAAAGGAGGATGGCGTGAACCATCCTCCTTATTATATAGTAGTATTTAAAGTCGTGTTTATTTTTTAATAAACTCTACACGGCGATTTTGAGCACGTCCTGCCTCTGTTGCATTATCGGCTACAGGTTCGTGCGAACCTTTACCAACTGCCTTTAAGTTGAAGCCGTCAACGCCCAAACCTTCCAATGCTTTAACGATAGCCTCAGCTCGTTGTTGTGAGAGCGGATCATTTATTTTGTCTGAGCCTTGATTGTCGGTATGGCCTTGAACTTCGAAACGAGCCGTCGGATTCTTCTTCATATAATCAGCCACCTTCATAATTTCAATCATAGATTCTTGCTTCAAGGTTGCTTTTCCCGTATCAAAGAGGATATTGTTCGTTACGAACTTACCCGTCTCGGCAATGGCTTTCTCAACAACTGTCATCGACTGCTCGTTACGGTCATAGAGAGCAACAGCACCTTTGGCAATTACCACGTTACGAATGAAGGTCAGATTCTCATATTCGAAAGGTACTTGGAATGACATCCAGGTTGGTTGCAAAACTCTTGGCAAGTTTATAACGCGCTTCCCATTAAAATAGACTTTCAACGCACGCTTATTAAAAGAAATAGCCACTTGATTCCAACCTCTCTTGAAATTATACTCAAAGCCAGTGTCTTTGGTATCTGTTCCATTTCCGTTATTATATGCATATTTATGATCTGATGTGTCATATACTCCATGTGTTAAACAAAAAGCGACTCCCTCACCATAATAACCTGCCCACCTAGAACGATCTGTATTACTTGCGAGTGTGAGTTTCATATCATTCAATCCAATATTGTCCTTTCCACCAGTCCAATAGTAGAATTCATATTCGATAGTGAATTCCTCTGGTAGATAGGCCCCCTCTTCCTTAATCAACGGCGTAATGACACCATTATTTGTCACCTCGATAGCCTTCATACCACCAAGAGACTTCACCTCTGCATTACCATCCAACAAATCCCATTTCGAAGGGAACTCGCCAACGGTTTCAGCAGTTATATCATCTTGAAATAGAATAACTTCACCACGCTTGAAATCTGACGAAGTTGATGTCTGAGGATCATTATCGGTATTAGCTTCTTCAAAGTCAGCATTTTTGTTGCTTTTGCTTTTCTTATCGGATTTCTTTCCATCGAGAACTTCGTCCATCGCATCTTCAGTCTCACGCTCGACTTTATTCTCAACTTTTTGCTTTACCTTCTCTATTGCTTTTTTACCAAGGTTCTTGATAAACTGTGCATCCGCATTCGTAGAGAATGCGAACATAAGCATCAAAATGGTTAAAAATCTTCCTAGTTTCATAATTGTATTCTTTAAATTTAAGATGTTGCAAGTTAGATGTAACCATAAATTTCTACAATTCCCCATTTGGGGGAATTTATTATTGTAAAACACACGAAATCCAACTATTATAATAGTCTTTTTATAAAAAAGAATAACTTTGCAATATGATAAGAAAACATCATTCCATCCATCTACTCATCCTCACCATCGCTCTTTTTCTCGGCACGATGCGGGTGAGTGCGTACATTGACCACCGCAATGTAAGAATCGACTCTTTGGAAATGGTCTTACATGGTTCCAACCCACCCAAAGGACAAGAACTGATTGAAATCTATTTGGATCTGATGCGTGCTTACTTACCAATCAACAGTGAACGATGTGAATTCTATGCCCGTAAACTGTTGGAAGAGAGTTACAAAGTCAAGGGATTTAACATCCGAGAGAGTGCCTGGTATCATCTTGGACTCATAGCTTATGGAAATGATTGCTTTGACGAAGCCCTAATGAACTTCAATCAAGCCTTGGCTGTCACGGATTCAATGAAGAACGACAAACGGTACGATGAGGCGACCATCGACAACAACTACTCACAACTGTATGGAGCTATCGGTAATCTGTATAATTTACAGGACAAACTGCATTTGGCCATTGAATATTATCAAAAAGCACTTCCTATCTTTGAGAAAAACAAATGGCTGGAAAGTCAGAGCATCCTATATCATAATGTCGGCGAGCTATATATGTCGATGGGCAATAAAGCAGAAGCAGAACGGAACTTTCTTTCCTCCCTCCAGAAAGGAACAGAGTCGAATGATTCATTGATGGTAGCATTGGCTCGTAAAGGATTATCCAAAGTCTATCTGGCCTTAAACGATATTGACAAAGCAAAAGAGAACGCTGAGAAAGCCTTTACATACTATCATTCACACCAGGCTGAAGACTATAGCGATTACACTCAAGTACTTGTATCCCTGTCACGCATTTTTATGAAGGAAGGACAAGACTTTCAGAAGGCAAAAGATTTTGCAAATGAGGCTCTTGGTTTTGTAAACAGAGATCTGATGTCAGAGAACCGACACGATATCTATGCTGTCAACTGCGAAATAGCCATCAAAGAGCATCAATGGAAGAAAGCTCTCGAATACGGACTGAACTCTATTCATGAAGACCCGCTATCAACCTATAATGATATTAGCAGTTTTGTTCTTTTGGCACAGATCTATATGGAACTTGGTGAGAAAGAGAAGGCGAAAGAGTATGTTCATAAGATATATAATGATATGGAACATTTTGCGACAGCCCAATATCAGTCGGGACTATCGCAAATGGTGGTTATTTATGAGACAAAGAAGAAAGAAGCCGACATCGTCCAACTGAAAAAAGAGAAACGCTGGCTGATAGCTGGGGGCATTCTGACGGCTCTCATCCTGTTATTAATTGCTTTGCTGCTATTCCTGCAGTGGCGAAATATCCGTATCCAAAAAAAGAACGAACTTATTAAGGCAAAGTTAGACGGTGAACTGTCGGAACGTGTACGTATTGCACGCGACTTGCACGACCGATTGGGTGGATTGCTCACTGCCATCAAGCAATCCGTTGGTGCCCAAGATCAAGCCTCAGCACTTACCAACCAAGCTATTCAGGAAATGCGGAACGTGTCACATCATCTCCTTCCCGACTCCTTGAACCGCTATGGGTTACGGTTTGCCTTGCGTGATTTTTGTTCAACCTTCAAGAACGTTTCCTTCTCGTTTATCGGTGAGGACAAACATATTCCACACGAAGAAACCATTTACTGCATCGTTCACGAACTTGTCAACAATGCTGTGAAAAGTGCTGACGCAAAACATATCCGTGTACAACTGCTTTGCGAAAAAGATTATACCGCCATCAATGTCAGTGACGATGGTAACGGACTCTTAACCAAGGAAAAACAAGAAGGAATGGGATTACGAAATATCGAAGAAAGAATCTTTTCTATCGGTGGAACCTTCGACATCTACTCAAAGCCTCAGGAAGGTACTGAGATTAATATTGAAATAAAAAACGAACTCAACAAAATCTCATGAAAACGACCATACTTATAGCCGATGACCATCAGGTCGTTGCAGAAGGCATCGCTCAAATTATTGAAAAAAGTTGCATTGCCGAAGTGAAAGCCATCACCCATACACTGGATGAAACCATCCTTAAAGTGGAACTTTTACAACCCGACATTCTGTTGCTCGACATCAGTATGCCCGATGGTGACGGCATTGAGGCCGTTCCTTCAATAACAAAAGTCTGTCCGACAATCCGCATTATCATGCTAACGTACTATGCTGAAGCAGCCGTCATCCAACGATCGATGAAGGCTGGCGCATGGGGGTACCTTCTCAAGAGCACGAATGCCGAGGAATTATTACAGGGAATTCAAACTGTTGCTGAAGGAAAACATTACATCTGCGAGGAAGCAAAGACAATTTCAGCGTCAAGCAAGGAGACCTTGCCGACGCTGACTATAAGAGAACGTGAAATTCTTCGATTGGTCGTCGAAGGTTACACGATGAAAGAAATCGCATCCAAGCTATATCTGAGCTTCGAGACTGTACACAGCTACATGAAATATATACGACAGAAGTTGGGTTGCAACAATATCGCCTCGCTCGTGCGTACCGCCATTGAGAAACATCTGATCAACGGATAATCCTATTCCTTTATATTAAACGAATAGAAGAATGGCTGCTCTCGGGTAGCCGGCTTCCAAGCATCATCGCCCTTACCGTTCGGATTACCATACTTGGCAAAGTTGGTCCAAGCATCCACCACTTCGTCGGACAAACGGAAGTCGGCCTCTGTAAATGGCCGCCAACTTCTACCTAACGTATGGAACACGTACCATAAATCGCAACTGTGGAAGGCTCCTTGCAGACAAGGGCGTCCGTCGTTCGGCAACTCACGATCGAACACGTAACAATAAGTTGGTTGTTCCGAAAGCGAGTCACGCACCGCCGCAAAGTTCAGGATTGGCTTTCTCATATTACCGATATCTCCTGCCGTATAACCAATCATATAAGGAATATCTGCAATCGATCTAGAATAGGTGGCTTCCTCAAAACTCTGAGGTAGCACGACACCATCCTGATGAGGACGGAAAGGAACAAATTTTCCTGCACCCATCATTTGAGTAACCTTGAAGATAGTATCCGTACATTCGGCACGCAGCTCAGCCAACGAGTTATACCCTTCTTTTTCAAATAAGGATTTCGATAACTCATCGAGTTCCACCTGCGACTTCAGGTTTGTAGATACCAGGTCGGACAACCCACCGCCGCTTTGGATGATCGCTTTGGCCACCATTCCTTTACTCATCGGCGAGATACAGAGGTTGCGTACACTGGCACCACCGGCACTTTGTCCAAAGATGGTGATATTGTCCGGGTCGCCCCCGAAGGCAGCAATGTTTTTCTTCACCCATTTCAATGCGGCAATCTGGTCAAGAAAACCGTAATTACCCGATACGCCATCAGGATCTTCAGCCGACAACTCCGGATAGTTCAGAAAGCCGAGCCCACCCAGGCGATAGTGGAAGGTTACCATGATCACATCGCGTTGTGCCCAAGCCACGCCGTCGAACTCACGCTCAAATCCCCAGCCTACTGCATATCCACCGCCATGAATCCACAGGGCAACAGGCAACTTCTTTGTCGGATGTCCCGCAGCAGAAGCAGGCGTCCATACGTTCAGGTAAAGACAATCCTCCGAGAAATTCGGATTATCATTCCCATAATAATATTCCGTTCCATAACTTGCATCCTTGGGGTCGAAGGCTTGCTGCATGGCCGCATCACGAAACGTGTCGGCAATCATCAGCGTGTCCCAAGCATTTACCGGTTGTGGACGTTTCCAACGTAAATCGCCCACAGGCGGTGCTGCATATGGAATGCCACGATATACAATTACATCGTCAGAGTCCAACACCACGCCTTGCACCTGTCCGCTTTCAATGGTCAGGATAGGATTATCGGTCTTTGGACTACAACCAACAAACAGGAGAACTGTTCCAAATAAAAAAGTTCTAAGTTTCATAGTACTTTATTTATAATTATTATTAATCTTCTCTCATCTTTTGAGGGATAAAGCCCAAATCGATGGGATGGATACCTTCTGTATCAATCTTCAGCATCAAGGACTCCATCGGACGGAACTTCAGGGTGAACGGTTCGCTCTTCCCATGATGATTGATGGTGATTTGACGTTCGTTGCCAAGGTCGATGAACGCATATCCATATTCCAACGGGTACTTAATGGTCTGAGTCAGCGGATTGGCAAAGAAGATATAGTAAACGTTCCCATCCTCACGGCACCAAAAGTCAGGCAAGTCAACACCATCTATCAAAGGCTTGCCTAAAAGTTTTGAAGAATCGTTTGAAACAGTCGAAAGTCCCGTGAGTTCTTTCAACACTTCTGCATATTCAGAATGTTTATTTCTTCCTGGTTCTACAGGCAACCGTTTCAATATGACCGGAAGTCCTTGCTTAGCCAGGCGGAGAATACTTTGCAGTGCACCAAATTCCATGTATTTCACGTCCACATACAAACTTTTGAATGTTGTTGAACCGCAGTGCAACAAGCCATCCTTGTATTCCGCAGTTGAAAGGAAATGTTCATTCACCCAAAGTGGCTGATATCCCTTCATTTCCTTTGGCGTATCGATATAACGCATCTCATAATAGCCCAAGGCCCATGCCATCTGATCCGTTATTTCTTTAGGATACTTACCGCCCAACCAAGAATCCTCCAAAGGCATATAAACGGCCATCTCACTAAAGTTCCTTCCCTTCCGCATTAATTGTGAAACTTTCGTCATATAACGATTGAAAGCAGATATAGGTTCACCGCTCAAATTGTTATTTTCATCCGTACTAACTTGACAAGTAGTATAGAAATAGTTATCCGATTTCCCTACTTTGTTGAATGGGAATCCGTGCCAGATAATCTGATTCGTACCATTGGCAAACAAAGCATCGCAAATCAACTTCAAATCAGCAATCTGTTCTCGCCCCTGATGCGGACTTTGTCCCCTTCCGTTCTTATATCGCAGGCTCGTCCATCCGTAAGCACAAGTGAAAGTCTCGGCAGTGACCACTTCCTTATCGGCCAAGGCCGCAGCTGATGCCGTAATCTTACTGAAACTCGGTTCATAAAGGATCGCCTCCGTTTCAGGAACATCGACCAAGGTGAACGCCGTCAGCAAGTCGGTTGGTGCACCTCCGCACTGGGCACGCGAGAACGCTCCGACGCGTGTTGCGTTTTCGGCGAACGGTTGGTAGAACTCCCGCATCACATATCCCGAAAGCGTATGCATATAGTCGTACAACGCATCCTCATTTCCCTTGTCCAGCAATGTTCTTTGTTGCATATAAGGCAAGATATCGTAGCCATGTTCAGCCATGAAGGTCTTATCGAAGCCCGGAGTCCAGGCATATTCGGTTTCCACTTCCCATGAGTCGACGAATATCCCCGGTTTCTTTCCTTTATATGCTTCATTCAATGCCTTATTCATCTTACTTGCATAACGGGAGAAGGCCTTCTTATCCAAATGATTCAGGATTCGAGCCACCTTCGGATGATCCCAAGTCAGCGGACGCTTAGCAACTTCCACCGAGTCGAAGAAGTTACGAGTCTCATCACCTGCAGGTAAGTCCACATCGTTGAACGGCCAAAGCGTACCATAGGTATAATCGCATCCGAGTCCGAGCGAATCAGCCACATGCTTGGCATAGACGACCGGCTCGCTCCATTCTGGTGATAAGAAATCAGGGTGAACGGTGGTCGAGTCGAGAAACATTGGATAGATCCATGCAATTTCTACTCCACCGAAATCATGGTCTTTGAGCCAAACCAACTGGTCGCGCACATCATTCTTATCAATTTCGGATGAGAACCACCACCAACGCGTATAAGGTTTACTTGAAGCATAGAGTTTATCATCGGAAGAATCGTCCCCTTGACTGGGGGGATTGCATGAGAAAATGGTTGTTGCTGCGACAAAAAACAGCATGAGAGGGAACAAGTGTTTTTTCATGGTATATAAAGATTCATACATTAAAATCAATACACATAGAGTTTTGCTCAACTCCATACAAAGTTATGCAATTTTCCATATTTATCAGAGATAAATTATACTTTTGTAGCTGAATTATTCCAAAGAAGAACATGAACAACGATACGATCCTCATCACGGGAGCAAGAGAGAACAACCTAAAAAACATTTCACTGGAAATACCCAAATACGAAATCACCGTTTTCACGGGTGTATCCGGTTCGGGCAAGAGTTCTTTGGTGCTCGACACCATTGCCGCCAAGTCGCGACGCGAACTGAACGACACTTTCCCCACCTTTGTCCAGCAATATCTTCCCAAATACGGTCGGCCACATGTCGATGCCATTGAGCATCTGCCCATCGCCATCGTCATCGACCAGAAGAAACCTGCAAACAATTCCCGTTCGACGGTCGGTACGTACACAGATATCTATGCATTGATTCGGCTACTCTTCTCGAGGGTAGGAAAACCCTTCGTCGGCTATTCGGAGTCGTTCAGTTTCAATCATCCGGAAGGGAGTTGTCCCCGTTGTTCAGGCTTGGGAGAGATTCGCGAACTCGACATTCATAAGCTGGTCGACTTCGATAAGAGCCTCAACGACGAAGATACCATCCATTATATCGCGTTTCATAAAGGAGGATGGCGCTGGATACGATACGCCCATAGTGGCTTGTTCGATTTGGATAAAAAGATACGCGACTATTCACCGGAAGAACTCGACCTTTTCTTGAATAGTCCGCAGATAAAGTTAAAGAATCCGCCATCCAACTGGCCCAAGACGGCCAAATATGAGGGACTGATTCCGCGTATGTACCGAAGCATCATCAACTCGGAAGAGGGTTTGCTGCATAGTGCAGTCCTCAACCCGATGCTGACGATGGGAACATGTCCGGATTGTAAGGGAACGCGACTGAACCCGAAGATTCTTTCGTGTAAGATTGAAGGCAAGAACATTGCGGAGGTTTGTGCTTTATCGATTACGAAGTTGAATGCTTGGATTTGTTCGCTCACCGATCCGTTGGCTGTCGATCTGAAGAAAGCAATCGGTGCCCGGCTTACCGCATTGGAGGAGATTGGTCTCGGTTATTTGAGCCTCGACCGCGCCGTCGGTACACTCTCGGGCGGAGAAGCACAACGATGCAAGATTGCCAAATACATCAACTCGTCCTTATCGGATGTTCTATATATCTTGGATGAGCCCAGTACCGGCTTACACGATCACGACATCGAACTGATGAAACACTCCGTCAAACGACTGCGCGACCATGGTAACACGGTCTTGCTGGTCGAACATCACAAGGAAATGATCCGTATCGCCGACCATATTGTCGATATGGGACCAGGTCCGGGAATCGATGGCGGTAATATTGTGTTCGAAGGGAACTACGACGCACTGCTGAAAAGCAATACTTGGACAGGTAAGATGTTAGGAATGACCGGCTCGTTCAAAAACAATCCACGCCCAATCAACGATACCTTTGCCATCAGGAATGCCAGCCTACATAACCTGAAGGACATAAACCTTGACCTACCACTGAACATCTTCGGAGTAATATGCGGTGTGGCAGGTTCGGGCAAAAGTTCCTTGATGGAGCATTTCCGAAAGAACTACCCTCATCCCGAAGAGATAATCTATATCAGCCAAAAGAATATCGGTGTAAGTCTTCGCTCTACTCCTGCAACCTATATGGAAGTGGCCGGCGATATACGCAAACGGTTCGCCAAAACCTATAAGATGAAAGAGGAATACTTCACGTTCAACGGCAAAGGAGGCTGTCCGGTATGCGGTGGTAAAGGTGTGATCGTCTCCGAAATGGCTTTTATGGACAGCATTGAGACAGTTTGCGATGCTTGTAACGGCCTGCGATACTCGCCCGAAGCATTGGGATACACCATTACAAGCGACCAAACGGGTGAAACCTTGAATATCGCACAAGTCATGGACTTATCCGTCCGACTGGCCAGTGCGTTTTTCCGCGGCAGCATCATTGAAGAGAAACTTCGTCCGATGATGGATGTCGGACTCGGCTACATTCACCTCAACCAAGCCCTCTCTACCCTCTCTGGCGGCGAACTGCAACGACTGAAGATGGCCTCTTATCTGGGAGAAAAGGGGAAAATATTCATTATCGATGAACCAACCGACGGACTTCACCTGAAAGATGTGCAAAACATCATCTCACTCTTCGAGAAAATGGTGGACGAAGGCAATACGGTCTATGTGATTGAGCATAACACCGACGTTATTAAGGCGGCCGATTTTGTCATCGAACTTGGTCCTGGTGCTGGTGAGAACGGAGGAAAAATCCTGTTTACAGGAACATCCAAAGCATTGAAACAATGCAAGGAATCTGTGACCGCATCCTATTTATAGCTAATAATTAAATTTAACAAAGATGAAAAGAAAGATAGCGCTTTGGAAATGGATATTAATCTTCGTAGCCGCCCTCATTCTCGGCATAATTGGATACTTTCTCCTAATGACTGTTGCCCAGTTGGGCAATAATCCCATCCTGAATGTCATCGGTTCATTCGTATTAATCCTACTCTATGCCTTATTTGTAATGTTACTTGAACGGCAACATGCAGACGACCTGAGTATTAAGAGATTATTGCCAAACCTTTCTTTAGGTTTACTCATTGGTTGCCTCTTCTTCGTCGTGGTTGTAGGTATTATGATACTGGTTGGCTGCGGTTCTCTCATCACTGGTTCCTACACATGGAACGAGCAGTTTGTTTCGCTCACTCTATTCCTTTCCGTAGCCGTTGGAGAAGAAATCATCAATAGAGGAATCTTATTCCGATTTATTGACGAACGATGGAATGTCTGGGCAGCCCTGATCATCTCCTCTTTTATCTTTGGAATCCTGCATCTACCGAACGACGGTGCGACATGGTGGTCGTGCATCGCTATTGCTATCGAAGCCGGCTTACTCTTAGGTGCAGCCTACAAATATTCCGGATCGCTGTGGCTACCTATCGGCATCCATTGGGCGTGGAACTTTGTTCAAGGACACGTATTCGGGTTCAGCGTCTCAGGCAACAAACTTGAGAATTCGTTCTTCAAGACCGTCACCAACGGCCCCGACATCCTAACGGGAGGAGCATTCGGAGCCGAGGCTTCTATCATTTCTGTCGTGGTAGGCTTATCTGTATCGATTTTCTTTATCTATCTGTTCGTGAAGCGGAGGCCACAGGTGGCAAACTCTGATAATGACGGGTTGCCCATACCTGAAATAGAAATAGCAGACAAATAATCAGGGTTATCTTATAAGGACCGGTCATATCGTTCTCACCAAAGATTTGCTTAGCCAAAGGTGTAATCAAGAGCGGTGAGACAAATTGTCCGAGGTATAAAGCCGCAGAGAGCAAGGGCATCACTGTGGTGGCTGAGTTCTTTCCTCCTTTGATCGAAGCAATCGTGTTCAGATACGGTACGCTGAGTCCCACTGCTATCCCGACAAAAGCCGAACCTACAATAATCCAGAAGGCCCCATTTGCAAATGTAAAACACCCATAGCCGAAGAAGAAGCAAATCGGTGCGAAATATTTGATGGGCTGACGAAACCACTGCATCAACTTACCAAATGACAACCCTACAAAGAAAGCCACCAAGTCTAAACCAACCATTATCATCGTGATGATAGTAATGCTCAGAGATGTTTGATGGGCAGTGATTATGGCAAAGTTTGTCGGGAAGACAAAAAAGATTATCATCGTCAACAATATACCAGTTACTGAAGGATGAAATTTAAGGAGTTGACGAGGCTCGAATGCTTTACCTCGCTTATTGGACGTTCCAAGTTGAGCATCGGGCAACCAAAGAAAAACCATTGCCACAGCAATCAATCCCAGCAGATAAACCAGAAAAGCATTGTTCCAGTCTATTATCGCCAAGATACCTGCCAATAAAGTGGCGACAACACCTCCCATCTGATTCATTGCGGCCGACAGGCCCATAAGCCTTGCCTGTTCTTCTGGTGGAAAATAATATGCCAGTAAGCCTGTTGACAATGGCATAATCAACCCAACGCTGATACCCAATATAGCACGCATGCCAAGAAGAAGATATATATCGTTAATAAAAAAACATCCGGCACCGGCAACGATGTAAAGTAACAAACCAGTCAAAGCAATTGTCCTCGTCCTCATACGCTGGCTTATCGGCATAAAAATAAGTTTGTAAGGATAATGAACAATGCGGGAATACTTACGATCAATTGAATAAAGATGTCGGGAGCATCAGCAAAGTGTTGTTTGATAATACCTAATGCTGGAGCAATGGCAGCGCCTGCCATGACTGTGAGAAGCGACATCGAAAGAATTGTAGATGTCACCTTACGAGAAACTTTTTCCATACTTTTAAATTTGTTATGAACATGAATGAATTAGGAAGCCCTCTGTTCATAACTGGAATTACACGGAGCGTTAGAATGGGCTCCGAAACGCGTTATTGTGTCTCTGACTTCGGGGTGCAAAAGTACAAAAAATTACTTTGTTTGCAAGGGAAAAGAACTATATTTGTATCCGTAAAAAGCAAAGAGAAAGGCTATGAACGTAGAAGAAATCAGGGATTATTGTTTATCGCTCGGCGAGGATGTGGAGGAGAAATTTCCTTTCACAAAGTTCAAGAAAGGTGATACCGTGCTCGTTTTCTATGTCTGTCAGCACATGTTCTGCTTTTTCGATATAGAAGAAATGAAAGTTATATCGGTCAAATGCCAGTCTGAACGGATACCATTGCTTAAAGAAGAAATAGAAGGATTGGTTGATCCTTACAACGAAAGTAAGAAACACTGGTTGGGCATACAACCCAATGTCTGTCCGCCTAGCGTTATCAAAGAACTGATTCAGAATTCCTATCAAATGGTGAAGTCAAAATATTCACCCGTTAAGAAATGAAGGAAACCTTTACGATTTCCACCTCCATGTCTTCTTTACCAAGACTGACAGGCTGTGCGTAATGGTTCGCAGATGAAAACTCTTTCCTCCAACAATAAGAAGGACGGCCGTCAAAATGAGTACAATGCCTATTCCTAAACGGATTGTCATTTGCTCTCCAAACATAAATACACCGACAGCCACAGCGGTCAAAGGTTCCAATGCTCCCATAATGGCGGTCGGAGTTGCTCCAATCTCGTGAACAGCCACAACCATCAACACCAACGAGAGAACTGTCGGTACCAATCCCAGCCAGCAAGCAAAGAACCATGCACGTGGAGTATGCAAGAGTTGAAGATGATTCTCAGGAGAAGTCAACGAATACAAGAAAAGTATCGAAGCACAGAATAAGAGAACAAAGAAAGTCAACTTAAGCGAAGACATACGTATACTACTTTGATTGACGATCACAATATATACCGCATAGAAAAGTGAGGATAGCATGACCAATACGATTCCTGTCATACTCAACACCACGCCTCCATCTCCGCGATATAACAAGGCTATGCCAAACAAAGCCAAACCTATTGACAGGATGGTCGTCGCAGTAATCTTCTCATGAAAGAAAAGAGCCATGATGGCAGCAACCATAATGGGATAGACAAACAAAATGGTCGATGCAATGCCTGCATCCATGAAGTGAAAACTTTGATAGTACGTAATGGATGAGCCTGCAAACATCATGCCCAACATACCTAAGACTTTTAATTCCTGAAGAGATACAGCAAACGACTTTCGTTGTACCAACAGTGTTACCCCAAGGATAATGGCTGCTAAAGAAAAACGATAAAAAAGAACAGAACAGGTGTTGACACCCTCGGCATATAAGGGCAAAGCACCCAATGGATTCGTGCCATAACAAATGGCAGCCAAGATTCCGCAAATCGTTCCTTTATGAGTCTTCATCATTCCTCCTTTTTTAGCGGTGCAAAATTAGTCTTTTTTCCGGAAACCCGAACGTATGGTTTCAAAAACCCGATAAATCATTTTAAAAACTGATTTTTTGAGCAAAAAAACTCGATAATTGATGGGTTAAAACACGATGATTGAATGAAAAAACACGATGAGTGACTTTTGTCGTCGGGGGGGGGTATTTTTCGGTCCTCGGGAATTTGTAATCCCCGAGGTACTAATTGCGGATATCCTATCCGCGCGGGTCACAGACCCGATGTTAATCACCCTGTGGATTGCAAATCCACAGGGACAAATATCAATTTCCGTCATCTTTCTCGGTAACGCCAGTTCTCGGGGATTTGTAATCCCCGAGGTACTAATTGCGGATATCCTATCCGCGCGGGTCACAGACCCGCTGTTAATCACCCTGTGGATTGCAAATCCACAGGGACTAAGTGCCGAGAGTTTAGAGATGAACGACAGCAGTCCCGTTTTCGTTATCGTTTCCGTTCTCGTTCTTTACCCTTTGTTCTCGGGGATTTGTAATCCCCGAGGCAGTAACTGCGGATATTCTATCCGCGCGGGTCACAGACCCGCTATTAATCACCCTGTGGATTGCAAATCCACAGGGACAAAGTTTGTATTATCGTAAATTATGTTCCGGCCTTTAGCAAAAAAGCGTGTAGAAAATTGAAGATGTTTTCCGTAAAGAACGAGCCTCGTTCAAGCGAGCGAAGCGAGGGCGTT
>CACZBX010000019.1 GCA_902779535.1 uncultured Bacteroidales bacterium
ATTCAACAAGTTCGGGTGCCGATTGCCGATACCGATAATGTGGAAGTCGTTCACGACAAGTTGATGGTGCTGGGCGGAGATCTTGTGATCGAAACCGTCGAGGCGATCCTGGCAGGAACGGTGAAAGCAATTCCGCAAGAAACGCTTTTCCAGTCGGACGCAGACCTACGTCCTGCTCCAAAAATTTTCAAAGAGACCTGTCGCATAGACTGGTCGAAAGGGGTGAAGAAGGTTTATGACTTCATTCGAGGGTTGTCGCCCTATCCTGCAGCATGGACAGAACTGTCGGTCGGTGATAAAGAGCTTGAATTGAAGATCTTTGCGGCCTCTAAAGAGTTCTGTACTCATCAACAGACAGTCGGAACCGTGCTTACTGATCACAAATCGTACATGAAAGTCGCTTTGGAAGATGGCTATCTGAACATCCTGACGCTTCAGTTGTCGGGAAAGAAGCGAATGGAGGTAACCGATTTCCTCAGGGGATTCCGAGCAGAAGGAGTGCTGAAGGTACAATAAAAAACGGAGGGCCATCACTGGTGCTCCGTCTTTTCTAAAGTCTCTGCATCATTAGTCAATTAGACTTCCATAGCGGTAACGGTTTTATCTGATTGTTCAGTTTTAGATTGTTGTGAATCATCTCTAATAATATAAATCGCCTTCCCTCGAAAATACTGCTTTTTATTTCGTTAAAAGTTCTTAAATCGCTATTTGGGCTATTGAATAGGGAGATATTAACGTAATCGAAAACGTTAACTAATCTGTATAACCAGAGTCCGACCTTGTTTTTCCCCAGTTGTTTGCCTACCTCTTTCAAAAACTTGATTTTTTTCTTTCAAAACTCGATATTTTAGATACGAAAACTCGATAATTAAAGAAAAATACTCGATGATTTGTTCGAAATAATATAGATAATCTTCATGGAATTCTCATATCTTTGTAATAAATGAGGCGAAAGTCGGGAAGAGAGTGTTAAAATAATGTTAAAGTGTTTTTTGAAAAGCAGTATTTTCGTCGATTCCTGCTTTATAAAGTAGAAGCCTTAAAAAGAGCATCATTAGTATGGATGAAAAAGAGATAGCATTACGCTGCAGTAGGGGAGATAATGTTGCCAGAAAGATGTTGTACGAGCAGTATGCCGGACAGCTGATGGCAATGTGCCTACGATACTTTACCGATCAGGAGTCGGCAAAGGATGTGCTACATGATGCGTTCATTCGAATATTCCGTACGATGGATAGCTACGAATTTAGAGGTGATGGTTCCTTGAGAGCATGGTTGAATAAGGTTACGCTGTCTGTCATTATTCGGCAAATACAAATAGACAACCAGAATAAGGAAGTGACCATTGCAGACTGGGGCCAGATGGAAGAACGTGTTGAGGAAGAAAACGTGCAAGAGATACCACAAAAGGTATTGATGCATTTAATTCAGGAACTGCCAAGGCAGATGCGGATGGTACTCAACCTTTATGTGTTTGAACGAAAGAGTCATAAGGAAATTGGTGATATCCTTGGTATATCGGACCGTACATCTTCGTCGGAGCTGTCGAGAGCAAGGGTATTATTAATGGAAAAAATAAAACAATATAAGAATAAAAAGAATCAATAAGATATGAAGCAAGATCAATGGATTGACGATTTACGAAAGCGCATGGACGATTATTCCGAGTCTGTCCCGACTGAATTATGGGAGGAACTGGAGGAGGAGTTAAACCATCAAGAACATGCACGTGTAATCCCGCTATGGAGGCGTTGGCAAACTGTTGCTGCTGCCGTAATCCTTGCTGTCGCTACCTCTTCTTTGTGGTATGTGCTACGTCCTTCCTCTGATTCTTCACAGAGGATAGCCGTTGCCCCGCAGATTGAACAATCAGAAAAACTGGAAACTGCTCCGTCTACCTCAACGTTTGAGAAATCGTTCCCCACGGATGAGGAAGTGCGTCAGGCCACTCAATCATCTCATGGTACTGTTCGTATCAAGCCATCGGTTGTTGCACAGCAACTGCCAACCATAAAGAAAAATGATGTGGTAGAAGTTGAGAATGTTGCTACGGATGAAAAAGTGGAGGAGGAATCCAACATAGGAATGAGTGATGAACAGGTAGAGGCTACTCCATCCGAAAAGAAACAATCGGTTGTTGAGCAAAAGCCACAACGGAAAGCCACACATACTACACCGACACAGTCGACGGTCATCCGTCCTACAAAAGAAAAGAAGGGTTGGTCGGTAGACGTCTATACCGGTGGTGGTCAGATAAACTCAGGAAACACGAACAACTATATGTATGTGAGGTCACCGATGATGTATACTAAGGACAATCATCAACCCCAGTCTGCGCCAGTAGATGATTTGAGCGCTGGGGGATCGTATTTAAATGGATATAGCGGTATTTTTGATGCATCGGATGGATCACGCTCCTCAAGTAATATTGAATATAAGCATAAAACTCCGGTAACAGTAGGGCTGTCGGTGCGTATCTATCTGGACCGGCATTGGGCCTTAGAGACGGGATTGATGTATACGCAGTTATCGTCCGAAATGTGGAATAATGGTAATAGCAGTCGCTTTAAGCAAGAGCAAACATTACATTATGTAGGCGTTCCTCTGAAACTCAACCGTATTTTGTGGGAGAACAAATGGATCGACCTTTATGCCTCTGCCGGAGGTGCCGTCGAGAAGAATGTATCGGCAAAGATAAAGACTGCATATTCTTCCTCAGATAATGCGGTGAATAAGAACAGTGTCGATTTGGATATCGACCGTTTGCAATGGTCGGTGAGCGGCGGCGTTGGCGCACAGTTCCATCTCACGGATAAGTTGGGCGCTTATGTTGAGCCAGGCATCAACTATTATTTTGATGATGGTGTAGATATTCAGACGATTCGTAAAGAACATCCGTTAAACTTTAACCTGAAGTTGGGCGTACGTTTGAACCTAGGTAGATAAACGGCACATCAACAAATTATAATCTGTAAAATGTATATTTCAATCCGTAATCTGTGTAAATAAGGTTACGGATTTTTGTTTTAATTTTGTGCCGAAAAGATATAAAAATGAGAAGATTCAGTTTATTATTGTTTCTGATAATCATGTTTGTTTCAGGAACATCAGTAAAAGCACAAGTTATGCAAGAGAAAGTAGATTTTAATGTATGGCCGAAAGGCGAGTTGAATACAGCCTACGCCAAGTATTTCATCGGGAACAGTTATCTGGCTCCTCTCGATGCTCAGAACGGTGGGCCGGTGAACGTCACTTTTGAACCTCGTTGTCGGAACAATTGGCACATTCATCACAAATCAGTACAAGTGTTGATCTGTGTAGCCGGACGAGGATGGTACGTGGAAGAAGGTAAAGAACCATTGGAGATGCGCCCGGGTACGGTCGTTGCCATCCCTGCTGAAGCAAAGCATTGGCACGGTGCGGCCAAAGACTCCTGGTTCCAGCACCTTACTTATATGGCTAAGGTTGAAGAAGGTGCCTCTAATGAATGGTTAGAGCCAGTACTCGATGAGGAGTATGATAAATTACCCTAAGATGAAACGAATTGTTCAATTTACGGCAGTACTGCTGATAGGTATGCTGACTGCTTGTACTCAAAAAGAAAAACCGATGGAAAAACAGCCTGATATTACTCAGTTCGCAAAGGAATATCACGATAAGATGTTCTCGGACCTTCAATCAGACATCATGCGGACTGATCCCGAGTTTATAGAACGCTTCGATAACTTTGCATTCGACGAAGTAATTCAGCAAACCAGTGATAAACTTGACGACCGTACTCGTTTCATGTGTTATCTGGCAACCTTACTCGGTTGTCAAGGTATTGATGAATATCGGGCCATGCTTCATGCTGCATTAAATATGGGAGTGACGCCAATCGAGATAAAAGAAATTGTATATCAATCGACAGCCTATCTCGGCATCGGTCGGGTTCTTCCTTTCCTTGTCGCTACCAATGAAATCTTTGAACAACGCGGCATCGCCTTGCCTTTACCTTCGCAGGCCCAGACTACGATGAAGGACCGGCGAGAGAAAGGAACACAGGCACAGGTCGACTGCTTTGGCGAGGGAATGCGTGATTTCTGGCAATCAGGACCTGAGGATAGTCGTCACATCAATAAATGGTTGGCAGATAATTGCTTTGGCGACTGGTATACGCGTACCGGACTTGATTTAAAACAACGTGAGATGATCACTTTCTGCTTCTTGGCTGCTCAAGGAGGATGTGAACCACAACTGAAAGGTCATATTGCCGGAAACTTTCATGTGGGGAATGATAAAGATTTCCTGATAGCAGTGATCTCGTCTAATCTTCCACTCATTGGTTACCCACGTACGCTCAATGCACTAAACTGTATTCGTGAAGTGGATGCAGCCAACAAAGAATAGTATTATGGCTTGAGGGATGTTATTATCCTTCAAGTTTTTTATATATTTGTATTCAAATCTGATTACAAATACATCGATGAACAGTTTCGATTATCAATTTCCTGTCCGTATTCATTTCGGGAAAGGATGTTTTGAGGATGCATTGCGTAAGGAACTTGCAATATATGGGAAGAAAGTGCTGTTTGCCTACGGTGGTGGATCAATCAAACGAACCGGACTGTACGACCGTACAATGGCTCTGTTGAAAGAAACAGGAAAAAAGGTGGTTGATTTTGGTGGAATTATGCCTAACCCTACATATTTAAAGGTACAAGAGGGAGCACAAATTGTTAGAGATCAGCAAATAGATTTTATTCTTGCTGTAGGTGGTGGAAGCGTAAGCGACTGTTGCAAGATCGTTTCTGCTCAGGCATTATTGGATGAAGATATTTGGGATTATGAATACCAAAAGCATCAGATGCCGTTGAATTTTGTACCGATGGGTGTTGTCGTGACAGCCAGCGGTACGGGGTCGGAGCAGAATAATGGTGCAGTAATCACGCATGAGGAACGACATTTGAAGAATGGTCTTTGGGGACCATATCCTGAGTTTTCTATTCTTGATCCAGATTTAACAAAGACGGTACCGATGAAGCAGGTCATCAGTGGGGCGTTTGACACGTTGAGTCATTGTATGGAAACCTATTTCGGCCGTCCGTACATGACGAATGTCAGTGATGAAATCAATGAAGCTGTGCAGCGTAACACGATTCGCAATCTTCGTCGATTAGCAAAAAATCCCGATGATGACTTTGCTCGTTCCGAACTGATGTGGGACTCAGCTATGGCCGAGAACAGTATTCTGAAACTTGGTAAGCAGACCGATTTCCAATGCCATATGATTGAGCATCAATTGGGTGCTTATACTGATTGTAATCATGGGCAAGGATTGGCTGTTCTTCACCCTGTTCTTTATCGGCATATTTATCCTTATGCAGAAGAAAAGTTTAGACGTTGGGGGCAAGAAGTATGGCTTGTTCAGGATGCTGAAGAAGGTATCGATGCGCTTGAGAGTTTAATACGTGAAGTTGGGCTCCCAACTCGACTTTCCGAGATGAACATCTCGTTGGATGAAGACACGATGAAGGCCATTGCTGAATCAACGATTATCTGTCCGGGTTGTTGTAAACAACTAAAGACTGATGAGATTGTTGAAATATTGAAGGAATGTAAATAAGCATATTTGATCGTATTATTGAAAAAGTTGGAGAAGTACTTGCTACTTCTCCAACTTTATTGTTACCTTTGCTATGGAATAAAAATGTAACTATGATACCACTTATATCTCCGTCGTTGTTATCTGCCAATTTCGGCTGTTTGCAAAATGATATTGAGCAGATCAACCAAAGTGAAGCCGACTGGCTTCATTTGGATGTGATGGATGGCGTATTTGTACCTAATATTTCGTTTGGCTTCCCTGTCCTGAAGCATGTTGCCCGTCTTTCTAAGAAACCTTTGGATGTTCATTTGATGATTGTGCAGCCAGAGAAATTCATTCAGGAAGTGAAAGACCTTGGTACCATGATGATGAACATTCATTTTGAAGCGACTACGCACCCTCATCGTGTTGTCCAACAGATCAAGGACGCAGGTATGAAGGCAGCTGTTACATTAAATCCTTCGACTCCTGTTTGTATGCTCTCGGATCTGATTGTTGATTTGGATATGGTCTTGTTGATGAGTGTGAATCCAGGGTTTGGAGGACAGAAATTTATCACACATACATTAACTAAAGTAAGAGAGATGAAAGACTTGATTGAACGAACACATTCGCATGCCTTGATTGAAATTGACGGAGGCGTGAATTTGGAAACCGGCCAGCAGTTGGTCAATGCCGGTGCTGATGTTCTTGTTGCAGGTAATGCTATTTTTAAGGCACCCGATATGAAACAGATGATCCATCAGTTGAAACAGTTAAGGCCCATGGAATGAAATCTTTCCGATCCTATCCCATACTCCTGCTAACCGTTCCGTTAGCAGGAGGCATTTTTTTGTCGGATACCTTCTTCTCTTCTAATAACAATCTGTTATTGCATGTAGGCATCTTGGCCATCCTGACTTTTGCCTTATGGGTAAGTGTCGTGATACACTCATTCCGTTTCAGATGGTTCTTCGGTATGGTTCTCTTCCTCTGGCTGTTCATGTTTGGCAGCGTATTAGTGCAATATCATCGGTTGAAGACTGTGCACACATGGAGTGCTGTACGGCAAATCTACCATGGCATCGTATTGGATACTCCTCGTGAACGGGCAAAGACCATCTGTTGCCGCATGAGCGTAGAGGATAGTGAAGTGTTGGTTTACTTTATGAAAGATAGTTTGTCACGACGGATTGTTCCTTATGAGAGGTTGACTTTCTACACACAGCTTTCTATGCCTGAAAATATGCAGCGCACATCTCGTTTTGACTATCCTCGATGGTTAACGCGGAATGGTATCACGGGAACCGGTGTTGTTTATCGGGGTGAATGGACGAATCATGGGACAATAAACCATCCGAGTTTCCGACAATATGCCATGCTTTGCAGGACGAATATCCTCCATACGATTCACCAGTGGGGATTAAAGGAGGAACAGGGCTTGATTACTTCCTTGGCTGTCGGCTATAAAGATGAACTGACTGATGAACAACGCTCTCACTTCTCGCAGGCTGGAGTCAGTCATGTGTTATCTCTGTCAGGTCTGCATGTAGGCATCCTTTGGGGAATCCTGATTTTTATCTTGTCCCCATTGCGTAAGCGGATGAGTGGGAGAGTGGTGAGTTGGTTTGTGTCGACGATTGTATTGTGGGCTTACGCCTTTATTACAGGCTTAGCACCGTCTGTTGTGAGAGCAGTTGCCATGTGTATGCTGGTGGATTTAGGGCGAATCCGTCGTAGTCGGGTTTCGACCATCAATATTCTTTCTGCTGTTGCCGGAGGGATGCTGATCTATCGTCCTTATTATCTGTATGATGTCGGCTTTCAGTTGTCCTTTATGGCGGTATTGGCTATATGCGTATGTTATCGTCCTTTATGTTCGTTGGTGAAATGGTCTAATCCACTCCTCACTTCTGTGTGGAAAATCCTCTGTATATCGTTTTCCGCACAGTTGGGCACAGCCCCTTTGATAGCTATATATTTTGGTTCTTTCCCCGTTTATTTTCTTGTAGCGAACCTATTAGTCACCCCTTTGATACCATTTATTCTGTACCTGACGCTGATCTGCCTAATCACATCTGTCATACCATGTGTTCAGTCAGTCTTCTTATGGTTCTTGCATGTGTTGTCGCAGATTGTTATCTCTCTGACAACTTATATCAGCCAGTTACCATTCTCATCTATCCGCCTCACCTCTGTATCTCCGTGGGGTATTGTCTGGATATACTTATTCCTTGCTTCTGTAATCTTGAGCCTCTCTTTGCGGAAGAGACAAAACCTATTCGTTATGCTGGTAGTTATCTGGTTGGGTTCGGTTGGGATGGTTATCAGTCGGGTGTATTGTTGCTGAAAAAATGAATTAGTACGTGAAAAGACGGGTTGGTAACGAAAAAAGTCGTATCTTCGCAAGGCAAAATCAAGCAAGATGTTATCAAGAATTATCGATCAAAACAATGTTGACCATTTCAAGAAATGGTTGGATAAGGCAGAGCGGATCGTGATCACGACACATACCTCTCCGGATGGAGATGCGATTGGATCTTCGTTAGGGTTATGGCATTATCTGAGGAATAGGGGCAAGGATGTTCACGTAATTGTTCCCAATAACTTTCCTGATTTCCTGCGGTGGATGAGCGGGACGGATGAGATTGTTCGCTACGACAAACATAAAGAACAGGCTGACCAGTTGATAGCCGGTGCTGATATTATCTGTTGTTTAGACTACAACGAGATCAGCCGGATTGATGCTGTGGGTGAACCTGTCCTCGCTTCGAAGGCTCGGAAGATCATGATCGATCATCACTTGCATCCAAGCGATTTCTGTAGTATTATCATCTCTCATCCTGAGATCTCTTCTGCATCCGAAATCGTCTTTCGTTTTATCTGTCGGTTGGGTGGATTTGACGATATCTCGTTTGAAGCTGCTGAATGTATTTATTGTGGTATGATGACCGATACCGGTAGTTTTACCTATAATTCAAACAATCCTGAGATCTACTACATTATCAGTGAGTTAATGTCGAAAGGAATCGATAAGGATGCTATTTATCGCAGGGTTTATAATACGTACTCTGAAGGACGGCTTCGCCTTCAAGGCTATGTCCTATATTGCAAGATGAAGTTGTTCCACGAATACAATGCGGCCTTGATTTCTTTAGACCGGGAAGAGCAAAAACGTTTTCATTATAATAAAGGAGATACCGAAGGACTGGTTAACATTCCTTTGTCGGTAAAAGGGATCATTTTTTCTGCTTTTTTACGTGAGGATACCGAGAAGGATATGGTAAAGATCTCCCTACGTTCCGTCGGATCATTCCCGTGTAATCAGATTGCTTCAGAATATTTTGGAGGAGGCGGGCACCTGAATGCCTCGGGCGGAGAATTCTATGGCCCGTTGAAAGATGCGGAAAATATTTTAAAGCAGGCATTGGTTAAATATAAGGAGCTATTAAATAAAAAATAGTTATTTAAGTATAATTGCAACCGGCGAATGATGGTATTTAATTATCAAATTACTATTTTTGTGCGTTGTAAATTTAGAGATTAAGATGAATAAAATAAAGATTGCTTTTCTCATGGCATGTGTGATGGTAGGAGGTCTGTGTTTGCAGGCTTGCCGAAACCATAAGACTTATGCAGAGCAGAAAGAAGAGGAGCGTAAATCAATTGAACGCTTCATTGATTTACAAGGTATCAAGGTCATCACGGAGTCGGAGTTCCTTTCCAACGACACTGCTACGGATGTATCGAAGAATGAATATGTCCTTTTCTCCGAAAGTGGTATTTACATGCAGATTATTGATCGTGGTGGTGGTGAGTTGATGCAGAACGGACGTCATGAGGTGCTGGTCCGTTATGACGAAAGTCGTATCTACATCAATGGGACAGACTCTTTGACGAGTTACAATTCCGTTCGGCCTACTCCGGATGAGATGACTGTTCAGAAATCGGGCAGCAGCATCACCGCACAGTTTACGAATGGGTGGATGGTAAGTGACTATAATAGTACAGTTGTTCCTAGCGGCTGGCTTGTCCCATTCAATTACGTGAAGACGGGAAGGGCCAAGTCCGAACGTGCACACGTAAAGTTGATAGTTCCTCATAGCGAAGGTCACATGACCGCCAAGAGCTATGTATATCCATGTTTTTATGACTTAACATTTCAATTAGGACGATGACATTAATTAAATCAATTTCTGGTATTCGTGGTACCATTGGTGGCCACGCTGGTGAAGGATTGAATCCTTTAGATATCGTAAAGTTTACTTCAGCCTATGCAACCTTAATTAGAAAAACGACGAAAGTTACGACCAATAAGATTGTCGTAGGGCGTGATGCACGCATCTCGGGTGAGATGGTGAAGAACGTCGTTTGCGGAACGTTGATGGGAATGGGCTTCGATGTCGTAAATATTGGATTGGCAACAACTCCGACCACAGAACTGGCCGTGACTATGGAAAAGGCTTGCGGAGGCATCATTCTTACAGCAAGTCATAATCCTCGTCAATGGAATGCCCTTAAATTATTGAATGAAAAAGGAGAGTTCCTGAATAAAGAAGAAGGCAATGAGGTCCTTCGTATCGCTGAGGCTGAGGCTTTCGAATTTGCTGACGTGGATCATATGGGTCATTATAGAGAAGATTATTCATACGATCAAAAGCATATTGATGCAGTGCTGAACCTGAAGTTGGTGGATGCCGAGGCTGTCCGTAAGGCAGGCTTTAAAGTGGCTTTGGATACAGTCAACTCGGTTGGAGGTATCATCCTTCCTAAATTATTGAAACAGTTAGGAGTAGAACAGGTTACCACTTTGTATGGTGAGCCAACCGGTGATTTCCAGCATAACCCCGAACCTTTGGAGAAGAATCTGGGTGATATCATGCAACTAATGGCAAAGGGTGGACACGATGTGGCTTTTGTCGTTGACCCCGATGTCGACCGCTTGGCTATCATTTGCGAAGACGGAAAGATGTACGGTGAAGAGTATACGTTGGTTACGGTTGCTGACTATATTCTTCAGCATACTCCGGGTAATACGGTTTCAAACCTGAGCTCTACCCGCGCACTTCGTGACGTAACCCGAAAATATGGTTGCGAATATGCTGCTGCGGCAGTAGGAGAGGTGAACGTGGTTACCAAGATGAAAGAAGTTCATGCCGTGATTGGTGGCGAAGGTAACGGTGGAGTTATCTATCCGGAATGTCATTACGGTCGTGATGCGTTGGTTGGTATAGCTTTGTTCCTGACTTATCTGGCAAAGAAGCAGATGAAGGTGAGCGAGCTCCGTGCAACCTATCCTCCATATTTCATTGCCAAGAACAGAATTGACATGACTCCGGAAACCGATGTGGATGCTATTCTGGCTAAAGTGAAGGAAATCTATAAGGATGAGGAGATCAATGATATCGATGGTGTGAAGATCGACTTCCCTGATAAATGGGTTCATCTGCGTAAGAGCAATACCGAACCGATTATTCGTGTTTATTCGGAGGCTGCAACGATGGATGCTGCCAACGAGATTGGTCAGAAGATCATGGATGTCGTTTATAGTTTGACGAAATAAGCGTTTTATCATAACAGGGAAAGGCGTGCTAAGTGAAGTGAACCCTGAAAGTTAGACAAGAAACATTCGGGGTTCACTTTAGATATATGAATTCTTCTTCTTTCTTTTTTCATATTTTTGAATGAACGTTTTCTTATACAGGGGTTGGGGATGGTCCTCAACTCCTGTATTTTTTAAAAGCTAGTTTGCATGACTTCCTCCAGTTTTCCCTATCGGAAAAGGCTGGGAAAGATGAGTTTCTTTGGAGATAATTAAAAAAATGAATGTAGAGACCCTTAATTTGAAAGAAGTTTACGTAAATTTACATGCTTTTTCTTCTTTGAAGGTCAGATGAAAAGATTGAGTTTGGTACAACCGTTTGTTGTAATAATAGTTTTGTTCTGTTTTCTCTTTACGGATGAAATAAAAGGACAGAAGATTTTGCATATGATTAAGAGAACCGACAGCCTGATGACTGCTCGCTATCGTCGTAGTAATATCGATACTGCCTATATCATTCGTCCGAATACGAAATGGACGCTGAAAGGTTTATTCAACGTATCTGGTGCCCAACTTGAAATGGAAGGGATGCAGATGGGCAAGCCATTTCGTTCGAAGATGGATGCCGCTTATAAAAAGACATTCAGTATGGGAGTGAGCTACCTTGGCTTGACGCTTAGCTTTGCGTTGAATCCAGCCAAATTGTTAGGGAAGTATAATGACTTTGAGCTTAACTTGAACTCCTATAGCAACCGGTGGGGCTTTGACATCATCTATCAGGATGCCCACAACTTCACGGGCTGGCATGAGGTAGGTGGAGAATCCCGTATCGACTTACCTGCTCATGTCTTGACCTTGCAATCGCTGAACGTGAACGCATATTATGCCTTTAATAACCGTCATTTCTCTTATCCGGCTGCTTTCTCACAAACTTATATTCAAAAGCGTTCTGCAGGCAGTTTCTTGTTAGGTTTCTCTTTGCAAGGGCTACAGGCTGAAACAAAGAATATCTATGAATCTGAACTTGAGGTGGCCAACATTGGTATTGGTGCCGGTTATGGATATAACTGGGTGCCCAACCGGCGTTGGTTACTGCATATATCTTCTCTTCCTTCTTTTATCGTTTCCAGTAACACTTCGCTCACAAATAATGAAGAAAGCATCCCCCTGGATTATCATTTCCCGGAAGTGATCGTAACTGTTCGTGGAGCCATCATCCGCCAGATCGGTAAAATGTTTACCGGCCTGACAATGGTTTACAATTACAGTAATATCGGTTATCGTGATCATCTGGCCGTATACAATATGAAGTGGCGCACTCGTCTTATATTTGGTTATCGTTTTTAATTCAGAACAATATGAAAATAAAGTTACATCTTCCGAAGTACCTGAATGGGATTAGTAAGAAACCCTCTTTCAAACAATTTATCTTGTCTCTCATTGCAACGACCGTATCGATTGCACTTACTTTTGGTACAGCGGCCATCATCGACCAACATAAGAAACAAAAGGAAAAGCATGAGATTGTGATGATGGTGATGTACGATATGTTTCATTCGCTGCAGTCTGTTGAAAAGGCTGATTCCGTCATCTATCAGTCGATGTTGCTTCAACGGAAGTTGGCGGAAGATCCTTCACTCTTTCATGAATTGAGATTTCAGTTAGGTGGACTGTTGCCGATAGCTAATTATACGGAAACTACTGAACGAATCTTCTCGTCGAGCATAGAGACCATTAACACCGTTGGCAACGTGCTTTTTACCGAGTGTGTTGCAGAGTTCTATCAGTCTCGTAGTCATTATAAAACGATGGTATGTGATTCCGTTTATCATGCGGTCATGAAATACTCTCCATTTACAGATTTAAAGAGTTCGCTTGAATTTGATTACTCTTGGTATGCCATCTTCAGCAGTGAGATAAAGCATAATATGCAACAATTGTTTACTCAGTGTAAGCAGATGATGGCGATAACAGATAAGGAGATCTATGCTTATCGAAAAGAAAGAGAAAGAATGGATGCAAGTATGTATGAAAACGATATCAGTGATTCACATATAAATAAATATATACAACTACAGCAGGAAATAGAAGAACTCAGGGGTAAACTGAAACTAGAATGATTCTGTCTCGTTGGTATTATACACAAAGCAAATCACTCATGATGCCATCGGAGATAAAGATTCCTTCTCTGGTTAGTCGGATGGTATCATCCTCTTGGACAAGTGTTCCTTGTTGTAGATGAGGTTTGGCTAATTTTATACAATACGCACGAAGTGCTTCCCCGAAGATATCATTTAGTTCGGTTAACGAGATGCCCCAATGGGTGCGGAGGCGAGTGATGATGTAGTCGTTATAACGAGTATATAAGTCCAACTCCTCCTTTTCAAAGCAAGGATCGTTGGATTGAATACCTTTAATATACTGTTCGAGTGAGGAGATATTCCACTGACGCGAGAGTCCATTATAGGAATGAGCTGCTGCCCCGCATCCTAAATAATTCTTTCCTTTCCAATAACTGGAGTTATGGCGTGATTCCTTTTGGGGAAGTGCAAAGTTAGAGATTTCATAATGCTCATAACCGGCTTCCTGTAGTCTTTCCATCAACATTCTGAAGAAGAGAACGCTGGTTGATTCGTCTACTTCTTGCACAGCCTTTTGTTCGCGTAACTTCCAAAGGGGAGTTCCTTCTTCATAGATCAGATGATATGCGGAGATATGTTCCGGGAGCAGATGAATGGCTTGATTTAAATCACGCTCCCAGATCTCCGTTGTCTCTCCGGGAAGACCATACATCAAGTCGATGCTAATATTGTTGAAACCAGTTCTCCGGCAGTTGTTAAAAGCATCCACAGCTTGTTTTGCCGTGTGCCTCCGCTGTAATTTCTGCAACAAAGGTTCGTGGAATGTCTGTATTCCCATACTGATCCGATTGAAGGGGAGGGAACGCAGCATTCGGATGTAATCTTCGTGCAGGTCGTCAGGATTCGCCTCGATGGTTATTTCTGCTTCAGAAGACACGGGATATTCCTTATATATATGGTTTAGGAGTAGATGAAGTGAATCATGTCCCAGTTGTGAGGGAGTACCTCCCCCCAGATAAATTGTTTCGATGATCTCACCCTTTAAATAATCCTTACGCATATCGAGTTCCTGGCAAACCGCCTGGATATATGCCTCTTGCATCTCATTGTGGGTGGTGGAATAGAAATCACAATAGATACATCTGCGTTTACAAAATGGTATATGGATATAGATACCAGCCATAAATCGTTTAATTTGAATTCAAAAGTAGTAAAAAACATCGAAATAATATGTTGTCGGTGGGGTAGAATCAGCTTTTCTGCTGTAAAACATAGATAAGTAACATAAAAAAACTTTGTGTATATTGATAATATTTACTAATTTGCACGCCGTTTTGAAAGGGAGGAGTCTTCTCTTTACAAATTGAATATAAATTTTAAATAATAATATCATGAAGGTTTATCAAACAAATGAAATTAAGAACGTTGCCATTCTTGGTAACCATGGAGCTGGTAAGACCACCCTCACTGAGTCCTTACTCTTTGAGAGTGGCGTTATAAAACGTCGTGGATCAGTTGATTCAAAAAATACAGTA
This sequence comes from uncultured Bacteroidales bacterium, assembly GCA_902779535.1. GTDB lineage: Bacteria > Bacteroidota > Bacteroidia > Bacteroidales > Bacteroidaceae > Phocaeicola. Next base: position 14,725 of record CACZBX010000019.1, read on the forward strand.
AGTGATTATTTCCCAGTTGAACAGGAGTATGGTTATTCTGTTTTTTCAACAGTTTTTCATACTGAATGGAAAAATAAGAAGTTGAATTTCGTTGATTGTCCGGGTAGTGATGACTTTGTCGGTGCTGCTGTTACTGCACTGAACGTGACTGATTCTGCAGTGATCCTTATCAACGGTCAGTATGGTCCTGAGGTTGGTACACAGAATCATTTCCGCCATACAGAGAACTTGAACAAACCGGTCGTTTTTGCAATTAACCAATTGGATAATGATAAGTGTGATTTCGATCAGGTATTAGATCAATTGAGAAATAGTTATGGTGGTGCAGTTGTTCCTGTACAGTACCCTGTTCAGACAGGTCCTGAATTCCATGAAGTGATTGATATCCTTCTGATGAAGAAATTATCATGGAAATCAGAAGGTGGCGCTCCTACATTGGAAGATATCCCTGCATCTGAGATGGACAAGGCTCAGGGCTTGCGTGATGCATTGGTTGAGTCAGCAGCAGAGCATGATGAGACTTTGATGGAGAAATTCTTCGAATCGGGTGAGTTGACCGAAGATGAGGTACACGAAGGTATCCGTAAGGGCTTGCTTTCTCGTGGTATGTTCCCGGTATTCTGTGTGTGTGCAAAGAAATCAATGGGCGTACGCCGCATGATGGAATTCTTAGGTGAGGTTCTTCCTTCAGCAAGTGAAGTTGAGCCGGTTAAGAATACCAAGGGCGAAGTAGTGAAGGTTGATGATAATGGTCCTGTTTCTCTGTTCTTCTTCAAGACTGGTATCGAACCACACATTGGCGGTGTTCAATACTTTAAGGTAATGAGCGGTACCATCAAGGAAGGTACGGATATGGAGAATGCTGATAGAGGTTCTAAGGAACGTGTAGCTCAGTTGTTTGCTTGTGCTGGTTCAAACCGTATTCCAGTACCTGAAATGCATGCTGGTGATATTGGCTGTACCGTTAAGTTGAAAGATGTAAAGACAGGTAATACCTTGAATGAAAGAGGTGTTGATAATAGTTTCGACTACATTAAGTATCCTAATTCTAAGTATTCACGTGCTATCAAGCCAGAGAATGAGGCTGATATGGAGAAGATGATGACAGCACTGAACAAGATGCGTGAGGAGGATCCGACATGGGTAGTCGTTCAGTCTAAGGAATTGCGTCAGACAATTGTATATGGCCAGGGTGAGTTCCACTTGCGTACACTGAAGTGGCGTTTGGAGAATAATGAGAACCTGCCAGTCGTTTATAGCGAACCACGTATCCCTTACCGTGAAACCATTACAAAGGCAGCTCGTGCCGACTATCGTCACAAGAAACAGTCGGGTGGTGCCGGTCAGTTTGGTGAGGTTCACCTGATCGTTGAGCCTTATACAGAAGGTATGCCTGACCCAACAGTCTATAAGTTCAATGGACAGGAATTCAAGATTACGGTTAAAGGTAAAGAAGAAATTCCATTGGAGTGGGGTGGTAAGTTGATCTTTATCAACTCTGTTGTCGGTGGTGCTATTGATACACGCTTTATGCCTGCTATCTTGAAAGGTATCATGGGACGTATGGAACAAGGTCCGTTAACAGGTTCTTATGCTCGTGATGTTCGTGTTATCGTTTACGATGGTAAGATGCACCCGGTTGATTCAAACGAAATCTCATTCATGTTGGCTGGACGTAATGCGTTTAGTATAGCATTTAAGAATGCAGGTCCGAAGATTTTGGAGCCGATCTACGATGTTGAGGTATTTGTTCCAAATGAATATATGGGTGATGTCATGAGTGACTTGCAAGGTCGTCGTGGTTTGATTATGGGTATGAGTAGTGATAAGGGTAACCAGAAGTTGGCTGCCAAGGTGCCTTTGAAGGAAATGGCTAACTATTCTACATCATTAAGCTCACTGACCGGTGGTCGCGCTTCATTCGATATGAGCTTCTCTTCTTATGAACTTGTCCCGACAGACGTTCAGGAAAAGTTGATCAAAGAATTCGAAGCAGAACAAGAGGAAGAATAAACAATTTATTCATTTTATCAAAAGGGGAGTACACAAGTGCGTGTATTCCCCTTTGTTATTAATTGATAATTTAGTAAGTATAATTATTGTTTTGGTTAATAAAGTCGAAATAACTGGGATAAATTAAAGATTTATTTGAAAAAATTATACTTGGATTTTAACTTTGTGGTATGAAGAAGTCAATGATTTGGATATTAGGTGGTGTGATGGCGTTTTCGTTCCTCATCTTACTTTATTTGCAGGTAAGCTATATCGAGGAAATTATTCGGATGCGTCAGGAGCAGTTCAACGAGTCGGTCAAACGGAGTTTGGTACAGGCTTGCAAAAACATTGAATTGGTTGAAACGAAGAAATATCTGGAGGCAGACGTTGAGGCAACAGAGCGTCGGAGAATGGCATTCATGGATTCAATCGTAAATGATACGTTGGTTCATCACAGATATGCTGTTACTTCATCAAACGGATTGGGTAGTATCACTTCGTTTGAGGTGAATATCAATCGTCGTTCAAATATACCGAAGGCTATTATTTCAACAGGTAAGAATATTCCTCAAACGTCGAAGGCTTTGCAGGATATTCTGAAGGAACGCTATGTTTACCAGCGGGCAATGTTGGATGAAGTGGTATACAATATCTTATATAATGCCAGCGACAAGCCGCTGCGCCAACGTATTAACTTCAATCAGTTGGATGCATTCCTGAAGTCTGAATTGCTGAACAACGGTATTGATATTGCTTATCACTATACAGTGACTGAACGGGATGGATCGTTGGTTTACCGCTGTCCGGATTATAAAGACGAGGGATCGAAGAAAGTATATACTCAGGAGATTTTCCGGAATGACCCGCCGGCAAAGATTGGTTTGGTGAATGTACACTTCCCGGAACTGAACAAATATATCTTTAGTTCGGTGAAGTTTATGTATCCTTCCCTTATCTTTACGTTGGTTCTGTTGGTGACTTTCATCTTTACCATCTATATTATCTTCCGGCAGAAGAAGCTGACAGAGATCAAGAACGATTTCATCAATAACATGACGCATGAGTTCAAGACTCCGATATCAACTATTTCTTTAGCTGCTCAGATGTTGCAAGATCCGAGTGTAGGTAAATCACCGGCGATGTTCCAACACATTTCAGGAGTTATCAATGATGAGACCAAACGCTTGCGCTTCCAAGTAGAGAAAGTATTGCAGATGTCGATGTTCGATCGTCAGAAGGCCGTGCTGAAAAAGAAAGACATGGATGCGAACAAGATGATTGAAGGGGTGGTGAATACGTTCACCTTGAAAGTGGAGAAGTACAATGGTACGATCACAACGGATCTGGCAGCTGAAAATCCTTATGTATTTGTGGATGAAATGCATTTCACGAATGTCATTTTCAATCTGTTGGATAATGCGGTGAAGTACCGTAATCCAGATCGTGACCTGGCTCTCACAGTGCGTACATGGAACGAGTCGAACAAACTGTTTATCTCGATTCAAGATAATGGTATCGGTATCAAGAAAGAAAACTTGAAGAAGATATTTGATAAGTTCTACCGAGTTCATACCGGTAACATTCATGATGTGAAAGGGTTCGGATTGGGTCTGGCATATGTGCACAAGATTATTCGTGATCATGACGGAAATATCCGTGCAGAGAGCGAATATGGCGTAGGAACAAAATTTATAATTACAATACCTTTATTAAAAAATGAGTAATATGGAAGACAAATTGCGTATTTTACTGTGCGAAGATGATGAAAATCTTGGCATGTTGTTGAGAGAGTATCTGCAAGCAAAGAACTACTCGGCCGACCTCTACCCAGATGGTGACGCCGGATTCAAAGCTTTCGTTAAGAACAAATACGATTTATGTATTTTGGATGTAATGATGCCTAAAAAGGATGGTTTTACGTTGGCTCAGGAAATACGTCAGTCTAATGCCGACATTCCTATTATCTTCTTGACAGCTAAGACGTTGAAGGAAGATATCCTGGAAGGCTTTAAGATTGGTGCTGATGACTACATTACGAAGCCGTTCAGTATGGAAGAATTGACTTTCCGTATTGAAGCAATCTTCCGTCGTGTTCGTGGAAAACGTACGAAGGAACGCAGCGTATACCAGATTGGCAAGTTCGTATTCGATACACAGAAGCAACTGCTAACTATTGGTGAAGAGAATATCAAGTTGACTACGAAGGAATCTGAGCTGCTGGCTTTACTTTGTGCTCATACAAATGAGATTCTGCAACGTGACTTTGCTTTAAAGACCATTTGGATTGATGATAACTATTTCAATGCTAGAAGTATGGATGTGTATATTACAAAGCTGCGTAAACACCTGCGTGCTGATGCATCTGTAGAGATCATTAATATTCATGGTAAAGGCTATAAGCTTATTGCTCCAGAGGCAGAATAAGTGTAAAGTTATTATATAAGAATAGGGCCCAAATCTTTTGATTTGGGCCCTATTCTTATTCCTTTCGATAAAGGTCAGTCGGTAATTCTCTTATTCATGATGATGTAAACGATGATACCTGCAATAATCAAGAAGATACTACCGCCTAATACACCATTATCATTAACAGCGCTACTGCCTGTTAAGAAGATTGCAATAAGGATAACAGCTCCGAGAACAACCATTATCAAACCTAAATTTTTCAGTAAGCCTTTCATACGTATGTTATTTTTTAATTATTATATTCTAGACTACAAATTAAAGCATTATTTTGTAATCATGGAAATTATTTGGGAAAAAAATGAGAAAAACCGATTATTCTTTCTTCGCAAGAATGTTTATGCATGAGTTTGTATCCCTATTTTTTCAGATTAAACAGAATTTATTCCATGAAAAGGAACTGAATCGTATAAAAAGCTTTTCGAAAGAATAACTTTTAGGTCGAAAATATTTGTAGATTCATTGAAAAGCAGTATCTTTGCGGTCGCAAAATTATTTTTTAATAACTATTTTATATTTATTATGATGAACCAATACGAAACCGTTTTCATTATGACTCCCGTTTTGTCTGAAGAACAGATGAAGGAGACGGTAGAAAAATTCAAAGGTATTCTTACTGCCGAGGGTGCAGAGATTATCAATGAAGAGAATTGGGGCTTGAAGAAATTAGCTTACCCCATTGAGAAGAAGACCACTGGTTTCTACCAGTTGATCGAGTTTAAGGCTGATCCTGCTTCGATCGAGAAGTTAGAGGTAGCTTATCGTCGTGACGAACGTATTATTCGTTACTTGACAGTACGTATGGAAAAATATGCTGCAGAGTATGCTGCTAAGAGAAGAAGTTTAAAACAAAATAAGGAGGCATAATTATGGCACAGGTACAATCAGAAATCAGATATTTAACTCCGCCTTCAGTAGACATTAAGAAGAAGAAATATTGTCGTTTCAAAAAGAATGGCATTAAGTATATCGATTATAAAGATCCTGAATTCTTGAAGAAGTTCTTGAACGAGCAGGGTAAGATTCTCCCACGTCGTATCACTGGTACTTCTTTGAAGTATCAACGTCGTGTAGCTACAGCTGTCAAGAGAGCTCGTCATTTGGCTTTGCTCCCATTCGTAACTGATATGTTGAAATAATTAGAAGGAGGAATAAGTATGGAAATTATTTTGAAGGAAGATGTAGCTAACTTGGGCTATAAGAATGATATCGTAAACGTAAAGTCAGGTTACGGTCGTAATTACCTTATTCCTACTGGCAAGGCTGTGATTGCTAGTCCGTCAGCAAAGAAGCAATTGGCTGAGGAACTGAAGCAACGTGCTCATAAGTTGGAGAAGATGAAAGCAGAGGCTGAGGCTGTTGCAGAGAAGTTGAAAGATGTTGCTTTGACAATCTCCACGAAGGTTAGTGCAACAGGTACTATCTATGGTTCTGTTTCAAATATTCAGATTGCTGATGAGTTAGAAAAACTTGGTTTCAACATTGACCGCAAGCAGATCTCTTTGAAGGATGCTGTGAAGGAAGTTGGTGACTATGTTGCTACCGTTAGGTTGTTTAAGGATGTTGAAGCAACTATTCCTTTCAAGGTTGTTGCTGAGGCTGAACCAGAAGCATAATCTCTGAAACGATTATAAAAAAGGCTATCTCGATTGAGATAGCCTTTTTCTTTATGTAAACGTTCATATTATTGTACTGCGTCGTCAGTGATGCTGTTGTACAAGAAACGCTTAATACTCTGCTTTGGAGTTTTCTCAAAGCCGGTAGGGTAGAGTTGAATCTTGCTGATTTGTTCATAGTTTCCAACCAACTTATTCAGCGTTTTTAAATTTTCGTCCATCAGTGATTTGATACTTTCCGGAGTATTCAAGCCCATAGCGTCCAATGTGTTGAAATCAGGATAAACCAAGGCAACCAATTTTTTATTCCTTTCGATAACCAGACTTTCATTAACGCAAGGAAGGTTATTCAATTTAGCCTCGATTTCTTCCGGGAAGATGTTCTGTCCGTTAGAACTTAGGATCATCGTCTTGCTCCTACCGCGAATGAATACATTATTTTGTTTGTCAATGGTACCCAAATCGCCCGTCTTCAGCCAACCGTCTTCGGTAAATGCTTCCTTTGTAGCCTTTTCGTTTTTGAAATAGCCTTTCATCACATTCTTTCCGCGGACTTGGATTTCGCCTGGAACCTTGTATGGGTCTTCAGAGTCGATACGTATTTCCATAAAATCAAGCAGTTTCCCTGCTGATCCTGGTTTATAGTCTTCCCACCATGAGTAACTGATCAGCGGAGCACATTCTGTCATACCGTATCCGATCGTATAAGGGAATTTGATCTTGGTGAAGAAAGCAGCAACTTCCGGATTCATGGCAGCACCGCCAACGATCACTTCTCTGAACCGGCCACCTAATGCATCGATTAATTTCTTTTTGATCTGTCCGTATATCTGACTGTTCAAGATAGGGATGCTCAATGCGTAACGCATCTGGCGTTTGTTGATAAGTGGGAGAATGGCATTCTTGTAAATCTTCTCCATGACCAGAGGAACGGTGATAATCAGATCTGGCTTGATCTCTTCGAAAGCTTTCAACAGAATCTTTGGAGCAGGAGTCTTACCAAGTAAGGTGATATGCGTACCCACGGCAGTTGCAACCAGAAAATCGAATGCACAGCCGTATGCGTGTGCCATCGGTAAGAAAGCCAAATCGTGTTCGCCACGACGTAATAATTTTGATTCAATGCCGAATATCGTATTTGCAGCCAGGTTTTCACCTGTCAGCATCACACCTTTACTGAAACCAGTCGTTCCGGAAGTGTAGTTGATCTCCATCACTTTGTCGTTCGTTAATTCAGTATAGGCAACATCCTCCTTTTTGAATCCGTCGGGATACGTACTTTTCATGACAGCGTCAATAGTCCCAACAAATTGGTGGATGTTTTCTCCATCGCGTTGGTGTAGGCATCGGAAATTTGTCAATGAGAATACGGCACGCAAGTTTTCCATTTCGTCTTGTTCAAGCGTATCCCAGATGGGATCGCTGACAAATAGGAATGTAGCCTCAGAATGGTTGACTATATGATGGACATCATTGGGCTTAAAGTCTTGAAGAATGGGGACGATGATAGCGCCATACGTTACAGTAGCCAGATAGCTTATGCACCAGTTGGAATTATTTTTACCAATCAAGGCAATTTTATCACCTCTTCGTAAACTGCAATGCTTGAATATCAGATGAAGCTTTGCGATTTCTTCAGCAACCTGTCCGTATGTACGTGTATTATTTTCACCGTAGTCGCTATAGCATGGAAGTTCCCAGTTATTCTTGAAACTATCCTCGTATAGCTTTATAAAGTTATCATTACTCATTGCACATATTTTGAAATAATGTGCAAAAATATATATAATTTTTATATGCCGAAAGATTTTATGCATATTTTCACTAACTTTGTGCAATAAATTTTGAAATGAATGATTGATACCTCCATTTTTCAAGATAAAACGGCCGTTTATTATACGTTGGGCTGCAAGTTAAACTTCTCGGAAACATCTTCCATTGGGAGGGTTTTAAAAGATGCGGGTATTCGTACTGCCCGTAAGGGAGAGAAGGCTGATCTGGTAGTCATCAATACCTGTTCTGTTACGGAGGTGGCTGATAAGAAGTGTCGCCAGGCGATACACCGCCTCACCCGTGAACATCCCAATGCCTTCGTTGTCGTGACTGGCTGTTATGCTCAGCTGAAGCCGGAGACCGTTTCAAAGATTGATGGAGTAGATGTTGTTCTCGGTGCTGACCAGAAAGGAGATATTCTCAATTACATTGGTCGTTTAGACAAACATGAGCGAGGTATCGCTGTTACTTCCCCATTAAAAGATATTCATAAGTTTATTCCTTCATGTTCCAGGGGTGACCGCACGCGGTATTTCCTGAAGGTTCAGGATGGTTGTGACTATTTTTGTACCTATTGTACGATTCCTTTTGCAAGAGGACGGAGCAGAAATGGTTCAATCGATCGTTTGGTGGCTCAAGCTCAGCAAGCTTCGAAGGAAGGAGGAAAGGAAATCGTTATTACCGGGGTAAATATAGGCGATTTTGGCCGAACGACAGGTGAGTCGTTTCTCGATTTGGTTAAGGCTTTAGATCAAGTTGAGGGAATCGAGCGTTATCGTATCTCTTCTATTGAGCCCAACTTGCTTACGGACGAGATCATCGAGTACGTATCTCGATCAAGATCGTTTATGCCTCATTTCCATATCCCTTTGCAAAGTGGCTGTGATGAAGTGCTTCAGTTAATGCACCGGCGTTATGATACTGCCTTGTTTGCCCATAAGATCAATAAAATAAAAGAGCTGATGCCCGATGCGTTTATCGGGGTGGACGTAATGGTTGGGACAAGAGGAGAGACTGAAGCATACTTTGATAAAGCAGTTCAGTTTATTGAAGGCTTGGATGTCACCCAGCTGCACGTGTTCAGCTATTCGGAACGACCAGGCACGAAAGCCTTGCGGATAGAACATGTGGTGAGCCCTGAAGAAAAGCATCGGAGAAGTCAGATCCTGTTGGATCTTTCAGATAAAAAGACTCATGAGTTTTATAAGCGTCATATAGGAACTGAAAAAATGGTCTTGGTCGAAAAGGCTAAGTCGAATATGCCGATGCACGGATTTACGGATAACTATATTCGTGTGGAGCTACCTCACGACAACGACTTGGATAATCAGTTGATACGAGTTCGTTTGGGCGATTTTAATGATGATCTATCAGCTTTGAAAGGAGTAAGGATATGAAAAAAGTTTCGGTTGTGATCCTGAATTGGAATGGGGAAGAGCTGTTGCGTAAGTTCTTACCTTCCGTGTGTCGTTATTCAAATGTAGAGTCGGGGGATGTTGAAATCTGTGTGGCTGATAATGGCTCGACCGATGGTTCCTTGGCGCTCTTAGACGAGGAGTTCCCTTCTGTTCGTCAGATTCGTTTCGAAGAGAATCATGGTTTTGCAGAGGGGTATAACAGGGCTATTCAATTGATCAATGCAGAATATGTGTTACTCCTCAATGATGATGTGGAAGTAACCGAGAATTGGCTGGACTACATGGTTTCTTACATGGATTCCCATCCGAATGTTGCTGCTTGTCAGCCCAAGATATTAAGCTATCGTGCAAAGGAAGAAGGTAAGAAGGTCTTTGAGTATGCCGGTGCCTCAGGGGGATATATAGATAAGTATGGTTATCCATTCTGTCGGGGGCGTATCTTTGGCACGGTTGAAGAAGATAAGGGACAATATGATACCGATGCGATGGTTTTCTGGGCTTCCGGTGCTTCGCTGCTGATTCGGTTAGACGACTACTTGTCTGTAGGAGGTTTGGATGGTCGTTTCTTTGCCCACATGGAAGAGATTGACTTGTGTTGGCGACTTCGCAGTAGGGGCAAGGGCATAGTATGTTTGCCGAAAAGTGTCGTCTACCATATTGGAGCTGCTTCCTTGAAGACGGAAAACCCTCAGAAGACATACTTGAACTTTCGGAATAACTTGTTGATGTTGTATAAGAATCTCTCTCAGCCTGAGTTGAAACGTATTCTTCGCTATCGCTTTTTCTTTGATTGCCTCGCTGCCCTGGTATTTTTCTTGAAGGGTAATCGGGAGAATGCATCGGCTGTCTTCCGCGCTCGAAGGGACTATAAGAAGATGCATTATGCCTTTGCTTCAGAGCGTTCGAAAAACCTGATTTCCTCGACCGACGAGGAAATCCCTGAGCGGGTGTCGTTCAGTATCCTTCGGAATTATTATCTGATGGGAAGAAAACGGTTTCGTCAACTGAAGCTAAACAGTTGATCAGGAGCGATTGCAATGCATGCTTATTCCGCAAACTGTACAATCTGCGCCCATAGGAGGGTTCTCTTTCGATAACCGGATGTCGATTTCCTCGATGGAAGGAAATTCTTTCAGAAGTCGTTGACAAATACGATATGCCACTTTTTCCAAAAGCAGAGATGAAATGCTCATCTCTGCTTTTACATATTGTAAAACATCTGCATAGTTTATTGTCCCGTCAAGGTCATCGTCAAGGCATGCTTTCGTGAAGTCTGTCTTGATGGAAAGGTCGATGATGAAGTTGGCCCCAACAGTGTGTTCCTGGGGCATTACTCCATGATACGCATAGATGCGCAACCCCTTGAAGAAGATTCTCATATCGGATGTTTTCATTTTTCTCTATCTTTTATCCACATCTGGATGCCCCACAGTGTTTGCAAATGAGACAACCTTCCTGGTAAACCAATGTCTCGTGTCCACAGTTCGGACATTTTTGTCCTTCGGCTTTGGTACCGTCGACCACGTATTTCTTTAAGGCGCGTTCAACACCGTTCTTCCATGTGTTGATACTTTCGCTGTCAAGTTGGAGGGAGTCGACTAATTTGATGACTCTGTCAATCGGCATTCTCCAGCGAAGGACTCCGGAAATCAGCTTAGCATAGTTCCAGTACTCCTTGTTGAATTTCTCAGACAATCCTTCAATGGTTGTCTTATAGCCTCTCTTGTTCTCGAACTGGAAATCGTAGTGCTTGTATCCGTCTTCATCAATATTCTTGATGATACGACCTTTCACGACAGATTTTGGCAAAAGAATTCCTTCATCATCATCCTGAAGTCCGGTAAAGATTTCGTATGGGCGTCCGTCTAGCAAGCCTACGAATGCGACCCATTTCTCTTTGTTATTTTGGAATCGGATGACATCTGCTTCCAAGGAGCGTGGACGAACTTCAACAACTTCCGGCTGCTTACATTCGGGAACGTTCTCCTTTTCTTCTTTCTTGGTGGAAATCAGGACGCCTGAGCGGGAGCCGTCTCTATAAACGGTACAGCCTTTACATCCGGAGCGCCATGCCTCGATATACAGTTCGTTCACCAACTCTTCACTGACGTTGTTTGGAAGGTTAATCGTTACGCTGATTGAGTGGTCCACCCATTTCTGTATACGTCCCTGCATCTTCACCTTTTCCAGCCAATCGACATCATTGGCTGTTGCCTTATAGTACGGTGATTTCTCTACTAATTGGTCGATTTCCTCTTGTGTGTAACGTTTCTTGGTATCAATACCGTTCACTTCCATCCATTTAAGGAACTTCTGATGGTATACGATGTACTCTTCAAAGGCATCACCGGTCTCATCGATGAAGTCGACATGAACATCCTCATCATTAGGGTTCACTTTTCTTCTTCGTTTGTAGACAGGCATGAACACCGGTTCAATACCGGAAGTCGTTTGGGTCATCAGGCTGGTTGTTCCGGTTGGAGCGATGGTCAGGCAGGCGATATTTCTTCTTCCCACCTTCACCATTTCCTCATAGAGGGCAGGGTCAGCCTCTCTAAGGCGGTTGATGTATGGGTTGTTCTTTTCGCGCTCACTGTCGTAGATACTGAAAGCACCACGCTCTTTGGCCATTTCCACAGATGAGCGGTATGCTTCAAGTGCAATGGTCTTATGGATGTCTTCTGCAAAAGCGGTTGCTTCTTCCGTACCATATCTCAGCCCCATTGCTGCAATCATATCTCCTTCGGCCGTGATGCCAACACCGGTACGTCGACCTTGTCCCGTCTTTTTGGCAATCTTTTGCCAGAGGTGTTTTTCTGCATGCTTTACTTCCTCATCTTCTGGGTCGGACTCAATCTTCCTTAGTATCTGGTCGATCTTCTCTTCCTCAAGGTCGATGATATCGTCCATGATACGTTGTGCCAAAGCGACATGTTTCTTAAATAAGTCGAAATCAAAGTAGGCCTTATCGGTGAATGGGTTTACGACATAAGAATAGAGGTTGATGGCCAATAGACGACAAGAATCGTATGGACAAAGTGGTATCTCGCCACAAGGATTTGTTGAAACGGTACGGTAGCCAAGGTCGGCATAGCAGTCGGGGACTGATTCCCGTATGATGGTATCCCAGAACAGGACTCCCGGCTCTGCTGATTTCCATGCGTTATGAACAATCTTATGCCACAAAGCACTTGCTTGTATCTCCTTCTTGACTTTTGGTTCCGCTGCATCGATCGGGTATTGCTGGATATATGGCTTGTTGTCGATGGCGGCTTGCATGAATTCATCATCCAGCTTGACTGAGACGTTTGCGCCGGTTACCTTCCCTTCGGTCATCTTCGCATCAATGAAGGCTTCCGAATCAGGATGCTTGATGGATACACTCAGCATCAATGCACCGCGACGTCCGTCTTGTGCCACTTCACGTGTAGAGTTGGAGAAACGTTCCATGAAAGGGACCAATCCGGTAGAGGTCAGTGCTGAATTCTTGACAGGAGACCCCTTCGGTCTGATGTCAGACAAGTCGTGCCCCACGCCGCCACGCCGTTTCATGAGTTGGACCTGTTCTTCATCCATCCGCATGATTGCTCCATACGAGTCGGACGGACCTTCAATTCCAATTACAAAACAGTTGGAGAGGGAAGCAATTTGAAAATCATTGCCGATACCAGTCATCGGACTACCTTGCGGAACAATGTATTTGAAATGATCCATCAAGTCGAACAGTTCCTTGGCACTGAGGCTGTTCGGGTAGTTCTTTTCGATACGGGCGAGTTCATTAGCGATACGCCAGTGCATATCGGACGGATCTTTCTCGTAAATATGGCCATAAGAGTCTTTCATGGCATATTTGTTCACCCAGACTCTTGCTGCCAGTTCATCGCCTTCAAAGTATTTGAGCGTCGCTTCAAAGGCTTCGTCGTAAGTATAAGTTTGTCTTTCCACGATAATAATTATAATTGTACATAAACAAGTTAATTGTAGAAGTTTCGTTCATGTCAATTACGAAAGACTTTGCAAATCTAATCAAGTTTTTGAGAATAAGAAAAAAAACACTCCGGAAGTTATTAACAATTTCAAAGTTTTCCGTTTTAATCTTTAAAGTAAAAGATAATCAATGTGTTATAGTTTTGTATCTACCGTCAAAATTTCTCTTTTTGAAAATTGGTTGAAAAGTTTAGTTGTCAAAGAAGGTAGAATGTCTTATCTTTGTGATGATTCAAAACAGATATTATGGAACATTTAGACTTTATCAAAAACCGTCGCTCAATCCGGAAGTATAAGAATCAGATTGTGCCAGATGAACTGATCAAGGACCTTTTGGAAGAGGCCTTTAGGGCTTCGACGATGGGGAATATGCAGTTATACAGCGTCGTCCAGACGAGGGATGACGAGATGAAGCGAAAAATTGCACCGTTTCATTTTAACCAGCCTATGATCACCGATGCTTCGGTGGTCTTGACATTCTGTGCCGATTTCAATCGTTTCAGCAAGTGGTGTAGGGAAAGACAGGCAGAGCCTGGCTATGACAATTTCCTTTCGTTCATTAATGCCTTTTCGGATGCCTTGTTGGTTGTTCAGAATTTCTGTACGCTGGCAGAAGCGAATGGGTTAGGCATTTGTTATATCGGTACAACGATTTATAATCCCGATCCGATCATTGATTTGCTTCGTCTGCCCAAACTGGTGATGCCTGTGGCTACAATTACGGTCGGATATCCCGATGAGCATCCTGAGCAAACGGATCGTCTTCCGGTCGACTATCTGATTCATAAGGAGACCTATCACGATTATTCCAGTGAAGATCTGGATGTTTGTTATGCATATAAGGAGAGTTTGCCTGAAAGTCAGACTTATATAGCGGAGAACCACAAACAAACGTTGGCTCAAGTCTTTACAGATGTTCGCTATAAGAAGTCTGACAACGAATGTATGTCGGACGGATTGTTGGAAACACTACGTAAACAAGGTTTTCTGAAATAAAAAAGAGCGTATCAACGATACGCTCTTTTATGTCTAAAGCGTGTTGGCTATTTTTTCAGTTGAGATTCGATCTCATTCAATTCAGCTTTGAAAGCCTTGTCTACTGAGACCTGATTCTCTACGCATCTGCATGCGTGAAGAACTGTTGCGTGATCCTTTCCGCCGATGATCAACCCTATCTTGGCGGTAGAATAATCCGTGTACTTCTTGGCAAGGAACATCGCAATCTGACGGGCTTGTACAAATTCTCTTTTTCTGCTCTTGTTGTGGATGGATGATTCGTCCATGTCGTAGTGGTTACATACAACTTTTACGATATCCTCAATGGTGATCTTCTTATTTACGATATTGACAGCCTTCTTGACAATGTGTTGGGCCAGGCTCATGTCAATATCCCGTTTGAACAGGATGGATTGAGCTAAAAGTGAATTGATAATACCTTCCAATTCGCGGACGCTTTCTTCTACATTTTCCGCAATGTAGTTGATGACATCCTCAGGTATCTCTAATCCGTCACGATGAACTTTATTCCGAAGGATATTTCTTCTCAAATCAACGTCAGGCTTGTTCAGCTCTGCGACCAACCCCCATTTGAAGCGGGTAAGTAAACGGTCTTCCATACCTTGCAATACGGCTGGTGATCGATCAGAAGTCATCACTAGTTGCTTGCCATTTTGATGCAAATGGTTGAAGATGTGGAAGAACGTATTCTGGGTTTGTGTCTTGCCGGCAAACTCCTGTACGTCATCGATGATCAAAACATCGATGCTTTGATAAAAATTGATAAAGTTATTGAAATTATTTGTGCGAACAGAATCTGTATACTGAACTTGGAACAAGTGTGCTGATACGTATAGCACTCTTTTTTCAGGATAGTTCTCTTTGATTCTCGTTCCGATAGCATTTATCAGGTGAGTTTTGCCAACGCCGGATGGCCCATAGATGAACAATGGGTTGAAAGTCTTGGCAGGATGCTCAGCCACTGTCTCGGCTACGGCACGAGAGAACTCGTTACTAGCGCCCTGAATAAAGGTGTCAAAGTTATAATTCGGGTTCAACTGAGGATCCAAGTCGTTGAGTGGGTTAGGGGCCTCATTTCCTTTTTTAATAGCTTTTGGTGCGATTGCCGTAGAGCGGTTGCTCCCAGGGATGTCGACCGATATACCATTCGTCTTGTCCGTCAATTCATGATACATCAATTCTGCGTTTTCACCTATTTCTTTATATAAGGTGGCACGCAACAGGTCCAGAAACTTATCCTCCAGGTATTCGCGGAAGAATGGGCTTGGCACTCCGATAGTCAAAGCCCTCCCGTCGAACTTTAATGGCACGATCGGTTTGAACCATGTATTATAAGTCGATTCTGAAATATTGTCTTTTATAAATCGGAGACAACGATCCCATAATTCGACATGATTGTACTCATTCATAATTGACTTTTCTTTTTAATGCGAAACTTCTACTATACAAATGTCGAAATGAAATTTGAAAAAAAAAAATCTGTTTTTGTTTGGAATTTAATCGAACGATATAATTTGCTGGTTTATAGCGAATTATGTCTTTTTTGCTTCGTCTAGTTCAAAATGGTTTTTGATGTAATTCTTAGGAATTGATTTATAATTATTTATACAAGCCGTGTAACCAGAACGCAATATGTATTGCCTGCTTCATATTTGTTTCGTAAACACTCTTATAACGCGTGAATCATATTCTTATTTTAAAATAGCAAAAAATCTTTTATTTAGACGCATTCTATTTAGGCAACTCCTCCGTTTTGTCCTTTTTTCCGAAAATTGAGAAGTGAACATATCGTTTCGGATGAGCTTTCAAATCCTTGAGTAAAGCGGCAGCATTTGCCGAGGTTTCATTCAGATTTTTGTAGATCTCATCATCGTTTAAGAGTTTGCCTAAGCTATTGTCTTTTTGCGTAAGTTTTGCAGTTAGAAGTTGAACGTTTGTGATCGTAGAGTCCACTTTTTGAAGCGTTTGAGCATAATCTATACCCTTCAAATTGTCGGAAATTGTAGTAAAATTATCTGTTATCGTCGACAGGCGATTCGTTATATTTGGAATATCTTTTTCCATTATTATGTTTAACTTGCGTGTCGTAACATCAAGATTCGCAGTTATTTGTTGTGCGTTTCTTAAAGTAGAGCTTAATGCTGGATCGGATAGGATTGTATTCAGGTTGTTCAAGAGTGAATCTACTTTGTCCATGGTCATCTTCAGCCGGGGTAAGAGTTCGTCTGAGGCTAAGGCTGTCAGCCCTTTATTTGCCTTTCCTTGGATGGTATCTCCCGGTGCGTAGAACTCCTTTGTGTTGTTTGCTTTAAGTAGCACGTTCATCTTCACGGTGCCCAGCATTTCGGTAACCAATTCGGCATAGCTACCCTTTGGAATGTTCATTTTTTTCTCTGTCTTTACTTCCACAATGACACGATCCATCCGCTTGTAGTCGAATGAAATATTACGAACGGTACCAATTTGATAGCCGTTAGCAAAAACAGGACTGGAAAGTGCGATGCCTGCTACATCGTCGAAGGCTACGTAAAAGTGGTTCACGGGTTTGAACATGTTTATTCCCTTCAGGAAGTTCAATCCGAAAAACAACATAATTAAGGCTATTATTCCAATGATTCCGATTCTTATTTCTTTTCTTATTTTCATCTTCCGTTATTTCTTTTGTTTTTTATATTCCTCGATTGCTTCTTGGAGGTTTACTTTCTTGCCATCCTTAAATGCAATCATGAATGCGTCTTTAAATTTTTGTCTCACCTTTCTCATGGACTGCAATACGTTGTTGTAGTTCGTATCTTCGCCATAAGTGTATTTATAGCTGCCGTTCTCGACGTAGTGTGAAACGGGCGATAATCCTTTGAAGGCAGAACTTTGGGTCGGTAACTTCTTTGATGAGATGTAGAATTGTACCATAAAGACAGGCTGTGATGTTTTCTCAACCGATCGGTTTTTCTTTTCTTCTTGTCTCGGGGTCGGTGCCGATGGGGTGGTTGAAGCGACCGGAGTAGGATCGGCCACCGTCACAGGTTCTGCGATTTCGTTTGTCGGGCTGTTCTTTTCTCCCTTGGCTTCTGCATCGTGCTCACGTTTATAGTTGACAAATGCCTTGTATATACTTGTTGCAAGAGCGCTGCTTCCTGCATCTGACAGAAGGTAATTCTCTTCTTCCGGGGTGGAGATATATCCCAACTCGATGAGTACGCTGGGCATATAGGTCTCTCTCAATACGAGGAAGCCGGCCTGATGGACACCTCGGTCGATACGTTTAGCCGAGTTCTTGAACTGGTTTTGTACGAGTGTGGCCAGCCGTACGCTCTTCTTCATGTCTTTGTCTTGAACTAATTCAAAGATAATATAGCTTTCAGATGAGTTGGGATTAAAGCCGGCATAGCGCTGTTGGTAGTTGTCTTCTATCAGGATAACCGAGTTCTCGCGCTTCGCCACTTCCAGGTTATCGGCCGTACGGTGAAGTCCTAACGTGTAGGTTTCTGTTCCCCTGACTGTTCTTCCTTTAGCCACCGAGTTGGTGTGAATGGAGATGAAGAGGTCGGCTTTGGCATTGTTGGCAATACGTGCTCGCCCGTCCAAGGTTACGAAGACATCTTTTTTCCGGGTGTAGATGACTTTAACGCCCTTACAGTTATGTTCGATGAGTTTTCCAACTTTCAGGGCTACGTTTAAGTTGATGTTTTTCTCTTTTCCTCTTCTTCCGACAGCTCCTGAGTCGTGTCCGCCATGCCCTGCATCGATAACGACGATAAAGTCCTTTGCGTTGGTTGTCAGACAAAACATCGGCATTATGAGGAGCATAATGCAAAAGATGATTCTATGTTTACAATCCAACTTCATATGCATAGGCAAAGATATGGTTTTTTGGTGACAATAACGAAAGAATCTGACATTTTTGTTGCTTTTCGACTAAATGGGTAATAAAATAAGAAAGAAAGGCTATATATTTGTATCAAATTACCAGTGCAAATGAACAAAACAACTATTTATCACTTCCTGGCCATCATCGTCGTGATGGTTTGGGGGACAACTTATATCAGCGCCAAGGTTTTATTGAGGGAGGGGCTGGAGGCGCATGAGATTTATGTCCTGCGTTTTATCCTGGCATATCTTTGTATGTGCTTTCTTTCTTTCAAGAAATGGATTGCCGACTCCTGGAAAGATGAGTTGAAGCTGATGCTCCTCGGATTGACTGGCGGTACGATGTATTTTGTCATGCAGAACCTTGCATTGGAGCACACTTATGCAAATAATGTCTCGTTTATTGTCTCTACCTCGCCGTTGATGGCTACTTTGATTACTCTTGCTGTCAGTAGGGGCGTGAAGGCGAGTCTTGCTCTTATCTTCGGCTCGTTGCTGGCTTTGGTGGGTGTGGCAATGGTGATTTTCAATGGCCAGTTTGTCTTGAGGGTGAGCCCGTTAGGCGACTTGTTGTCGCTGGGAGCCGCTTTGAGCTGGGCGATATACAGTGTGATCATAAAGCAATTGTCCGATCGTTATGACGTATTGTTTATCACTCGAAAGGTATTCTTTTATGGGTTGATCACTGCCATCCCGGTTTTTGTCTTCTGGCCGTGGTCCTCTCCGATATCAGTCTTATATCACACCGATGTACTTCTCAACCTCTTGTACTTAAGTGTCGTGGCATCCTTCGTGTGTTTTTTTGCGTGGAGTGTCGTACTGCAGAAGTTGGGTGTGATCAGGGGCTCTAATTATATCTACCTTGGTCCGATCTGTACGATGCTTGCATCCGCAGTATTCTTGGATGAGCCAATGACGATGATTTCCTTTATCGGTAGCATTTTGATCCTACTTGGTGTTTTCTGGGCTGCTCGCTCCGCTCGATAATTGTCTCTGTGGATCGTTTGTCTTCGTCCCCTGTGGTTCGTTTGTCCCTGTGGATTTGCAATCCACAGGGGGAATAGCAGCGGGTCTGTGACCCGCGCGGATGTCTTGTTAATTTCTTCTTTGCCCGAGCAAAGAAGAAACCGAACCAAAGAAGAAATCTCATGCCAATGAGTGCAGAATCAAGCTTGCTTGAATTCTGCCGAATGCAGCTGAGATTCATGTAA
>CACZBX010000020.1:0-32631 GCA_902779535.1 uncultured Bacteroidales bacterium
GCAGTTAAGCCCCGCCGCGCCGATGGTACTGCGCAAGTGGGAGAGTAGGTAGCTGCCGTTTTCAGTCTGGTTCCCTCGGGTCATAGGACCTGAGGGAACCTTTTTTTATAGTTGTCTACTTGAGTTTTCTTATTCTTTTGTATATTTGTTGGAACAAGTAGAATCCATAAAGCTAAATCTGTTATTTTATAAAAAGATATTTTCATGAAAAAGTTATTATTATTGTTGTTTGTAGGCTTAGGTTTTGTTGGTTGTTCTAAAAATGACCAGAAAATTAATGTTCGTTGGGCTACCTTTAATATCCGCATGGATACGAAGGCGGATAGTTTGAACGCTTGGTCTTATCGTAAAGATCGTGCGTGTCAGTGGATAAAGGATAATCAAATTGATATCTTTGGTGCACAAGAGGTGCTTCACAATCAATTTGTAGATATTTTAGAGCGGTTGCCAAATTTTAAGGGACTTGGTGTTGGACGTGAAGATGGAAAGCAAAAAGGTGAATACTCTGCAGTTTTCTATAATGCAGATAAATATGAAGCCTTGGAGTCGAATACATTTTGGCTTTCAGAGCACCCCGATAGTGTGGGAAAGAAAGGTTGGGATGCTGCTTTGCCTCGTATCGTTACTTGGGGTAAGTTAAAAGATAAGAAGACTGGAAAGATTTTTATGGCAGTCAATACTCATTTTGATCATATTGGTGTGGAAGCACGGAAACAAAGTGCTTTGTTGATTATTCAAAAGATTAAAGAGATTATTGGTGAGAAACCTGCCGTAGTTACCGGTGATTTCAATGTGGACGACAAAAGTGATGCTTATAAGACAATAACCACAAATGAATTTGTGTTGAAGGATGCATATAAGGTTACAGAAAAACATACGGGTGTTTCATATTCGTTCCACAGCTATGGAAGGGTCCCGGTGGAAAAACGTTCAAAGATTGATTTTATCTTTGTTACTCCACAGATTAGAGTTATTGAGACTTGTACACCAGAAGAAATTCCTGGAGCATTCCTCTCCGATCATAATCCTCATTATGCGGTCTTAGAGTTTTAAATTTACTTCTATAAAAAATAGGGTGTGTCAACTGGCACACCCTATTTTTTATACTTTATTAGAGGATTATAATACGTGTTGAACAGGTGAAAGGATGAATGTGAATTCATAGTCACCGTAGTGTAACATGTATTGATCCAAAGGAAGAGCTCCCCAACTGGTGACGCAGCCAAGACCCATTTGAGCTTTGTCAATCAACAAATTCGTTAAGTCGGCCTTCTTCACAAGTTCTGAGTGCATATTGTTCTTTACTAAGCCATTGTCAAGTGACTCAATGGTATAATGCAGAGCAGAAGCGGAGAATGGAGCATCAGCAACGACTTGCAGACCTTTTCCACCGCGTGCCAATTGTTTCCACCAACGGATATCAGTCTTATTACCATTTTCCTGTGGACGGATATATGAGTAGAACTGCTCGTCTACGCTCTGGCGATAGATACCAAGGTCAGTGCAGCTCTTTCGGTCAGCATAGTTCTCAACCGGTCCGCGGCCATAATATTCAATAGTTTCAAATTCCTCTGGCATAACCAACTGCATACCGAAACGGAAGAGAGGATAGCCCTTTGGACCATTGTCTTCTGCTGCCTGCTGTCCAAATCTTGGTCTTCTCAAAGCACCTTCTTTTACGTTCTTATCAGTTTTCATGCTCTGAGTAACCTTGATTTCACCAATATTATTGATGACATAGTTCAGATACAACTTAGCATATACATTAGGCATATCGTACTCTGCGTTGATCTCAACCAAACCGTTCTTTGTTTCAGCCTTGATAGATGTCAGCTTCGTACCAGGATTCTTCCATACGCCCATTCTCATCTGTAAGTTAGCACCCATATCATTGTCAGTTGGAGCACGCCAGAAGTTTGGTGTCAAGGCGCCACCTTCCTTAATCATTTCAAGACCATTAGCTGCATAACGGATCAAGTATCCGCTGTGGCGGTTAAATTCAGCAGTAAAGTTATCACCGCTAACGATGATATAATTCTTGTCGCTGGTGTTCAACTCTGGAGTAACAACATCCATGTTGTTCTCTTTATGGTTCTTGATGGCCATCTTTGGTGCATTGTATGCATTGATTGTCAACTGATCTTTAGCAACCTCAAAGCCAGCCGACAATAAGCCGTCTTGGTTTTTCAGCTTATAAGAAACATTCAGCAACCATTCGCAGTGCTTGCAAGTAGCACCATAGTCCAATGTATATTCCTTTGTTTCGTGAGGTTTCACATCCAGGTTATCTATACGTCCGCTCTTTACAGCTTCACCGTTATGGAGCAAAGTCCATTCCATATAGTAGTCAGA
Source organism: uncultured Bacteroidales bacterium (assembly GCA_902779535.1). GTDB lineage: Bacteria > Bacteroidota > Bacteroidia > Bacteroidales > Bacteroidaceae > Phocaeicola. The sequence continues at coordinate 2,353 of CACZBX010000020.1, forward strand.
CAAATCACGGAAGAAATTCTCATTATACACTTTGATGATACCCTTCTCCATGTCAACAGGAGTAGTCCAAATGTTTTGGTAGTAGTAACCAACCTCGTACATGTGTGGGTTTGGAACACGGTCAGGACTGATCAAACCATTGTCACAGAAGTTCTGGTCTTCACCTTCAAAGCGGTTGAAGTCGCCTGCATAACCGTAATAAACTTTACCTTCAGGACTCTTCCAACGTGGAGATTGATCAACATAGTCCCAAATGAAACCGCCCTGTAAGTTATCATATTTACGATAAAGATCCCAATATTCCTTGAAACCACCTTGAGAGTTACCCATAGCATGAGCATATTCGCATTGAATCATTGGTTTCTTCTTATCAGTGCTCTTACCATAAGCTTCAGTGCGTTGATAGTCAGCATACATTGGGCAGTAGATATCAGTGTGATCTTTTTCACGAGCTTGTTCATATTGGCAAGCACGGCTTGGGTCTTCATTCTTTATCCATTTGTAAACAGCTTCGAAGTTTGGTCCATCACCAGCTTCATTACCCATTGACCAGAAGATGATTGCAGGGTGATTGAAGTTACGTTGAACGTTACGTTGGTTACGTTCCATGTGAGCCTTTGCATAAGAAGTGTTCTTTGCAAGAGTTTTTTCACCATAACCCATACCATGTGATTCCAAGTTAGCTTCTGCAACCATATAGATACCATATTGGTCACAGAGGTCGTACCAGAAGTTATCATCAGGATAGTGACAAGTACGTACACCATTCAGGTTGAATTGCTTCATAATCTGGATATCCTGAATCTGGCGTTCCTTAGAGATTACGTAACCGCCATCAGGGTCTAATTCATGACGGTCAGCACCCTTGAAGAGCACAGCCTTACCATTTACCAAGATTTGATCCTTTACTAATTCAATCTTACGGAAACCAACTTTGATAGGGATGATTTCGTTGCTTCCTTGCATAGAAGCTGTCAATGTGTATAAGTAAGGTATTTCAGCCGACCATTTGTTCGGGTTTTCCACGTTCATGGTTACAGTTGAACCTTTGGCTGTAGCTGTTGCAACTTCCTTGCCGGTAGCATCAGTCAATTTCAGGTCTACAGTACCTGAACCTTTGTAAGTAAGGTTGATATTCAAAGAACCATTCTTATATTCCTTGTCCAAGTCTGGAGTGATTCGGATATCTTCAATACGTTTCTTGCTACGAGCGTATAAGAAACAGTCACGACCTACACCGCTGTAACGGAAAAAGTCCTGATCTTCCAGATAGGAACCATCACACCAGCGGAACACTTGGAAAGCAATAAGGTTCTTCTGACCAGGCTTCAGGTAAGAAGTTAAATCGAACTCAGCTTCCAATTTGCTATCTTCGCTATAGCCAACATAACGGCCGTTAACCCAAAGGTACATGTTTGAAGTAACAGAACCAAAGTGTGCGATGATATCCTTTCCCTTCCATGAAGCAGGTACGGTGATGTATTTACGATAAGAACCAACATGATTATTAACGATTGGTACCTGTGGAGGGTTAGGTTCTTGGAAATTCTTCCAGGGATAACCTGCATTTACATAGATGGGGTCTCCATATCCATTCAATTCCCACACAGCAGGAACTTTCATCTTGTCCCATCCTTTATCGTTAAAGTCTGTTTTCCAGAAGTCCATTGGACGTTGGTCGGCATCTTTAACCCAATTAAAATTCCACGTACCATTCAAAGTCATGAAATTAGCGGAATTCTCCTTTGCACCCATCATTGCAGCTCTTTCACTTTCGTATGCAAAGTAATTTGTATGCATAGGATAGCGGTTTACAGCATTAACTTCGGGATTGAGCCATTCATTTGACTGTGCATTAACGCAGAGAGCGGCTAATGCAAAAAGTCCGGTTAATAGTTGTTTTTTCATGATAGTTAATTTATTAATAATAAAATAATTCGCACAAAGATAATCATTCTCATTTATAAGAGAAATATTTATCCCAAAAGATCAGAAAAAAGTTGACACAATCGGCCGTAGCCTGATGAGTCTCGTACTTATTTCTTTCTCTTCTTTTTGTAAGATCGCTTATGCGTAGAAGAGTTCCGGTTCGGTCTTGGCGAACTGGATTTCTTTGCCGAAGCAGTCTCACTTGGTTCCTCGTTGGTGTCATTGCTCTCTTCAAGATCCGATGCTACAGGAATATCGCTTTCTTCAATGTCATCCTCTGATGAATCAGTCGCATCATCGTTTCTTGTCTCGGAGTCATCGTCTTCATCTTCTTCCGAACGTTGTGTAGCTTTTGTGCGTTGCACAATGATGATACTTGCTTCATAGAGAAGCCACATTGGCATGGCAACGACTGTCAGCGTAAAGACATCGGCTGTTGGGGTGATGATGGCTGAGATAAATAAAAGGATGACAACGGCATGTTTGCGATATTTTTTCATAAAGTCGGCCGTGATAAAGCCAAACTTTGCGAAGAGCCAACATAGGATAGGAATCTCAAATACAATACCCATCATGACGCAAAGCATCATCATGGTGTCCATGTATGATTCCAACGAAATCATATTCACGACATCATCGCTTACTTGGTAGGTACCCAAAAAGCGGAAGGTCAAAGGAAAGATAAGAAAATAGCTGAGCAGAACGCCCAAGGCAAACATTACACTACCACCTCCCAACACTTTCACCGCATATCTTCTTTCGTTAGCATAAAGGGCGGGCGATACAAAACGAAAGATTTGGTAGAGCGTATAAGGAGCGGCAACAAGAAAGCCGGCATAGATTGACGCCTTCATGTGTATCACGAACTGTTTTGCCAGTCCGGTATTGATTAGTTGAACGTCAAAATGCCCGCTGTCTCCATTCGGATTAAAGATTTTTCCTACCGAACGAAAAAGATCGTATATGATAAAATTATCGTATTTAGGAGCTAAGATGATATCGAAAAGCCATTCTCTACAAGCAAAGGCGATAACGGCAAAGCCCAAAGTAAGAGCGGCAATCCTAAAAAGAATGCCTCTCAAAACGTCCAAATGTTCCCAGAAAGACATTGCATCTGGGTTCTCGTTTATGGCCATTGGATGTGTTATTTATCTTTCTTTTCGTCTTCGCTGACAGCGTCGTTGATATCCTTTTCGATACCATTAACTCCTTCCTTGAAACTACGGATACCCTTGCCTATACCTTTCATGAGTTCGGGAATTTTCTTACCGCCGAAAAGAAGTAATACGACAAACGCTATGAGGATAATTTCTTGTGCACCAAGATTTCCTAAAAATAATAATTGTGTCATTTCTTTTGTTTTTAAATTCGCTTCAAATTTAGGTAAAAACTTTTAGTTCGCAAAGCGTTACTATATAATTTGTGTGAGTTAGATGGAATGGTTTTCTTATTCAACCACCCATTTTTTATCATAAGGCACGATTTGCTTTGGGTCATAATACATACCTTCTTTCGTGGGAACCAGAATCTTATAGGTTCGCTGCGATTTGTTTTGAAGGCTGTTCTCACGCAACCACGGATTCAGTTGACGCAGGAGGGAATAATTGATTCCTTTCTCCTTTGCCCAAACAGATAAGTCGGCAATGCCGGTAGTTACCGTGTACTCTTTCGTTGGGATAATAGGATAGAGGTCGGATGCCCTCAAGTAGAATCCAAAGGAACTGGGATTTTGGAACATAATCTTGGCGGCGAGAATACGGTAAACGTAGCGAGTCGTTTCCTCCACGAGAAACAGATCCAGGGAATTGCTAACTTTTTGAATGGCCAACTGCTGACTGATTCGTGCCTGACCTGCATTGTAAGAGGCGGCAACAGTCACCCAATCCCGATATTTTGCATAAGCTCCTTTCAGATATTTGCATGCTGCCTGAGTTGATTTCTCCACATGATACCGTTCGTCAATATTGGCGTTGACTTCCAGTCCATTATCTCTACCTGTTCCTTGCATAAACTGCCAAAGTCCTGCAGCTCCGGCCACTGAACGGGCAATAGGGTTGACATTGCTCTCGATAACCATCAGATACTTAAAGTCGTCAGGGATACCATTCCTTTTAAGGATGGGTTCGATCACCGGGAAGTATCGATTGGCTCGTTTAATCATCTGGATTGAAGTGCTGTGCATGTACATGAATGCCAGCAGTTCTCGATCCATCCGCTCATGGCGGTCAAAACGTGTCAAGTCAATGTCTTTTCCACAGAACTCGATATGCTCAGGAATAGTATAAGTACTGAACGTTATCCTGTCGGGAATGGACTCTCGTTCGATATAAAGAGTATCGTGTTGTTCACCGGTATGCACAGGTGTACAACTGCTCGACACCAACATTGGCGAAAGGAATGCCAATGTCAGCGTCAAAGCAATGGTTATCAGAAATCTTTTCCTCATGTTCTTTTTATTTGGGGAGATTGAAAGCAATGCTCATCTCTTTCATTTGTTCTTCGGTCATGCCGTCTGGCTCAAATCCCATATTCTTTGCTGCAATATAGATGAGAGCCGATTTGTTCAAGACGTCTATCTGGTCGAAGGCTTTCATGACATCCTCGTCGACAGCGAACGTACCGTGTTTCTCCCAAAGTACTACATCATAATCGTCAAGAAGTTTTATGGTTTCTTCTGCCAACTTCACAGAACTCGGCAGTTGATAAGGAACGATTCCTACACCTCTCGGACAGAAAGCTTTGGTCTCAGGGATCATACTCCAAAGTAATTTGGTCATCACATCTTTCTCGAGGAATTTTTTGCAGTGGCTCATGGCTACCAACTCGATAGGGTGAGTATGAACAGATGCTTTGTAAGGAGAGCCTTTAGCAATGAGGTAGTTGTGTACGCTTAAGTGTGAGGGCAACTCAGATGTGGGCTTTACTGGATGATCGGCAATGATGACATAGCTGGAACAATCGTCCAGTATACGGATGATTGAACCGTTCTCCATCGGCCATCGAGCCAGGTCGCGCATGCGCAAGTTCGTACCCTTGCAATAGAAGTAACAACCTTTCAAATGTGGAAGGGTTACACCTATCGGGATAACAGGGCTGATGGGCGGCATCTTTCTGATGTCATCATCGATGTATTCAGTAATGTTGATAGTGATGTTGCCACCGTTACGCTCTGCCCATCCTTTTTGCCAAAGGTAACCGGCTACTTCGGCGACTTTATTAATCTCTTTTGCCAACTCTGGGCGGTTTATCAAGATTGATTCCATTTTTTCTATTTTAAAAGTTCAGGTATGAATGTTGATACAATCAGCACGATAATACCTATTATTAATACAACCAATGTCTTCTTTGATACACCTTTCCACTCCTTCAGAATGATTCCCCAAACATTCGAGAAAACGACGTTCAGTGCCATCAATATACAGAAAGCAAAAGTGGTGAGCGTTGGGGATTCGGTTAGGAATCCTTTGCCAAGGCTCAGTCCAAAGAATTGACTATACCAGAGCAATCCAGCCAAGATACAGAAGAACAGGTTGTTGGCATACAGATTGGTCTTTCCGTAATCGCCCCAAGACTTGTTTTTAGCATTCTGATAGAGGCAGTAGACAGCATTTGTTACGAATCCGCCCAAGGTAACCAGCATGGTTGCAGGTAAAGATTTAAACATATCGTTGGTCTCAGCAAAATGTAGTTCACTACCAAATTCGAGGCCGATGTTGAAGCACCCGCTCATAAAGCCAGCTAAAAGCGCAATGATAATTCCTTTCGGGAAATTGAAGTCCTTAACGGCCTTGCGCTTTTCTTCTTCACTCAGGGTTTGTGCTTTCATATGTCCTGCGACACCAATGATGGCAATACCAAGGAGAGTAATCAGTACGCCGATGAGTACGGCAGAAGTTAACTTTTCTAGATGTCCCGCATTAGGAAAGACAATGTTTAACATGACGGGGCCGAGGATCGTACCTAAGGCTGCACAGGTACCCAGGGCAATGGATTGGCCTAAGGCAACACCTAGGTAGCGCATGGAAAGGCCGAAGGTCAGACCACCGACACCCCACAATACACCAAACAGAATGGTCATCCAGATATTAAAGGAGTTGTCGGCTGTGAATAACTCGCAGAGACTATGTCCTGATGGTACAGCTAGCAAGGCTCCGAGGAAGGGGAAAATCAGCCAGGCAAAGACGCCTTGTGTCAGCCAGAAACTTTCCCAACTCCATTCCTTCACCTTGTTAATCGGAACATAGCTGCTCGACTGGCAGAATGCTCCGATTGCAATGATGATAAGTCCGATAATGATTGCCATAGACTTTCAGAATTATACACGTTTTGACAATTCTTCTTTCTCGTATTGTTGGATAGCCGGAATGAATTCCTCGCCTACAGGAACGTTGTTCTTGAGGTTGAAATAGTCGAATACGGCGCCGAATGGCAGACTCTTTGCTTCTTCCAACAGGGCAAGACGCTCGAAGTTCTGTTCGTTCTCCTCGTATTTGCGGAGTGTTGGCAGCGGTTCGAGTAAAGCTTGCAGCACACATTTCTGTGTTGCACGTGTGCCGATGATGTAGGCACCGATACGGTTGATAGATGCGTCGAAATAATCCAAGCCGATGTGAGCACGGTTCAATGCGTTTGCTCGAACAATCTCCTTGAACAAGTTCTGTGTCTGATCGTCCATGATGGTTACGTGGTCGGAGTCCCAACGAACAGGGCGACTTACATGTAACATCAATTCAGGAACAAAGAGTAACAAGGATGCAACCATGTCGGATACATTCTCGGTTTGTTCGTAGTGACCGGTATCAAGCGTGTACATCAACTTACGGGTAGCACAGTATCCGGCAACAAAGTCGTGAGACCCTACGGTATAGCTCTCCAGACCGATACCAAATAACTTAGCCTCGAGACAAGTCTTCATATCTGGTAATTGTTCTGCAAGAATTTCGTCCAGACTCTGAGCAAAGAGTTCGCGGTAATACATACGTTTTACGGTCAGGTCCTTAGAACCATCGTGTACCCAGATGTTCATGATACATGGATCATTCTGAGCCTTACCCATTGCATCGGCGATACGGCGGCAACGCTTCGTATGTTCAATCCAGAACTCACGGATCTCTTTATTCGGGTTTGCCAACGAGAGGTTTCCCGATTTCGGATGTGAGAACGAGGTGGAGTTAAAATCTAGTTTCATATTTTGTTCCTTGGCCCAGTCTATCCAGCCTTGGAAATGTTTTACTTCTACTTGGTCGCGGTCGACAAATTTATTACCGAATTCACCGTATGTTTCGTGAAGATTCAGTCGGTGATTACCCGCCAGCAATGTCTTTACGAAAGCAATGTCTTTGCGAACTTCTTCGACGTTACGTGCACGTCCTGGATAGTTGCCTGTAGTCATGATACCTCCACTCAATGCTTCGTTGCGCTCAAAGCCGATGACATCATCGGTTTGCCAGCAATGTAAGGAGATCGGTGTTTTTTCCAACTGTGCAATGGCGGCATCTGTGTCGACGCCAATAGCAGCATAACGTTCTTTTGCTACTTCGTAAGCTTTTTTAATCAGTTCTTCTTTCATGGTTCATTATTTTTAGTTTTATAAATACGTAATGGATTAGATGTCTTCTCTGAATGCTTTCAGATACTTCTGGTATGCTTCGTCCCAAAGGACAGTATCTTTTGGCATAAAGGTCATGGTTTGTACGGATGCACGGATCAGGCTGCGCATCTCTTGAATGGTGCCGACCAGATTGTCGGCCTTTGCTTGCATCATGACATTTCCGATGGCTGTTGCCTCGGTAGGACCGGCAACGACAGGAACGCCAAGTGCGTTGCTGGTGAACTGGTTGAGCAGGTTGTTCTGCGATCCGCCTCCGATGATGTGTAATTGCTCAATGGGGAACGGAGCAAGTTCCTGTAGATTCTTGAATATTTGTTTATAACGCAAAGCCAGGCTGTCGAAGATACACCGGACAATTTGTTTGTCGGTCGTAGGAATCGGTTGTCCAGTCAGTTTGCAATATTGTTGAATGGCTTGAATCATCGATTCTGGGTTCGCAAAACATGGTGCATCGGGATTGATGACGCTTCGGAAGGATTCTGACGACAAAGCGATCTCATTCAGTTCATCATAGCTGTACGAAGCAATAGTCTTTGACTCTTTTCGGCATCGCTCAAGCAGCCACATGCCACAGATATTCTTTAGGAAACGGGTCGTTCCTTCCACACCTCCTTCATTGGTGAAGTTCATCTTTGAACTTTCTTCATTGATAATGGCATCTTTCACTTCGATGCCCATGAGACTCCACGTTCCTGAACTGAGATAGGCAAAACGTTCATTGTCAGCAGGCACTGCAGCGACAGCCGACCCCGTATCATGCCCTGCTATTGAGATGACTGGAACGGCACCCAGTCCTGTCTGCTTCTGAATCTCTTCAGTAAGTGTGCCGAGAACGGTTCCCGGATAGACAATCGGAGCAAACTTGTCTTTCGTCACGCCTGCCACCTTCATCAAGTTTTCTTCCAACTCTTTCGTTCGTGGGTTCAACATTTGTGAGGTCGAAGCAATCGTGTACTCTGTCACCATCTTATTCGTAAGCAGATAACCGAGTGCGTCGGGCAGGAATAAGATCTTGTCAGCCGCTTCCAGAGCACTACATCCTTGTTGCTTTAGTGCGAATAGTTGGAAGAGGGAGTTGAAATTCATAATCTGGATGCCTGTTTGTTCGTATACCTTCTCACGTGGAATGATTTCGAAGTATGCCTCAGGTGCTCCAACCGTATGCGGATCACGATAGGAGTAGGGGTTCCGAAGTAACTCTCCATCCTTGCCGATAAAGACGAAATCGACTCCCCATGTGTCTATACCAATCGACTCGATAGGTATGTTTTCGTCAGCTACGACTTTTAGCCCTTTGATGATTTCGGAATACAAGGCCATGATGTCCCAATAGAAATGCCCGTTCACTTGTATGATGTTGTTGGGGAAGCGTGTGAGTTGCCTTAATTCCAGCTTATTTTGTTCTAATTGCCCGACAATCGTACGTCCGCTTGTCGCACCGAGGTCTACTGCAAAGAAGTATGTTTTTTTCATGATTTGTTTTTTTAGTTAAGGCAAATATAATGTTTTATTCGTTTTTATCCTATAAAAACATCGTTTTGTTTATTTATTTAACGTGCTTTGCAAATCGCTTTTTGTTAATTAACGGATAGTTTAGTCTTGTCACCTAGGTGATAAAAGCTTTTCACCAATGTGATTAAAGTTTATCACCTTCGTGAGAAGAGTTTTTCACCAATGTGACAAACTTAAATTATAAAGCAAATTCTTTTAAATCCTTTTTCCATGGGATTTGTTGGAGCAACGAATTGTAGATTGGGTCTTGCTGCAGTAGTTCCGGGACGCCGAGAATGAACAACCGTTTGCGAGCTCGGGTAAGGGCAACATTGAGTTTTCGGTCGATGAAAACGCCCTTTTCTTCAGTTAAATTGGGTAGCCATTCCAGTTGTGACAGTTGGTTGATGCTCAAAGAGTAGATAATCACATCCCGTTCGCTTCCTTGATAGCGTTCGATAGTGTCGACGGAGATGTTCGCGAGTGGGGGTATTTGAAGTTGACGAAGCGCTTTTCGAATCAGTGCAATCTGGCTGCGATAAGGAGTAATAATGCCTAACGTGTGGGAAAAATCAAAACTATCGGGTGATTCTTCATAGATCCGACGAGCAATCTGTGCCGCCACCTGAGCCTCTTCATGGTTTGTCTTACACGATGAATTGCTTAAGTCGGGATGTGATGGGATAAACATGATCGGTGTCGGGATCTCTTCCAATTGGTGTTTCAAACCGAGAACTTCCAGTTCACCGAAATAAAAAGCATGATTGGGAAATTCTGCAATGCCAGGGTGCATCCTTCCTTGTTTGTGAAGCATATCGACAGCCTGTGTCTCGCCTCGCTGTTGATGATAACGGTAGAGCCGTTCGAAAAGAGAATCTTTCAGGTTGTGGATGCCTGTTTCCCTAAGTAACTGATGGTGTACTTTCGAGTCTTCTGATGATTGAAGGACGATGGCTGGCAGTTGTTTGGGGTCGCCAATCATCACGAACTTGTCGATGGCATCCCGACCATCTGTGGAACGAGCTGTGAGCAGGCCAAGTAGTTGAGGCTCTAATATCTGAGTGGCTTCATCGATGATGGCAGCATCGAAGTGTTTCATCTTGAACAATTCGGGCTTGGACGAGATCGATAAGATGGTGCCGACGAACACATCACATTGTGTGATGACTTCCTGTACACGAGTTCGATTGGTACAATCCTCAAGGATATGTGGTAACAGATGATCTTTGTACCGACTATCGCATGATAGTTCCGAGCCGATTCGGATGTAATGAACGGTTGGTTCCATATCCGATAAGGTTTGACAGATTTCATCGACGGCACGGTTGGTGTAGGCCATTAAAAGAAGTCGTTGGTGATGTCGTAGATGGAGCATATCCACCATCCTGCGTAAGGCTCTCGAGGTCTTGCCTGTTCCCGGAGGACCTACCAATAAAAAGTAATCGCGGGCAGAAAGAGCCTTGAATGCCATTCGTTCGAAGACATCAGCGGTACGGTTTGCCTGTTCATAGAGGTCGTTATCGAAGCGTGGGGGTCTCTGTGCCAGAAGCATTTCTTTTCGCTCTTTATTGGCAGAGAGAAAAGATGATAACCCTTGATACATTGCACGATAGGATGTGTCCATATAGTCGTGCTCAATGGCATATTTGCTGGAAGAGGGTAATACGGACAGGTTCCGTTGTGCTGAACGGAGGCGAATACGTATCTCGCGGTCGGTCATCTCTTCTAAACTTCCCTTGAAGATAAGCTTGTTTGTTACATTATCGGTCTCCTTGTTTCGCTCATAGAGTACTACCACGTCTCCAATGCGGAAATTAGGCATAAAGAGATCGTCGTACTCCGGCAAAGATAAAGTGACATTCGGATTGGTTGCGTCAGAAGCATAATTCTCGGTAATCGTCAGGTTGTACAGAATTTCACCCGCCTCCATTTTCTCTTCCAAGGAATTCAGCCAGAGAGATGATGCTCCCATCCGGCCGTAATAACCGGTGCATCCGGTCTTAGAGGTATATAACTCCTTGGTAATGAAATTATAGATTGTATAGAAATATGCCTTTTCTATATCCGACAAGTGTCGGATGTGTTCCCCAAATTTGGCGATGGGCGGACAGAGATAGTTTTCCCAGAAACGGCCATATAGATGAGCCGTATTTAAAGTCCGAGGATCAACCTGAGCAAGCAGAGCGGTCGTATAATCCAAATTGTTATGCTGCTGTGTCTCATACTCGTTGGCCACGATGATGTTTCGGAGGTTGATGGTTTGCTTGACTTGTTCCCAGGAAGAAGCCTGTGCTTGATAAAGGGAAGGGTATTTGGTGTATAGCAGATAGGGACGTGTATGCTCATGGCTCTGGTTCATACTGTATTCCAACACAGCCATATACAAAAGCATTTGTGTGAGGTTGTTTTTCTTTGGCAAAATCTTCCCTCTTTGTGAGAATTCGTCGGCCTTACCCGATTTCATTTCAATGAAGCTGCTCATGTCGCGCTGCATATAGTCAAGCCGTCCCTGTATGCCAAGTGCTTCACAGATGTACGATGGTTCTAATACAGCATCGTGCTCGTCTAAATGATATTCCCTAAATGCATGCTTGACAATTTTGTAGATATTGACGAAGTGTTTCATGCAATCCTCAAGGAATTCGGTCGCTTCGTATCTATCCGACAACTCTTCACATGCAGCTAATTCGAGTGGATACATTCGAAACGCTTTTTTCATACATTCCTTAAAACTCAGTGTTTTCTCGGGACAATGGATCCATTCGTCCAAGAAGAGGTTGGCAATGTTTCCTAATAGAATGGGACGGGTGTTCTCAGAAGGAGTGAGCCGTTTCCAAAGATAGTTGGCCGGATGACTTCCAAAGTCGCATGAACATTCGGCCAGCGAACTAATATCCAACAAGTAGTCGGGTTCTAAAACTATGAATGAAGGGAGTAGCGCTCCGTCTGGTTCGACCGTGACATCCAGTAAGTTTAGCATGCAACCAGTCCAAAGGCGTTGGACTGTTTCTTCAAAAACATCATTGACACCCTTGACTCCATGTCGAACCTTCAAGACTTCTGCATCGGGTGTACAGGGTGTGACATATAAGAAATCCGCATCCGTGGCACGTACCACGACGCGTATTCTTCGGATCGTTTGAGGGTTGCCCATGCTCACGCTGAAAACGCTTTAATCTTGATAGTATATCCGCTTTACACGGTCGGAGATACTGGTTAATATCTCGTATGGAATCGTTCCCAAAATAGTCGATAAGGTGGTGACTGGTAGGTCATCGCCAAAGATGATAACGCGGTCGCCCTCCTTACAGTCAATATCTGTGACATCGATCATGGCTACATCCATACAAATATTACCTACATAGTATGCTTTCTGTCCGTTGACCAGACAATATGCGTTTCGATTTCCAAGATGACGGTCCAGTCCGTCGGCATATCCGATAGGAATGGCAGCAATGCGTGAATCCCTGTCCAGCCTTCCTTTTCGACTATAGCCTACTGAGTCTTCTTTTTTCACATGATGAATCTGCAGGATGGTGGTCTTCAGGGTGCTGACATTGTGTAGGATATCATTGGTGAATGGGTCGACACCATAAAGGCCGAGTCCCAGACGAACCATATCGAATTGGTAATCGGCATACCGTTCTATGCCTGCCGTATTCAGGATATGGCGGATAATCTTATGAGAGAAAGCACCTTGCAACTGGTCGGAAACTTCTTTAAATAGGTTTATCTGCTGGATGGTGAATGCGTCGAACTGGGTAGAATCACTGCCCACCAGATGTGAGAACACCGAACGGGGGATAACGGCCGACTGTTGTTTAAGTCGTTTGATCAGTTGGGGAATATCTTCCGGCTCAAATCCAAGGCGGTTCATACCGGTATTAATCTTGATATGAATAGGGAAATTGGTGACACTTTCCTTTTCGGCAGCCTTGATGAGTTGTTCCAAGAGGTGAAAACTATAGACTTCCGGTTCCAACTTATAGTCGAACATGGTTTTGAAAGCCGATAGCTCAGGGTTCATAATCATGATGGAGGAGGTGATTCCTGCTTTGCGGAGGGCCGATCCTTCGTCGGCTACAGCCACGGCCAAATAGTCAACGCGGTGATCTTGTAAGGTCTTTGCCACCTCGTACGAGCCCGCTCCATAGGCTGAGGCCTTGACCATGCACACCATCTTCGTCTCTGGCTTGATCTTGCTTCGGTAATAGTTTAGGTTGTCGACCAAGGCGTTGAGGTTGACTTCGAGAATCGTCTCGTGTACTTTCAGTTCCAATTGGTCGGAGATATCCTCAAAGTGGAACTGACGCGCACCTTTAATCAGGATTACTTCGTTGTGAAATTCCGATAACAGATCAGAAGTCAGGAATTCATCAGTTGTATGGAAAAAGTATTTCTCGATGTTGAACAAAGAAGAGGCAGCGCTGATCTCTTTTCCAATACCGATAATCTTGTGTACGCCTCGGCTTACGGTCAGTTCGGCGATCTGCCGATAGAGCAGTTTGTTGCTACTGCCGGTTTCGAGCAGGTCGGATAAGATCAGCGTACGTTTTCTTCCAGCTTCTTCCGACCGACGTTGCATAAAATCCAAGGCAATATCCAAGGAAGCTAAATCGGAGTTGTAACTGTCATTGATTAGGACACAGTTGTTCTTCCCTTCCTTCACTTCCAGCCGCATGGCTATCGGTTCGAGGTGTGCCATCCGTTCCGCTATCTTCTCGGGCGGTATCATCAGGTAAAGCGCAATGGCGAGACAATGCAAGGAGTTTTCAATCGATGCATCGTCGATGAAAGGAATGGTGTAAGTATTTGGCATATTCAGATACCGATAGTTGACGGTCGTGCTGTTTTCGCCTTTCTGGATAGAGGAGACATATAGGGCCCGTTCATTATCCTTTCTTGACCAAGCGATTTCGCGAGCGGGAAGCAGCGACTTTTGGATACATGAACTAATCAGTTCGTTGTCGGCATCATAGACGATGACATCACATTCCTTGAACAACGTCAGTTTCTCCATGCACTTATCTTGCATAGAGAGGAAGTTCTCTTGGTGAGCACCACCGATATTGGTAAGTACACCAATATTGGGGCGAATAATTTCTTGTAATGCTTCCATCTCACCCATCTCCGAGATCCCGGCTTCGAATACTCCCACTTCGGTATGGTCGTTCATCAACCACACTGATAGCGGAACCCCGATTTGTGAGTTGTAACTACGGGGAGAGCGGGTCACTATCTTGTCTGGACTGATCAGTTGATAGATCCATTCTTTGACAATGGTCTTCCCGTTACTGCCGGTAATGCCGATGACAGGGATGTTGAATTGTTGGCGGTGGATGGCAGCTAACTTTTGTAAGGCACGTAGTGGTTGTTTTACAAGCAGATAATTGGCATCAGCTTCCACCTGTGCTGGTAATGTTGAGACGACAAAGTTCCGTACGCCTCGCTTATAGAGGTCACCAATGTATTTGTGGCCATCGTTCCGCTTGGTCTTCAGGGCAAAGAAGAGGGTCTCTTCGGGAAAGCCGAGCGAACGGCTGTCGGTTAAGAGCCAATCGATGGTATAATCAATGGAGCCTGTTCGTTGTGCACCGATAATTTCGGTTATACTTTGGATAGTGTTTGACATTGTTCGATTTCCTTTTGAAAGTTTAAATAGGGATGTTCTTCCTGTAGCTTATTAAGAATCTGTATCGTATCATAGAGAAAACGACGATAGGTGTCCGACTGTGGGTTGAACGGTTTGTGCTGAAGTCGCTTACCGACTTCCTGCCACTCTCGTAGGAACGCCTTGGTGCCGGAATCAAAAAACACAGCGGAGAAACATTCCCAAATATATTGGATGGCTAGTGATGAAGGATGCAGCATGTCATCGGCGTAGAACCGGTAATCGCGCAATTCGTCCATCATGATCTCGTATGCGGGGAAATAAGTGATTCCATCCACTCTCCGACGTAGCTCTTCAATGGCAAGGAGCAAGGTCGACTTGCTGATCTGATTGCCGTGCAGGCCGTCTTTGATGTGACGTATTGGACTGACGGTCAGGATGAAGTGAACGGATGGATTGAAGCCTCGAACCACCTCTATCATCTCTTGAAAATCGGAGACAATTTCTGAGACCGACAGTAGGGAGCGGTCAAAAAGGCGGTCGGGCTGTTTATGGCAGTTGGCTACACATTCGTGGGTATCCCTTAACCGATAGACCCATGCTGAGCCAAAGGTAATAAAGATAAAACGGGCATTACGTATTGATCTGGCAGCCTGGGACAGACGGTCGTTGATCTGTTGTAAGCAGAGCGAGATCTCCGGAGCAGAGAAAGAGGAATGGTGCATCCAACTGTTCCATAGTCCATTGGCAAAGAACAAGTCATCAGGTTGATAAGGCTGAGGGTCACAGAGCCGTAACAATGCTTTGCTGATAGAAGACGGATTGTACAATACGCCGAACGGATTGACATCGCAGAGGAATTTATGAGTGGAGAGCAAGTTGCCGATGTGCTCGGAGAAACAAGAGCCGAAGAGCATCATCGTATCTTCGAGATGCATCTGTACACCATCTTGAGGCTGTTCTACTCGTGTCCTAAAATCCATACTTCAATTGTCTTTGTCAAAAATATGAGCAAATTTACACATAAATATGTAGAAATGTACTATTTTTGTGCGTTAATGTTGTTAAATAAGAAATGATGCAAGAGAATTCATATACTTTGCTGAATGGGATTGATTCGCCTCAGGACCTTCGTAAACTTGACGTAGGACAATTGCCGGAGATGTGTCAGGAACTTCGGCAAAAGATTGTGGATGAGCTTTCGTGCAATCCTGGTCATTTCGCTTCCAGTTTGGGAGTGGTCGAGTTAACCGTTGCCTTACACTATGTCTTTGATACTCCGTATGACCGTATTGTATGGGATGTAGGGCATCAGGCTTATGGACACAAAATCCTTACAGGAAGACGAGACTGTTTCTTTACGAACCGTAAACTGAATGGTTTGCGTCCCTTCCCTTCACCTTATGAAAGTGAGTACGACTCGTTTGCGTGTGGACATGCTTCGAACTCTATCTCTGCTGCCTTGGGCATGGCAGTCGCAGCAGCAAAAAAACATGAAAATAACCGCCATGTCGTAGCGGTTATCGGTGATGGTGCCATGACGGGGGGGTTGGCCTTTGAAGGATTGAACAATGCAAGTGTATATCCCAACAACCTGTTGATTATTCTCAATGACAATAATATGTCCATCGATCGCAATAAGAGCGGCATGGAACAATACCTGTTAAACCTCCAGACTTCGGAAAGCTATAATTACATCCGTTATAAGCTATCGCGGATGTTCGCGAAGATGGGCTTGCTGACGGATGAACGCCGGAAGAGTATCATCCGCTTCAACAATAGCCTAAAGTCGATGTTGATGCATCAACAGAATGTCTTTGAGGGAATGAACATCCGGTATTTCGGACCTATTGATGGGCACGATGTGACAAATCTGGTGAAGGTGCTGAACGAGATCAAGGATATGAAAGGCCCTCGGCTGCTTCACATACATACAGTGAAAGGAAAAGGCTTTAAGCCGGCTGAAAAAGAAGCTACCGTTTGGCATGCTCCGGGCCTATTTGATAAGGAAACAGGCGAACGCATCGTACCAAACACGGAAGGATTGCCACCTCGTTTCCAAGATGTTTTCGGCGAGACATTGTTGGAACTGGCTCGACAAAACGAACGTATCGTCGGTGTAACGCCGGCCATGCCGACAGGCTGTTCGATGAACATCATGCAAAAGGAGATGCCCGATAGGGTCTTCGACGTAGGTATCGCTGAAGGTCATGCTGTCACCTTCTCAGGTGGTATGGCAAAAGATGGGCTGCTGCCTTTCTGTAATATCTATTCTTCGTTCATGCAGCGGGCATATGATAACTTTATCCATGATGTTGCTTTGCTGAAACTACATGTTGTGCTTTGTCTCGACAGAGCCGGGCTGGTAGGAGAGGATGGACCGACCCATCATGGTGCATTCGATCTGGCTTGCTTGCGTACCGTACCTAACGTTATCGTGGCGTCGCCATATAATGAAGAAGAACTACGGAACCTGATGTATACGGCACAGCTGAAAGATATGGGACCGTTTGTGATTCGATACCCACGAGGCAGAGGATCGATGGCCGAGTGGCGTACTCCGTTCAAAGAACTGAAGATTGGTCGTGGCAGATGTCTGAAAGAGGGGAAGGATATAGCCGTCATCTCCTTAGGACCGATTGGAAAAATGGCAGAACAGGCAATCAGTCGGGCTGAAGAAACTACGGGAAAACAGATTGCGCATTACGATTTGCGCTTTTTGAAACCGTTGGATGAAAAAATGTTGAACGAGATAGGGTGTAATTTCAAAAAAATCCTTACCTTAGAGGATGGTTCGCTCAAGGGAGGCATGGGAAGTGCTGTCCTAGAGTTCATGAGTGAGCGTGGTTATACGCCTGTCATCAAACGAATCGGCATACCTGATTCGTTTGTGCAACATGGTACATTAGAGGAATTATATCGCTTATGTGGTATGGATGAGGATTCTATCTATAACACATTAGTGGATTTTTAATATAGTCATTATGAAGATTATCATTGCAGGTGCAGGAGCTGTCGGAACGCATTTGGCAAAATTGCTTTCGGGTGAACGTCAGGATATTATCTTGATGGACGAAAATGAGGAACGGTTGGCACGAATGGACTCCAACTTCGATTTGATGACGGTTTGTGCTTCCCCGACTTCTATCTCTGCTTTGAAGGATGCCGGAGTATCGGGAACCGATTTGTTTATCGGTGTCATGCCGGAGGAAAGCCGGAACATGACGGCGTGTATGTTGGCAACCAATCTGGGGGCCAAGAAGACCGTTGCCCGAATCGATAACTATGAGTATCTACTGCCGAAGAACAAGGACTTCTTTTCGAAACTGGGCGTTGACTCGTTGATTTATCCGGAGATGTTGGCAGCCAAGGAGATTGTTGATGCGCTGAAGATGAGTTGGATTCGTCAGTGGTGGGAGTTTGCCGGTGGCGCCTTGGTGCTGATCGGGACAAAGATGAGGAACACCGCTGAGATCCTTGACGTGCCATTGAAAGACTTGGGCAGTCGGGACGATCCATACCATATCGTGGCTATCAAACGAGGAAATTATACCATCATCCCTCGTGGTGATGATGTGGTCAAGGAGAATGATATCGTTTACTTCACGACAACCAAGAAGCATATTCCTTATATTCGTAAGATTTCGGGGAAGGAAAGTTATGCCGATGTTCGTACGGTCATCATCATGGGCGGAAGCCGTATCGCTATCCGTGCCTCGCAATATATTCCTGATTACATGCAAGTGAAGATTATTGAGAGTGACTTGAACCGTTGTCATCGCTTGACGGAACTGGTTGATGACCGGATCATGATTATTCATGGGGATGGTCGTGACATGAGCCTGCTCATGGAGGAGGGAATCCGCAAGACCGAGGCTTTTGTAGCCCTGACCGGTAATTCGGAAACGAATATTCTGGCATGTTTGGCAGCAAAACGGATGGGTGTGACCAAGACAATCGCAGAAGTGGAGAACATCGACTATATCCACATGGCAGAAAGTCTGGACATTGGTACGGTGATCAACAAGAAAAAGATTGCTGCAAGCCATATTTACCAGATGATGTTGGATGCTGACGTGGCAAACGTGAAGTGTCTGACCTTCTCCGACTCGGATGTTGCTGAGTTTGTGGTGAAGGAAGGCTCGAAGATCACGAAGAAACCAATCAAAGAGATGGGACTTCCGAAAGGTATCACCATTGGTGGTATGATTCGTAAAGGAGAAGGTATGCTGGTAAATGGTAATACCCAAATCGAGGCAGGCGACCATGTCATGGTGTTCTGCTTGGGTGATATGATTAAAAAGGCAGAGACGTTTTTTAATTAATGATTAATAAGAAGATCATATTTCTGACGCTGAGTGTCTTGCTCTATGTGCAGGCAGGATTCCTCTTCTTGTCATCACTCGTTTCCTTTTACTATAAAGAGAACGACTTGTTGGCCTTTGTCATCTCTATCGTGATTACGCTGTGCATTGCTTTCCTCTTTTCTTATTATGGGAAGGGAGCAGAGCGTGTTCTGAGTAGGAAAGATGGATATGTCATTGTGGCGTCGGCGTGGGTTGTGGCCTCTATCGTTGGCATGCTCCCTTATATGATCAGTGGCTATATCACGGATGTGTCGGATGCTTTCTTCGAGTCGATGTCGGGATTTACGTCGACGGGAGCGACCATCTTGGATAATATCGAATCTTTCCCGCACGGCTTGCTTTTCTGGCGTAGTCTGACGGAGTGGATTGGTGGCTTGGGAATCGTTTTCTTCACCATTGCCGTGCTTCCGATGATTGGCTCGGGTGGTGTAAGGCTATTTGCTGCTGAGGCCTCAGTCGCCAATCGGGATAAGGTAAATCCGCGTATCGGCGTGACGGCAAAATGGATCTGGACGATTTATATCGGACTGACTATCTCACAAGCTTTTTTGTTGTTCTTCAGCGGTATGAACGTTTATGACAGTATTTGTCATGCTCTCACCACGTGTTCGACGGGTGGGTTCTCGACGAAACAGGCAAGTATTGCTTATTTCCAATCTCCTCAGATCGAATATATTACGGTTGTATTCATGTTTCTCTCCGGAATCAACTATTCCTTGTTGTATGTTGCACTCCTACGGGGGAAGATCAAGCGTTTGCTATCCAATACAGAGTTTCAATGGTATATCTGCATCATGGCTATCGCTATTGCCGTCGTTACGATAGGGTTGTTAGTTAATGGTGAAAGTGGAACGGAGGAATCGTTCCGCAAGGCTCTGTTCCAGGTTGTGGCTATCCAGACTTCTACAGGATTTATGTCGGATGACTATATGCTGTGGACACCGAGTCTGTGGATGCTTCTCAGCTTGTTGATGATTGTCGGCTCGTGTGCCGGTTCGACTTCGGGTGGAATCAAGTGTATACGTATTGCGATCATGGGAAAGGTTGCTCATAACGAGTTCCGCCACTTTGTTCATCCCAATGCTGTTATTCCTGTTCGGTTAAATCGTCAGGTTGTTTCTGTCAACACCAAGAGTATCGTGTTAGCATTTATCTTTACTTACTTGGTTGTTCTTTTTGCATGTTGGCTATTGCTCATGGCTTTAGGTATGAACTTCACCGAAGCATACGGCGCTGTCGTTTCTTGCCTGGGAAATACGGGCCCGGCCTTGGGTAGTTGTGGCCCGGCCTATTCGTATAGTGCCATTCCGTCGGCTGCAAAATGGGTTTGCTCTATCCTGATGCTGACCGGTCGTCTGGAATTATTTACCATTCTGCTATTGTTCTTACCTAGTTTCTGGAAGAGACACTAAGATGTCTTGTTCATTTCTCTTTTGCATGAACAAAAAAGAAACCGAACCAAAGAAGAAATCTTTGTTCTTGTGGATTACAAATCCCCGAGAACAAAGCAATCCTCCAAGATACGTGTTATAATGCTTTCAGATAATCCATAAACTCATCAATATCCTGTTCTGTGGTATCCCAGGAAGTGACAAGGCGGATCTCATTGGTACTTTCGTTCCAGAAATAGAAGAAATACTTCTTCAATAGCGCATCTTCTTTCTCACGAGGCATCGTCAAGAAAAGCTGATTACTCTCCATTTTTTGAGTGAAATGGACATCCGGCAACTGCTTCAAGGCTTCCTCCAATTTCTTTGCCATCGCATTGGCGTGCTTTGCACAACGTAACCACAGGTCGTTGCTAAGGAAAGCGGTAAACTGGCAGGCGATGTAACGCATCTTGCTTGCCAATTGACAGGCTTGCTTGCGGGCATAACGGGCTTCCTTCATCAATTCGGGGTCGAATACGACGACACACTCGGCTCCCATCAGTCCGTTCTTCGTTCCACCAAGCGTTAGCGTATCGACACCACATGCTCCTGAAACATCATCTAACGACAGCCCTAATGCGGCTGCCGCATTGCTGATGCGCGCACCGTCCATGTGAACTTTCATGCCGTAGTGATGCGCAAAAACGCAAAGTGCCCGTACTTCTTCAGGTGTATAAACCGTTCCAAGCTCGGAACATTGGCTGATATAGATGGCTCCGGGCTGTGAGTGATGCTCTACACCGAAGTTTATCATATAAGGTTTCAACAATTCGGGCGTCAGTTTTCCATCGGGTGTCGGGATCGTTCGCATAAAGCAGCCGGTAGCTTTGGTCGGTGCGCCACACTCGTCAACCGAGATGTGGGCCGTATCGGCACAAAAGATGATATGGTACGGGCGAGTCATCATCTGCAGCGCCATGGTATTACTGCCTGTTCCGTTGAATACAAACAAAGCCTCACAGGGGCGTTCGAACTGCTCTTTGACCAGTTTGGTTGCTTCTTCTGTGAAGGCATCATCGCCATAGCTGATAACTTGTCCTTCGTTGGCTCTTACTAAAGCCTCCATCACCTCTGGATGAACGCTGGAATTGTTGTCGGATGCAAAACTTCTCATTTTTGTTGTTTTATATGTTGAATGTTTTCTGTGCAAATTTACTCTTTATTTTCGAGCCTGTGACTGAAACGCATTATTTGTTTGTTCTTTTAGGTTTTTTTTATCTTTTTGTGACGACAGCGTGCAAACAAGTTGTACCTTTGTCAACAGAATAGAATTTGAAAGTATGTATCCATATAAGTTTAATCCGATTCTGAAATCTACTATTTGGGGTGGAGATCAGATTATACCTTTTAAGCACCTGACCGTCAGTCAGGAACAAGTGGGAGAGAGCTGGGAAATCTCTGATGTCCCGGGTGATGAATCTGTTGTAGCCAACGGTGAAGATCAAGGTCTTAACTTGGCTGAACTGGTGAAGAAATACAAAGAGCAGTTGGTAGGGAAGGAGAACTACCAGCGCTTTGGTGATACTTTCCCTTTGTTGGTAAAGTTTATTGATGCCCGCGACGATCTTTCCATTCAGGTACATCCCAATGATGAGTTGGCGATGAAACGGCATCATTCGATGGGGAAAACCGAGATGTGGTACATTATCGATAATGCTCATGGTACGGCACATCTGCGTTCGGGACTGAAGAAACAGCTGACTCCTGATGAATATGCTGAGATGGTTGAGAACCACACCATTACGGATGCATTGGATGAGTATGCCGTGCAGCCTGGCGATGTATTCTTCCTGCCGGCAGGAAGAATACACAGTATCGGCACAGGTTGTTTCCTGGCCGAGATCCAGCAGACTAGTAATGTGACTTATCGGATCTATGATTTCAACCGCAAAGACAAAAACGGCAATACGCGCGAACTCCATACTGAATTGGCTAAGGCGGCAATCGACTATTCTGTCAAGGATAATTATCGTACGGAGTATGAGCCACGGCTTAATGAACCGGTGGAACTGGTACGTTGCCCCTATTTCACCACGTCGGTATACGACTTGACTGAGGATATGACCATGGATTATAGTGAGTTGGACTCGTTTGTCATCTTCGTGTGTATGGAAGGAAGTGGTGTTGTTACCGATGATGGTGGAAACGAGTTACATATCCAAGCTGGTGAATCGGTCCTTTTCCCTGCAACAACTCAAGAAGTACAGCTTAAGGTGAATGGTCACTTAAAGTTCCTGGAAAGTTACGTGTAAATTGCTAATGGCCGGAGGAAATTTGACGATAACGGGAATTTGTTCTGTGTATGACTGAACTACTGTTCCTATGGTTTCCCGAATCCACAGGGTGATTGATTGCGGGTCTGTGACCCGCAGCGGGTTGAAAACCCCGCTAATTTTATCATCGTGGATCCGGAGATCCACGATGACATCAGTACACATCGAAGTACTCCGAGAAAACTGAGTTTTTTTCTTCAAAAACTCAGTTTTTAATCGAAAAAGCTCGACAAATGAGGGTACAAACTCGATAAATGAAGAAATTTATACGATGATTGAAAGTACGTTCCTTGTAATCTCCAGATTCCAAGGAACGGAACAGCGGTTCTGCGTCTCGTGCGGATTGCAAATCCGCAATTAGTGCATTGGAGATCCGGAGGTCTCCGACGACACAAGGAACATCCCCCAATGACAATACGTGAAATCTCCAGATCTACAAAAAACAAAGCGGGCCTAGACAAGCTAGGCCCTTACAAAATACGATTCTTTTACTCTACATTCTTAACTTTACAACGAGGCAATGTACTCAGCCATAGCCGGAACAGCCTTCTTTGCTTCTAAGTATAACTTATACTGGGCTTTTGTGCGGACTAAGTTATGCTCCTTGAAGTTGATGTGGTAGTATGTATCCCCATTGATATAGTCGGCTAGGAAGCGGACAGCCTGCATATATGGGAACAAGGTTGCTGCGTATGGCAGGTTATCTTTTTCAATCGGAGTGAGGAACGACTTGGTTGATTCGATATATCCTTTGGCAAAAGCCTTGAAAATATCCATGTTGAACGTTACCTTATCCAGATCGGGCTCATCTTCGGCACCCGTATTGGCTGCCGAGCGGAGGAAATCACCAAAATCGGAGAATACGAAACTTGGCATGACCGTATCCAGGTCGATGACACAAAGCACTTCATGGCTATTTTCGTCAAAAAGCATGTTGGTTACTTTCGTGTCGCAATGGCAAATCCGTTTGGGTAGTAAGTCCTGGCGATAAAGTTCCTCTGCCTTACACATTTCCTTGGCATCTTTCTCGATTTCATCGACAATTTCCTGTACTTTTTTCAATCTTCCTACAGAGTCGGCGGCAACTGCTTCACGCAACTGACGAATGCGAAGTTCCATATTGTGAAAATCGGGAATCGTCTCTCCCAGTTTCTCAGGGACATCGGCCAGCATAGCCTCAAATTCTCCAAACTTTAGTCCTACCAGATAGGATGATTCGGGTGTTACAGCCTCTAGAGTGACGGAGCGCGGAATGAAAATGCACATACGCCAGTACCCTTCTTCGTCGAAGAAATAAGTTTTACCGTCTTTTGCAGGGATAAACCGTAATACTTTCCGGTCGATATCATCCACTTTTTGTGCTTCTAGTTTGGCACGGATATGAGCGGTCACCACTTCGATATTGTGTTGCAATAAATCGATGTTTTGAAAGACGTTATGGTTTACTCGTTGCAGGATATAATCGGCCTCGTTTGGGTCCTCCGTCCTAACGATATAAGTACGGTTGATCCATCCGGAAGTGAGTTGTTTTACTTCGGCTACTTTTCCCACTGCGGGGAACTGTGCGATAATTTCTTTAATTTCCATAGTGATGTTATTAATGTTTGATTTGCGAATATAGTGATTTTTTACGATATTTACGCGGTTTCGATAAAATGAAACAAATAAAATTACAAACACGATTTAATACACAAAAAATAGAAACTTAATATTCTTTAACGTTTGATGTAATATTTCATATATTGCGTTCGGAAAATTGAATTCCAAAGATCATATAAAGAAAAAGAAGGTAGATAAATGCTTGTGAAGTGTTTTTTTATTTAACAGACATACACAAAATAGAAGAGGATAATCACTTCTATAATCTATTTTTCGTAGCGAGTAAGAATTGTTGAGGGTAAGAAAATATACGATTTGAGGTTTGGTAAAACGTTATTATTAACCAATAGTTTAATAGATGAAAAGGGGTAAGTATCTTTTAGTCGTGCTGCTGGCAGGGCTGGTGGCATGTACAAACGACAACTTAGTACCAGATGGCAACGGTGGACTGCCAACGGGTGGTAAGGAATTGGAGAACATCATCTTCAACGTTCCCGATTTAGAATTTGATGGTCCTCAAACAAGGGGATATTACAAGGTCTCGGATACAAGTCTGGGCTATCAGTGGACATTTGGCGATACCATTGGTATCTTTTCGTCGAAAGGAAGTCAGGTGGTGTTTCCTTTGGCTAGTAGTTCCGGTACGAATACGGCTATCTTTGATGGGAAAGGCTGGGGAATGAAAGTCGGTGAAACCTATCAGGCGTATTTCCCTTATAGTTATTATAATCGTGACTTGGGTAGAATCGAATATGATTATTCAGAACAGACTCAGTTTGCTTTGGATTCCCCTGTTTATACTGGCAGCAATAATAAGTGGGTCGGTTTGTGTGAGCACGATTTCATGATTTCCGAACCAACCACTCCAACCGATAATACGTTGAACATCAAGTTGAAACGTGTAAGTGCAATCCTAAGAGTGGATGTAAGCTTGAGTAACACGATTTATGAGCAAGATATTGCTCCGTTGGGTATGTACATCGAAGAAGCGTCGCTGCATGTGGCAAACAACCAGCCACTCAAAATACAAGATATTGATCCCCAAACGTGAGGCCATACTGTTGTCGAAGAAGGTAAGGCAATAAAACTGAAGATCTACAATCCGATTAAGTCGGAGTTTAACGATGTCGTATCTTTCTATTTCGCCATCCCAGGGTGGACTTTTAACACCAAAGATTTGTCCCTCTCTTTTAAAGCGACTAACGGAGCTAAATACGTTGTTAAAATTGATCCGGGAAATGATAAGGGTGATATCACTTTTGAGCCGGGTAAGGCTTATCTCTTAGGAGGTGAAGTTTACAAAGCACCAGATTATATTATAAATCCAAGTCTGGTGGCAAAGATACAGGAAGCCACTTCACTTACTCCGAATGAGTACGGATGGATTTATGCAGGGGGGAATAATCAGGCGGTTTTGGAAGGTATCACTGATTTGGATGTCTCTTCTTGTAACGATCCTACCGTTTGTGATGAGATTGGAGCGTTAAAAGGTTTAGTTTCTCTGCAGTGTGCAGGTAATCATATCAAAGAATTAGATCTTTCGAAACTGACGAAGCTTGAAACCTTAAATGCTCAATATAATGATTTGACAGAGTTGGATTTAAGTAATAATACGCAGCTCAAAGTACTTGCTTTGTATTATAATAGATTATCTTTTTTAGATGTTGCCGGATTGAGTAACTTGGAATATCTTGTTTGTAATAATAATCAGTTGTCTTCTTTAGACTTGAATAGTGCATCTTTAGTAGGCTTAAATTGTGATTATAACAAGATACAGCGTATTACATCTCAGAAGCCGCTTTCTAATCTTACGAGCTTACAATGTAGTTCCAATCAATTGTTGAACTTAGATGGACTTCTGTCTAATGCAACGCAATTGGTGACACTGTATTGCAACAATAACAAGATTAGTAATTTATCGTTGAGTTCCTTAACGAACCTCGAATACCTGGCTTGCGCAAATAATCAGATAGGCTATTACTTGAAACTCTATTCCACCCAATTGAAACGAATTGAGTGCCAGAATAATAATATTCAGGAGATTCATGTGAAAGGGGCTGATGGGTTGAAGGCTAGAAATTTCTCATTGTTGACAAATCTTGAGGTCTTGCATGCTTATGGCAATAATCTGCAAAACCTATTCATTTACGATTTGACAAAACTGGACATTGCATCCTATTATTATTTCCAAATTGGTAACCAGAAGAATGGTGAATATGTTTGGGTCTATGTTAGCAGCAAGCAATATAAAAAGAAGGGCGATATCTTGAATGCTAATAATAATAAGAATATTATCTGGAAATATGATAAGATAGACTATATCACTAATGCAAATCTGATAGCTGAAATAAAGACACGGGATGGTTCTGTCACTACTGATAGTGAAGGCGATATATCAGTGGCTGCCAATAAGGCGAAGTTGGAGGCAATAGACACGATAGAGCTTCAAGATAAAGATGATCCGAATTGTTGCGATGAAATCAATGTATTGACAGGATTAGAAGTGTTAAATTGTTGTAATAATGGCATTCAATCTTTAGACTAATTTATCTAAACTAGAGTACTTGATGTGTAGCGGTAATCAACTGACAAGGCTGGATGTAACGCATAATAAGTTACTTGGGCTTTTGTTTTGTGGTTTTAATAATTTGACTTCATTATATCTCAAAAACAATACGAAGCTATTTAGTTTGGATATGAGTGTGAATAATGTGAGTTCGTCTTCATTAACATTAAATTCAGATATCAAAAGTACATTACAAACATTCAGATGTTCTATGAATCAATTGGAGACACTGAATCTGGAGGGTTATACAGCACTTGAGACTCTCGACTGTTTTGGTAACAGAATGGTAAGTTTGGATGTTAGAACATGTACGAAATTAAAACTAGAGAATGTTCAATGTGGTGATCAATTAACCTCGAGTGGGGAGTCACGGACATTGAGCTTACATTGTCGGTCAGGACAAGGCAATCTTGGAGAAGCTAATAACTCAAATGTGAATGTGTTTTATCAGGATCCCGATCCTATTCAGTATTAAAAAGGACTCATTATGAAAAAGTATATATATATAATAGGTGTAACGCTACTGGCTGTCATGACAGCCTGTACGAATGAGGATCTGGTTCCTCAAACCGAAGCGTTGAAACTGACGGAAGGAGAGCTGATCGAGAAGATCTCCTTCACTACACCCGACTTGGAGGTGGACGATGCTTCGACCAGGGGCTTTTATAAAGAAGCTAATGGAAATATGACTTTCTATTGGAGTACTTATGCCGACGCTCTTTTAAAAGCGGACACGATCGGAGTATTCCCAATTAGAGGAAATGAAAGGGCTGATCAGATCTTCTTCCCCGTTGCAGAAACCACAAATTCCAATACGGCTTTCTTTGATGGACTGGGATGGGGACTTCGTACCGGATACACTTATGGGGCATATTATCCTTATGACTTTAATAATAGGAACTTCCGAGAGATTAAAGTGGATTATACGGGACAAAGGCTGTTAACTAATAATAGTACTGTTCTCTTATCACGCCATGATTTCATGGTTTCCAACCAAATCAAACCGACGACGAACGAACTGTCGATCCCATTGAAACGACTTGGTGCAATTGTCAAAGTGGAACTCGACTTTAATGATTATATCACAAATTTAGGTTCACAAGCTCCCGAGAAAATTATTTTTGTTGATGACTTTACTTTGGGAACAACAGAAAACGTGTTTGCATTGCATGGTAAAGTCTCCTTGGCAGATGAAACGCCGGCGTTCCAGCCTGAAGATGAGGAGTTAAGAAGCAGTTCTGTTTCGGTCGCATTGGGCGATCCGAATCTGACTGAACAGACTTTTTGGACAAATAAGAATAATCATAATTGGAAGGTCACCATGTTTATGACACTTCCTCCAACAGAGTTGGCTGGAAAAACATTGACGGCAACCTTGAAGGACAAGGATGGTAACAAATATGTGGCACAATTTGATGGCAAGAACCTTGTTGCCGGAAAAGCTTATAGTTTTAATGGAAGCTTGAAGATTGCGAAGGAGATGGGTTTTGATGTGATTACAAATCCAAATATCATTGAAGCTATCGGGGAAATTGATTTCGAAGGGGAGGGCTATTGGACTCCTGAGCGTACGGATGAAGGTTATCTCATTTGGAATAACGAGTGGGTGTTGGGTGTGAAAGAACTGAACTTGATTGGTAAGCATGATCCTACCATTGCCGATGAACTACACTATTTCACGTCGTTGCAACGCTTATTTGTGGACTACAATGAGATTGAGCGATTAGACCTTTCATACATGGAAGAACTACAGGAATTGAGTTGTAACTGGAACAATCTGAAGGAACTGATCTTGCCTAACAATTGTGAATTCCTAACTGGTATTAGCGCGATCGATAATCAACTAACGTCATTAGACTTAGATGGTTGTTCAAATTTATCTTACTTGAGATTGGAAAGTAATCAGTTATCATACATTGACTTATCAATGTGCAGTAGCTTATTGTATTTGAATCTGGCCGATAATCAGTTGACTTCGATCGATTTGAAGGATAATGGCCAATTGCAAAGTCTGAACTTGCTATACAATCAGTTGTCTTCAATTCTTGTGAACTACCATCCTGAATTGGGATATATCTGTTGTACTGAAAACCATTTGAGATCTTTGATTCTTACTAATCCAGGCCTTGGACTTTGGAATCTTTCAGGTGAAGATCTTGGATATGCTCTCCTCTTGGGACAGCAGATTGATACTTTAGGCAATTCACAGACTATTCAAGTCCGCATCCCTTCCAGCGTGTTGGATAAGGTGAAATCGGCTGTAGAAGAGTATAGTCCAATACTAAATGCGAATGTAGAATTTGTAGGAGTATAAAAACGGAGTGTATGCGTAAGCATTAGTTCCCACACTTCATTTGTTGGACGTTCGCCCGAGGGAACAAGCGAACATAAACATAATTTAACCATGGATAAGAATTATGTAATGCCTGAAATCGAGGTTATCGAGATGGAACTTCAAAGCCCTGTATTGGAAGCTTCTCCAGGTGGTGATGTCACTGGTGGTGGCTCTGGCGTTGGTGGTGAAGAGTAAGGCAAGTTCAATGTTGCTGTCTTTTCCCAAAGATGGCAACATTTTGATGGAAATTAATAAAAAACAAAATAATACAGTTATGAAAAGATTTGAATTTATTGGATTTTTGTTCGTTGCTTGTTTTTTGGTAGCATGTTCTTCTGATCAGGCAGAACTTTTTTCGCCTGATGATGAGGTTGGATCGATACGTGTAACATTGCCTGTTTTCGAAGAAGAGGAAATGACAAGAACTAATTGGACTAATAATAATGGTACGTTGGATTATACATTTGCCATTACAGACACCATTGGTGTATTTCCTACAAATGGAGATCAAATTAGTTTTTCGCTCTCAAAGGGAGCTGGAACAAAGTCTTTTACGTTTGCTGGAGCTGGCTGGGGCGTGAAAAATGGATTTAGTTATGGTGCTTATTTGCCTTTCGATAAAACAAATTTCTTCCGTAAGAATAGTGAAATTCCATTGTCTTATATTGGACAGAAACAGGAAGGATTGGCAAATAATAATACTACTGTTAAATATCTTGGTTTGTATGATTATATGGCATGTGGTGCTAAATCTCCTCAAAACGGATCTCTTGACATCTTATTAGATCGTTTAGGCTTAAGATTAAAGATTGCAGTGACTATCCCTGATGCAGGAACTTATAGGTCTGCTACAATATCTTCCAATAAGCAGGAGTTGATCACTGAGGCGGCTCTAGACATTTCAAAAAAAGATCCAATGATAACAGCAACAAAGAAATCAAAGAAGCTATCTTTATCTTTAATTAATTTTACGACCACAAAAAATAATCAGGTGGTTTATTTATATATGTTCTGTTTGCCGATGGATTTAACTGGTAATACGCTAACTTTGGGCATAAAAGCTTTGA
>CACZBX010000020.1:32638-58702 GCA_902779535.1 uncultured Bacteroidales bacterium
ATACTGGTAATTTAGTAGCAAAAAACGGCTCGTTCGTATTTAACAAAAATACTACTAAAAACATGTCATCCACTTTAACGAAATATACTGGCAATAATCCTGATCAATATATAGAGGACCTAACTGGTACATTGGATCAACCAGCTGTTACAGTGCCAGATCCAGGTGCATGGAACTAATTAAAGTTTATCATTAGTATAATAGTATAAAAAGAATCCCTACCATTATGGTGGGGATTCTTTTTGATACACATTTAACAAATGAACTATGTCTAAATTACGGCAAAATGAGAGTCTCCTCAAACGTTCCATACGAGCCATTAACAAATCCCCAACTGGGGACATAATGGTTTAAGTACATCTGAATAGTCTTATCTCCGGGGACATAAACACCGGCATAGCCGGAATTCTTCCCATCATAGTTACCTACCACACTGATCTTTCCATAGGTGTTATCAGTCCAGGCAAATTGAGGTTTCACTTCAATGGTGTTGTCATCCTTTATCTTGGCAATCACATCCGCACCTGTTTGGAACAGGTCTTTCATCTTATATACATTGATGCCTACAGCCTTTTCTACTTCTACATTCCATTCGTCAAGGAAAGACTTGGAAGTGAAATGACCTACCCCGAGGCTTTCCCATTCGAAATCACGCTTTACTTTGATGGTGGTCTTCGATTTGGCATTATTCAAAATCTCATCTGCAGTTGCGATATCCTCTTCACTCAGATTCAATGTACATTCATATTCTTCCCCGCTCTCTAAGTTCTGGGCCGTCAGTTTAATGACACATACGGTTTGTCCAGTTTCAAACGTGATAGAGCCATTGTTGGGGTCAGAAAAATATCCATCCTCATTACCCGAAATCGAATAGTGTGCCGTATAGCTACTTTCTGATAGTGAACGGATCACACGAATAGGGATCTCGACGGATGAGGTCTTAACCACCATTTGCTCGGGAGTTTCCATCTCAAACGATATGTTCTGGGTCGTAGGTGTGTACTTCGCACCTACATTGTCCTGGTCGCATGATGTCAACAGACCAGCGACTATGAACAACAGACCTGAAAATAGTTTATTTAGTTTCATATTCTTTTTTTTTGTGTGATTAATAGTCACCTAACGGGTTCTGGTCATTCTCAAGAGTCATGTTTACATTCCCATCAAACTCTGATTGTGGAATGAGGAACACCCATATATAACACTCTGGGTCGTCGGTTGGACGGTTCGATAGGCGGTATGAAGCGACACACCAGCCTTGCTCATATGTACGGCGGAAGCCTTGATGGAGGCGTTTTAAGTCGTATAGTCGACCATACTCCCCCCAAAGTTCTATACGCCGTTGTGTAATAATCTCCTCCAACAACGAACCGGTCTCCTCATTCGACGTTATACCTAGGGCCGTTCCGGTCTTCTCACATGTGAACTCAGGGTCGCGAACGCTCATCAATGCCATCAAGTCAGATTTTGCTGATGCCTCATCCCCCAATCTACATTCTGCCTCGGCCGCCATCAAGTATAGTTCCTCAATACGCATAAGTACATAATCTCCTGTCCAATCTTTCGGATTGGCAAAATGAAACTTGTCATTGATGTAGCCGGAGATAACGTTACCATCATCATCACGGATATTATACTTTGATCCCGGATTCCACCAAGCTCGACGCTCATCTTTTGGGCCCATCTTGCTGTATAGAATCTTATTGATCGTCTTTGGTGTCCCGGTACCATAACTTTGTATCGTATCCAAGTGAACAAAGAAGCTATGATACATGGTCGCCTGGTCGGCCTTAATCTTAAATCCCCAAAGGACATTGGATGCATTCACATCGTTTACCCCGTAGAAATCAGAGGTATGTATGATTCGTTTTCCACTGGCATCGATTGCTTCATGGGCTGCATCTTTTGCATCTTGCCATTTATTCTCAACCAATGCGATACGTGCCTTAAGGCCTAAAGCCGTAGCATAGCTGATGTGGCTCGGGTGTTGTTGGGTTGTGCCTTTCAATAGCTCGATGGCCTTATTGATATCCGAATCAATTTGTTCATAAACTTCCTTGTTTGACGAACGGGGCATCCCCTCTGTCTCGGGCGTTGTCGGCTCTGTATAAATAGGAACACATGGTTCGTTCTCATGTCCGACCAATGTCCTTGCGAAATTCTGAGCCAGCATAAAGTAGCAATAGGCACGGATGGCATAGGCTTGCCCCATCACATAGTTTACATCTTTTGTATCGCCTTGCATGGTTTCTTGTGCTGCCAATATATAGTTCGTATTGGCAATCCAAGAATAGTGTGTACTCCATAGGTGATAGCAACGTTCATTGGTGCTGGTGAAGTAGTTTTTGAATCGATACAGAACATCCCATTCAAACCATCCGGAGCCACCTTGTCCCATAACCATATCTTCAGCCATACAGTCATTCATAAAGTTAAAGCTCATGGGCCCGAATGTTTCATCGTTGTTATCACCATACATAGACCGGTAAATACCATTTAACGGGACCAATGCTGTAGTTGCTGAACCCATCAAGGACGAACCGGACATCGAACTGGTCGGGTTCAGTTCCAACTTCTCTCCATCGCAGGAAATGAGTAGGAAGAGGGCAACCAGACATAAAATCGAATATTTGATCATTGATTTCATATTACTATCCTTTCTATTTTAAAATTTAATCTCCAATCCTACAGATAAGGTTTTGTTCGGAGTATAATTATAACTTGTTGATCCTGAGAAATTGTTCTGAGGATTCATACCATCCAGATGTGTGAACAATGCCAGGTTATCCATGGATGTGTATAGTCGCAAAGCATTGATGCCTGCCTTGCGTAGCCATTTAGAAGGGAATGTGTAACCAAACGTGATGTTCTTGATGGCAAAATACGAAGCGTCGATCAAGAAACGGTCATTAGAAATGGCTGTTCCACCTAATTCAATTCGAGGAATATCGGTAATGTCACCAGGTTGCTTCCATCTGCGTAGTGCGTTTCGGTTCCACACATTGTTCACGTACAGTACATTCATGGAACTATAATACAATCCGTCATAGATTTTCCCACCAATGGAATAAGTTGTCATAACAGAGAGGTCGAAACCTTTGAATGACAGGTTGGTGGCGATACTTCCATATAGATCAGGAATTCGGCATCCCAGATAATACTTACTGGCATTGGCTTTTGCACGGTCGGCAGTAATGTAATCGGAACCTTCAATCCTATTCCCTTCCTCATCTTTCTCATATGCCCAATACAACTGTTGACCGTTCGATGGATCAACTCCTGCAGACCGGGCCATGTAGAATGTGTTAATTGGATTACCTTCTTTGATTGAGTAGATACCTGATATGATTTCCGGAGTTTCTTTGGTCAACTTCAAGACCTTGTTCTTGACGGTTGATCCCATCAGTGTAACGCTCCAATTGAAATCCTTTGTGCTGACAGGTACAACAGTCATCTCAGCCTCCACACCTGTATTACTCATGTTACCCACATTGGCATTGTATCCGTTAAAACCTGTAGAAGTTGCCATTGGATAGCTCAGCAACATATCCGTTGTCTTTCTGTAATAGTATTCCACATTGAATGAAAGGCGATGGTTGAGCAAGGATGCTTCCAAGCCTAAATTAAAGTTTCCGTTTTTCTCCCAAGTCAAGTCTTTAGTTTCTAATGAAGTAATTACACCACCCACGTTGTCAGCATTCGGATAACTTAGGCTATATAAGCTCTGCCATAGATAGAGAGAGCCTAATTCATCATTACCTTGTTCACCGTAGCTCGCTTTCATAGAAAGGTTATCTATCCATTTTAGGTTTTGCATGAATTTTTCTTTCGAGATGCGCCAGTTAGCACCAACCGACCAGAATGTTCCTGTGTTGTTGTCCTTATAAAAACGAGACGAAGCATCCTGACGTAAGGAAGCCTTGAAATAGTATTTGTCGGCAAAGTTGTAATCGAACTGGCTGAGGAAAGAATTGATACGATACTGGCTGGAATAGGAATCTGCCTCTTGCATGGTGGTGCCGGGACGCAACTCGAGAATGCCATCTACAAGGTTTGATTTGGCTGCAGCCAGATATTCGTACATATAGTCATAGAACTCATGACCGACCAATACGTTGAAGTTATGCGAACCAAAAGAGCGAGTCCAAGTCAGCAATTGGTTGAATGTATAACTCTGAGAGCGTCCGTTGTCTTTCCAAATATATCCTCCTTGCTTCGCCTGATTGCCGTGATGCATATTCATATACGACATGTCCAAAGTGTTGGTGTAGTCTAATCCGAAGTTGATAGCTAGTTTCAACCCTTTAAATATGCCTAATCTATCTGAATCACCACCGAAGATAAGCCCTGACCGCAAACTGACACCATCACTTTTGTAAGATGATTTATCGTCCAACAAACCACCCAAGATGCTAAAGTCGGTCATTGAGCCCGGCCGCCCGTATTCTCCATAGTCAAGTTGCGGGTTCCCATTCTCGTCCAGTTCATTTGTTCCGTCTAAATTCTTAATATAAATAGGGAACATGGGGTTGATGAACTGTGCTGTATACCACACGTTCGAGTAAGCTGTACCCGAATAGTTGCTATAGTCGCTTATAGAATGAGACAACGATACGTTTGCATTGGCCGTGAACCAGTCTGTAACATTTGACTCCAGGTTTACTCGTGTGTTGTAACGTTGAAAGTTGGTAGTTTGTAAGATACCATCCTCATTCAGATAGCCGAACGACAGCAAGTATTTGGTTCGGTCGGAACCTCCGTTCACGGACAGTTGGTGTTCATGTCGGAAAGCATTGTCTCGCTTAACTGCTTTCATCCAGTTCTCATCCCAAGCGGGGACTGCATCAGGACGAACTTCCCCGGTAGCAGCATCAATGATGGTATCCCATGTATAGGCTTTGAATGGATTGTATCGTTCGCCACCCATCTTTGTCTTTAAAGAGGTTCGGGCTGCCGCTTCTGCTTCCAGCCATGTAAATCCACTGTCGTAGACGTAGCCATTTCGGAGAGCCTCGTAGAGTAGCTGTGTGAACTCTTTCATATCCACATTATTATAATCATGCCCTGCCCGTGAGGACCATCCCACATTTGAACGGTAGGTTACTTGCGCTTTCCCTTCTCTACCTTTCTTTGTGGTGATCATGACAACACCGTTCGCACCCCGGGCACCATACAAAGCCCCGGCGCTTGCATCCTTCAGAATCGTCATACTTTCAATGTCGGCGGGGTTGATCGCATTCAATGCTCCATCGTATGGGATACCATCGACGACATACAAAGGGGAATTGGATGCATTCAGAGAACCGAAGCCACGGATTCGGATATCAGGAGAAGAACCCGGTTGACCAGATGAACTTGTGACTTGTACACCGGTAACCTGTCCTTCAATACCTTTCGTCACACTTGAAATCGGGCGTAGCTCCATTTTCTTTCCATCAATGCTTTGTGCTGATCCCGTAAACGAACTTTTCTTCGAAGTACCGTATGCCACCACGATGACTTCGTCGATCATTTCCGAGTCGAGCTGCATCACCACCTTTAAGTTCGGCTTGATGTCTAACCTTTGTGTCTTCATTCCCACACAAGAGATTGACAAAGTTTTGGCCGAACTTTAATTACCCTTTCTAAATGCAATTAAAACAAGATTTAAGGAGGTAAATTGATTATTTGAAATAGAAATAGTATATTTATAAAGAATCTACTATTCGATTATTATAAGAGTATACACCTTCTATTATTTGGAGTTTTTGAAGGGGTTAAAGTCCTCTTATAGTTTTTAACAATCATATTATAAAAAGTGTTATGATTCATCATAAAATTATAAAAAACGGTAGAGTGGCTTAAATGTTAAAAAGGATTCTTTTTTGTCCATTTCTCTGGATTTTTTGCATGAAAAATACCTAAAAAATGGTATTTTGCTAATTTTTTTTAGCAAAATATTTGTTTGTTGAGCTCTCAATGTTTATCTTTGCTGTTCAATTATTGAATAAAAATTTTAATTTAAAGTTAAACTTTAAGAGAAGTT
This sequence comes from uncultured Bacteroidales bacterium, assembly GCA_902779535.1. GTDB lineage: Bacteria > Bacteroidota > Bacteroidia > Bacteroidales > Bacteroidaceae > Phocaeicola. Next base: position 38,664 of record CACZBX010000020.1, read on the forward strand.
ATTTATGAAAAGAAAAGTAGTGATGTTTTTAACCTGCCTTTTTATAGGTATAGGTTTAGCGTCCGGCCAGAACAGAACTGTTAGAGGTAATGTTACTTCGGCTGAGGACGGAATGCCGTGGTTGGTGCATCCATTATTATTGATGGAACAACAATCGGTTCGGTTACTGATCTCGATGGTAACTTTACGATTGCTAATGTACCGAGTTCGGCCAAGACTATGACGGTTTCATATGTCGGAATGAGAACACAAAAACTAGAGATTAGTTCGAATGTAAGAATCGTATTACAGCCTGATGCTGAGATGATTGACGAAGTTATCGTTGTTGCTTACGGTACTTCGAAGAAAAGTTCTTTTACTGGTTCGGCACAGAACATTGATGGCAAGAAGATGGAGCTTCGGCCAATCTCAAGTGTGACGAAAGGTATTGAAGGACAGGTTACCGGTGTACAGGTTACGAACTCTTCCGGTCAGCCGGGTTCATCTCCTGATATCCGTATTCGTGGTTTTGGTTCTTTGAATGCATCAAGTGCTCCGTTGTATGTTGTGGATGGTATTCCTTACGATGGCGCTTTGAATGCCATCAACCCTTCTGATATCGAGAGTATGACGATCTTGAAGGATGCAAGTGCCGGTGCTTTGTATGGTGCCCGCGGTGCAAACGGTGTTATCATGATTACTACCAAGAAAGGTAAAGAAGGAAAAGCTCAGGTTACCTATCGTTCAAACGTAGGTTGGGCTTCTCGTGCCGGTCATGACTACAATAATGTAGATATGAAAGAGTACACTCAGTTACTCTATGAATCACTCCGTAATGGTTATATTTACACCGACGGTATGCCTTGGGCTGATGGTGAGGCTGCTGCACGTGCTGCTTTGAAAGGCCGTATGGGTGGTGAACTTTACAATCCGTTCAAGAATTATACATGGGATGAGATTATTGACCCTGCAACAGGTCAGGTTCGTCCGGATGCAACTCCTGCTTGGAATGAGAACTGGATGGATGCAGTAAGACATGACAATGCTTTCCGTCATGAACACCAACTTTCTGTCAATGGTGGTTCAGATCGTAACAAGTATATGATGTCATTCGGTTATGTAAATGAGGATGGTATTTTGAAAGCTACGAACTTCCAACGTTACAATACGCGTATTAACCTGGAATCAAAGGTTACTGACTGGTTCACAGCCAATGCAAACGTATCATTAGCACATACCGTTACGGACTATAGTACCTATACCGGTTCTGCAAACTCCAATGTTTGGTATACTGCACAGTTTGCTAACCCACTTTTCCCAATGTACCTCAAGAATTTGGATGGTACCAACGCATTGGATGCAAATGGTAATCCACAGTTAGACTATGGTGAAAATGGTCGTCCGGGTACTTTGACTGATTTCAACGTTCTCGGTGGATTGCTTGATGATAAGTGGTCATACAAGCGTGATATCGCAGGTTTGCGTTCAGGTTTGGTATTTGGTAGCGACTCTGACAGCTTCGGTATCTTCAAGGGCTTGAAGTTGGCTATCAACTTCGGTTTGGATTATACGAATACCTTGGAAATGGGTTACTATAATATGCATCATGGTAATCAGGCTAAGCAGGGTGGACGTATCTCGAAAGAGAATGGTCGTACGCAGAGTTATACTTTCAACCAGTTGGTAACTTGGACCCGTTCATTTGGCTTGCATAACTTCAACGTATTGGTTGGTCATGAGTACTATGACTATATTTATGAATACTTAGGTGCTGCTAAGTCGAACTTGGTAGATGGTATCCTTGAACTTCGTCCGGGTACTACCATGCAGGATGCTGACTCTTATACCAGTCAGTATCGTATCAACTCATTCTTGAGTCAGTTCGATTATAACTTTGACGATAAGTACTATTTCAAGGCTTCTTTACGTCAGGATGCTTCTTCTCGTTTCTACAAAGATAACCATACGGGTACATTCTGGTCACTTGGTGCCAACTGGCGTATCTCGAAAGAGAAATTCATGCAGAACGTGAAGTGGGTGGACAACCTCTCTTTTAAGGCTAGTTACGGTGAACAAGGTAATGATGATTTGAACTCTTTCTATTTGTGGCAGAGTTTGTATAGCTTGAGTTATTCAAATGCTGATAATGTAGGTGGTGTGATTTCTTCTTTGGAAACCAAGGATGTAACTTGGGAAAAGAACGGTAACTTCAACATTGGTCTGGAAGGTGCTTTGTTCGACCGCCGTTTGTCATTCAACGTTGAATACTACAATAAGAAGACTACAGATATGTTGTTGGAATACCCGATGGCAACTTCAACCGGTTTCGACGGTTATAATGCCAATGTCGGTGATATGCGCAACAGTGGTATCGAGGCTGAGATTACAGTTAACCCAATCCGTACGAAGGATTTCAACTGGGATATTACGTTGATGGGATCAACCGTTAATAATAAAGTGTTGAAGTTGACGAATGAAACTCCGGAAATCATCAGTGGTATCTATTCTGTTGCAAAAGTAGGACAGGAACTCAATACCTTCTATATGATTAAGTCGGCAGGTGTGGATCCTTCCAACGGTTCTCCTTTGTATTGGGCATACGAGAAGGATGATGAGGGCAATCGTATTGACGGTACTGATTATATAACTTCCGATCGTTCGGTAGCAAATAATTGTAAGTATTATCTGGGTTCACGTATTCCTGATCTCTATGGTAGTATTGCAACCAATCTGTCATATAAAGGTTTCGACCTCTCCGTTATGACTACTTATTCTTTGGGTGGTAAGATCTTTGATAGTTTGTATTCAGGTGGTATGAATGTATTATACATTTCACAGACTTGGAACCGTAACGAACTTCGTCGTTGGCAGAAGCCGGGTGACATCACCGACGTTCCACGTGTTGAATTAGGTGTTGCCGGTGCTCAAACTGATCGTTATTTGATTGACGCTTCATATTTTGCTATCAAGAACATTACGTTCGGTTATACATTCCCGACAAGTTGGATTCGCAAGGCAGGTTTGACAGGTTTACGCTTGTACACTTCTATGGATAACTTGGCTTTGTTCACTCATTTGGATGGTATGAACCCACAGAACAACTTCTCTGGTTCAACCGGTTATAACTATACACCAAACAAGACCCTTTCTGTAGGTTTGGAGGTTAAATTTTAATTAAAGAAAGGATGAAGAATATGAAATCATTTATAAAATATTCCGTTTTCAGTCTGGTTGCCCTCCTCGCTTTTGCCTCTTGCGATGGTGAAAAGTTGGAGTTGAATCCAACCAGTTCAATGTCCGGTGCTTCCTTGATGGAAAATGCCAATTCAGCTTTGGTTCCATTGAATGGTCTTTACCGCTCAATGTATACTTATCAGAATTCAGAATCATTCGGTCCGGTTAGTTTCAACTTTATGAACGATGCCATGGCTGAAGATATGGTTATGGGTGCAGGTGGTTCTGGTTGGTTCGAATGGGACGTTTTGTACCGTTTCAAGAACTATTATACCAGTACCGGTGAGCGCTGCTACACTATTTGGAACATGCACTATACTTGGATCTCTAATGTCAACTATATCTTGGCTGCAGAAGAGACCATGCAAGGTGAAAAGACTGATGTAAATTATGTAATGGGACAGGCTTATGCTATCCGTGCTTACAGTTATTTCATGCTGGCACAGAACTTTGCCCGTACATTAGTGGGACATGAGAACGAACCTTGTGTGCCTATCTATACAGAACCGACTGTTCCTGGAACAGAAGGACAGCCTCGTTCTACCAATGCTGAGGTATATGCTCAGATCGATAAAGATATCAACAAGGCTTGTGAATTGTTGAAGGGTACGACTCAGAAACATATCAGTCATATCAGTTATGCTGCTGCTCTTGGCTTGAAGGCTCGTATTGCCTTGGTTGAGAATAATTGGCAGACGGCAAAAGATGCTGCTCACGAGGCTATTTCAGCCAGTGGAAAGAAGATTCTTCATACTTCTGACTTCTAACAACGGGTTATGCTAGTTTCTTCACTCATCTGGACACCATCCAAGGTTATGGTACCGGAACTCCGAAGACAATCAACAAGGTGCTTTATAACAAGATGGGTCAGAAAGATGAGCGTCGTGCTTGGTGGAATCCGGGATCAAAGTATAATATCCGTGATGATGCCGGTAATGTGATCTCCGGTTATATCAATGACAAGTTCCACTTCATCAATCCGAAAGACTGGACTGGCGACTATATCATGATGCGTCAGGAGGAACTTTACTTGATGGCTGCTGAGGCAGAATGTCGTTTGGGTGATGAAGCTTCTGCAAAGGCCGACTTGATGGCTTTGATGAGTGTTCGTGATCCGGAATATACTTGTGAGAAGACAGGTACTGCTTTAGGTAAGACTTCGAATGAGGAAACTGGTTCGTTGTTGGAAGAAATCATTAACCAGCGTCGTATCGAGCTTTGGGGCGAGTATGGTCGTCTTTATGATTTGAAACGTTTGCACCAAGGATTCCGCCGTACGTTGGAGCAAGGTTGGTGCGTATCTTCTTATCGCTTGGCAAACCGTCCAACTGATGATCCTGAGTGCTATATGTGGGTATTCCTGATTCCTCAAACCGAGTTTGATGGTAATGTGAATATGACTCCTGAAAAGGATCAAAACCCAACAGGTGATTATAAATAATCTTTAAACGTTGATATTATGAAGTTAAGTAAATATATATTAGGTTCATTGGTCATGGTTGCCGGTCTGTTGACCTCTTGTAATCAGGACAATATAGGTGGTGTATATACTCCTACGGGCCAGAATGTTTCTTTCGAAGTCGAGGAGCCTGCACAGATTCTTGCATCGAGTTCTTCTGTTGATAATATCGCTATTCGTGTTATCCGTTCACTCTCTGAAGGTAGCTATACGGCACACTATACAATTTCAGGTAACGAGGATGGAATCTTCGTTGATAAGAATGGTGGGCAAATTACTTTCGAGGACGGTCAGACTGTAGCTGTTGTCAATCTGTCGGCACAGAATATGGAAGGTGGTGAGGAATATGAGATTTCTCTGAACCTGAGTGATGCGGATGTTGCTACTGCCGACAAAGTGTTGGATAATGCCAATGCGAAGACTGTCATTAGTGTAAAGTGCGACTATGTATGGGGTGAAGAGATAAATGCTGTTGAACAAAGTGCATTTTTTGAAGAACAGTGGGATCAGCCTATCCAGAAAGCACAAGGATTTAATGTATATAAGGTCCTTTCTCCATTTGCTAATGGCTTGGATTACGTTGTTAAGATTAACAGTGACAATACGGTCGAGGTTAAGTTGCAGCATGTTTGGAATCACTCTTCTTATGGTAAGATTTTCGTGGTGGGTGATTATGATGAGAAAGGCTCTGGCTTTGCCGGTTATTACTATCCGGAGCAGAAAGCGATCGTAATGTATCTGTATTGGTGCCTTGCTGACGGCCGTGGTTTCGGTACATATCAAGAAGTCTTATTTCTCCCGTAAGGTGAGATTGTTATCGTATAAAAAGGTCATACCTAATGGTATGACCTTTTTTTATTGTAAAAATGTGTATCTTTACGATGGATTCAACATATATCTTTGATTAAAATGATTCAGAACTATAAGATTATTACGCTTTGCGGAAGTACACGCTTTAAGGATGAGTATATGGAGGTGCAGAAAAACCTGTCGTTGCAAGGGAATATTGTTATATCGGTTGGCTTGTTCGGACATTCTGGTGATGAGGAAGTCTGGAAGCCGGGCGTTAAAGAGATGCTCGACGATATGCACCTGCGTAAGATTGACCTGGCCGACGAGATCTTCGTTGTGAACGTAAACGGCTATATCGGTGAGAGTACCCGCCGTGAGATTGCATACGCCCAAAAGACGGGCAAGAAAGTGAATTACTTAGTTCCTGTAGTCGGATAATCATGTGCTTTCATCCTCTACATACTGACTTGAAGAAGCCGGAACGCTTCACCTATCCGTTCTTTTATACACCACATCCACTTTGTCGGCTGGCGGCGACTGAGGTACAACGCTATATTGCCTCAGAGAAACGATGGCAGGAAGAGATTGCTCGGGGGAAGATGTTCGGCGTGTTGGTCGTAGAAAATGAACAAGGACAGTTGGGTTACTTGGCCGCCTATTCAGGTTTGCTGTCCGAACGGAACGACTGGCCTTACTTCGTGCCCCCGGTATACGACTTGCTGAAACCGGATGGCTACTTCCAAGTGCATGAAGCGGAAATTACGCAGTTGAATAAACAGATTTTGGAATTGGAAAAGAATCCTGTTCGATTGCAGCTACTACAATCATTGGATGCTTTAAAGAAAGAACAAGAACGTGAACTGGACGTTTTTCGCCGGCAGAAGCAAAAAGCAAAGCGTATTCGCGATGAACATCGGCAATCGGGTGTTTTATCGGCCGAGGAGGAAGCCAATCTGATCCGTGAAAGTCAGTTTATGAAGGCTGAGTTGCGGCGGATGAAGAAGCGGATGGAGGTGCAGCGGGCTGAAATAGAACAAAAATTGGAGGTTTATAATAATCGTATTTCGGAATTAAAGCGAGCACGTAAGCAGTTGTCGGATGCTTTGCAACATTGGCTCTTCAGCCAGTTTAGGATGTTGAATGCAAAAGGTGAGGTGCGCGACTTATGTTGTATTTTTACCGAGACAGTCCATGGTGAACCACCGGCAGGAGCAGGGGAGTGTTGTGCTCCAAAACTCTTACAATATGCTTATTTGCATCATTTGCACCCTGTCTGCATGGCAGAGTTCTGGTGGGGGGCTTCTCCTAAAGGCGAGGTGCGCCATCATCTCCATTATTATCCCGCCTGTCGGAGTAAATGTTTGCCTATCCTGACCCACATGCTCCAAGGATTGGACGTTGAGCCGAATCCATTGGAGGAAAATGTCTCACAATTACCGGAAATCATTTACGAAGATGCGTATCTGTGGGTTGTTAATAAGCCAGCCGGCATGTTGTCGGTTCCAGGGAAATCGAACCGTTTGTCCGTCTCTTCTTGGCTACAGCAACAATCGGACGTAGATGTGCAACCGTTCGTCGTTCATCGGTTGGACATGGACACTTCGGGCTTATTGATTGTTGCAAAGTCTGCTTCGGACTATAAAACCTTACAATCTCAATTTGCTTTGCGGCAAGTGAAAAAGCAGTATGTCGCCTTGTTAGATGGCATTCCTAAGACGAAGGAAGGAATGATCCGTCTTCCTCTGCGCTTAGATCCGATGAACCGTCCCTATCAGGTAGTGGATGAGGCGTATGGGAAGGATGCGGTGACAGAATACGAAGTGATTTCCGTCCTGGATGGTAAAGCTCGTGTGGTGTTGCGTCCGCAAACGGGGCGTACTCACCAGTTACGTGTTCATTGTGCCCATGCCGACGGACTGAATTGTCCGATAGTAGGTGATCGTTTGTATGGAACTCCTTCCGAACGCCTTTATCTTCATGCAGAACGAATCATGTTCCGACATCCAGTGACGAAGGAATACCTTTCGTTTGAGGCTCCTACACCGTTTTAGTAGGAACGTAGATGGTAGATTTCGTTTTCCCCCATTCTATAGGTCAAACTTTTTACTTAAAACATTTAGTTCCTGTGGATCTCCAGATCCACAGGGAAGATAATTGCGGGTCTTTGACCCGCGTGGATTGTAAATCCACAGTTAGCGCGTTGGGGATCCGGAGATTCCCAACGACATTTTGGAGATCCCCAACGACATTGTAGATCTCCAACAGCAATTAGTTATACGCTAGTTCAAACTTTGTCTCTGTAGATCCTTGTTCCTGTGGATCTCCAGATCCACAGGGAAGATAATTGCGGGTCTTTGCCCCGCGTGGATTGTAAATCCACAGTTAGCGCGTTGGGGATCCGGAGATCCCCAACGACATTTTGGAGATCCCCAACGACATGTTGGAGATTCCCAACAAAGTGTAGGACTTGACGCCTTTAGCGTCTATTCTCATTCATCGTGTTTTTATCTTCATTTATTGAGTTTCTTACCCTCATTTGCCGAGGTTTTTCGTATGAAAACTGAGATCTTGAACGGAAAAATTCAGTTTTCTCAGAGTAATTAGAATACCCTCAGTATTTCGAGTACTTCGAAATAGCTGAACATGATGGTTATCCTCATACCTCTTTTTATGGATTTTTGCCCTTGTGAACCATCATGGTTCACATTCTCGAGGCATCGTTCATTGTAAATGCTTGTAAATAAATTAATTACAAAATTTGTAAAGGTGAAGGATGTTTTTTCATTTTAGTACATAGGTATGATTCTAATATCGGTTGACTTGTTAAACTTAACAATGAAAAAAGAGTCAGGAATGACATTATCATTTCCGACTCTTAAAAAATATCTAAAGAGCAATGCTCAAGTTCCTTACTTCAGAGCTTCTTCCCAGTCTTTCAACGCTTTTTCTTCGTTTGGATGTGACAGCCCATCAGCCTTGATCACATTCTGTGCAAAGTTCTTCAGCATATATAGAATGACCGTCTTTTCCGTTGGATTGAACTCAGCAACCAAGTCCTTGGTTTCAGCTACGACCTCATCCAATGTGTAGGCCTTCTGTAACAAACCTTTCAGGTAACCGTCGATTTCATCAGTCGGTCCAAACTCAGCCAATTTACCGATGAAATCGGCAATAAACTTGTTCTCACGGGTGCTGTAAACACCATCGGCACTGGCAAAGAACAAACCTGTCTTTGCAACCAGCTTGATTATTTTTTCAATAGCACTTGTTTCCATATCCTATTATTTTGCAGTAGCGAATGCGTTGCCTGCCATTCCGATAACTGAGATTACACTTTTCGCGATATCACCTATGCCTCCGCCTTTTCCGCCGACAAGAGCACCTAAAACACTTCCCAAATCAATGCCACCGGTTGATTTGCCACCACCGGTCAATGATCCTAACACTTCACCAATGTCGATGCCACCAGTGGATGGCTTAGGAGTAGAACCACCTTTCGTCAGTTGGCCCAATACTTCACCAATGTCAATACCGCCAGTCGATGGCTTTGGTGCAGATCCACCTTTCGTCAGTTGACCCAATACTTCACCAATGTCGATCCCACCGGAAGTTTTCTTCGCATTTCCGCCTGTCAACGAACCTAACACTTCACCGATATCAATGCCACCAGTTGACTTCTTTGCACTTCCACCGGTCAAGGAGCCTAAGATATCGCCAATGTCGATGCCGCCTTGTGAACTGCTTTGCTTCGTAGTTCCGGCAATGGCTCCTTTAAGAATGTTTTCTAATAAACCCATGATATTAAAAAATTATAAGATTAAAGTCGTTTGTAAATGTATTAAAAAAAAGGAAGAATGAAAAATAATTTGTTAGATTTTTCATCCTTCCAGTTTAATATCTTAATAAAAAGATTATTTCACGATCATCGTCTTACTTTCAAACGGAATTGGATAAGCGGTGATCCAAACCTCTGGTTTTAAGTCTTTTCTGTTTGGGTTATTGATAACACCTTCCGTCGGACGGTCGTTGTCGACATAGTTTACGTTCTCACCTAAGGCCATGACGAAAGCTTCAATTTTTTTACCCTTCATCTTTTCGGTCAGCGGAAGGTAATAGGTATAGTTTTTATTGCTGTTGTTTGTACGATATTCCCATACATTCGAAGTAAAGGAAGGAGCACGGTCGGGACAGCCTACGTATTCACCATCGATCTTGAATCCGGCATAAGCTCCTTCGTCCCCATGGAAGCCGTTAATTGCTACACAGAGGTAGGAACCTTTCTGTATCTCGTCGAGGGTAAACTCTGCCTTCCATACCTGATTAGCATTACAGTTCCAAGATCCATAAGTATGGAAGAGGTTTGATGCACGCCATTTATCACGGTTCACTGCCTGTCCGTTCCTATATCCCGTCACCTCGGTCAGACGCAGTGGACAAGGGGCGAACCTCAAGTAGCGAATACTGCCAGAGTTACGAAGGTCGATGTGCATATCTTTGCCTGCCACGAACGTCAATTCCTGCCAGTTACTTAAATCTTTTGAAACGTACGCTTTGACTCCTTCGTACGATTTCAGAGGCGAGATGGAGTATTCGTCGAACGATTGCAGACGAATCTCATCCAAGTCTATGGCTTCACCTAGGTCAAGGCAGAAACTTGATTCACCAGAGTTTCGCTTATCTCCCCATCGAAGGTTAATGGAGAAAGCAGTGGACAGGTCGCCATCGAATAGATTCTTATCCCAAATTTCCCGTTCGATGAATTCTTTTTGATTGAAGAACGCATCGCGGGCTTCCTGGGCCTGTGGAATGTTGGTCGTACCGGAGCGTTGCAGGGAACGCACCTCCAGCGCATTGTTGTCGGCGGCAAAACATGTGGCGTAATATACCGAACTGATATCTTTGGGCACGGCACATTCCTGCATGTCAGCCAGCTTGCGGTGATAATTCTCTTTCCAAGGCGTTCCATTAAAGGTTATACTTGCCGATTTTCCGTTCAGGGCAATCTCATTTGTGCCATCAACCGTAACCGACTTATATTTCTTCTGATTGTTGAACGTCACATTATATGTTCTGCCCGGTTCGCCTAGCAGCTTGAGTTCCTTCGTATTCCCTATGCGGTCATTGATAATTTGATAAGGGATACCGCTCAGAGCTATTTTATCCTTTTCGGGTTCGGTCGTGAGTTTTACCAAGGCGGCGCGGAAAGGCAGGACCTCCACTTCAATGGTTGAACCATATTGATGACTTCCTAAATCATAGATATATGGGTGGTAGAGACGCGCTTTTACAGGCTTATGTCGGGTTAGTCCCACTTCTTTATCCAGTTTGATTGTGTATTTTACAGGACTCCAACTCAGGTTTCGCAAGGCCAGAAACTGCGTAGCTCCGTTTCCTCGTGCCACAGCCTGTGGACCGTATTGTGCTTCTGGCAGTTTCATGCCATTCACCAGTATGTCGCGATAGTCACGATGCAGGTTAAAGATATATGCCAGATAAGGATACTCTTCATCTTTCAAGAACCAAGGGTTTGCAAAGATTTCGGGCGATAGGATCAGTTCACGTCCAAAAGCTTGTAGAATCAAGTCGTCCTCCCAATAGTCGAGGCATGATGAAAGACAAACTCCGTGATCCTCAGTCAGTCGTGTCAAGTCCTTCGGGTTTTCGCGGCTGATAGCCTTAGCGCGGTGGTGAGGAGCAGTCATATCGTTGGTCATGTGTACATCGATGTAAGTCTCAGCTCCACCCAGAAGGAATGTTGTGGAATGTTTCTGTCCCGGTCCGAGTTCCAATCGGTGGTTCAGCAAGATAAAGTCGGGCGAATACTTGCGCACCTCCGTCATCATCTGGTCGAAGTATCCATATTTTGATGGGCGGAGTTGACCGCATACAGCATCCATCTTGAATAGTTGGAAGTGATGGTCTCGGACCAGTCCTATCATCATCTCCATTCGTTCTTTAGCTTCTTCATCGGTCTCGCCGAATCCATCGGGGCCGCCCCAGATGCCGAGGCGTGTTCCCATCTTTGCTGCAGTACGACTGATAGGTCCGAAACCTTCAGGAAACTGTTTTTTAAAACGTTCCGACTTGGTGCTGCCGTACATCTTGGCACCGTCAATGGCTCCGGCATCGAATGCATAGATGTCCAGTTTCATTCCGTATGTGTCATAGAGCCATTGGAAGAAACGAAGGTTCGTTAGCGTATGCTCGGTAGTTGCTCCCTCGTTGGTATTGTTGATCCATGAGAAATATTCCGATAATGATGGTGTCTTTTCGTTGGCACCGGCGTTAGTCACCTGAGCCATGATGGGCAGTGACAGACAACATGCAAAGAAAAAGGATAAGAATTGTTTCATAATAACCTGGTTTTGATTAGACAAATATACTGTTTTTTTGCCAAAGAGAGGAAGTTTTCTGTATATTTGCAATGTAAACAAAAAGAATTACGCTGATGGATGGAAAGAAAATAAGTGGCCACGTAGCCATTTTTTCTGCGAATGCAATATTCGGTTTAGGAGTTCCTGTAACGAAGGTTTTGTTGGATAACTGGGTGACTCCAATGGGATACATTGCTTCTCGTAGCCTGTTTGCTGCCATCATCTTTTGGGTGATTCAATGTTTCCTTCCGAAAGAAAAGGTAGCCCCGAAAGATCTGTTGGTCATCTTGTCGTGTGGTCTTTTGGGATTCTTTATCTCACAGACTTTGACTGCTGAAGCACTGGTCTATACGAGTCCGGTGTATTATTCGCTGATTGCCGCCATGACTCCGGTTGCCGTGATGTTGTTGGCTGCAGCGTTCATCAAGGAGAAGATAACCGGCTTAAGTATTGTTGGAGTCATCTTGGCTATTGCCGGCGCCATCTTGATGGTTTTTGCGAGCCAGTCATCGGTAGGCGTCGGGAAGAACGATGTACTGGGTATTTTCTTGGCCTTGATGAGTTTGCTTACGTGGGCAATCTACCTTATTGCAACGAGGAAAGTGTCGCAGAAATATAGTCCGGTGACTCAGATGAAATGGGTATTCTTGATTTCAGCGGTTGTAGCGGTGCCCTGGGCATGGAACGAATTACCACTGAACAAACTCTATACATCAGCCTGGGCGTGGGATGGGGTTGCTGAGATGGCTTTTATCGTCATCTTTGCGACGGTGTTGGGATACTTCCTGATACCGTTCGCCATGAAATACCTGAAAGCAACGACGGTCAGCATCTATACGAACCTTCAGCCGGTGATTGCTTCGCTGGTTGCCATCGTATTGGGACAGGATATTTGGACATGGGATAAACCGATATCAGCCGTACTAATTTTGTTAGGTGCATATATCGTAACCATTCCTCCTAAAAGTGAAAGGATAAAGTCATGAAACGAGTTTTTTTCCTTCTGTTGTTGATGATGGGTGGATTCTGTCTGAGCACCTATGCGCAAGTCGAGACAGTTTCGGCTCGATCAGGTTATATGCTCTATTATCCATCGATGGAGCGAGCAAAAATGAAGAAAGGTGAACGTCTCATCGTCTTGCAACGTTTAGACAACGGCAACTTTTTGGTCATCTATCACGATCGCCGGGCTTTGGTGGATATCAGTTTCCTGAAGGTTAATGAAGGAATCTATCGGCTGATTCGGACGAAAGAACTTATGCAAGAGCAAGATAAGGAGCTGCAAGCATATGAGGATTCGGTACGAAACGCCTATAAATTGCGGTTGAGGGAAGAAGGACTTCAAAAGATAGCCGAGAAAAATCTGGTTTATGAAGGTACGGTTCTCCGCCAAACCGCTATTACACCAATTCGTGACAAAGCCTTTGAGACCAAGGATACGTTTGAGAAAGACGAAAAGGTGCAGGTGTTCTACCTCTCAGAAGAATATAAGCTGGCTGGTGTCTTCAATGACCGCTTGTATGGGTATGTCAATATTGATGATGTCGAGGTAGAAGAGGAACGGGATGTGAAAGTCTTGTTGGCCATTCCTGAGGAAGACAAGAACCGATATGCAGATTACGTGATGGAAGAGCAGAAGATGAAGATGGAGAAGGTAATACAAGCTCAGATGGACGAGATGCTGCAAAGTTCGCTGAAACAGATGTATAAAGATGGATTCCCGATTCTGCTGGTGGATTGCTATCCTACAAATGTAAATATGGTTGGACATGTGGATGTTTACCTGGAGTATATTAATCTCTCAGGAAAAGCTATCCGCTCGGTAACGTTCACGGGCTATTTCAATAATCAAGAGGGAAAGGCCATTGCCAACGAAATCTCACCTCATAACAAGAGTGTGACTTGCAGGGATTTCAATGCGGTCAAAGCTTATGGAAAGAGTATGAAGACCTGCAGTGACCTGAGCTACTATAATAAAAATGTTAAGTCGTTCGTCATTACGGCAGTTCGAGTACAATACAAGGATGGCTCTTCTGCATCGATGAACACGGCAAAGTGTCAGGCTTTGATGGATAAGAACCGTAACTTTACACCTGAGGAGAGACGGTTCTTCAAAGAACGCTGGTTATAATGAAAGTAAAGGCTATATTCTTCGATATCGATGGCACACTGGTCTCTTTCCGTACCCATCGTATCCCTTCATCAACTCGTGAGGCTCTTTTTCAACTCAAGGCGAAAGGTGTCAAAACATTCGTGGCTACAGGTCGCCCGTGGAAGATTATCGACAACTTGGAGGATTGTCCGTTCGATGGCTTTATTACTATGAACGGAAGTTCTTGTTTTACGTCGGATTTCAAACCCATCTTTCAGCGTGGTATTCCCAGGGAGAACATCGAGCGGCTGATATCCTCTGGCTTGGCCGACCGTTATATCTTCGAGTTCGCTTCTGATCATGATATGTTCATCACAGGTGTGAACGAGCGAGTGACAGAGATTAATCGGTTGATTAATTTGTCTTTACCACGAATAGCACCTATTGAAGAGGCTTTGCTGAATGATTATTACGAGATGATGGGCTACTTCACGGCGGAAGAGGGAGAGGAAGAACGTGTTTTTGATACAGTCTTGACTGCTTGCCAACCAATGCGTTGGCATCCGCTGTTTACAGATATCATCGTTCGAGGTAATAGCAAGAGTGTGGCTATTGATCATGTCTTGGCTCACTATGATATTGACTTATCCAAAAGTATGGCATTCGGTGATGGAGGAAATGATATTCCGATGCTTCAACATGCAGCAATCGGAGTGGCGATGGGTAATGCCGAACAGAAGGTCAAGGATGTAGCCGATTATATTACTACAGGAGTCGATGAAGACGGTGTCCTGCTAGCCTTGAAACACTTTGGGGTACTATAATTTCCTTATATTACAAAGATTGATCTAAAAAAGAAATACGATATGCCTTATGAATAAAAATGTTTTGTTCGCAATCTTGCTTGTTGGTACACTTTCTGCCTGTAAGCTATCCAATCAAGCTCCACAACCTGTGGATTATACATGTTATGTAAATACTTTTATCGGAGCTGCTGATAACGGGCATACATTTCCGGGTGCCTGTGTGCCTTTTGGCATGATTCAAGCAAGCCCGTCAACAGGTGCTGTCGGATGGAGGTATTGTTCGGAATATATCAACGGAGATTCTATTATCTGGGGATTCACGCAGACCCATCTCAGTGGAACCGGATGTATGGATCTAGGTGATATATTGGTGATGCCGGTAACCGGCTCTTTGCATCGCAACTGGGATGGCTATCGCAGCAGATTTGAGAAATCGACTGAATCGGCTTCACCAGGTTATTACACCGTCGAGTTGTCGGATCCTAAGGTGAAGGCCGAGTTGACGGCTACCGTTCATGCTTCATTCCAACGCTATACTTTTCATTCTGCTGATTCTGCTGCTATCCTAATCGACTTGCAGCATGGCCCGGTATGGAATGAAAAGCAGTATCATACGCAGGTACTCGCTTGTGAAACGCAATGGGAAGATGCAGAGACCTTGGTTGGCCATGTCAGAAATCAGGTGTGGGTGGATCAAGATTATTTCTTTGTGATGAAGTTCAATCGACCGGTGACCAACCATTTCGTCCTTCCGAAAAACGAGGGGGAAATGGGTGAACGTATCATTGCTTCTTTCGATATGAAACCGGAAGAAGAACTGTTGGTGAAAGTAGCGCTGTCGACAACCGCTATAGACGGTGCGAGGAAAAACTTTCTCACTGAAGTACCGGCATGGGACTTTGAAGGGACTAAAATGGCTGCCCACGACACTTGGAATAGTTATCTGAGCAGGATAGATGTAACCGGTACAGACGAGGAGAAGACCAACTATTATACTTCTCTCTATCATGCTTTGATACAACCTAATGAAATCTCGGATGTGGATGGAGCCTATCGCAACTCGGCCAACGAAATCGTTCAGGCACATGGAGGGAAATCGTATAGCACCTTCTCTTGTTGGGATACATACCGTGCTGCACATCCATTCTATACCATCATGGTTCCGGAGCGAGTTGATGGCTTTGTAAACTCATTGGTTGAACATGGTGAGGTACAGGGATATATCCCTATCTGGGAATTGTGGGGGAAGGACAATCATTGCATGATTGCCAATCATGGCATTTCTATCGTAGCCGAGGCTTTTGCCAAAGGATTTAAGGGCTTCGATGCGGAAAAAGCATTTGAAGTGATTAAGCATGGTCAAACTGTTTCGCACCCAACGACCTCAGACTGGGAAACCTACATGAAATATGGTTATTTCCCTGCTGATATCGTAAAGGCTGAATCCGTTTCACGCTCGTTGGAGAATGTCTACGATGATTATGCTGCAGCTGATATGGCTAAGCGTTTGGGTAAGATGGATGATGCGGCCTACTTTACGAAACGTGCCGGATTCTATAAGAACATGTTTGATACGGAAACCCAATTTATGCGTCCTCGCCTCTCGGACAGCTCATGGAAGAGCCCATTTAACCCAAGTGCTACCGGTCATGCTTCCAGCATTGGTGGTGACTATACCGAAGGAAATGCGTGGCAATATACATGGCATGTACAACATGATGTGCCGGGGTTAATCTCACTTTTTGGTGGGAAGGAGGCTTTTGTGCAAAAGCTGGATTCGATGTTTGTCCTGAAATTGGAGACCACCGTTTCGGATGTTACGGGATTGATTGGACAGTATGCACATGGGAATGAGCCTAGCCATCATATTGCCTATCTATATACGTTGGCGGGCTATCCGGATAAAGCTGCCGACCTGATTCGTCAGATCTTTGACACACAGTATAACCCACGCCCAGATGGCTTGTGCGGTAATGATGACTGCGGACAGATGTCGGCTTGGTATATGTTCTCAGCAATGGGCTTTTATCCAGTTGATCCGGTGAGTTGTAAGTATATCTTTGGCGCTCCTCAGCTGCCAAAAATTGTGCTGCACTTACAGGATGGAAAGACTTTCACTGTGATTGCGGATGGCTTGTCGAAGGAACATAAATATGTTGAAAGTATTACGTTCAATGGAGAACCTTATACGAAAAGCTTTATCATGCATGAAGATGTGATGAAGGGTGGAACATTGGTATTCAAGATGAGATAATGAGCATGAGAACCCGATTCGTTTTTTTACTGTCATTCTTCTGTTGTCTGTTGTATGCTCAGCAACCTTTGTATAAGCAGGCCCATGTGCCTATTGAAAAGCGGGTGGACGACCTGATTAGCCGTATGACACTGACGGAGAAGATCGGACAATTGTCATCGCCATACGGATGGGAGATGTTTTTGCGAAAAGGAAATCGTGTCGAACTCTCAGAACTGTTTATACAAAGCATGAAAGAGATGCCGAAAGGTTGTTTCTGGGGTGCTATGCGGGCTGATCCTTGGACGCAGAAAACATTCGAGAACGGTTTAACTGCAGGATTGTCGGTTGAGGCTCTAAACGCAATGCAACGTTATGCCATGGAGGAGACACGGTTGGGCATCCCTATCTTATTTGCAGAAGAGACACCACATGGGCATATGGCCATTGGCGCAACGGTTTTCCCAACGGCTCTGTTGGAAGCTAGTACATTCGATACTGACTTAATGCGACGGGTAGGAGAGGCTCAAGCCTTAGAAATACGTAGTCGGGGAGGTAATATCGGTTATGGCCCGGTATTGGACATAGCACGTGAACCGCGTTGGTCACGAGTGGAAGAGACTTTCGGAGAAGATCCTTACCTAACTGCCCAGATGGGCGTAGAGGTGATGAAGGGTATGCAAGGTGAACGGCAAGATGACGGTCGGCATGTGTTTGCTACGTTAAAGCATTTCGCGGCATACGGCATCCCAGAGGGAGGACATAACGGTGAGAAAGCAAACATCGGAAGGCGACAACTCTTTTCGGAACTGATGCCAGCCTTCGAAAAAGCCGTAAAGGAAGGTGCTGGTACGGTGATGACCTCTTATAATACCATTGATGGTGTGCCAAGCACGTGTAACTCGTTCTTGCTGACAGATATTTTACGAAAACAATGGGGATTCAACGGCTTTGTGTTCTCTGATCTGACCAGTATAGAAGGAATTGTTGGAGCACGAGTCGCAAAGGACCGGCCTGAAGCTGCATCGTTGGCTATCAAAGCAGGGGTTGACTTGGATTTGTGTGGTAATGCATACCGTACCCTCCCACAAGCATTGGAGAGGGGATTGGTTACCATGGCAGATATTGATAAAGCAGTGCGAAATGTCCTTCGCTTGAAGTTCCGTTTAGGTCTGTTTGAACATCCTTATGCTACCAGAGAGATGGCCGAAAAGGTGGTTCGATCCACGGAGCATAAAGCTTTGGCACGCGAAGTGGCTCAAAAGGGCATCACAATGCTGAAAAATGATGGGATTCTGCCTTTGAGTAAGCAGGTACGGAGTATTGCAGTGATTGGTCCGAATGCGGATATGATGTATAATCAGTTAGGAGACTATACGGCTCCTCAACGGCCGGATGATATAATTACACCGCTTGGAGGTATACGGGCGGCGGTGAGTTCGAACACCAAAGTACTTTATGCGAAAGGATGTGCTGTGCGTGATACGACACAAAGCAATATTGATGAAGCGGTAAGGATTGCTAAGGAAACGGATGTTACGATATTGGTAGTCGGCGGTTCCAGTGCGAGAGACTTCAAAACAGAATATATTGAGACGGGTGCCGCAAAAGTTTCCGAAGGCGTACAACAAGTATCGGATATGGATTGTGGCGAAGGCTTCGACCGTAGTTCCTTGCGACTCTTAGGACACCAAGAAAAGTTGATAGAAGCCCTGTCTCACACGGGCAAACCTTTGGTAATTGTCTATATCGAAGGACGCCCGATGAATATGAATCTGGCCAGCGAGAGAGCGAACGCTCTTCTGAATGCATGGTATCCGGGAGAGCAAGGAGGGACTGCTTTAGCTGATGTACTCTTTGGGGATGTGAATCCAGCAGGACGGCTGCCTGTCTCCATTTCACGCAATGAAGGTCAGTTACCGGTATACTATTCGCAAGGCAACTATCGGGCTTATATGGATGGCGAGAGTGGACCTCTTTATGCCTTTGGATATGGACTCAGTTATACGACTTTTGACTACTCTGATATGAAGATAGAACCGGGGAATGGCAAAGATGTATTGCAAAAAGTGTCGTGTACAGTGGAGAATACTGGTAAAAGAGCAGGTGATGAGGTGGTGCAGTTGTATATCAGAGATTGTGTGGCTTCGGTATCACAACCACCTATCTTATTAAAAGGTTTTCAGCGTATACATTTGGAGGCAGGAGAACGTACGACTGTTACCTTTAATCTTGGAGAGGAAGAACTTGGGTTATATAACCTGAATTACGAATATGTGGTAGAGCCTGGTGAATTTAAGGTGATGATTGGGGCTGCTTCTAATGATATTCGATTAGACGGAAGTTTTGTTTTGCCTTAATTCGTTGAAGTATATATAAAAGGAATAGGGATGAAATCAAGATTCATCCCTATTCTTATTACTATAACATTTATCCTTTCTTCATATCCTTCTCGCGAATTTCTACTCTTCGGATCTTTCCGCTGATAGTCTTGGGCAGTTCTTCAACGAACTCCACAACACGAGGATATTTGTAAGGTGCTGTCACTCTCTTAACATGTTCCTGCAATTCCTTTACCAAGTCAGGTCCTTCCTTCCCTTTGTAAGCTTTGGAAAGGACGATGGTTGCCTTTACTACCATGCCTCGAACCTCATCGGGAACGCCGGTGATAGCACATTCAACTACGGCTGGATGACTCATCAAGGCACTCTCCACCTCGAACGGACCGATGCGGTATCCTGAACTCTTGATGACATCATCGGCACGGCCAACGAACCAGTAATAACCGTCCTCATCGCGCCAAGCCACATCACCGGTATAGTAGATACCATCGTGCCATGCCTCATGTGTACGCTCTTGGTCGCGGTAGTATTCTTTGAACAATCCCAGAGGTTTACCCTTGTCGGTACGAATAATGATTTGTCCACGTTCACCATCTTCAGCCGAACGACCGTCGGATGTAAGTAGGTCGATGTCGTACTGTGGATTTGGCTTACCCATGCTACCTGGCTTCGGCTCCATCCATGGGAAGTTGGCCAGTGTAAGAGTCGTCTCTGTTTGTCCAAAACCT
>CACZBX010000020.1:58721-67987 GCA_902779535.1 uncultured Bacteroidales bacterium
CCGGGTAGTTCAGTGCTTCGCCGGCAGTAGTACAATATTCCAAGGATGATAAGTCATATTTACTCAAGTCCTCTTTGATCAGGAAACGGTAAATGGTTGGAGGAGCACATAATGAAGTGACATGATACTCATGAATCTTCATGAGAATATCATGAGGTGTGAACTTTTGATGATCGTACACGAAGATATTGCTGCCCACAATCATCTGTCCGTATAACTTTCCCCAAACAGCCTTTCCCCATCCGGTATCGGCAATGGTGAGGTGTAGGCTTTCCGGCTTCAGATTGTGCCAGTAATATGCCGTAACGAGGTGACCAAGCGGATAGGTGAAATCGTGTGCCACCATCTTTGGCTCTCCACTTGTCCCCGAGGTGAAGTACATCAGCATCGTGTCGTCATTGGTTGTTTGGTGTGCCGGACGAACGAAAGGTGCAGCATGTTGTACCCCTTCTTGGAAATCCTTGAACCCTTCCGGCTTGAGCGGTCCAATGCTGATGGCGTGCTCTACGGTCGGAGAATCAGGCAAAGCATCCTGTACGTGCGAGATGATTGGTTCGTCACCTACGACAAGAATTGCTTTAACACTGGCTGCATTGCAGCGGTAAACAATATCTTTCTTGGTCAAGAGGAAGGTGGCTGGGATAACGACTGCCCCTAATTTATGTAAAGCAATCATAGAAAGCCAGAACTCATAACGACGCTTTAAGATAAGCATGACCATGTCGCCATGCCCAATGCCCAGACTCTGAAGGTAGGAGGCCACCTTATCGGTCTCTCTCTTTAGATCGGCATATGTGAACTGGATGTGTTCACCCTGGTCGTTAGTCCAAAGCAATGCTTTTCGCTCCGGCTCTTCTTCAGCCCACTTGTCAACAATGTCGTAGCCAAAGTTGAAATTTTCGGGAACCTTTATCTTTAAATGTTGACTAAAATCGTCTTGGGATGTAAATGTATTTTGCTCTAAAAATCTCTCTACCATAGTTTAAATAATAACTGCTAAAAATTTAACTGTCTTTCCTTCCAAAGCCATCATGCCGTGAGGTTGGGTCGAATCAAAATAAATACTATCGCCCGGTCCCAAAATCAAGTCTTTCCCATTGATGTTGAGCAGAAGTTTCCCTTCGATTACGAGGTTGAACTCCTGTCCTTCATGTTTGTTGATATAAGGTTGTGAACCTTCAGGCTTTGGCTCGACGGTGACGATGAAAGGATCCATCTTCCGGCCACGGAATCCAGCTGCCAACGACTGGTATTTGTAAGCTTTTGTACGCTCAACAGAGATACCGGCTCCAAGACGTGTAATATAATAGGTGCTCATCTGTGGCTCTTCGCCAAACATCAGTACGTCCAGTGAAATACCATATTTTCTTCCAATCATTTGTAAGGCACTAACCGAGATATCCTTGTCACCACTTTCCATCTCCAAGTACTTCTCTACAGGGAGTTCACAGCTTTCGGCAACTTCCTCGGGAGTCAGCTCGAGAATTTCTCTCAAACCTTTCAGTCGTTCTGCTATTTGTTTAATCTGATCGTTCATAAACTTGAATTTATCTGTTTATCCATACTACACGCTTGCGAGAAACTTTTCTCTCTCGACAATATACCGAAGATGGGTACCTTCGCCAATGACCTCTTCATTCTGTCGGGCCTCAACTCTAAAGAATAGTTTTTTCCCATCAATGTTCTCCAAAACAGCAGTTGCTGTGACGATACTTCCAATGGCTGCAGGACGCATATGAGAAATGGATATTTGTCCTCCAACAGTCGTATATCCTTCAGGTAACTGAGATGCCACGGTCAGCATGGCTGCGTTTTCCATTAATGCGATCATCGCAGGTGTTGCTAATACTGGTATGTCACCCGACCCCATTGCTATAGCCGTATCTTCCTCCTTTACGCTAAGCACACTTGTATGAACTAATCCTGTTTCTAACATATTCGTATATTTTGTGGGACAAAGATAATCATATTTCTACTTTTCACCACTTAATTGTAACGGAATTATCACTTTTAATAGAATATTTCGTCCCATGTTGTAAATTCCTTGTCGTCCTGTCTTCGAATTGATATCGGTGTATTTCAATCTGCTCAGATGATTTTGGTAAGCTTTGTCGGTGAGGTTATTGCCAATAAGATAGACTTCAGCCCGTTTTTTCCCCTTAAAGTACAGATCAGTTCCTGCTGATGCATTCAATAGAGTATAGGCTGGGGTCATGGTTTCTGTATTTCCTTCCATATAGTAATGATCCTGT
The DNA here is from genome assembly GCA_902779535.1 of uncultured Bacteroidales bacterium. Taxonomy (GTDB): domain Bacteria; phylum Bacteroidota; class Bacteroidia; order Bacteroidales; family Bacteroidaceae; genus Phocaeicola. Next base: position 60,974 of record CACZBX010000020.1, read on the forward strand.
TTCAAATTATGTTCGATACCCAAGGAGACAAAGGTGTTGTTGAACACTTTTCCGTGGTGTGTGATTTCATATTTCAACTCAGAGGTCCATCGTGGTGCAGGGGTAAAAGGGAGGTACTTACTTTTACGTGGTTGATGCAGTTGGACGGCATTGACATATGAAAACGTATTCTCAAAGTGCCAACGGTGGATGGGGTGAATATCCAGTCCTGCCTCAAAGCCCATTAACCTAGCATCTCCGGCATCAAAACGGTAGGTCAGATAACCATCTTCCATCACCTCATTGATACGATGTGCGTAGATGAAGTTATCAATCTTGTTGGCAAACACAGCCAGTTGGGCAGAGAAGTAGTTGGATGAAATGTCGAGACCTAAATCGGCCTGTAAACTGTATTCTGCTTTCAATTCCTGGTTGCCAATTTCATAGCGGATGGTTCCTTCATGAACACCATTCGAACCAAGTTCGCTCATGTTGGGCGTGCGGAATCCACGGGAGAGGTTCATACGGATGTTCATCCTTTCTGTAGCATTGAATACAGCTCCAATACTACCAGTCACTCCGTCAAAGTTACGGGTAAAGTCATGGAACCTCAATACGCCCTCGTCAATCAGTTCTTCCGAGTGTAGATTCCTACGATCGTATCGGAGCCCACCATTTAACGTCCATTTATCCCAGGTCTTACTGACAGTAGCATAGGTGCCGATATCAAACAGTCGGTATGCAGGGATGAGGTATTCGTCCCCTTTGTTCAAGGAACGTTGGTACATACCGTTGGCCCCAATAGCAAATTTCCAACCAGAAAAACCGGAGGTAAGATAGCGGAAATCGTAATTAACGGTATGTAATTGGAAATAAAGTCCGTATTCATCGGGTGATTCTTCAAACTCTTGTCGCCTATTCTGTTGGTATCCCAGGAGGACCTTCAGTTGACCGGAATGAAGGTTGATGGAATTGTCCCATACTGTTTTATAATGGTATACCTGCTGATAAGGCATGCCATGATGATAGGTTTTGATATTGTCTACCTCTGATTCCAATTCACCAGTCTCAGGATCGCGTTCTCCCTCAATTATACTTGGAGTCAGGTGGTAATAACCAAGGGTAAGATGGGAATGTCCCCAATGCTTGTTTAATCCGAGTAGGGCGGATGCTGCCCTCTCGGCAAACTGAGAGTTGGGTACATAGCCATCATACTTGTTTTTGTATGCGTGTGCCCGTTTGTCGCTATACCTCACATCCCAGACCACTCCTGATTTGTTCCCTTCAAAGTTTACAGAGTAGTCGAACAAACCGTTATTCGTTTGGTATTCTGAACTAATATTGGCTTTCATCTCGCCTTGTGGGAGGAATGGAGCTCGATGAAAGATAAGTACCCCTGCCATGGCATCCGAGCCGTACATCAAGCTGGCAGGTCCTTTAAGTATTTCAACCGAATTGATACTCTGAGGGTCAATTTCAATGCCATGCTCATCACCCCACTGTTGCCCTTCTTGACGGATGCCGTCATTGAGGACGAGAATTCGGTTATATCCCAGTCCGCGGATGATGGGTTTGGAAATGCCGCTACCTGTAGTGAGTTGTGACACGCCAGGCTGTTTGGCAATGGCATCGATGATATTCGTCGATGAAATGGCATGCAAATCCTTGTTTGTCAGGATGGAAACAGGAGCAACGGCATGCTTCAATTTGGTGTTACCTGTCAATCCGGTAACGATGACTTCGTTCAGTGTCAAATGACGAAAGAACACATCCGTTGAGTCGGATGTATACTGTGCATTTGTTCCTATACCAATACAAAGGAACAAAAGCATAATACTTATTTTTTTCATTCTGTATAATGCTAAAAGTGATAAAAAAAGAAGATACTCTCTATGCTAAACAGAATGAGAAAGGAGGCGCACGTCCGGATGTGTTGTCCCCCTGAAAAGATTGACAGAATTGTGGAATGAAAAAAAAGTCTACCCGGGAAGAGGCAGAGAATAAGACAACAGCCGTTGATGAGGCTGCCAGATAAGCGATAGAAAGGAATTGACAAAGGATACATGAGTGAAGCCCCATGTGACCGGCGATAAGGTGACCTGAATGTGGAATGTGGTTAATACACTCATGGCAACCATCATTCATCGTTATCTCGCCCCCGTGTATGTGAAGCGAGGAGGCAATCAGCATGGGGATGAATACCGACAAGAGTATCCATGCTGATATCTTTCTTTTAAGCCTTTCCTTTACCATGATTTGACAAAGATATTCATTTTGGCTTGGATAGAATCAAAAGGAAAGGGGAAAGTGGTAGGAATTAACAAATTTAAAGACAATATCGATTTATAGTATGTTTTTGATTTCCAACCAATCAGCTATCTCATAGTCTGCATTAGTATAATGAGTGCTTGTATCTTTGAACGGATTGTAGTATATGCAGTGCATTCCAGTTTGCTGGGCACCGACGATGTCGGTTTTCCAGTTATCTCCAATCATAATGGATTCTCTCAACTCTGATTGTGTAGCAGATAAAGCAAAGTGGTAGATTTGTATGTTCGGTTTATGTACTCCGATATCTTCCGAAAGGATAATTTTCTTGAAGTAATGGTCCACCTTTGCAGAACGTAATTTTTGAGTCTGTAATTCGCGGAATCCATTTGATAGAATATATAAATTATATTTGGTATGCAAGTATTCCAGAGCCTCTCGGGTATGGGGCATCAGATTTGCCTTGAAGGCAATGCGCGACATGTAGTCCTTTTTATAGGTTTCGACAAACTCTTGATCGTATGCACCTACTACGCGGAAAGGGTGGGCGTAGCGGATGGCATTCAACTCTTCTTTGGTGATAGTGCCTTTGCCATATCTGTCCCACAGCTCTTCATTCTTGGTGCTATAGATACGGAAGAATTGGTCGAATGAATCAAAAAAACGTTCGAAGTGGTACTTCTCATACATCTCACGAAAAGTTTCCTTCGAGTTCTGGTCGAAAGCCCAGATGGTATTGTCTAAATCGATGAATATGTTCTTATACATAGGAAAAAGAAAAGGGTGATGTGAGTCACATCGCCCTTTTGACTTATAAAAGAAAAACTTATCTTACTCGGATAACCAAATAGCGAGATACACTCCAGAACTCGTCAGGACGAGTAATGTTCAGGGTAAGTTGTCCCTTATCGTCCTTGTCTAATTTGTATGATCCTTCAGGATGAGTAGTTAACAGCGTTGCGTTCTTGGAATAGAGCTTGATGGACTTATCGGTACGGATGTCAATCTGAGTGAAATAATCCTTATTGAAATCCTTGTTCTTCAAGACATCACCATCTACCAAGATCTTTTGTTCCTTCAACTCTGATTTAGTACCAAATACGAACCAAGCAGCATTCAATGCTTGATCCTGACTAGCAACGGTAGCAGCCTTAGCCTCGTTCTCAGCCATCAAGTCGTTCACATCCTGACTAAGGTTATTCACAGCTTCATCCAGTTCGGCAATACGAATATTCTTCTCTGCCAGTTCCGTACGCAGATCTTCAATTTCTTTCTCTCTTCTCTGCAACTCCGTGTTTAAGTTCTCAATGGCTTTTTTCAATTGTGAAGATTGGTAACTACTGTTTTTCAGTTTCTTTTCCAATTCTGCAATTTGTTCACGGTTTGCCTGCAGTTTCTCAGCGATAAAGCGGATGTTCTCCTTTACTAAATCTGCATTATTCTCTTGAATGGCACCTCCACTTAAATCTACACGGTTTTCTGCCTCATTAATTTCGCGAAAGCCTTCTTGGACCTGATTAAAAGCACCCATGATGTTGTCAAGTTCTGCATCACGATTGGCTAGTTGTATCATTAAGGAGTCATTCTGCGCTTTCAGTTCTTTTTGTTTCGATCCGTTCAAGCATGAACTCAAAGAAACAATCATTACTAACGATAAAAACAAAATCTTTTTCATTGCTATAATCAATTAAAATTATTTTTCTTCTGATAATCCGCCCAACACGATGACAAATTCACCTCTTGGTTCGGTCTGTTTAAAATGTTCAATGACTTCGGCCAAAGTTCCCCGAACACTTTCTTCATGTATTTTAGAAATCTCCCTACATACGGAAACAGGGCGTTCTGGGCCAAACACTTCAGCAAATTGTGTCAGCGTCTTCAATACCCTGAAAGGAGACTCATAGAATATCATTGTACGCTTTTCTTCCTTTAGGCTGTTCAATCGGGTTTGTCTCCCTTTCTTTTGAGGAAGGAATCCTTCGAAACAGAACCGGTCATCTGGAAGTCCTGAAGACACTAATGCTGGGACGAAAGCTGTTGCACCGGGAAGGCATTGCACCTTTATACCGTTACGGATACATTCGCGAACCAGGAGGAATCCAGGATCAGAGATACCCGGCGTTCCGGCATCTGAGATCAACGCAACGGTTTGACCACCGTTTAAACGCTCGATGACATTGTTGACTGTTTGATGCTCATTGAACTTGTGATGGGAGAGTAGTGCGTTCTTAATCTCATAATGCTTTAGGAGGACACTTGATGTACGCGTATCTTCGGCAAGAATCAAGTCTGCCTCTTTCAGTACCCGAATGGCACGAAGTGTGATATCTTCCAAATTGCCTACGGGGGTAGGTACAACATACAACATTCCCATATCAGTATTCTTTTTCATGAGCAAAGATAGTAAGATTTGACGATGTAAGGCTGAAAAGACTGACGATTTTAACAGATGTTGTATAAAACAAGGTCGTTATGTTGGTTTATTAACGTGAATGTATAAAATCAAATAAAAAAGTTTCCTTTATGGTGATATTTGAGCAGCAAATCGTAAATTTGCATAGATTCAATTGAAATAAAACAAGTGGTATGCCAGCTTTTTCAGAAGACCAGATTGATGAGACGCGTCGTAGAGGACGTATAGAGGTCATCTGCGGGTCGATGTTCTCAGGTAAGACGGAGGAGTTGATTCGTCGAATGAAACGTGCAAAGTTTGCGAAACAGAATGTGGAGATATTCAAACCTTCTATTGATGTTCGATATTCGGATGTGGATGTCGTTTCGCACGATAGCAATACAATCGCTTCAACGCCGATAGAATCATCGGGAAGTATTCTTTTGCTGTCTTCTGACAAGGATGTAGTCGGGATTGATGAGGCACAGTTCCTTGATGACGGGCTTGTAGAAGTTTGTAATCGCTTAGCCAACCAAGGTGTTCGGGTGATTATCGCAGGTTTGGATATGGACTACAAGGGTGTTCCTTTTGGACCGATACCAGCTCTCTGTGCTATTGCAGATGAGGTGACGAAGGTGCATGCTATTTGTGTAAAGTGCGGTCACTTAGCATATGTTTCGCATCGTCTTTCGAAGAGTGATAAGCGGGTGTTGCTGGGTGAACAGGATAAATATGAACCTCTTTGTCGGAAGTGCTATCAAAAGGCATTGGAAGAAGAGGCAAAAGAAGCAGAAGAACAAAATAAATGATACCTATGCGGAAGAAAATCACATTCGATTCGTTTATTCGAGGAATATTGGCAGCATTAGTCGTATTCTGTGTATTATATCTGATTAATAAACTGAGTGGTGTACTATTACCATTCTTTATAGCTTGGCTAATTGCTTATTTGTTACATCCGTTTGTGACTTTTTTTCAATATAAATTGAAACTTAAGAGTCGTGTTCTTTCTATCTTCACGGTCATGTTGTTGTTCCTTGGTATCATTGCTCTCATTTTCTGGGGCGTGGTTCCTCCGCTGATCGATGAGTTCGCCAAGGTAAAGAATTTGATTTCAGTGTACTTTATAGAAGGAACCAAGCAGGCTGATATTCCGGGGACAGTTGCTAACTTTATCAAGGAGCATATTGATATGATGAAGATTGAGGAGGCGTTGAATTTCGAGAACGTGGGACATATTATACAAAAAGGTGTGCCTCAGGTATGGTCATTCTTAGCAGGTTCCATGAATGTGATTATCAGTATCTTTGCTTCTTTTATCGTGCTGATATATATGTTCTTTATCCTGTTGGATTATGAGAATTTATCGGAAGGGTGGATTAAATTTATACCAGTGAAGCATCGAGAAATTACTCAGCAGATTTTTAATGATGTTAAGGATGGCATGAACCGTTATTTTCGCGGACAGTCCTTAATTGCTTTGTGCGTAGGTATTCTATTCAGCATTGGTTTCCTGATTATCGACTTTCCATTGGCCTTCGGCTTTGGCTTGTTCATTGGTTTGTTGAATATGGTTCCATATCTACAACTCATCGCTTTGATACCAACAGTCCTATTGGCATTGTTGAAGGCAGCGGATACCGGACAGAATTTTTGGTGGATATTGTTCTTAGCTCTGATGGTATTTGCAGTAGTTCAAATTATTCAGGATGCAGTCATCACTCCAAAAGTGATGGGAAAGGCGATGGGGTTGAATCCTGCCATTATTTTGCTTTCATTGTCGATTTGGGGTTCGTTGATGGGAATTGTAGGAATGATTATCGCTTTACCGGCTACTAGTTTATTGATTTCTTATTATCGGCGATATGTTATAAAAGAAGCAGATAGCGAGGTCCTAAAGCCTGTCCTTTCGGAGAATAGTGTGGATGAAGAATTGCCTGATGTCGTTGAAAAATAGTTTGAAAAGAACAAAAAAACAGATAATATCTTTGGTGATAAAGGAAAAAGTACTACCTTTGCTCCGCTTTTGAAGAAAAGTATAAGGAGATTCGCTAGCTCAGCTGGTAGAGCACAACACTTTTAATGTTGGGGTCTTGGGTTCGAGCCCCAAGCGAATCACATAAGAAAGGAGCGCAAAACTGATAAGTTTTGCGCTCCTTTCTTATGTAAACGGGTATGAGAGTGGCTTATGGTTTATTGAAAACTCTTGAGCGTTATCTTAAGCCCTTGCCGTGCATCTACTGGCATTTTATCCACACCTAATGCTTTCTTTATCTTGTAAATAGTAATTGAAAAGTATACCACCATAATAATCGAAAAGGGTACCACGTAGACCAGAGTTTTACGTTATATATATGGTAGCTCAGAAGAGCGCC
>CACZBX010000021.1 GCA_902779535.1 uncultured Bacteroidales bacterium
TTTGCAGAATTAAAAAAGAATGACGATGTTCCAAAATGGGGTTATATTTATAATCAAAAAATTCCGTTTCATATCATAGATGAACGAATTATGGATGAAACATCGCATCGTATTCAGTTGCGTTGGACAATTTCGCATTATGAAGATTATGATGACTTTAAAGATACTGAATATGGGAAAATACCTTCAACTTTGCTGTTACGAAATACCTCTCAACGAAGTTGTTCGTCAATCCGCGATTCGATGATGGCGTAAAACTGGCTGAAGGAGAGCATAGCTATCTGCAGTTGCAGGAACTCTTCAGCTTCGGTTTGAACTATACGTGGTAATCTTACTCCTTCTGATAAAAGCAATTCCTACAATCTCGGATGATTGTAGGAATTGCTTTTTAATATTTGTTCATTTGTCAGGATCTTTAAGTTTATCATATATGTGATAAAAGTTTTTCACCTCTGTGACAAAAGCTTTTCACCAAGGTGACAAAGGTTTCTCACCAAGGTGAAAAGTATAAGCTGAATAGCAAATTAGCTAAAATGTCTGCATCGACGTAAAAGAACTTGGCGTTTATGCTTCAAGCTCAGTCAGGAGAGCCTGTACAATCCGTTCGGCAGTATGGCCGTCCCAGCGTTCAGGAATCTTTCCTTCTTTCCATTCGCCCCTGCTCAGTGTTTTCAGTGCTTCGGCAATGAGGGCCGGATCTTCACCGACCAAGCAGTTCGTTCCTTTTTGCACCGTCTCAGGATGCTCGGCATACGTGTTCAGTGTGATACATGGTATGCCCAGGAAGGTCGCTTCTTCAGCAATATTGCCGGAATCGGTGACGATGGCCTTGGCATGATTGACCATATAGCCAAAGGTGAGGTAGGATTGTGGAGGAAGAAGATGCAGACGGTCGTCATGAATGTTCAGTTCTTCCAGGCGATCCTTGATGTATGTGTGCAGCGGAGCCACAATCGGAAGGTTCGTATTGGCCAAGACTGACTGCATAATCTCTCGGAGTTTATCGTCATTGTTCACGATATCCCGACGGTTCAATGTGAACAGCAGGTATTCCTTGTCTTGAACACCGAGGATGGAGAAGGAGACAGGTCGTTGCATACGTGGACGATTGTATCTTAATGAGTCAATCAGGATGTTTCCAACCATGTACACATGGTTCTGTTCGGTTCCCGACTGTGATAGGTTGCGGTTGGCTACCATCCCGGCTGTGAACAGGATATCCGACATGCTGTCGGTGATGATACGGTTGATTTCCTTGCAGTCCACATCGAACGAGCGGGTTCCCGCTACGAGGTGAGCAACTTTTACCCCCATCTTTTTGGCCACAATGGAGCAAGCCATGGTCGGAGTGAAGTCGTCGACTACGACCACCACGTTGGCCATGTTCGACTTCAATTCCGTGGCGAAAGCCGTGATGATGCCTGCCATGCGGCGGAAGAAATCTGTTTCGTTCACATTCAGGAAAGCATCAGGCGTAGGCATGTCCAAATCTGTGAAGAGAGAAGGTTCCAAACTCTTCTCGTCAGCAGATCCAGTATAGACAATTCGGGCAGAGATGTTTTTTCCTTCACTCTTCGCCTTTTGAATCGCACGCATCAGTGGAGCGATTTTCATAAAGTTAGGTCTTGCACCGGCAATGATCGTTACTTTCATCCTCTTAATGTTTTAATTTTGAGCAAAGTTAGCTTTTTATTTGAATAAATGATTACTTTTGCAGCCAAAATTCAAACGATATGATTTCTTTTGTTCAGGTATTAGATTTTGCAGGTACGTTTGCTTTTGCGACAAGTGGTATCCGTCTGGCATCGGCAAAGCGTTTTGATTGGTTTGGGGCGTATGTAGTCGGATTTGCGACAGCGATAGGTGGAGGTACGCTTCGTGATATCTTGTTAGGCGTGACTCCAGCATGGATGCAATCACCTGTTTATCTGATATGTACGGCGCTTGCTTTGTTTTGGGTCATTGCCTTTGGCAAGTACGTCATCACGATGAACAACACGATTTTCTTCTTTGATAGTGTCGGGTTGTCACTCTTTACTGTTGTCGGTGTCAGCCATAGCCTGGCCCAAGGTTTCCCTTTCTGGGTGGCGATTATCATGGGAAGTATAACGGGAGCGGCCGGAGGTGTCATCCGCGATGTGTTCATCAATGAGATTCCGTTGATTTTCCGAAAGGAGATCTACGCCATGGCCTGTGTTGTAGGAGGGCTGCTCTATTGGTTACTGGCATTGCTCGGAATGAACGACCTCACTTGTCAGATAGCCGCTGGCTTTGCGGTATTCATCACACGGATTCTTGCAGTTCGATACAATATTTGCTTACCGATATTAAAGGGAGAGGATTATTATAAAAAGAAAGGGTAACTCTTTTCGAGTTACCCTTTTTACGTTTTCTGAGTGAACGATTAGAGTGTCTTAGCCTCAGCCTCGGCAGCCTTAATCATTTCCTGACTTGCATACATGAATACTTCTACACGACGGTTAGCAGCTGCTGACAGTTCTTCGTTGTATTCGCTAAAGCCCTTACCTTCAACATACTTCAACTGACCTGCGCTTACGCCCTGACCTTTCAGGTAGTCGGCAACAGCGTTTGCACGGTTGGTTGAAACCTTTTGGTTAGCCTCAACAGAACCAACCTTATCGGTATGTCCGTAGATAGCGATGTCGAGTGTTGGATCTTCCTTCAGAATCTTTGAGAAGTTTGTCAGTGAGTTCTTAGCAGATTGACTCAAAGCAGCACTGTTGAAGCCAAACAAGATACCAGAATCGAATGTAACTTTCACAGCCTGCAAACCGTTGGCGTCCATTACTTGTTCAACCTGTGCACCTTCGATGGCAGCAGCTTCAGCAGCTTTCTTATCCATCTTCTTACCAATGATCACACCGGCACCCGTACCAACAGCAGCACCCACAGCAGCACCGATAGCAGCACCCTTACCGTGTCCAACGATAGCACCGATAGCAGCACCTAAAGCAGCGCCACCGCCACCACCGATCAAACCACCTTTAGCGGTGTTGTTCATGTTTCCACAACCACTGAGTACCAATGTCACACTCAGCAATAAAGCCATTAATTTAGTCTTCTTCATATGCGTTTAATTTAAAAGTTAATATGCGAAAATCGGATAATTCTTCATCAGGTCATTTACGTGATGACGAACTTTTTCGATTGTCTTTTCATCATCTACATGTGAGAGCACCTCGTCGATCAAGGCTGCAATCTCAACCATCAAGTCTTCTTTTGCACCACGGGTGGTCATCGCAGGTGTACCTAAGCGGATACCGGAAGTCTTGAATGCTGAACGGGTATCGTAAGGCACCATGTTCTTGTTGACAGTGATGTCAGCAGATACCAGAGCCCGCTCGGCTGTCTTTCCATCGAGTTCAGGGAACTTCGTGCGAAGGTCAACAAGCATCGAGTGGTTATCGGTACCGTCGGAAACGATCTTGTATCCACGTTCCATCAATGCTTCTGCCAAGACCTTGGCATTCTTTTGTACTTGCTTAGCATATTCCTTGAACTCTGGCTGGAGGATTTCGCCGAAGGCAACAGCTTTTGCAGCAATCACGTGTTCGAGCGGTCCGCCTTGGATGCCTGGGAATACGGCAGAGTCTAACAGTTGGGACATCTTCTTCAACTCGCCCTTCTTTGTGCGCTTTCCCCATGGGTTCTCAAAGTCTTTTCCTAACAGGATAATACCTCCGCGTGGGCCACGCAGCGTCTTATGGGTGGTAGAAGTGACGATGTGTGCATATTCCAATGGGTTGTTCAGCAAGCCGGCAGCGATCAAACCTGCAGGATGAGCCATATCAACCATCAACAGGGCACCGACTTTGTCGGCAATCTCGCGCATGCGCTTGTAATCCCATTCACGGGAGTATGCTGATCCACCGCCAATAATCATTTTAGGCTTCTCTTTCAGGGCGATGGCTTCCATTTCATCATAATCAACTCGTCCAGTCTCCGGGTTCAAGTTGTATGCACACGGAGAATAGATAAGACCAGATGTGTTCACAGCCGAACCATGTGAAAGGTGACCGCCTTGGTCGAGGTTCAGGCCCATGAACTTATCGCCTGGGTTCAGAACGGCGAGGAATACGGCTGCATTAGCCTGAGCACCTGAGTGCGGCTGTACATTGGCCCATTCGGCACCGAAGATTTTCTTGATTCTTTCAATAGCAATAGTCTCGCTTTGGTCAACAACTTCACAGCCACCGTAGTAACGATGACCAGGATATCCTTCTGCATATTTGTTCGTAAGGCAGGATCCCATGGCTTGCATGACTTGATCACTTACAAAGTTTTCAGAAGCGATAAGTTCAATGCCTTTTAGCTGGCGTTGATGTTCTTGTTCAATGATGTTAAAAATTAAATCATCTCTTTTCATGTTGTTTTATTTTAAGATTTGGATTTGGTACAAAACTAATTAAAATATAAATACCATTGTTTGATTTATTTCTTTTTTTCAACCGACCAACCGAATTTCCCGATTTTCTCACCTAAGGTAAAATATCCTCCATGGACATATGCCATCAGGTTGGCATCGGTTAATTCAAATTTTCCCGTCTCTTTATTGAGGTATTTCTCGTCGGCTTTCACGTTGACCACTTCCGAGATAAACATGTGATGTGAACCGAGTGGGACGATTTCCTTTACCTTGCATTCGATGGAAAGCGGCGATTCCTCAATAATCGGAGCGTTAATAATTTTCGCATTGCCGGGTGTAAGGCTCATCTCCTCAAATTTGTTATAATCTTTTCCAGAGCGAACACCACACCAGTCGGTAGCATAGGAGAGGTCTTTCGTCGTCAGGTTGATGACAAATTCCATGTTCTTCTTGATAATCTCATAGGAGTGTCTTTCCGGTCGGATCGAGATGTAGCACATCGGTGGGTTGGTACAGATTGTTCCTGTCCAAGCCACTGTCAGGATGTTATATTCGTCCGGAGTGCTTCCGCAGCTAATCATGACAGCGGGAAGCGGATAGATCATCGTTCCAGGTTTCCAGTCTTGCTTCATAACAGTTTCATTTCATCCAAGCACTGCTCTTTCTCACAATAGTGGCATTTATAGGCACGGTGTTCCTTGTCGATACAATGAAACAATGTTGGCATTGGTTCATTGTTTGTGATACATTTCGGGTTGGCACATCTGACAATACCGCGAAGAGTCTCAGGTTTCTCAACTTGTTTTTTCTCCACGACCTCATAGTTGCGGATGATATTCAGCTTTACGGAAGGAGCAACGACTGACAGCCGGCTGATTTCTTCGTCTGTAAAGAAGCGGTCGGCTACCTTAATCAAGCCTTTCTTTCCGAGTTTCTTGCTGTCCAGGTTATTACCGATGGTTATCTTTGAATGGCCGTCGGTCAATCCCAGCAAGGAAACGACGGTGAACACTTTATCACAGGGTATATGGTCGATAACAGTACCATTTTCGAGTGCTGCTACTTGTAGTTCTTGTTTTTTCTGGTTCATAATCGTCAAATTTACTTGTTTGAATCTGCTTTCACCTCATCCAACGTGATGCCAAGTACGTCGCAAAGGATTGCTTCGCGAGCATACAGACCGTTCTTGGCTTGTTGGAAATAGTAAGCCTTCGGGTTTTCGTCCACATCGTAAGCCAATTCGTGTACTCTTGGCAGCGGGTGAAGGATCTTCAGGTTCGGACGTGTATTCTTCAGCATCTCGTTCTTCAGGATATAGACGTTCTTAACGCGTTCATATTCCATCAGGTCGGTAAAGCGTTCCCGCTGAACACGAGTCATATACAAGATATCAGCATCGGCAATTATATCCTCGTTGAACTCGGTGTGCTCCATATATTTGATATGATGCTCTTGGCAGTATTGCTTGTATTCTTCCGGCATGCGCAGTTCATCAGGAGCGATGAAGTGGAAAGTTGGATTAAAGAAACGCATGGCTTGGATCATGGAGTGAACGGTGCGGCCGTACTTCAGGTCGCCCACCAGATAGATGTTCAGGTTCTCCAACGTACCTTGTGTCTTATAAATGGAATAGAGGTCGAGCATGGTTTGAGAAGGGTGTTGGTTGGCTCCGTCACCTGCATTGACGATAGGAATGGGAGCAACCTCGCTCGCATACCTGGCAGCACCTTCCAGATAATGGCGCATCACGATGATATCTGCGTAATTGCTGACCATCAGGATGGTGTCCTTCAGCGTTTCACCTTTCGACGAACTGGTCACTTTCGGGTCGGTGAATCCGATGACACGGGCACCTAAGCGGTTGGCTGCTGTTTCAAAACTAAGTCGGGTACGAGTGGAAGGTTCAAAAAAGAGGGTAGCGACAACTCTTCCTTCCAATAACTTGCGGTTGGGTTTCTTTTCAAACTCTTTGGCCATATCCAACATATAGAGAATCTTTTCCCGTGAATATTGGGCTATGGATACTAGACTTCTGTTTTCCATAAAGTATATGTTTATCATCTTTTAAGTGCCTCAAAGGTAGCAAAAAAAAATAAAAGTGGTGTATCTTTCCTTGATATTTAGTTTAAGTTATATTAAAAATGCCTACATTCTAAAAGTTTTATTTATTTTTGCAAAGACATTCATTCTACAAATCATGAGAAAGAAATTCATTATTATACTTTGGTCATTGATTGGTCTTGGTTTTCTGACCATCGCACTTATTTTTACAGCTATCGCAAAGGGTTGGATTGGCTATGTTCCCCCGGTAGAGGAACTGGAGAATCCGAGTCTGAAATTTGCAACTCAGATTATCTCGGATGACGGGAAGCTATTAGGAACTTGGTCGTACAGTAAGGAAAACCGTGTCTATGTAGGCTATAATGACCTTTCCCCACATTTGATACATGCGTTGATTGACACGGAAGATGCTCGTTTCGCCGAACATTCGGGTATTGATGCAAGAGCTTTCATCCGCGCGTTGGTAAAGCGTGGTGTCCTGATGCAGAAGAATGCCGGTGGAGGCAGTACCATTACACAGCAGCTGGCCAAGCAGTTCTATTCACCAAAGGCGGACAATGTGATGGAACGTCTGCTTCAAAAACCTATCGAATGGGTGATTGCCGTACAGCTGGAACGCTATTATACGAAAGAGGAGATCATGACGATGTATTTGAATAAGTTTGATTTCCTCAACAATGCCGTCGGCATAAAGACCGCAGCCAATACGTATTTCTCGAAGGAACCGAAGACGTTGGCTCCTGAAGAAGCAGCAACACTGGTCGGTATGTGTAAGAACCCTTCTTATTTCAACCCCCGCCGCTTTGCCGAACGGGCTACAGGCCGGCGTAACGTGGTATTGGAGCAGATGCGAAAGGCCGGACACTTGACGGATGCCCAGGCTGACTCACTGAAAAAGCTTCCTCTGACCCTGAAATACCGTCGGGTAGACCATAAGGAAGGTCTGGCAACGTATTTTCGTGAATACCTTCGTGGCGTAATCACGGCAAAGAAACCGGTGAAGAGTGATTATAAGTCTTGGCAGGCCCAGCAGTTCTACGAAGATTCCGTGGCTTGGGAAACCAATCCGCTTTTTGGCTGGTGCCAGAAAAACAAGAAAAAAGACGGATCGAACTACAATATCTACACGGATGGCTTAAAGATTTATACGACGCTGAACTCTAAGATGCAGCAATATGCTGAAGAGGCTGTGCAAGAGCATGTGACAGGCTATCTGCAACCACAGTTCTTCAAGGAAAAGAAAGGTCGTAAGACGGCTCCGTTCTCGAGTGCTTTGACTGATGCTGAGGTGAAGCAAATCCTTGACCGTTCGATCCGACAGACCGATTTGTACCGTGCATTGGTCAAGGAGGGCAAGAGTGAGGCACAAATCATGAAGGAGTTCAATACAGAACGCGAGATGACCGTGTTCTCGTATGGCGGTGAGATAGATACCATCATGACCCCGCTCGACTCCATCCGTTATTATAAGCATTTCCTTCGTGTCGGATTCATGTCGATGGACCCGCATACAGGCTATGTGAAAGCTTATGTGGGAGGACCTAATTATACGAACTTCCAATACGATATGGCCATGGTCGGCCGCCGTCAGGTAGGATCGACGATCAAGCCGTATGTATATACGTTAGCCATGGAGAATGGCTTCTCGCCGTGCGACATGGTTCGTCATGTGGAGCAGACTTTGATTGATGAGAACGGCAGGCCGTGGCACCCACGTAATGCAAGCCGCAGGAACTATGGTGAAATGGTGTCTATCCGTTGGGGATTGGCTAATTCAGATAACTGGATCACCGCTTATTTGATGGGTAAGTTAAGTCCTTATCAATTAGTGCGTTTGATTCATTCATTTGGAGTGATGAATCAACAGATTGACCCGGTTGTTTCCCTCTGTCTCGGTCCTTGTGAAATTTCGGTTGGCGAAATGGTTAGTGCTTACACGGCCTTTGCAAACCGAGGTATTCGTACGGCACCATTGTTTGTCACTAAGATAGAAGATAATGAAGGAAATACGGTGGCAACCTTCTCGCCTCAGATGAATGAGGTTATCAGTGAGGATGCTTGTTATAAGATGTTGACCATGCTGCGTGCAGTGGTTAATGAAGGAACCGGTAACCGTGTACGTCGTTTGTACGGTATCACCGCGGATATGGGCGGTAAGACGGGAACGACGAACAATAATTCTGACGGCTGGTTCATGGGATTCACGCCGTCGCTTGTCAGCGGCACGTGGGTTGGCGGTGAAGACCGTGCAATCCACTTCGACACGATGCTCTATGGTCAGGGGGCTTCCATGGCGTTGCCGATTTATGGTCTTTATATGCAGAAAGTCTATAAGGATACCTCCCTGGGATATACGCAAGATGAGACTTTCCAGATACCGGAAGGATTCAACCCGTGCGGTGATATCTTAGAAAGTGAAACGACAATCGATCCCAATGTCGGATTGGACGATATCTTTGAATAGGTTCCATGAGAAAAGCAGTCGTCATCGGAGCCAGTTCGGGCATGGGCCTGGAAGTTACCAAGCTTTTGCTGAATGATGGATGGCAGGTAGGCGTGGCTGCACGCCGTCTAGATCGACTGATAAGTCTCAAAGAATCCTATCCCGAACTCGTTTGTGAACGCATCGACGTGAATCAGGCGGACGCAGCCGACTTGTTCCTGCATCTGGTGGAGCAGTTAGGGGGAATGGACTTGTTGTTTTATTCAGCTGGCATCGGCAAAAAGAATCCGCAACTCATTTCTGATATTGAACTGAATACAGTCCAGACGAATGCCTTAGGCTTTACGCGTATGGTAAACGCTGCCTTTCAGTATATGGCTTCCCATGGAGGCGGACATATTGCTGTCATCAGTTCCATCGCCGGAACGAAAGGTCTTGGACCTGCTCCTTCGTATTCGGCAACAAAGGCGTTCCAGAATTGCTACATCGAAGCCTTGGAGCAACAAGCCCATGCCCGGAACTTAAACATTGCTTTTACCGATATCCGTCCGGGCTTTGTTGATACCGACTTGTTAGGCGGCGACAACCATTATCCGATGTTGATGAATCCGCAAAAAGTATCGAAGCAGATTCTTTCGGCTATCTATCGAAAGAAACATGTGGCTGTGATTGATGGACGGTGGAGGTGTCTCACTTTCTTCTGGCGGATGGTTCCACGTTTTATCTGGCGAAGACTCCGTCTATGATTAGGGACTATAAAAGAGCGGGGATCTGTCAACTAAAGACAGATCCCCGCTCTCTTATTTTTTATGCGTACTTTATTTCGTCAGACTCTCCAGTTGCTTGAACAGTTTTTCTATCATGACCGTTCCCATGACGACTTTTCCTTCGGGATCAATGATGTACATCGATGGAATCCAGTTGATGTGATAATCGCTGTAAATCTTTGTCTCTTTCATCTTCTTGAGTTCGCTCACCTGAGGATACTGAATGTTGTATTCCTTGATGCCGTTCTGCCATGCTTCCTTGTCGGTATCGAAAGACACACCAACAAAGGCGATGCCTTTGTCTTTGAATTGGTTATATGCCCTTACCACTTCCGGAGCATCCTTCCGGCAGTCGGGACACCAACTTGCCCAGAAGTCGAGCACGACATATTTTCCTTTGAAGTCGCTTAGTGAGATATTCGTCCCATCGGGTGAAGGCAAAGTGAAATCAGGTGCCTGTGTACCTTTCTTCAGCAACTCTGTTGCATACTTTAAGTCTAAATCTTCTTCATTCTGTGGATTCGCTTTTTTTTTACCGCAGGATACTGTGCCTAACATGAGGCAGCAGAGGCCGGCGAATAAAGCGGTTCGAATAATTGTTCTCATACTTTTTTCCTTTTAGTTTGTATTTCGTTGATTTTGTTGATTCGTTCAAATGAATAGGTCTTGCTGTTTCGGTCGACGAACGAGAAAAGGTTGAATGCTTTTTCGAGCATCTCTTCACGCAGCGGCTCACTTCTCAGGTCGGCTTCACGAAAGTAGAGTTCGGCCAACATCTCGATGCGGTAGATCCGCTCGCCTTCGGGATACTTTTGGAAAGATTCCATCACTTCGTCGAGCGTGGCAGCATGGAAGAAGGTATAGTCGCCAAAGTAGGTTTCGTACAACTCCTTGATCTTTTCGTCGTCGTCCTGTTGTCCTTTCTTGTCGAGAAAACGAGCGATGGCAGCCATAAACTGCCGAATCAGTCGCATGATATAGTCCCTTTCAATCATAACCTTTCTTTGATTTGGTGATAGTATTCTCTTAGCAGGGCGGTATCGCTGGCTTTGTTGGTCCACACTTCGACAAGCATCGGTTTCTCGGTTGGCTCGGTTGATGTGAACGTTGGCAGTATGGCGTTCCATTGTGCTTCGTCCTTCACTTCGGCATAGTCGAATCCGCTCGTTTCAGCCCATGCCTTGGCTGAGGTATGGTGAGCGCCGCAGACGATGGCCCGCGACTGTTCGTCTTTCTCCATGCCCGGAAGGTTATGCAGCAGTTCTCCTCCTTCGTTGTTGATGAGCAAGATGCGGACGTTCGACTGTACATGACTGTTCCACAAAGCGTTTTGATCGTAGAAGAAACTGAGGTCACCAATAATGACAAAGTTCAGTTGGTGGGAAAGGGCTGCATAGCCGATGGCAGTTGAGAGGGATCCTTCGATGCCATTTGTACCGCGGTTACCACAGACCTCTATCTCGGGTGCCAGATTGAACAGTTGGGCGTATCTGACGGTCGAGCTGTTTGCCAAATGCAACGAGCAGGGTGTCGGCAAAGAATGAATCAACTGTCCGATAACCATGGGTTCTGAGTAGGCGAACGTTGGTTCAGGAATGGTCTTGCAATAGTTTTCCCAAGCCAGCGGATAATTTGTCGGTTTGTTGTCGAGCAAGAAAGCAATTCGTTCGAGAAACTCGAAAGGATTCATCTCGATGACCGTTGTAAGACAGCCGAATGTATCCACAATCTTCCCGTCGGTACTTATATGCCAATGTTCCTTAGGCGGATATTTCCGCAGGTACTTCTTCAGCTGTGAAGAAACGACGTGTCCGCCGTATGTTATCAGTAGTTCAGGGCGTAAAGCCTCTCGCTTTTCGTTCGGCATCGCATAGATAGCCGTGTCGAAGTTGCGGATAGGCACTCCGGGTACTGTCTGATTACCAAGTTGTTCGCTGAACCATGCGAAATGTTTGTAGAGGGCCTTCACATATTTCTTCTCGAACAGATAGATCAGGTTCATCTGTCCGACAACCACCATGCGTTTCTGGAAACTGTTCAGTTTCTGTACCAGTTCTTGATAGCCTTTTTCGTATAGGCTCAGTCCTTGATACCGCATGATAACCCGTTCATCGGGCAATTCCTTTGTGCCGAAACGATAAACAGGCTCGGAGATCGGCACGTTGATGTGTACCGGACCTTTCCCATGATGCGAAGTCTCGAGGATAGCCTCGTTGATGAGTCGGTTACAGAACCAGGCATCCTCTTCGGTTTGTATCTCGGGCAAGGAAACTGAGCATTTCACCAACGACTGGAACACTTCCTTTTGTGGGATGGTCTGTCCGTCCATCTGTCCAATCCATGCTGCACCTCGGTCGGCCGAGATGACGATCAGCGGGACTTGTTGATAGAAAGCCTCTGCCACAGCCGGATAGATATTGAGCAAGGCAGAACCGGATGTACAGCAGATCGCCGACGGACTGCCTCCATGCTGTGCCAGACCTAAGGCAAAGAAGCCGGCACTTCGCTCATCGGTGATTGGATAACAGGTGAATTCAGGGATCTGTGCAAGCGTATGAACGATAGGAGCGTTCCGACCACCCGGACAAACCACGATATGTTTTACCTGATGGGCTTTCAGTAAGGCCACCAACTGGAGAATATGTCTTTTGTCGCTATACATAGCTATCTTTTTATTTTTACAAATGTAATGTTTTAACTTTAATTTTTAGAAAGATTGTCGGATTAGTTTCAATTTATTCTTCATATTTCTTACATTTGTGTTTGAAACGAGTAAATAGTGTATTTATGATAACAACCATTATTATCTTAATCATAGCCACCATCTTCTTTGTGAATGGAAAGGTGCGTTCGGATATTGTTGCCTTATGTGCGTTAATCGCGTTGTTGGTGTTCCAAATAGTGACGGTCGAAGAGGCCTTGTCGGGCTTCTCCAACTCGGTTGTTGTCATGATGGTTGGCTTGTTTATCGTGAGCGGAGCCATCTTGCAGACAGGTTTGGCGAAGCTGATCAGTGCCAAGTTGCTGAAGCTGGCCGGGAAGAACGAGTTCATTTTGTTCATTCTGGTGATGATGGTGACGGCATGCCTCGGTGGTTTAGTCAGCAATGTCGGAACGGTGGCCTTGATGCTTCCGATCGTTGTCAGCATGGCTCAGAGCATCAACATGAGTACTCGCAAAATCTTGATGCCTCTGGCTTTTGCGAGTAGTCTAGGCGGTATGATGACGTTGATCGGTACACCGCCGAACTTGGTCATTCAGCAGACACTCCATGCCGCTGGAGGACAAGACCTGAAATTCCTGACATTCCTTCCCGTAGGCTTGGTCTGTGTGGTTGTGGGTACGGTCATCCTGTTGATACTCAGCAAACTGTTCCTCTCGAAATCGGAAAACAAGAATGAGCCAAACAAGAAGGTGAAGAAGTCACTGAGCGAACTGGTGCAGGAATATGGGTTGTTGAGCAACCTCTCTCGACTGAAGGTGCGTTCGTTCTCTTCCATCCAGGGGAAAACGATCATCGAACTGGATGTGCGTAACAAATATCACCTGAATATCCTGGAAGTGCGCCGTGGAGATGTGGCACAGAACAACCTTTTCAAGAATATCGAGCAGAAATTCGTGGACGCTGATACCGTATTGCAGAACGGAGACATCCTGTTCCTGACGGGTGAGAACGAAAATGTCCATCAGTTTGCCAAAGATTATCAGTTGGAGGTTTACGATGAGGAAGAACGCAAGTTGACCGACACGGCAGCCGATGCACTTGCCTTCTATGACATTGGTATTGCTGAGATTGTCTTGATGCCGTCGTCGAACCTGGTTAATCAGACGGTCCGTGACACGGATTTCCGCGATAAGTATAACGTGAATGTATTGGGGATCCAACGCAAGGATGAATACCTGAAAGATAATATTGCGAATATAAAGTTTCATGCAAACGATGTGCTGCTGGTGCAAGGAACGTGGCAGAACATCGAACGACTCAGCCATGAAGATACAAACTGGGTGGTTCTGGGACAACCTTTGGCTGAGGCCGCCAAGGTAACGTTGGATTATAAGGCTCCTTTAGCTGCTGCAATCATGGTCTTGATGGTGGTGATGATGGTGTTCGACTTTATTCCAGTGGAGCCTGTGACGGCAGTGCTCATCGCCAGTATGTTGATGATCCTGACGCGGTGCTTCCGCAACGTGGAAGCGGCTTATAAAACCATTAACTGGGAGAGTATCTTCCTGATTGGCGGCTTGATGCCGATGTCGCTTGCCTTGGAAAAGACCGGCGTGTCGGAGCTGATTTCCGGTTCGTTGGTTAGTGGACTGGGCTCGTTCGGACCATATGCACTCCTGGCGGGCATCTATTTCACGACTTCCTTCATGACATTGTTTATCAGTAATACGGCAACGGCTGTGCTCATGGCTCCAATCGCCATGAGTAGTGCGACTGCTTTGGGTCTGAACCCTGTACCATTCTTGTTCGCCGTCACTTACGGTGCAAGCATGTGCTTTGTCTCACCGTTCTCAACGCCTGCCAATGCGTTGGTCATGACGCCCGGACAGTACACGTTCATGGATTACGTGAAGGTCGGTGGTCCGATGCAGTTGCTCATGGGCTTGATCATGATCTTCGTCTTGCCGCTTTTCTTCCCCTTCTGATCCATGCACAAGAAATATCAGATACAGGTTCCCGAGGGTACACGTGAAGTATTGCTGCACACGTGCTGTGCTCCTTGTTCGTCGGCCATCATTGAATGGATGATGCAGAACGACGTACATCCCACGTTGTACTTCTGCAATCCCAACATCTTCCCGCAAAAAGAGTACGACATCCGCAAGGAAGAGTGCATCCGTTACGCACAGTCGTTTGGATTGACGGTGGTTGATGCCGATTACGACCATCTCTCTTGGAGAGAGCAGGTGAGAGGCTTGGAAGATGAACCGGAACGAGGGGCCAGATGTCTGATGTGTTTCAAATTTCGCTTGACGAAAGCTGCACAATATGCGCATGAACATGGGTTTAAAATCCTGACCACCACACTTGCATCCAGCCGTTGGAAGTCGCTCGATCAAGTGGCAGAGGCCGGAGCGTACGCCGTCTCGCTCTATCCCGATGTGCAGTTCTGGACTCAGAACTGGCGAAAGGGAGGACTGTCCGACCGCCGTAGTGCCATCATCAAGGAACAGTGTTTCTACAATCAGCAATACTGTGGCTGTGAGTTCAGTCTGCGGCAAACGATCGCCTTTCGTAAAGCACGCATGCAGCAGGCAGGAAAGTCGGACGAAGCATCTTCATCACTGAAAGACTTGCTCGACTTGCGTTTTGATTTAGAATAAACGTTTACATCTATATAATTATGACAAGTAAAGTTAGGTATAGTGTTATGTTGGCCTCTTTTGCTTTGGTATTAGTCATCCTTGGGGTCCTTTATGTGACCTTGCGGCACACAGAAAGCGATGAGGAGGTAAAAGTAGAAAACCTTTATTCGGGTTGCCTTTTACCAGACAGAGAAGTTTCATGACGACCTGATAAAAATAACATTTATGCAGGCTCGTGCCTTGACATATTAGGTTTATCACCTGTGTGATAAACCCTTTTCACCTATGTGATAAACTTTTTTCACCTGTGTGATAAACCTTTGTCACCTTGGTGAAAAGCATAAAAAAGAGGAAGCATCTATGTGGTGCTTCCTCTTCATCTTATTGTTCAGTCTTATTTTTCGAATTTCTTCAATACGTTGATGAAATCATCGAACTCGTCCACGGTTTGGAAGATGATGAATGAGTTTGTTTCAGCAACCGTATGGCTCTTTGGCGCTTTGAATGTCGGCGATTCAATGACGGCAATACACTGTCCGTCGTCTTTCACCTCGAAATATGCCTTCATTTTGATGCCATCGTCCTGATAGATATGTGTGCGCGTCTTATAGATGATAAAGTTTCGTTTGAACCAAGAGTCCAATTTTATCTCCATGCTGCGTGCATTATCATTTACGGCTTGCTTCGTGTACTTAGCAAACTGTGATTTGATGATTTCCATGTTAATGATAAAGTTCGGTAGGTTAGCATACTTCACGTACAACTCGGCAGTAACAGCAGTGTTCGATGATTCGAGGTCCATTTTCACGCAATACCCTTCGTTCTCATAGTTCAAGATGCTAACTTGATAATGCTTGGCAAAAAAAGACATGTAGTAACGGTTGCCTGATTCTTGAGAAAGAGCCGGCAGAACAAGTCCGATAAAAGCCAAGATGATTCCAATTTTCTTCATGATGCAAAATTCTAAAATTAGTTCATTAAACAATCTGCTTCCTTAAAAACACATATTCGGGGTAAAATTACATATTTAAATGAGAAATCAGAAAATAATCACGAAAAAAACTTAGAAAAACAATCTCTTTTTAAAGTTTATTGCATTTTGATTCGATGAGGAGGTTGAAGGAGTGGGGAAAAAGAAGAGGTTGTATCATACGATACAACCTCTCGTCAGGTGATTCCGTAGGGATTCAAACCCTAAACCTTCTGATCCGTAGTCAGATGCTCTATTCAATTGAGCTACGGAACCCTGTCATTCCGCTCTCGTCAAGTGATTCCGTAGGGATTCAAACCCTAAACCTTCTGATCCGTAGTCAGATGCTCTATTCAATTGAGCTACGGAACCAAATGTGAGTGCCTTTTTAAATTGACGGGTGCAAATTTACGTACTTTTTCTAACATTCCAAATCATTTTCGCTTTTTTTTGGGTGAAATATCGTTTTGACTTTTGTCTTGATGGGAAAGTCTGTATCTTTGCACGGAATAATTGTGGATATGGGAAAGATTAAGAATATAGTCTTTGACTTTGGCGGTGTCATCATGGACATTGACCGTGACAAGGCTGTGCGTCGATTCAAGGAAATAGGAGTGGAGGAAGCGGATACTTACCTCGACCTGTATAAGCAAAACGGGATATTCCTGGAAATCGAGGACGGATCGATCACGCCTGAGATCTTTCAGGAAAAGCTTGGTGCAATGGCTGGGCGCACACTCTCTTTTGACGACTGTGTGTACGCATGGACCGGCTATGTGAAGGGCGTGGAAGCCTGTAAGCTGGAGTACTTATCTGACTTGCGGCGGCGTGGGTATCGGGTCTATATACTGAGTAATACCAATCCTTTTATGATGAGTTGGGCTTTGAGTAAGGAGTTCACGCCAGCGGGCAAGGCATTGAGTGAGTATGCCGACGAACTGTTCCTTTCTTATCAGATGAAAATGGTGAAACCTTCGGTCGAAATCTTCCAATATATGATGGAGCATGCCCAGCTGCAAGCAGAAGAGACCTTGTTTGTCGATGATGGCTTGGCCAATGTACGGATAGCCGAGCAATTAGGGTTGCGCACCTATCTTCCTGCGAACGGTGAAGACTGGCGTCCGGCCATCGAAAAAATGCTTGAATAGGAACCTCGTCTTATTTCGGGGCCTTCCGATATAGATAGATGGCGATAAAGGTGTAGAGAATGTTTGGAATCCACACCGCTATGATTGGCGGCATGTTTCCGTTGACGGCAAACGTGGATGATAACTTCTGGAATAAGATATACGAGAAACTGAGTGCCAGTCCGATTCCCAAGTACAATCCCATGCCACCCTTGACTTTCCGTGATGAAAGTGAGACCCCAATGGCGGTCAGAATAAATGCGGCGAACGACATGGCGATACGTTGATGGTATTCGATCTCGAACTCCTTGATGTTGGCAAAGCCACGCTTCTTCTGTTTACTGATATAGTCGCTCAATTCAGGGTTGGTCATCGTCTGTTGCTGGCCCTTCATGATGAGGAAGTCCTGCGGTTCCATCTTGATGATGGAGTCAATCTCGGAACCTTTCGTAATCTTTTCCTTCATGCCTTCCATCTCTCGGATCATATAATCCTTGATCTTCCATTTATGAACGGATGTCGTGTCGTAGGTAATGCTGCTGGCGGTGAGATGGGAGACAAGTTTCTTATCTTCAAACTTGTCTAATGAGAACCGATAACCGGTCTTGTTGTAGTTCTCGTACCGCTCGATGTATGCAATCACGCCGTTGTCGACTTCCAACTGGACGTTCCGCACGTATTCCACCTTCTTTTTCTTCTTGTAGCGGTCCTCGAAATCAAGTCGGGTTACATTGCCGCGCGGGATGATATAGGCTCCAAGATAGAAAGTCAGGATGGATATGATTGCGGCGGAAATCATATATGGCCTCATCATTCGTTTGAAACTCATGCCGGTTGAGAACATCGCAATGATTTCGGAGTTCTCGGCCAGCTTGGCTGTAAAGAAAATGACGGCAATGAAGACGAACAGCGGACTGAACAGGTTCGAGAAATATGGAATGAAGTTGAGGTAGTAGTCGAAGATGATCGCGTTTACTGGTGCCTTATTGTTGATGAACCGGTCGATGTTCTCGTTAATGTCGAAGACAACGGCAATGGAAATGATTAAGGCAATGGCAAAGAAATAGGTCCCAAGAAACTTCTTGATGATGTAGGTGTCCAGTCGTTTCAACCAATGTCTGAGGTGCAGCCATTCCTTGGTTGGCTTGAAATCGTCCCGATGTTCACTAAGCCAAGCGGGGAGAGCCTTAATCTTTTCTACAAAAGACTTACACTCCATGAGACATTGTTTGAATCCTTCCTTCATGTTCCTTATAATCTGGTTGAGACGCGTTTCATCATCGTTGCTTTCCACGAGGTGTAGTCGCCTTCGATGATATGTTTTCTTGCTTCGCCGACAAGCCACAGGTAGAACGAGAGGTTGTGGATGGAGGCAATCTGCATCGCCAGCAGTTCCTGTGCGTGGAACAGGTGGCGGAGATAAGCCTTACTGTATGCCGTATCCACATAGGAGTCTCCGTCTTCCTCAATCGGGGAGAAGTCGTTCTCCCATTTCTTGTTCTTCATGTTCATGATGCCGTTCTTGGTGAACAACATTCCGTTCCGACCGTTCCTCGTTGGCATCACACAATCGAACATATCGACACCGCGCTCAATTGCTTCGAGTATGTTCATCGGGGTGCCGACGCCCATCAGGTAGCGCGGCTTATCCTTCGGAAGTATTTCGTTGGTGAGTTCAATCATCTCATACATCTTTTCGGTAGGCTCACCGACAGCCAATCCGCCGATGGCATTGCCGTCGGCTTCTTTCGAAGCGATGTATTCTGCCGATTGTCGGCGCAAATCAGGATAGATACATCCTTGTACAATCGGGAAGAGGGCTTGGGAATAACCATATTTCGGCTCTGTCTCCTGGAATCTTTTCCAGCAACGGTCGAGCCAACGGTGTGTCCGTTCCATGGATTCCTTGGCATATTTGTATTCTGCCGTTCCGGGTGTACATTCATCGAAAGCCATCATGATGTCGGCACCGATGGTCCGCTCAATATCGATCACCCTTTCTGGGGTGAACATGTGTCTGGAACCGTCTATATGTGATTGGAACTCGACACCTTCCTCTCTCATCTTTCGGATACCGGTGAGGGAAAAGACCTGAAAGCCACCCGAATCGGTCAGCATCGGACGGTCGAAGCCATTGAACTTATGCAGTCCGCCGGCTTGTTCCAGCACGTCCAGTCCGGGACGAAGATAGAGGTGATACGTATTTCCTAATATGATCTGGGCTTTGATATCCTCCTTCAACTCATGCAGATGGACGGCTTTGACTGAGCCGACTGTGCCGACGGGCATGAAGATCGGTGTTTGTATCTGACCATGATCTGTCGTGATAAGGCCCGCACGAGCATTGGATTTGGAATCGGTATATTGTAGTTCAAACTTCATTTCTTCTCTTCTTCTTTCTTTTTGTCCTCTTCCAGAATTTTCTCAAAGTCGATCGCGTCCTTTACCTTCTCATTGGTCAAGGCAATCTTCCAGACTTCCTTGATGTCCTTTACGTAATGGAAGGTGAGTCCTTCCAAGTAGATCGGATTGATTTCAGAGATATCCTTTTGGTTGTCTTCGCACAAGATGATTTCCTTGATGCCGGCACGCTTTGCAGCCAGGATCTTTTCTTTGATACCGCCGACCGGTAGTACTTTTCCTCGTAACGTAATCTCTCCGGTCATGGCCAGGTTCGGCTTGACTTTCCGTTGTGTCAGCGCAGAGGCCAGTGAGGTAGCCATGGTAATACCTGCCGACGGCCCGTCTTTCGGGATTGCTCCTTCAGGGACGTGCACATGAATGTTCCAGTTGTCGAAAATCTCGTCGTGTAAGTTCAACAACCGTGAGTGGGCCTTGATATATTCCAACGCCAGCATGGCTGATTCTTTCATCACGTCGCCGAGGTTTCCGGTCAGGGTGAGGCGATTGCCTTTTCCCTTGCTCAGGCTGGTCTCGATAAAGAGTATTTCACCTCCGACAGAAGTCCATGCCAATCCTGTCACGACACCGGCATATTCGTTGCCTTGATATTTGTCGCGACTATATTCCGGTATGCCCAGCAACTCTTTTAAGTCGGCTGGCTTCACATTCTTTGTTTGCGGATAACCTTCTCGTGCCATGTGAAGGGCTATCTTCCGCATAATCTTATTGATCTTCTTTTCCAGTTCACGGACACCGCTTTCACGCGTGTAGTTCTCGATGATCTCCTCCAAGGCAGCCTTGGAGAATTTCACTTCGTCCTTCTTCATACCGTTGGCTTCAAGTTCCTTCGGGATAAGGTGACGGCGAGCGATTTCTATCTTCTCTTCGGTGATGTATCCGCTCACTTCAATCAGTTCCATACGGTCGAGCAACGGAGCCGGAATCGTACTCAGGTTATTGGCAGTTGCAATAAAGAGGACGTGCGACAAATCGTAGTCTACATCAATATAATTATCGTGGAATGTCCCATTTTGTTCAGGGTCTAAAACCTCCAGCATGGCAGAACTTGGATCGCCGTGTGCGTCACTGCTCAACTTATCGATTTCGTCCAGGATGATGACAGGATTTGACGAGCCGGCTCTGATCAAGCCTTTGATGATACGGCCCGGCATTGCACCGATATAGGTCTTCCGGTGGCCACGGATCTCTGCTTCATCGTGAACACCGCCCAATGACATACGCACATATTTGCGTTTCAAGGCAGCGGCAATCGACTTACCCAATGAGGTTTTACCCACTCCCGGAGGACCATACAGGCAGATGATGGGTGATTTCATATCTCCCTTTAACTGCAACACAGCCAGATGTTCAAGGATGCGTTCCTTAACTTTCTCCAGTCCGTAATGATCTCGGTTCAGGATGCGCTCTGCATTCTTGATATTCAGGTTATCAGTCGTATACTCGTTCCATGGAAGGTCGAGTAAGGTTTGCAGATAAGACAGCTGCACATTGTAGTCGGGTGACTGCTGGTGGATACGTTCCAGCTTGGAGAGTTCTTTTTCAAAGATGTCATTAATCTCCTTGCTCCACTTTTTCTTCCTGCTTTTTTGTCGCAGTTCAGCAATCTCGTCTTCAGAGCCTCCACCCAACTCGTTTTGGATGTTCTTGATCTGTTGTTGAAGGAAATATTCCTTTTGTTGGCGGTCGATATCCTCGCGTGTCCGCATCTGGATATTCTGTTTGATATCGGCCAACTGTATTTCACGGTTCAGTATCTGAACCAATTTGTACATACGGTCCTTCAAGGAATCCAGTTCTAACAACATCATCTTTTCCTCGACGGAGAAGGGGAAGTTAGAGCATACGAAATTCACCAGAATCTCGGCATCACCTAAGTTCTTGATGGCAAAGACGGTGTCGGGACTTAGTTTCTCTGATTTCTCGATGTATTTGGATGTCAGATCCCTGCACGTATCCAGCAGGGCTTTGAATTCAGTCTTGTTGGCAATCTCTCTTTCTTCTTCGATCGGTGTGATTTCACCCATCAGGAAAGGTGAGGTAGAGGTAATCTTATCTACGTGAACTTTCGGCCCGTTCGACTGTAAGATGACGGTGTTATTCCCTCCGGGCATTTCAAATACCCGCAGGATTTGTGCGATAACTCCTGTATGATAAAGATCATTGTAGTCAGGTTCTTCGGTCTCGGCTTGAAGTTGACAGACGATAGCGATAGGCTGTTTCTTCTTGAATGCTGTATTAATCAGTTTTTGGGTCGATGGACGACCGACTGTAATGGGCATAACGACTGAAGGAAACATGACCATGTTACGCAAAGGCATGATCGGAATCTCTTTATCCAAGTCATTGGTAGAGATGAATCCCGGATCTGTTTGTATTTCTGTTAACATGGAGATATCCTCATCATTTTCGTGTCTCATCATGAAGTCGTTATATTTCTTATTTGTACTCATACTTTCTCCTTCGTATTTCAATAGAAGTGTTGATTCTTCCTCAATTAAGCGTACAAAGTTATACAAATCTCTCGGTATATCGAAAAAGGGATATTTAAAAATGTATAAAGTTCGAATTATTCGGGGCTTTCATCGGACTTCGTGAATGAAATATCATTAATTTTACGGCGAAAAGTTTGTTGAAGTATGTCGAATGATCGTTTTGCTTTTAAACATTTTGAAGTCTACCACGACCGATGTGCCATGAAAGTAGGGACTGATGCCGTCTTGCTGGGCGCATGGGCGGATGTGGCTCAGGCACGCCGTGTCTTGGATATCGGCACGGGTACCGGTATTATAGCCTTGATGGTTGCCCAGCGAAGTAAAGCGATCATTACGGCAGTTGATTTGGATGCAGATGCCGTGGAACAAGCGAAGGAGAACGTACTTCGGTCACCATGGAGTGACAGGATTGAGGTGATCCATCAGGATGTTCGGGAGTTTTCGGTAGATGTTCGGTTCGATGGCATCGTCTCAAATCCTCCTTATTTCGTAGATAACCTGAAGTCGCCAGATCATCAACGCGCTCTGGCTCGTCATACCGACAACTTAAGTTTCCGGGAGTTGCTCCGCAGTGTGGATTCTTTGCTCAGTGACGATGGGCTGTTCTCGGTCATCCTTCCTTCTGAAGCATTGGATTCTTTCTGGAGTTTGGCATTGGAATTTAAATTATATCCGTGCAGGCAGGCAGAAATAATGACAAAAGCATCGTCGCCTGTCAAGCGTGTCATGCTCGAACTACGCAGAAAGTCGGGGGGATATATATCCGAATGGATCGCTTTGAGGGATGCGTCAGGAGCATATAGTGAGGCCTATCGCGAACTGACCAAGGATTTCTATCTGAAACTATAGCAGAAGCCTTATTTCTTCATGTTGATTGGGCTTAAGCCGGTCAACAATTCAGACAATTGTTGTAAGAAATTCTGAGGTTCTGATTTCTCGATATTAGGAGAGGTGATGACGTTCAATCCTTTTGGAACAATCTCAACATTCAATTCGGCCTCGTCCATCACCGGATCGCCATCGATGTGTATGACGGCAGGTTGTGTTCGGTGGATGGTCACTCTTTTCGTCTGATAGGTCTTGATGCGAGAATCCTGGTCAATGGTTTTGTTGAACAGCCGGAATGCGAGGGAAGGTACATCCAGGACCGTGAAAGGCTCCAAGATGGTGATGTCCAGCAAACCGTCGGTCAGCGACGCTTGTGGGGCGATATACGCATTGTTCCCATATTGCGACGCATTGGCACAAGCAATGAGGAACGCTTTATGCTTGAACGACATCTCTTCATTCTCAATCTCATACGTTTCCGGTTTGTAGGTAAGCACCTCTTTCAACGTGTTTTGGATATAGGTGATTGGGCCTCTTTTCCCTGAATCTGCGAACTTGAGGCTGACGAACGCATCAAAGCCTACACCACAAGTACAGAAGAATGGTTTGTTGTTGATCTTTCCATAATCGATACAAAGGCGATAACCTGTATTAATAAGGTCGATTGCTGCCAGAGGGTCGGAAGAAATATGCAGATGCCGGGCTAATCCATTGCCCGATCCGCACGGGATGATTCCTAATGCCGAATCCGTATGGACGATGCCTCGGGCTATTTCATTGACGGTACCATCACCACCCACCGCAACGATGATATCGGTAAACAGTCGTGCTGCGTTTCGGGCAATCTCTTCGGCATGTCCCGCATAGGCTGTCTTGACAATCTGGAAGTCGTATAGGTCGCGGTTGATGTGCTCCTCTATCTTCTTGATGATTGCCTCTTTGCCTTCGGTCCCAGAAATCGGATTGACAACGAATATGATTGATTTTTTGCCTGACATATCGATATTTTCGGTTATGGAATCAGGTGCAAAGTTAATAACTTTGCAAAATGAAAGAACGCGAAATCTGAAAGAATTCCATAATCAAACAATTTTTTTGAAAAAAAGAGTATTATTAATGAATATTTGTTATCTTTGCAGCCTGGTTTGTTGCAAGGATATGCCTTGAAACAAACGGTTAGTTAATTTGATTATTAATTAAAGAAGTAAGTACTACTTACACCATAGTCAAATAGGTATGGGTTTATTACAAGAAAAACTAAGTAAATATCGGGTCCCGCAGAAGTATCAGGCATTGGGTGTATACCCTTATTTCCGTGAAATCGACAGTCATCAGGATACTGAGGTTACGATGGATGGTAAGAAAGTCTTGATGTTTGGTTCAAATTCCTACATGGGCCTGACTTATGATCAACGAATTATTAATGCTGCCATCGAGGCAACTAAAAAGTACGGAACAGGTTGTGCCGGTTCTCGTTTCTTGAATGGAACATTGGACTTGCACGTTCAGTTGGAGAAGGAACTGGCTGAGTTCGTAGGAAAGGATGAGGCTTTGGTCTATTCAACCGGATTCAGTGTCAACGCGGGTGTTGTTTCCGACTTGACCGACCGTAATGATTATATTATCTGCGACGACCGCGACCACGCTTCTATCGTGGATGGCCGCCGCCTTTCTTTTTCTACTCAGCTGAAGTTCAAACACAACGACATGGAAGCGCTGGAGAAAGAATTGAAGAGATGTAATCCGGATGCTATTAAGTTGATCGTAGTGGATGGCGTTTTCTCGATGGAAGGCGACTTGGCTAATCTGCCTGAAATCGTACGCCTGAAAGAAAAGTACAACGCATCTTTGATGGTGGATGAAGCGCACGGATTGGGTGTCTTCGGTCGTGAGGGTAGAGGTGTTTGTGATCATTTCGGCTTGAGCGATAAGGTAGACCTTATCATGGGTACATTCTCGAAGTCGTTGGCTTCTATCGGTGGTTTTATCGCTGCCGACCATGATACCATCAACTGGTTGCGACACAGTTCACGTACATATATCTTCTCCGCCAGCCTGACACCTGCATCAACAGCAGCAGCAATGGAGGCTCTTCATATCATGAAGGAGGATAAGGAGCGTCGTGAGAATTTGTGGAAGATTACCAACTATGCATTGGATCGTTTCCGCAATGCTGGCTTTGAGATTGGTAATACTGAAAGTCCGATCATTCCTTTGTATGTTCGTGACGTTGACAAGACTTTCCATGTGACGAAGTTGGCCTTAGACGAAGGTGTATTCATTAACCCGGTTATTCCTCCGGCATGTGCTCCTCAGGATACGTTGGTTCGTGTTGCTCTGATGGCTACACATACGAAAGAACAAGTCGACTATGCTGTAGAGAAGCTGGTTAAGTGCTTTAAAAAATTGGATCTTTTGAAATAATTTGTTCAACGATAGAAAAGTAAATCGGGGTGCTCAATTGGGCACCCCGATTGCTTTTATCCGATGATTGGTTTATTCATCAATGTTTACCAGCTTGTATTTCAAACTACCCAGACCAATCTTTGCAGCATGCTCAATGGTTAGGATGCCGTGTTGCTGGTTGATACGTTGGATCAATGGTTGGTTATCGTTTCCTTCGCTTGGTTGCATGTTGAAGATGATGTCTACGCAAGCCTTATCGAGTGCAACAGGATCCAATGAAGCAAGAATACCGTAATCCTTCAGTTTCACAGGCTCAGGATTGGCAACACAGTCGCAGTCGACAGTCATGTTGTTCATGACGGAAATATAAAGGATACGTTCTCCATTACCAAAATAGTCGTGAACGGCTTGTGCTGCTGCAGCCATGGATTCAAGGAAACCGTCCTGATTGTCTGTATGGCTCCACAGCCCTTCTACAACTTCTTGATATCCGGCAGTGTGGATGTTTGCCTTACCGTTTGCTGAGGCTACTCCGATGCTGGCATTCTTCAAGACGCCACCGAGTCCGCCCATTGGATGCCCTTTGAAGTGAGCCAGGTTGATCATGAAATCATAGTTCTTCAGGTGAGAGCCTACGATATCATATTTGATGTGCTTCGTGTCTTGGACAGGGATCTTGAATTCGCCTTCCTCATCCATCAAGTCCACTTTGAACACATCGAATCCATGTTCTTTGATGGTTTTCCAATGTTCTTCGAAGGTATCACGTTTCCCACCGTAAGCCGTATTACATTCTACGATCGTTCCGTTCACTTCGTTCACCAGCTTGCCAATCAACTCCGGTTTCAGATAATTCGGATTACCAGATTCGCCAGTTGAGATCTTTACAGCTACGTTTCCTTTGGCTTCACGACCTAATGCCTTGTAGATTTTCACTAAGGCATCCGGAGTGATCTGTTTGGTCAGGAATACGATGGGTTCATTCTTGCCGCTGTCCTCATTGGTCTGAGCGTTGGCGGTCTTGTTGGCACAGGATGCCAGGCAGAATGCTCCGGCAAGCAACCATGCACTTAATTTCATAAATCTATTCATATTCATCTTGTTAAAATCCATCGAAGCAAAAATACAAAAAACTTCTGAATCAGTGTGTTTTGGGGAGATTATTTTGTATTTTTGGGTATTAATTCTAAAGAACTGACCTATGAAACGATTTTTCTTTGCTCTGGTGTTCTGTTGTGGCATGTTTACCCTTTTATTTGCCCAACAGTGGCCGGATACCATTTCTTGCGGACCATTCAAGACTGGACATATCCAGGGATTTGCGGTAGATAAGCAGCATCAGTGGGTTTATTATTCGTACACGACGATGTTGGTAAAGACCGACTTGCAAGGAAATGTAATAGGAACCGTCAAAGGATTGCTCGGCCACTTAGGCTGCTTGGCTTTCAATAAAGCGGATGGGAGAGTGTATGGCTCATTAGAATATAAGGATGATTCGATAGGAAAAGGTATCCTCAAGATGGAAAAGGTGGACAAGCAATTTGAGAATGCTTTCTATATTGCCATCTTTGATGGGGAAAAGATTACGCAAATGGATATGGATGCTGAAAAAGACGGGATTATGAAAACAGTCTATTTGCCAACGGTTCTCGCAGATTACCTTGCAGAGGTGGATGTGAATGGAAAGTCGTTTGCCCATCGTTTAGCGTGTAGCGGCATTGACGGTGTCAGCTTCGGGCCGAAATTTGGTAAGGTAAACGGAAAGCATTACTTGACTGTTGCTTACGGGGTTTATAGCGACCTTCAACGCACAGATAATGATTATCAGGTCTTGCAGCAGTATGACATCTCAAAATGGAGTGCCTACGAACATCCCTTGTCGCAAAACAATCTGCATAGAAATGGGCCTCAGAAACCCAATGGACAATACTTTGTCTATACCGGAAACACGAACTATGGTGTGCAGAATTTGGAGTATGATGAGGATCTGAAAGGGTGGTGGATGGCTGTTTATACGGGGAAGAAGCCGCTCTTTCCGAACTATTCCCTGTTCTTGGCGGATGGTTCGCGTTGTGTAAAAGAAAACCTGAAAGGAATCCCTTATATGAAGAAAGGAAAGGTGGTTCCTTTGAAGAGACAAGGCAAGAGAGATGAGTTGACAGGCATTTATGGTTGGCATTTTCCTCTTGGAAGTACTGGAATCTGTGCTTTAGGTGAAGGGTTCTACTATTTCTCAGATAACTTCAGCAACAAAGATGGACAAGGTAGCGTCTTGCGTTTATTTAAATATGTTGGGAATGAGGATGTTCCGTTTGAGGCGGTAAAATAGGCTAAAAAAAGTCGAAAAAAGTTTTGTCGATATGAAAATAACCTCTATCTTTGCATCGCTTTTCAGAAATGAGGCCTTCGGGGTGTAGCGCAGTCCGGTTAGCGCACCTGCTTTGGGAGCAGGGGGTCCCAGGTTCGAATCCTGGTACCCCGACAATAAGAGAGAGTGAAACTAAGTAGTTTCACTCTCTCTTTGTTAATATACTTTAACAAGACGCAGGGGCTAAATAAGGATTTTTTTACTATTATTGCATATTCTTTAAAAGTTTTATGCCAAACTATGTCAGCATATTTGCATCCGATAACTATCCGGTTTATGTTCCTGCCGAAAGCGTAAATGCATATAAGACGACAGAAGGATGGAAAGATATAGCAAGTCGTATATATCCAATCTCTGAATAAAAAGTAATTCGTATAGTAATAGTAGAATCAGTCAGCGAAAGTTGACTGATTTTTTTTATATAGGAACTCACTATTCTATTCGGATTTATTATCTTTGCAGCAAATGAAATCAGCAAATTTCTCCAACAGAATACGATTTTGTTTTGTTCATCTAAAGCGTATACTAATAACGACTTATAATAATTCGCAAATGAGAAAAACATTCCTCGCGGCAATATGTTTATTGTTGTCCATGGCTATTCATGCCAGTGAAGTGACTTCACCAAATGGTGAAATCAAGGTGATATTCAGCCTGAATGGCTCTGTGCCTACTTATCAGGTGACTTTCCGTGGTCAAGAAGTGATTCGTCCCAGTCGGCTAGGCTTCGAATTGATGCGTAACCGTGGCGGAAATCTGCTTGACGGATTTACGGTTAAGAGTGAAGAAACGGCAACGTTCGATGAGACTTGGCAACCGGTTTGGGGTGAGAACCGCCAGATCCGTAATCACTACAACGAATTGTTGGTGAAACTCACTCAGGATGCAACGAACCGGAACATGAACATCCGTTTCCGTGTGTATGATGATGGTGTTGGCTTGCGCTATGAGTTCCCTCAAGAGGGCAGACTGAACTACTTCGTCGTAAAAGAGGAGCGTACGGAGTTTGCCATGACCGGCGATCACACTGCCTGGTGGATTGCAGGTGACTACGATACGCAGGAGTATGAATATACTCAGTCTCGTTTAAGTGAAATACGAGGCCTGTTGCGTGGGGCTGTCACAAATAATATGTCGCAGACGGTGTTCTCGGAGACAGGCGTACAGACTTCTCTGCAGATGAAGACCGACAATGGTATTTACATTAACCTTCATGAGGCTGCCTTGGTGAACTATCCTGCCATGCACTTGAACTTGGACGATAAGACGATGACTTTTACTTCTTGGCTGACTCCTGATGCTCAAGGCACGAAAGGTTACTTACAGACTCCATGCACCAGCCCTTGGCGTACGATGCTGATTACCGATGATGCCCGCAAAGTGTTGGCATCAAACCTGATACTGAATCTGAACGAGCCTTGTAAGCTGGCCGACACCAGCTGGATACATCCTACTAAATATGTTGGAGTATGGTGGGAGATGATTTCGGGCAAGGGTGATTGGGCCTATACCAATCAATACCCTACCGTGAAGCTGGGTGAGACCGATTACTCAAAGGCTAAGCCTTCTGGTCGTCACTCTGCCAATAATGCCAATGTGCGTCGTTACATCGATTTCGCCGCAGAACATGGGTTTGATGAGGTCTTGGTGGAAGGCTGGAATATCGGTTGGGAAGACTGGAGCGGAAACTCAAAAGAATATGTCTTCGATTTCGTAACTCCTTATCCTGATTTCGACATCAAGGCATTGAATGATTACGCCCATTCAAAAGGTGTGAAGATTATGATGCATCACGAGACTTCCTCGTCAATCATGAACTACGAGAAACACATGGACCGTGCATACCAACTGATGAAGGATTATGGCTATGATGCAGTGAAGAGCGGATATGTGGGAAATATCATCCCTCGTGGAGAACACCATTACAGTCAGATTGAGATCAATCACTACCTGAATGCCATCCAGCGTGCAGCCGACTACCATATCATGGTGAACGCACACGAGGCAGTCCGTCCGACTGGTCTTTGTCGTACATACCCGAACTTGGTAGGAAATGAGAGTGCTCGTGGTACGGAATACCAAGCATT
This sequence comes from uncultured Bacteroidales bacterium, assembly GCA_902779535.1. Classification (GTDB taxonomy): domain Bacteria; phylum Bacteroidota; class Bacteroidia; order Bacteroidales; family Bacteroidaceae; genus Phocaeicola. The sequence goes on from CACZBX010000021.1 coordinate 29,671, forward strand.
CGGTGGCTCAAAGCCAGGACATACGGCTATCTTACCGTTTACCCGCTTGCAAGGTGGCCCGATGGACTATACACCGGGTATCTTTGAGATGGATTGTGCCAACGGCTCACACGTAAACTCAACTATTTGTGGACAGTTAGCCCTTTATGTCACGATGTACAGTCCTCTACAGATGGCAGCAGATTTCCCTGAAAACTATATGAAACATCCGGATGCATTCCAGTTTATCAAAGATGTAGCACTCGACTGGGATCAATCGATTTACTTGGAAGCCGAACCGATGCAATATATCACAGCAGCTCGTAAGGCAAAAGGTTCAAATAATTGGTTTGTTGGAAGTGTGGCTGGACAAGAGGCTCATACCTCGAATCTTAACTTGAACTTTCTGGATCCAGGTAAGAAATACATTGCGACGGTCTATGCCGATGCGAAGAACGCAGACTATAAGACCAATCCACAGGCATATATTATTAAGAAAGGTGTAGTAACATCTAAGTCTGTTTTGAAATTGGTGTCCGTAGCAGGCGGTGGATATGCAATCAGCATTGTTGAAGCAACGAATGAAGAATGTAAAGGCTTGAAAAACTTACCCAAAGTGTGCCAATAAAAAAGTATTATAATATAGAAAAGAATCAGCCGACAGATGCCGGCTGATTCTTTTCTATATAGTATGACTTTTGATGGAAACAAGCTATTATTTCATAGTTTCTCGAATATGTTCAATGATTATATCCTGTATCTCTGGGATTTGTCCTAACCCCTCAATCTTAAGCAATACGTGGATATTTTCCTCTTCCAGACTATTTTTCCAATCAACGGAAATGTCATTTGTGGCGTGATCACCAGCAACAAACATGAATGGAACTAATAGAACTGATTTTGCTTTGCTCTCTTTGAGTTGTTTTAAAACAGTATTATAAGTAGGATATCCTTCGATCGTTCCTACATGATAGTTGGTGTAGCCATTAGCTTTTAGCATATAGTCTATCTGGCTATAGATAGCAGTGCTGGGAGATGTCGTTCCATGTCCTACAAAAACGACATGTTCTCTTTTCTTCTCATTGGCCGTATGCCTCTGCGTGAGAATATCAATTATCCTCTTCGAGTCGGTCAAATTATTCAATAAAGGATTGCCTAAACGGATATCATCAAAAAACGGGCGGACTTGTTCTACTTCTTTTTGCAATAATTCATGCTCAATGCCATTAATGATATGAGTTCCTTGCACAATTACCCGCGTGTATCCTTCGCTTTTTAGGCGTAGCAAGACTTCTATTGGTGTTTGTTTAATGATACCTCGCTCTTTCAGACGTTTTATAACAATTCGTGAAGTGTATGCTTCAAAAACATCTGCATTCTTGAAGATTTGTTTCACCTTGCTATTTATGGCATCTATAGTTAATGCTCTAGTATTATCATAAGTTGTACCAAAATGTACCATCAATAGCGCAAGTTTTTCATCTCCTTTGACTTGAGAGTTGTTTGTGCTGTTTATTAAATCGCTTGTTTGCCCCTTGCAGACAAGCGAGATTAAACATACGATTATCAATATTAGTTTTTTCATACTATGTAATTTTACTGTTCAAAAGTACTAGAAAAAAAGAATAATGACGAATTATCATGGATAAAAGTTAATAACATTAGTAATTTGTATATATTTCCTGTCAAATATGTTTGATTTGTGTTTTTTGCAAAAAAATATAAAACGTTGTGGTAAAATGATTAACTTTGCGTCGGAATTAGGTGAGTCATGCTGTTTCTCAGCATGACTTTAAAAGGGAATCCGGTGAAAAACCGGAGCAGTGCCCGCTACTGTAAGATTCGGCTTCATCTACTTGGTGAAGTTTTAGATGCTGCAACCACTATTCCTTTGTTGGAATGGGAAGGTCTTAAGAATCAAGTCAGGAGACCTGCCTAATTGCCGCAGTTAACAAAGTTTCCGGGTCAGAAACTTATTAATAACATTTTAAACTTTTATTTAATGAAGAAGTTTGCTTTTTCATTCCTATGCTTTGCTGCAATAGGAATGTCTGCAAGTGCGCAGACGCAAAAGGGGTACACCAATTTCAATGATACGGTGATATCCATAAAAGAAGTTACGGTCATTGGCTATGACCAATCAAAAACAAGAGCGTTGAAACTGGATGTACCTACCCGTTACTTACCAGTCGCCACATCGACGTTGCCCTCTCAGATCTTAGTAGAACGAGATGTTCAAGACATCCAAGAAGCTGTGAAGTTTATTCCTGGCGTAAGAATTCAAACATCCTACGGAGCTTTCCAGCAGATTTCAGTTCGTGGCTTCGATCACTCCATGATTATGGTTGATGGTGTTCGTGATGAACGTTCGGCAATCGATAATTCTTATCCTTTCATGGATTTGTCATCGGTCGAGAAGATTGAATTGCTGAAGGGTCCGGCTTCCGTACTGTATGGCTCTTCTGCTGTAGGTGGTGTCCTGAACAT
>CACZBX010000022.1 GCA_902779535.1 uncultured Bacteroidales bacterium
ACCAAAAAAGAAACCGAACCAAAGAAAAAAGTCACCGGCTGATCGCAAAAAAGCTAAAAATCGAAGCATGTTTTCCTAAACTCGCCAAACGCCCTCGCTTCGCTCGCTTGAACGAGGCTCGTTCTTCACGGAAAACACCTTCAATTTTCTTCACGCTTTTTTGCTAAAGGCCGGAAGAATATTAACAAAAACAACACTTGTCCCTGTGGATTTTCGAATCCTTTGTCCCTGTGGATTTGCAATCCACAGGGGGATTAACAGTGGGTCTGCGACCCTTGCGGATTGGAAATCCGCAAGGGTTAACTCGGGGATTACAAATCCCCGAGGACAAAAGGACAAAAGGCCCTCATTCAAAACTCGATGTTTGTATTCAAAAACTGCATGTTTTTGCACAAAAAGTCGACAATGGTGTGTCAAAACTCGATAAATGAAGAATAACACACGATAAATACTACCGCTAACGATAACTTTCGTTCCTGTTATTTTGTATTTCTTCCTATGAACTCGAGCCTTGTGAAGGTATTACCTTCACATTTACACAATTATTAACATTTAAGTGTTTGATTCATAGTACCTTCGATTTTGTGAAGGTGTGAAGGTATGTTTTGCTTATGAGCGTTATGTGTTCATTTTTGTAGGGCCTAGCTTGTCTTGTCCCTGTGGATCTCCAAATCCACAGGGCGGTTTACAGCGGGTCTGCGACCCGCGCGGATTGAAAATCCGCAGTTATTGGCTCGGGGATTGCAAATCCCCGAGGACATGAAATCCCCGAGGATGTAAAAACGTAAGTACGTAAAACTCCGATGTTGTAACGATTCCTAACAATGAGAACGTTTACGTTATTTTTTTGAAGAATGGATATTTTCCTTTATCTTTGGGAAAGATTAAAAATGAAGCATATGAAAGTAGGTGATAAGGCTCCCGAAATTTTGGGAAAGAATGAAAAAGGAGAGGAAATCAGATTGAGTGATTTCGCAGGTAGAAAACTGGTGTTGTACTTTTATCCGAAAGACAATACATCGGGCTGTACGTCGGAGGCTTGCAGCTTGCGCGACAACTATGCGGAGTTGCGGAAGCAAGGTTATGCTGTGGTAGGAGTGAGCGCTGACAGCGAGCAGTCGCACCAAAAATTCATCTCGAAGTATGAGTTGCCGTTTCCGCTGATTGCCGATACGGACAAGTCGTTGATGCAGCAGTTTGGCGTATTGGGTGAGAAGAAAATGTATGGGCGCAGTTATATCGGTATTCTCCGTACAACCTTCATTATTAACGAGGAAGGTGTTATCGAGCGGATTATTACTCCGAAGGAGATTAAGACAAAGGAACATGCTAATCAAATATTAAAATAAACACCATGAAGACACTACCAGTTAACGGAAAATTTGAATGGATGAAGTTGCCTTATCCGGCAGAAGGTTTGGAACCGGTGATCAGTGCCCAGACACTCAGTTTTCATCATGGCAAACACTTGCAGGCATATGTGAACAACTTGAATGCTGTGCTTCCGGGGAGTCCGTTCGAAGGCCTTTCCCTGGAAGATATTGTGCAGAAGAGTGAAGGAGGCGTTTTCAACAATGCCGGACAGATACTGAACCATAACCTTTATTTTGCTCAGTTTACGGCAGAGCGAAAGGAAGATAACCGTCCTACGGGTAAGTTAGCAAAGGCTATTGAGACTCAATTTGGTAGTTTCGAGGCATTTAAAGAAGAGTTTGTGAAGAAAGGGGTAGGGTTGTTCGGTTCCGGCTGGGTTTGGCTCTCAGCGGATGAAGATGGTCAGTTGGTCATCACCCAGGAAGGGAATGCGGGTAATCCGTTGCGTCGGGGATTAAATCCTCTGTTGACTTTCGATGTATGGGAACATGCGTATTATCTGGATTATCAGAATCGAAGAGCAGATCATCTGAATGCTTTATGGACAATTATTGATTGGGGAGTGATAGAAGAAAGATATTAGTACATTTCTTTCATTATCCAATAGATTAAGTCCGCCACCCCGTCGTCGTCATTGCTTCGTGTGATGTCGTCGGCGTGTTGGCGGACTAAATGTTAAAATAATGTTAAAGTTGGTCTGCTAAAGCAGTATTTTCAGTAGTTCCCGCTTTATCTATATGATGGAATTTTATTTTTATTTAATTCTAAATGTATATTTAGGAGGGTTTATGAAAAAATTATTATTGATGATGTTAGGTGTTCTCGCTTTAGGCGCATGTACGAATGAGCGGGGACCAGTTCTTTCCATAACAGATAATGTGTTGGAACGGTATAAGGGGTTGAAGGTATATGTTGTGGATACCTATACTTAGTCGCCGTTATTACATGACTTGGGGGTGGGGAGACTCTAATGATGGGTATTATAGTTATGGGAGTACATATGTTAACCCTTATTATAACTACTCATTTACATATGAAAGGAAAAACATAATAAATATAAAACATTAGGGAAATATGAGAAATATAATATTAACATTTATGAGCCTTTTCTTCGTTGCTTGCTCGAATGAAGAGAACGGATTGTATGGTGATGCTCTAACTAGAGGTGAAACGATAGAATCGCAATATCAAGAAACAGTACAATATTATGTCGGCTTATTGGAGACAAATGGGGTTAATACAGAAAATAAGTTTGAAAAGGATTTGTTGTATGGGACATGGGAATGTGTTGATGAAACTGCCGAAATATATGAAGATGGGAAAAAAGTAAATAAAAAAGTTTATTTTATTGATGTAAAAGAAACTCCAGTAGATGATGTGGAAAAGTATAATTCTGACTTTCTAGTTCTTAGTTCAAAGGATGGACTTCATCAATTGGCAATTAGTGATTCGATAAATATTTTCAATATTGAAGGTGGAATAATAAATGGTTATAAAAATAGATGGATATATTCGCATAATCATTTCTTATCGATAAATTGCTCTGGTACTAGAGAAGAAATAAGAAAGAATTATATTGAAATGATGCCTTGGCTGTTAAATGATGATTTGTTTAAAAAAGTTACGTCATATCTACCTTTAGGCCTATGGGGTGAAATAATTGAATTATCTCCAGAAAGAATGCTTCTAAAAAAAGTCGCTTCTATATATACAAAAGAGCCTACAATATACAACTCTTATCCTTTCACTTATATAGAACAGGGGATGCAAAAATTATCAGGGGACAAGTCTGGAATTCAAGCATTTTCAGTTTTGGAATATAAACGAATACAGAAATAACAGGAGTTGGAACCTTTATTTATGAAAATATGTGATTTTAAACATTAAAGATATTCGATTATGAAAAAAACATTATTTGTATTATGCACAGCACTGTGCTTCCCTTTCTTTTCGTGCAGCAATGATGATGCCACGGACGATGAACTTCTGACCAGGGGGTGAAATCATCGAGTCGCAGTATCAGGAAACATTACAATATTATGTTGGCTTATTGGAAGCAAATGGATTCAAATCTGAGAATAAATATGAAAGCCGGGCACTTATGACTGCAGAGGACGAGCATTGGGAAGCAGTCAGTGTAACGGCTGAGAAATATGTTGATGGGAAGAAAGTCGAAGGTGATTGGAACGGATTATTGGAAGATAATACAATTGCAAATCCCATGCTCGATTATTATCAAATCAAGATCTCCAGTGATAAATCTTTTATCATTACCCATAAAGATTGGGAATTTAAAGATACATACAAAACGCAGTGGTCGTATGTCCATAATATGCTCCTCACCATAGCTTATGCATGGACTCTTGAGGAATGGACTAATTTCTATCAAAGAAACTTTTCATGGCTATTTAATAACAAGGACTATGCTTTCCATTGGAACTATTATCCAACTGATTTTTATGAGGTTGTGGAGGCTTCTTCAGACAGACTTGTTCTCAAAGTTCAGACGTTTGTGAATCCTCCAGTAGATGGAGGTCTTTCAAAACTATCCGATGCATACTGGTTTAATCAGAAAGGGACATATTATTTCTGCCTTTTGGAATATCGAAAAGTAAAAGATTAAAATAGGTATAATTCCTTTTTACAATCTTAATATTAAGTCCGCCACCCCGTCGTCGTCATTGCTTCGTGTGATGTCGTCGGCGTGTTGGCGGACGATTTCTGGTGCATTTGCCATGGCTACGCCGAGTCCCGCAAAGCGGATCATGGAGATGTCATTGTAACTATCGCCTACAGCAATTAATTCTTCACGCTTATGGCCCGTATAATCCAGAAGGTAGGACAGGGCAGAGGCCTTGTCGACATCTTTGTCGACAATCTCTAGGAAATAAGGCTCGGATCGGCAGATATTCAATTTCTCCTTCAGCTCCTGTTGCATGGCTTGTTCCAACTGTACCAAGCGTTCCGGCTCGCCCACAATCAGACATTTCATGACGGGAAAGTCGATTGCCTCGACAAAATGTTCTACTTTCTTTAGTGTCAATAGGTTAATGCAGGCTTGCCGTTGGATAAACGGATCGTCGGGATGTTCTGTGATCGCTATGTTGTGGTTGAAAGTCTCGATGGCAAAATGGTGCTCGTGCGCATAACGATTGATGATGGGAAGGAGTGATGGGTCGATGGCACGCTGGAAAATCATTTTCTTGGCCTGACAATCGTAAATCTCAGCCCCGTTGTAGGAGAGGAGAAAGCCGCCATAGCGAGATAGTTGGAGGCTTTGGGCATAGGGAAGTACTCCGTATGTCGGTCGGCCTGAAGCAAGGACGACTCGCAGCCCTTGCTCTTGCGCATCCAGCAAAGTCTGTAACGTTCGCGGAGTAATCTCTTTCTTCTGGTTCAAGAGCGTTCCATCCAGGTCGGTTGCCAGCAACTTGTATTTCATCTTTTCTGTTTTTTCTTTGCGAAGATACACAATATTTGTTTCTTTTGGGTAAATTTGTACAATAATGATTCAAAGAGTATGACTGGAGAGTTTATATTGAGATTGTTAGTGGCTGCCATCTTAGGCAGTCTTATTGGTCTGGATCGTGAGTACCGTGCCAAGGAAGCAGGCTACAGGACCCATCTTTTGGTATCGTTGGGTAGTGCATTGATGATGATTGTATCGCAGTATGGCTTTACCGAAGCCATCGAAGAGGTCGGTATTGCCCGTTTCGACCCAGCTCGTGTTGCTGCTCAGGTGGTCACAGGCATCGGTTTTATCGGTGCAGGAACGATTATCCTACAGCGTCAGGTCGTGCGAGGCTTGACAACGGCGGCTGGCATCTGGGCCACGGCCGGCATTGGCTTGGCTGTCGGAGCCGGCATGTATGTCATGGGAATTGCTACAACCGTTCTTACATTGATAGGACTGGAATTACTCCCTTACCTGATGAAGAATGTCAGCATGAAGAGCTCGTTGGTCGAGTTTCAGACCCATAAGAAAGAGACCCTTCATAAGCTGTCGAAGCTGTTCAATACCAAGAACTTCAAGGTTATATCCTATCAGATGGAAGAGCAGCAGAAGGATGGGGAAGTGGTGTATGTAGTCAGCATGCTGATTAAGTCGACGAAGAGTGCGACGGAGGGTGGCATCATGGCTCTTTTCAATCCCTATGATGATGTCATTGTCACCCGAATTGAATAGTTTTTGCTTTTGAAGGACAATAAGTGGATTATTTGGATTATCTTTGCACGGCTAATTACGAAAAGATGAGAAAAAGAAATAACTGGGTTGTACCCAAAGGTGCAGAATACACCGAGTTGGATAAGAAAGTTCTGTCCTATCAAGACAAAGGTTTCTTGGTTCCTTCCAGAAACCTGATTCGTACTCCGGAAGAGATAGAGGGTATTCGTCGTAGCGGAATCGTGAACACAGGCGTGTTGGACTTGGTCGCACAAGAAATCCATGCCGGCATGACGACATTGGAGATTGACCAATTGGTATACGACTATACCACCTCCCATGGTGCAATTCCTGCCACCTTGGGGTACGAAGGATTCCCAAAGAGTTGTTGTACCTCCATCAACGAGGTCGTTTGTCATGGTATCCCCAATGAATTTGAGGTGCTCCACGAAGGTGATATCATCAATGTGGACTGTACAACCATCCTTGATGGCTTTTATGCCGACGCTTCCCGTATGTTTGTCATCGGCAAGACCACCCCAAAGAAGCAGAAGCTGGTGGACGTGGCCAAGGAGTGTCTGGAGATCGGAATGGAGGCTGCAAAGCCATTCAGCTTTGTGGGAGATATCGGCAATGCTATCCAAAAACATGCGCACAAGAACGGCTTCTCCGTCGTGCGCGACTTGTGTGGGCATGGGGTAGGACTGAAGTTCCACGAGGAGCCTGACGTCGTTCATTACGGTAAGAAGAGGACCGGCATGCTGTTCGTTGACGAAGAAGATGGTTGGACGGTTGTGACCGAGGATGAATTACCTTCTGCACAGTGGGAGCATACCTTTGTCATGACAGAACATGGATTGGATATCCTGACTTACTAAGATGGAAAAGAAGAATCCCGTATATATTTTAGGTATCGAGTCATCGTGCGACGATACCTCTGCTGCCGTCGTGAAGGATGGCATCCTTTTGTCGAACGTCACGGCCAGTCAGGCTGTACACATGGCCTATGGAGGCGTTGTGCCGGAGTTAGCTTCTCGGGCACATCAGCAGAACATCGTCCCAGTCGTTTCCGAAGCGTTGCGACAGGCTGGTGTAGATAAGAATCAGCTGAGTGCGGTAGCCTTCACCAGAGGTCCCGGCCTGATGGGATCGCTGTTGGTTGGTGTATCGTTTGCCAAAGGATTTGCCCGTTCACTGGGCATTCCGCTGATTGACGTAAACCATTTGCAGGCACATGTCATTGCAAACTTCGTACGTGAACCAGATGATGACAGCGATCAACCCGACTATCCTTTCCTTTGTCTGCTTGTATCGGGAGGCAATTCGCAGATTATCAAGGTAAAAGCCTATAATGATATGGAGGTGTTGGGACAGACCATTGACGATGCAGCCGGTGAGGCGATAGATAAATGTTCGAAGGTGATGGGATTAGGATATCCTGGAGGACCGATCATTGATAAACTTGCGCGCCAAGGTAATCCGCATGCATTTACCTTCAATAAACCACACATCGAAGGATATAATGTCAGTTTCAGTGGACTGAAGACTTCGTTCCTCTATTCGTTGCGCGACTGGATTCAGGAAGATCCCGACTTTATCGAGCATCATAAGAACGATTTGGCTGCTTCGCTGGAGCGGACGGTGGTCGAGATTCTGATGGATAAGTTACGGAAGGTTGCAAAGGACACCCGCATCAAGCAAGTAGCCCTGGCCGGAGGTGTTTCAGCCAATAACGGGTTGCGTAACTCGTTCAAGGAACATGCGGAACGTTTCGGATGGAAGATTTTCATACCGAAGTTCCGGTTTACGACCGACAATGCTGCGATGATAGCCACGACAGGTTATTTCAAATATTTAGATCACGATTTTTGTAGTATCGACTTACCCGCTTATTCGAGGGTAACCATATAAAGAAGAAAAGATGTCACTAAAGAGTAAGGTAGAAAGTAAGGAAATAAACGATTTGTTTTGGGAGAATCACCTCACGCTATCAACTGCTGAGAGTTGTACGGGAGGACTTTTGGCGGCAGCCATTACAGCAATACCAGGATGTTCCAGCTTTTTTATGGGAGGTGTGGTTGCCTATTCCAATGAATTGAAAGAGCGCATCTTAGGTGTGCAACATGAGACACTCGAAACCAAGGGAGCTGTGAGCGAGGAAACGGTCATCGAGATGGTGAAAGGTGCGATGCATAACTTTGGAACCGATTGCGCCATCGCTACCACCGGCATTGCAGGTCCTTCTGGAGGCACTCCCGAGAAACCCGTAGGCACGATCTGGATTGCAGCGGCGCATGGAGAAAAAATGAAAACGGAGAAGTTGGAAGGCAATCAGGGAAGAGAGCTGAATGCACTCTATGCAACCGAAAAAGCAATGAGGTTATTACTGGATTTGTTCCAAAAAGAGGAAAAAGATGTAGAAAAATAGAATTATTTTTATTTTTTCTTGGTTTGTTCGTGGAAAAGTATTTATTTTGCACTCCGTTTTGGGAGGAATCTGAAAAAGAAAACAATAAAATTAGATAACGATGTCGAAGATTTGTCAAATTACTGGAAAGAAAGCCATGAGAGGCAACAATGTTTCGCATTCAAGAAGAAGAACGAAAAGAGTCTTTGATGTGAACTTGTTTACAAAGAAGTTCTACTATGTAGAGCAAGGATGCTGGATTAGCCTTAACGTTAGTGCTAACGGCTTACGCATTATTAATAAGAAGGGCCTTGACGCAGCCTTGAACGAAGCTGTTGAAAAGGGATATTGTGATTGGAAAGATATCAAAGTTATTGGTTAATAGGAGAGATAGACAATGGCTAAGAAAGTAAAAGGAAATAGAGTGCAAGTCATTCTTGAATGTACCGAAATGAAGGATAGTGGTATGCCGGGTACTTCTCGTTACATTACAACAAAGAATAGAAAAAATACCACTGAAAGATTGGAATTGAAGAAATACAATCCTATTCTGAAAAGAGTAACAGTTCACAAGGAAATTAAATAATTGAGATATGGCAAAGAAAGTAGTTGCAACATTGCACGGAGCTAATAAGGAAGGCAGAACTTATGCGAAGGTTATCAAGATGGTGAAGTCTCCTAAGACTGGCGCTTACTATTTTGACGAGCAGATGGTTCCAAATGATAAGGTACAAGACTTTATTAAGAAATAATTAGGTCTAGATATAAAGAAAAGTTCCTCACATGATATTTGTGTGAGGAATTTTTTTTGTATCTGCGAGAAAAGTCGTAAATTTGGCTACTTATATTAAAGGAGGTGGAGATGGGACTATTTAATTTTTTCTCGAAAGAAAAGAAGGAAACACTCGATAAAGGTCTGTCAAAGACAAAAGAGAGCGTGTTCGGTAAGATCGCACGCGTCATTGTAGGTAAGTCGAAGGTGGACGATGAGGTCTTGGATAACCTGGAAGAAGTGTTGGTGACCTCGGATGTAGGTGTCGATACGACGCTGAAGATTATTCATCGGATAGAAGATCGTGTGGCACGTGAGAAATACGTGAATACACAAGAACTGAACCATATCTTAAGGGATGAGATTGCCGACCTCTTGACAGAGAATAATACGGCTTCGACCAATGATTTCTCAGTCCCAGAGGGGATCAAGCCATACGTTGTGATGGTTGTCGGCGTGAACGGAGTAGGAAAGACCACCACCATTGGCAAGTTGGCGTATCAATACAAGAAAGCCGGCAAGAAAGTCTATCTGGGAGCAGCGGATACCTTCCGTGCTGCGGCTGTCGAGCAGTTGGATATCTGGGGTGAACGAGTAGGTATTCCCGTTGTCAAGCAGAAGATGGGATCGGATCCAGCCTCGGTGGCCTTTGACACCCTAAGCTCGGCTGTAGCAAACGATGCAGATGTCGTACTGATTGATACGGCAGGCCGTTTGCACAACAAGATTGGATTGATGAACGAGCTGACTAAGATCAAGAACGTGATGAATAAGGTCGTTCCAAATGCACCACATGACGTACTTCTCGTGTTGGACGGATCGACAGGACAGAACGCTTTCGAACAGGCAAAGCAGTTTACCAAGGCCACAGAAGTAACCTCTATGGCTATTACCAAATTGGATGGAACAGCGAAGGGCGGTGTTGTTATCGGCATTTCCGATCAGTTCAAGATACCCGTTAAATATATCGGCTTAGGTGAAGGCATCGAAGACCTGCAGGCTTTCAATAAGGAAGAGTTTGTCGATTCACTCTTTGGCGAGAAGGCAGATTCATGAAAAAGAATACAGTAGACATTATCACGATGGGCTGTTCGAAGAATCTCGTTGATTCAGAGCGGCTGATCCGTCAGTTGGAAGCCAATGGCTATACGGTGACACACGATGCAGAGAACCCTCAGGGTGAGATTGCTGTCATCAACACCTGTGGTTTTATCGGTGACGCGAAAGAAGAATCTATCAATACGATTCTGGAGTTCTGTGAAGCAAAGAAAGCACGTAAACTCCGGAAGTTATATGTGATGGGATGCCTTTCTGAGCGTTACCTGAAAGAACTTCAGGTTGAGATACCCCAAGTGGATAAGTTCTATGGTAAATTCAATTGGAATGAATTGCTGGCAGACTTGGGGAAAGCCTACAGGCCCGACTTGGCTGTGGAGCGACGGCTGACGACCCCGAGTCATTATGCGTACCTGAAAATAGCGGAAGGATGCGACCGTAAATGCTCTTATTGTGCCATACCTATCATCACAGGTCCCCACCAGTCGCGTCCGATGGAAGAGATCCTTCAGGAAGTGAAAACGCTGGTGGCTAAGGGAGTCAAGGAATTTCAGGTCATTGCACAGGAATTAACATATTATGGTGAGGATCTTTACGGAACCCAGAAACTTCCTGAATTAATCGAGAAGATGGCCGAGGTTCCCGGTGTGGAATGGATCCGATTACACTATGCCTATCCTGCTCATTTCCCCTATGACTTGCTTCGCGTGATGAGAGAACATCCAAATGTATGCAAATACTTGGATATTGCCTTGCAGCATATTAGTGACCATATGCTTCAACTCATGCGTCGACATGTGACCAAGCAGACCACTCTGGAATTGCTTGAGCGAATGCGGAAGGAAGTTCCGGGTATACATATCCGTACTACGCTGATGGTTGGTCATCCAGGCGAGACAGCAGCGGATTTTGAAGAGTTGAAAGCCTTTGTACGTGAAGTAAAATTTGACCGCATGGGAGCGTTCGCCTATTCGGAGGAAGAAGGTACGTACGCTGCTCAGACCTACTCAGACGATATTCCAGCTGAAACAAAACAAGCACGACTCGATGAGTTGATGGATATTCAGGAAGGTATCTCTGCCGAACTGAATGCAGCAAAGATTGGAAAGACCTTCAAGACCATTATCGACAGGGTAGAAGGAGAGTATTACGTTGGTAGAACGGAATATGACTCGCCGGAGGTCGATCCGGAGGTGCTTATTCCAGTAACCGATGGTACGCTGGAGATAGGTCAGTTCTATCCTGTGACCATTGTCGACTCAGATGACTATGATTTGTTTGGTAAAATACAATGATTCACCTTTTTAACAAGAAATATTTGTTTTTCTTTTGTTTAATTTGTATTTTGCAACCAATTTAAAAATCATAAGCTTTGAATAATAAGGATTTTCTTTTGAAACTCTCCCAACAAAGTGGAAACGAATTGGATGCTACGTCCAAGTTGGTTGATTCTGTGCTTCATTCAATGGTGGATCGTTTGCAGAATGGAGATAGTGTGGTCATCAGTGGATTCGGCTCTTTCGAAGTCAAGAAGAAGATGGAACGAATCTCAGTGAATCCTGTTTCGCGTCAACGGTTGCTTATACCGCCTAAATTGGTTGTCGGCTTTAAGCCAAGTTCCTCAGTAAAAGAAGAAGTGAAATAAAATCATTGCACCATGAACGAGAAAGTTTCTTTGCAGGACCTTGCGGCAATGGTTGCCGATGATTGTAAGATTTCCCGAAAAAAAGCAGATCAGTTTATTCGGGATATGTTCGATGTCATTTTGGAGGCGTTGAAGAAAGAAAAATACGTCAAGATCAAAGGACTGGGTACGTTTAAGTTGACGGAAGTTAGTCCGCGTGTCAGCGTGAATGTTTCGACGGGCGAACGCTTCGAGATACAGGGACATCGTAAGATATCATTTACTCCTGAAAATAAAATAAAAGAGTTGATTAACAAGCCTTTCGCTCACTTTGAGCCCGTCGTACTCAACGAAGGAGTTCAGTTTGATGATGTGCCGGATGATATCGATAAAGATGTCGAGATGGATACAGAAGAGGTGGTGGAGAAAACTGTCATACCGGAAATAACAGCGGTAGAAGAGGAACCAAAAGTACAGGAACCAGAACCCGTACAAGAAGAGGCTGTTGTCGATGAACCGATTCTTGAAGAGACGAAGGAAGAACTGGTTGAAGAGGCTCCAGAAGTTGAAAAAAATCCAGAAGTTGAAAAGATTGCAGAAATACTAACGGAAGAGCCTACACTAGAAACTCCAATTGAAGAAAAACCTGTTGTCGTGTCGCCAGATCCCATTCCTTTGATGCAAACAAAGAAGAAAACGTCATGGGAATGGATTATAGGTGTTCTGTGTGCACTCTTAATTATAGTTTTGGTAGTTTGGCTTCTTGTACCTAAGACGACAAAGGAAGTGCCTTATGAAATTTATCAGCCGGAAAAGACTGTTGTCTCGTCGGCACCTACTGATTCGCTTCAGCAAGGAAAGACGGATGAAGTGATTTCAACTCAACCAGAGACGGTAAAGGAAGAAGTAGTAACACCAAAACCAGTCGAGACACCGAAGCCAGTAGCACCAGCAGTACAGCCGGCTGTACCAGCATTGTCGACAACTGTGGTTAAGGAGACGATTGCAGATACGTTAGAATATCGGATTACAGGGCTGAAAACAACCTATACGTTAAAGGAAGGAGAGACATTGGCTCGTGTTGCTGCTTATTTTTATCAAAATCGTCGTCTATGGCCGTACATAGCGAAATATAATAAAGATATTTTACCAAATGTGAATCGTGTTGTTCCGGGTATGGTGATTCGTGTGCCTGAATTAGCACCTGTTGAATAAACGATTATAATCTAATTATAATTCAAAAGCGAAGCGTTTCCCAGACGTTTCGCTTTTGTTTTATTCTGCTTTTTAAATATCTTTAGCCAATCAGCCGTAAAACGCCGAATATACTTGTATTTTTTAATAAAAATAAATTGTCACTGTTGATTAAATGCTGTAATTTTGGACTTGTTTTCCAAAGAGTATAGATAAGACTTTGGGAAAGATGACTAAGAAGAATAATAATTAAAGATAAATAATTATGGCTGAAGCAATTGACATTCGTGCTTTGAATGAACGAATAGAAAGAGAAAGTGCATTTGTCACCAATTTGATGACAGGTATGGACCAAGTAATCGTTGGTCAGAAACATTTGGTAGAATCATTATTGATTGGTCTTTTATCCGACGGGCATATCTTGTTGGAAGGTGTTCCTGGATTGGCAAAGACCTTAGCCATCAAGACTTTGGCTTCGTTAATCGATGCAAAATATAGTCGTATTCAGTTTACTCCCGACTTGTTGCCTGCCGATGTGATCGGTACCATGATTTATAGTCAGAAAGATGAGACATTCATCCCTAATAAAGGTCCAATCTTTGCGAATTTTGTGTTGGCTGATGAAATCAACCGTGCTCCGGCAAAGGTACAGAGTGCCTTGCTCGAGGCTATGCAGGAGCGTCAGGTGACGTTGAGCAAGGAAACATTTGCTTTGCCTCAGCCGTTCTTGGTAATGGCTACTCAGAACCCGATCGAACAGGAAGGTACGTATCCACTTCCAGAAGCACAGGTCGACCGTTTCATGTTGAAGGTTGTCATTGACTATCCTCGTTTGGAGGAAGAGAAGAAGATTATTCGCATGAACATTAGCGGACAGAAGTTTGATGTAAACCCGATTGTACGTGCAGAGGATATCATGAATGCACAGAAAGTTGTCCGTGAAGTTTATTTGGACGAGAAAATCGAACAATATATCGCCGATATCGTCTTTGCGACTCGTTACCCCGACAAATATGGTTTGTCAGAGTTGAAAGACCTGATTGGCTTTGGAGGTTCTCCACGTGCTTCCATCAATCTGGCACTGGCTGCCCGCAGCTATGCTTTCATCAAACGTCGTGGATATGTCATTCCTGAGGATGTACGTGCCGTAGCTCATGATGTATTGCGTCATCGTATCGGACTGACTTATGAAGCTGAGGCAAGTAATACCACATCCGATGAAATCATCAGTAAGATCTTGAATAAGGTTGAGGTACCTTAATCCGTATCGAATAGTATGGAAACAAGTGAATTGTTAAAGCGAGTCCGTCAGATTGAAATCAAGACAAGGGGCCTTTCCAGTAATATCTTTGCTGGGCAGTATCATTCTGCCTTCAAGGGTAGAGGAATGTCGTTTGCCGAAGTCCGCGAGTATCAGTTTGGGGATGATGTTCGTGACATCGACTGGAATGTGACAGCTCGGTATAACCGTCCTTACGTCAAGGTGTACGAGGAGGAACGTGAACTGACCGTGATGTTGCTCATCGATGTTTCAAACAGCTTGGATTTCGGTACGATTAAACAGTTGAAGAAAGAAATGGTTACTGAGATCGCCGCTACTTTGGCCTTCTCGGCTATCCAGAACAATGATAAGATTGGAGTTATTTTCTTTTCCGACCGAATTGAAAAGTTCATCCCTCCGAAGAAAGGTAGAAAGCATATTCTTTATATCATCCGAGAATTGCTTGATTTTAAGGCAGAAAGTAAGCATACGGATATAAAGATGGCTCTCGAATATCTGACAAATGCCATAAAGAAACGTTGTACGACCTTCTTGCTGAGTGACTTCATTGATGAAGGCGACTATAAAGATGCGCTGACCATTGCTAACCGAAAGCATGATGTCGTAGCTATTCAGGTATACGACCGTCGAGTAGCCGACCTTCCGGATATTGGTCTGATGAAGGTACACGATGCTGAAACAGGGGAGGAATTGTGGATAGATACTTCTTCTAAATCCTTGCGTAAGGCACATCAGGTATGGTGGGCATCCCAAGAAGGCAAGTTGAAGGATGTATTTACCAAGAGTAATGTGGACGCAGTATCGATACGGACGGATCAAGATTATGTCAAGGCTTTGATGAGCCTCTTTGCTAAACGTAGTTGATATGATGAAAAGTAAATTTATTAATATAATTGGCCTGAAACTATGGGCCTGTCTCTGGATGCTATGGATATGGACCCCGTTACAGGCACAGGTAACGGTTGATGCTACCATTGATTCTTTGCAACTGCTCATCGGAGAACAGACAAAAATCAAGTTGGAGGTCAGTCTGGATGCCAACAAAAAACTTCAACTTCCCTTGCTTACCGATACCATTGTGCAAGGAGTGGAGATTCTAGACATAGCTAAGCCGGATACACAACTTCTGAATGATGGGAAGCGGATGTTAATTAAGGAAGAATATACAATCACTTCCTTTGATTCCGCATTGTATTATATCCCGCCATTTGAGGTATTGGTGAACGATGAGGCTTACCGTTCAAAGGCTTTAGCCTTAAAGGTTTATTCCATCCCCGTAGATACCTTGCATCCAGATCAATTCTTTGGACCGAAAGATATTCGCAAAGTACCTCTTCAGTGGAGTGATATCAAGTGGATTGTTTACCTTACTTTGATTCTTTGTGCCTTAGGGGCGTTAGGCTATTACCTGTTTGTACGGTATAAGGATAACAAACCAATTATCCGTCGGATTCATGTAGAACCTAAATTACCTGCTCACGAGCAAGCCTTGAAGGATATCGAGACCATAAAGGCTGATAAGACTTTGCAGATGCACAATCCGAAAGAGTATTACACGAAGCTTACGGAAGTGTTACGTACCTATATGAAAGAACGTTTTGGCTTCAATGCGATGGAGATGACCTCTTCCGAGATTATTGATCATCTGATGGAGATCAAGGAACAAAAGGCTTTGACAGATCTGAAATCACTCTTTGAGACAGCCGATCTGGTGAAGTTTGCCAAGTTATCTCCGTTAATGAACGAGAACGATTATAATTTGGTGAATGCAGTGGCCTTTATCAATGAAACGAAGATTGAGCCAGACCCGAATGCGAAACCCGAGCCTACCGAGATAACGGTTGTCGAGAAACGGTCGCCGAAGGCACGAATGGCCTTGTTGGTTAGTTTGATTGTGATTGCAATTGCAGCCGTAATCATTGTTGGATTGATTATACGTATCATTTCTGATGTTTGGTTTTAATCATTAAAAGGAGACGTCATGATTTTTGCAAATATAGCTTATCTCTTTCTGCTAATTCTGCTGATACCTTATATCATTTGGTATATCCTTAAGCGGAAGAAGACAGAACCAACGATACAGGTGTCGACGGTAGGGATGTACCGTAATGCACCGAAGAGCTGGAAAATTTATTTATTACACTTACCTTTTATCCTTCGCATCATTGCTTTAGTCATGCTCATATTGGTGCTTGCGCGTCCGCAATCGACCAATAATTGGCAGAATACCGAGGTGGAAGGTATCGACATTATGTTGGCTGTCGATGTGTCGACCAGTATGCTGGCAGAAGATTTGAAACCCAATCGGCTGGAAGCTGCCAAGCAGGTGGCAACGGAGTTTATTAACGGTCGTCAGAACGACAATATCGGTTTGACCATCTTTGCCGGAGAGAGTTTTACTCAATGTCCGTTAACGGTCGACCATGCCGTACTACTCAACCTCTTTAAGAGCATTAATGCAAATATTGCACAAACGGGCTTGATCGAAGATGGTACTGCCATCGGTATGGGTATTGCCAATGCAGTCAGCCGCTTAAAGGAGAGTAAGGCAAAGTCGAAAGTCATTATTCTGCTGACGGATGGTAGTAATAACAGGGGGGACATCTCCCCGTCAATGGCAGCGGACATAGCCAAGCAGTTTGGAATCCGTGTCTATACGATCGGTGTCGGAACGAACGGGACTGCACCTTATCCACTCCAGACTTATTCAGGCATACAGTATGTCAACGTTCCTGTTGAGATTGATGAGAAGACCTTGTCGGAGATTGCAGGAGTGACAGGTGGACAGTATTATCGGGCAACGAGCAACTCGAAGTTGAAAGATGTTTACGAAGAAATTGATAAACTGGAAAAAACAAAGTTGAACGTGAAAGAGTTCAGCAAGCGGGAGGAAGAATATCAGAAATTTGCATGGATAGCATTCTTCTGCATCTTGCTGGAAATCCTATTGCGTCAAACCATATTAAAAAGAATACCGTAAGGAGAATAGATTATGTTTCAATTTGCGAACCCAAACTATTTATATCTGCTGATTGTCATTCCTTGCCTGATAGCGTTGTTCTTCTATCGGAACTATTGTCGTCGTCAGGACTTGAAGAAATATGGTGATCCTTCTTTGTTGGAGCATCTGATGCCAACGGTCTCGCGGACACGTCCTTCGTTGAAATTCTGGTTATTATTGAGTGCATTAGCCTTGATTATTGTGCTTCTGGCTCGTCCTCAATTCGGTTCAAAGATGGAAACGGTCAAGCGGAGTGGAGTAGAGACCATGATAGCACTGGATATATCCAATTCCATGCTGGCTCAGGATGTGACCCCCAGCCGATTAGAAAAGGCAAAGAAACTGATCTCCCGTTTGGTTGATACTTTCGATAACGATAAGGTGGGAATGATCGTATTTGCTGGAGAAGCATTTACCCAATTACCTATTACAACCGACTATGTATCGGCAAAGATGTTTTTAAGTTCGATCAGTCCTTCCTTGATTACAACTCAGGGAACAGATATTGGAGGCGCCATTACATTGGCTACACGTAGCTTTACTCCACAGGAAGAGGTAGGAAGAGCGATTATTATTATTACGGATGGTGAAAACCATGAGGGTGGTGCCCTGGAAGCTGCTCAAGAGGCTGCGAAGAAGGGTATGAAAGTATTTGTGTTGGGTATTGGCTCGCCGGATGGCTCGCCCATTCCAAGCGAAACCAACGAAAACCAATACCGGAAGGACGCACAAGGGAATGTCGTGATTACAAAGTTGAACGAGCCGATGTGCCAACAGATTGCACAGGCTGGTAATGGGATGTATATCCGTGTGGATAACACCAATTCAGCTGAGCGACTGTTGAATGATGAGATAGGAAAACTGGCAAAGAAAGACGTAGAGAGCCAGGTGTTTACGGAATTTGATGAACAATTTCAGCCATTAGCATGGATCATCATCATCCTATTGGTTTTGGAAATGTTAATCCTTGAACGTAAAAATCCGCTTTTCAAGAATGTCAGGCTTTTTAAATAGAAGACAATGAAACGAAAAATATCAGTCATATTATTGCTTTTACTTGGATGCTGTTCAATCTGGGCCCAACGGACAGATCGAAATTATATGCGTAGAGGAAATCGCCTCTATCAGGATAGTGCATACGTCAAAGCGGAGGTGGAATACCGGAAAGCATTGGAGCAAAATCCACAGTCGACAGATGCCATGTATAACCTGGGTAACTCCTTGATGATGCAAGAAAAAGGCAAAGAGGCCATGGAAATGTTTGAGTCGGCGTCGAAAATTGAAAAAGACAAGATGAAACTGGCTCAGATCTATCATAATGTGGGGGTGATGTTACAAGCATCCAAACAATATGCTCAGTGTATTGAGGCATATAAGGAATCCTTAAGAAACAACCCTAAGGATGACGAAACCAGATATAACCTGGCTCTGGCGCAGAAACTGTTGAAAGACCAACAACAGCAGCAACAAAACCAGAATCAAGACCAGCAGAAACAAGATCAACAGCAAGATAAGAAAGACCAGAATAAGGACCAACAAGATCAACAGCAGCAACAACAACAACCTCAGCAAAATAAGAATGAGATGTCGAAGGAAAATGCGGAACAGTTGTTGAATGCTGTCATGCAAGACGAAAAGAATGTACAGGAAAAAGTGAAGAAACAAGTACAAATCAGAGGGAAGAAGTTGGAGAAAGACTGGTAATGAGTTAATTTTGCAAATGAATTATACAAGAATAAAATGAAGAAAGTTTTACTTTTTTTAATCACTATCATAATCACATTAAATAGTTGGGCGGACGGAAATCGTACGTTTACAACGATGGCACCAGATGTTGTCGTTAATGGTGACCAATTCAGACTAACTTTTACTGTTAATACACAGAAAGTCAAAGAGTTTAGAGCTCCAAACATCACAGACTTTGACGTGCTGATGGGGCCGACTCGTTCAACACAGAGCAGCACTCAAATAATAAACGGAAAGGTATCGTCCAGCCAGTCGGTGACGTTCACTTATATATTAATGGCCAATAAGGAAGGTACGTTCACCATTCCTGGAGCATCTATTTTGGCTGATGGCGAATCATTGACATCTAATTCAGTGACCATCAAAGTACTACCTCCCGATAAGGGTAGCAGTGGGAATGGAGGACAAGCTGCCGCTGCAAGTAGTGCTGCTGCAAGTGGTAAGATCTCGAGTTCCGATCTGTTTATTACAGCCACAGCCAGCAAGACGAATGTCTATGAGCAGGAGGCCGTCCTGTTAACTTACAAAGTTTATACGCTTGTTGACTTGCGCTCCTTGCGTGGTGACATGCCGGATATGAAAGATTTCCATACCCAAGAAATCGACTTACCGCGACAGAAGCAGTTCACTTTGGAACATTATCATGGTAGGAACTACAATACGACGGTGTGGAGTCAGTATGTACTTTTCCCACAGCGTTCGGGTAAGTTGGAAGTTCCTTCTATTACCTTCGAAGGAGAAGTGGCACAGCACATTGAGTCTATTGATCCATTCGACGCATTCTTCAATGGTACCAGTGCGTTGTCGACAGTTCGGAAGAATATCGTAACACCGAAAGTGGTGATCAATGTAAAGGAGTTGCCTGATGGTAAGCCGGCTAACTTCTCGGGTGGTGTCGGCTCGTTCACGATGAGTTCATCAATCAGTGGACAGAACGTGAAGACCAATGATGCGGTGACAATCAAATTGGTAGTATCGGGAACAGGAAACATGAAACTGATGGATGTCCCGGAAGTGAAGTTCCCACAAGATTTTGAGGTATACGATCCGAAAATTGATAACAAGTTTAATCTGACCCGTGAAGGTCTGTCCGGTAGCAAAGTCATTGAGTATCTGGCGATTCCGCGTCATGCAGGTGACTTTACCATTCCTCCTGTCGAATTTTCTTATTTCGATGTGAAGGCAAACACCTATAAGACACTGAAAACAGATGCCTACACGCTGAAGGTTGAGAAAGGTGAGGGGAATGCCGAACAGGTAATTGCCGACTTTACCAATAAGGAAGATCTGAAGATTCTTGCCAGTGATATCCGTTATATCAAGATAGGTAAAACTGATTTGAAGAAGAAACAAGATTTCTTCTTTGGGTCAATGTCCTATTGGTTAGGGTATATCATACCGTTACTCATCTTTGTTGTTACCATGCTGATCTATCGCAAGCAAGTAGCGGAGAACGCGAATGTAGCCAAAGTGCGTACGAAGAAAGCAAACAAGGTTGCTGTGAAACGTCTGAAGTATGCAGGCAAACTGTTGGCAGCCAATAAGCGGGACGAGTTCTATGATGAGTTGTTGAAAGCTTTATGGGGCTATACGAGTGATAAGTTAAGCATACCGGTTGCCGAACTGTCAAAGGATAATATTGAAGAGAAACTGGCCAGTCGGCAAGTATCTCCGGAATTGATTAAGGAGTTTGTAGATATCTTGAATGATGCAGAATTTGCACGGTATGCGCCGGGTGATGCCAGTGCGGCTATGGATAAGGAATATCAAGCGGCCATGGATGTAATCAGCAAGATGGAAAATAGTATCAAACGTTAAAGGAGGAGTAATCATGAAAAAAATATATTTTGCCATTCTATTTCTTATATCCTTCCTGACGGTTCAGGCCCAAGAGGATGTACAAACGGAACCGCAGAACGAAACTCAATCAGCGGTTTCAACTTCGGTAATCGATGCTGCTCAAGTTAAAGTTGAGGCCGATAGTGCTTATTATCGAGAAGATTATGCTTCGGCCATAGCAGGCTATGAGCAGATCCTGCAGACAGGAAAAGAATCTGCTGCTGTCTATTACAATCTGGGGAACAGTTACTATAAGTCCAAGGATATAGCTAAAGCTATTCTGAATTATGAACGAGCTTTGTTGTTGAACCCAGGGGATAATGATATCCGTTTCAATCTGAAACTGGCAAATACCAAGACGGTGGATAAGATTACACCGGTTAGTGAGATCTTTTTTATCACATGGTTCCGCTCTTTGTCTAATATCATGAGTGAGCATGGGTGGTCTGTTTTGGGTATCCTTACATTTTTGTTGGCTTTATGCATGCTTGCCCTTTATATCTTTGCTCGGAAAATATCTTTGAAGAAACTTGGGTTTATTGTTGCCATCGTATCAGTCTGTGTGTGTTTGTTAGCAAATGTTTTTGCTTCCATGCAGAAAACAGAGTTGTTGGAACGCGATCATGCAATCGTTATGGCTGCCAGTGTGACGGTGAAGAGCACTCCAAATGAGAGTGGAACGGAACTGTTTATCCTTCATGAAGGTACGAAAGTACAGATAAAGGATGATACGATGAGGGAATGGAAAGAAATCAGATTGGAAGACGGTAACGAAGGTTGGGTTCCTGCCAGTGCGATTGAAGTAATTTGAGTTTATGGATATACAGCGTCTTATATTGTTTGATCAAGATTTGCTTCTTCGTTTGAACGGAAGCGATTCTGTCTTTTGGGATGGTTTCATGTGGATTGCGACCAGTACTGCTATTTGGGCGCCGGCAATCCTAGTTCTGTTATATATTATCTTCAAGAATAACAAGCCATCCAAGGCATTGTTGATTGTTGTCATGATGGGCTTGGTTATCTTCCTGGCCGACCGGATTGCTTCGGGCATCTGTAAACCGTACTTTGCCAGACCACGTCCTACACATGATCCTGTCATCATGTATTTAGTTGATATCGTAAATGGTTACCGTGGTGGAGCGTATGGCTTCTTGTCGAGTCATGCTGCAAATACGTTCTCCGTATCCATGTTTATGTCATTGCTTGTACGAAAGCGTTCGTTTACATTCGTCATGTTTTCGTGGGCGGTGATTCATACGTTTACACGAATTTATCTTGGTGTTCACTATCCAGGTGATATCACCTTTGGGGCATTAGAAGGGCTCATCGTTGGTAGTCTGGTGTATTTGCTCTATAATTCACTTCAGAAACGTTTGTTCACTGAGACACATTACTCTGCGAGCCAGTATGTGAGCGAAGAATATCCAAATTCGGATTTGAAACTTTTTTATGTGACGTTCATACTAATCTTATTAGCCATCTTCCTTTTGGGAATAGGGGTGGCATATTTCAAATACTTATAAGAAAAAGCGTTTATAGATCTATTATAATGGTCCACATGTAAAGACAGTACATGTGGACTTTTTTGTTTTCTTGTGAATTATCCTTGAAATAAGAGAGTTATTGTAGATTATTTTGTAGATTTGTCGAGTAAATCTATTCATGAAAAAAAGAAGCCGATGAAAATACTTGTTAAGTTATTGGTATGTGCTGCAATGCTGCAAGGAGTGACTCTTCCTGTTGGTGCACAGGATATGAAAGATATGTGGGGCACTACAAGAAGGTCTGTTACAACAACCAACCCGGAAGGTCGGGGGCAGTTGTTTGAATGGGGGAACTATGCCATGTTTATCCACTGGGGCTTGTATTCTAGCATTGGTAATCTCTGGAACGGTAATACCTATTATGGTATCAGTGAATGGATTTTGAACAAGAACATGGCTAATATAGACCGTACGGAGTACAGGGCATTAGCCAAAAAGTTCAACCCTAAGGATTTTGATGCCATGAAGATAGCTCAATTGGCGAAGGATGCGGGCATGAAATATATCGTTATTACCAGCAAACATCATGATGGCTTTGCCATGTATCACTCAAAATGCAATAAGTTCAATATCGTTGACGCCACCCCATTTGCGCGTGATCCGATGAAAGAACTTTCGGAGGCATGTAAGAAGTTGGGGCTTGGCTTTGGTTTTTACTATTCTCATAATCAGGATTGGACATATCCGGGAGGAAACGGTGGACCGGCCGTTGATGCGGAGGGCAATCCGAAGACTATGGAAAATTATTTTTTTGAGAAGTGTTTGCCGCAAATCGAGGAGATTACTTCCAACTATGGAGATATGGAAATCATTTGGTTGGATACTCCGGGACGTATCCCGCAGGATTATGTGAAAAAGTTAGTGGATGTGATTCATAAGAACCAACCCAAGGTTTTGGTCTCCGGCCGGGCAGGATATGATTTAGGTGACTATCGTACATTGGACGATATGGAAATCCCTTTGGAGAATATTGACGGATTATGGGAGACGGTCGATGTAACCAATGATTCGTGGGGATACGCATGGTATGATAATAATTGGAAATCACCTAAAGAAATACTTCAGTACCTGATTACGACGGTAGCACGTGGCGGTACCTATATGTTGAATGTCGGTCCAGATGGCTTAGGTAATATCCCGGAGGATGCACAAGCAGCATTAAAGGCATCTGGCAAATGGATTCAGAAATATCCTAATGTCATCTATGGGGCGAAAGCTTCTCCATGGAAGCATGCTTTGCCTTGGGGAGATATTGTTCAACAGCAAAATAAACTATATCTGGCTGTGTTTGAATGGCCTACCAGTGGTAAACTCTACTTGCCAGGGTTGCAAACAGGTATCAAGGTAGTAAATCTTCTGAATGGAACGAAGAAGCAACGCTTGAAATATGAGAAAGATGACTCGTGGACAGTCTTCCAGTTGCCTTCCACAAAGCCTGATGCTTTGATCAGTGTCATCGAATTGACCATGGATAGTGACGATGTGCAAGTCGATAACCGTCAGTCGTTAGATCCTGAAATCGGAGTGCGGAACATGTCGGTACGGTTTGCTGAAACAACGGGATGTGAAGTTTATAAATCCAGTTGGATGGAGAAATTTGGTGAATGGAAGCATGTTTATTGCATCAACAAGTTGAATAAAGGTGGAAAGGTAAGCTGGACACTGAATTTTAAGAATCCGGGACGTTATCATGTCGACTTGAATGTGCGTGGCGATGGGAAAAGTGTGTGGAGAGTAGAAACTGATGAGCAGCATTTCATCCAGAATCAGCAACGTGCCTCAAGTCTGTTTTGTGACCGACCAATAGGTTGGATACAGATCGACAAACCAGGAATTCATGTGATCACCGTCACGATGCAGGGAGGTGACGAACAAACCGACTTATCTGCGATAACTTTGAAGCCTGTCTTTTTTGAATAACATTCGAAACTAACAGATGAAACCGCAATTACTGATTGGAGCTATGTCGCCTGGAAGTGGTAAAACGTTGTTTACCACGGGACTTTCTCGTTTACTCAAGAGAAAAGGGCAGCAAGTGCAAAACTTTAAGTGCGGTTCGGATTTCGTGGATGCAAAACTGTTGGAACTTGCTTCTGACAATCCATGTCTGCACATCGACCTATTTGTTGCATCCTCCTCACATGTTCAACATCTATATAATAAATATGGTGAACGAGCAGATGTTTGTCTGATAGAAGGACAAGGAGGGTTGTTTGATGGATATGATCGTAAGAATGGTAGCAGTGCTCAAATAGCGGAACTGATGAAAGCACCGGTTTTGTTGGTGGTAAATGCCCGTTCGTCGTCCTATTCTATTTCTGCTTCTATCTTTGGATTCAGACACTATCACCCTTCAGCCCGTATTATTGGAGTCGTATTCACTCAGGTCGTATCCTCAGAACAATATCTATTCCTAAGAAAAGCCAGTCAGGATGCCGGCGTGAATTGTTTTGGTTATATTCCTTATGATGAGCGGTTGAAGTTGCCTTCTAAACATGCGTGTCATACCAATGCCGTGATTCAGGAGGTGGAAGGTATCTTTGATTTGTCAGCTTCCTTTATCGAAAAATATGTAGATATAGATCATCTATTCAGTAGTTGTCAACGTAGTTTTCCTGTTCCGTATACGTTACCCTATAAAGAGGAGACGGATACCATCAGTTATTATTCACCAAAGAAACACTTGCGGATTGCTGTTGCTGATGATCCTGCTTTCGGACTGACTTATCCAGAAAATCTCAACCGATTCAGTCAAATAGGTGAGATCTGTCGTTTTAGTCCGATTTATGGAAATGACATTCCTCAAGCAGATATTATTTATCTGCCAGGAGGATATCCTGAAATGTTCGCCCGCCAGCTTTATCGACGGAAGAAAATGTTGGAAGATTTGAAGAACTATGCTGAGGCTGGTGGAAGGATTCTTGCGGAAGATGGAGGCATGGTTCTGCTGAGTCAATCCCTTTGTGTCCGGGAAGGTGGTACAGCATATCCGATGGCAGGTGTTCTGCCGCTTGAGTTTGCCCTGACGGATAAAAAGATTCAATCGGGCTATCGTCAGATTCATGATAGAAATACGATGTTGAGGGGATACGAATATCATTATACTTCGGTTCGAAGCAAGTTGGGCATAACGCCCACTGCCCAGGTTGTCAACCCGTTTGGAAACGAGGTTGATACCCCTTTTGTTCGATTTAAAAATGTTATAGCCAGTTTCTCACATCTTTATTTGGGAGAAACAGATATTCAAAAACTGTGGGACTGAATCTCTTTCTCTGACTCTTTTATATTACAGAGCTCATTTTTATGAAATTAAGTTTTGTTTTATGCAAAATAGTGTCGGATAATTCTTATCTTTGCATCTCAACGAAATCATTTTTGATTTTAGAGAAAGTCAATAATTAAATTAAAAATATAAAAGCTTATGTCACAAATAGTTGGGCATATTTCCCAGGTAATCGGACCGGTAGTCGATGTTTCTTTTACGACACCAGGTATGGATGCCGATCTAATTCTCCCTCGTATTCATGACGCTCTTACGTTGAAGCGTTCGGATGGAAGAACATTGGTTCTTGAAGTACAGCAACACATTGGTGAAGACATGGTTCGTACCGTAGCTATGGATAGTACGGACGGCTTACGTCGTGGTATGGAAGTTACCTCTATGGAACAACCTATTGCCATGCCTGTAGGTACACAGATCAAAGGTCGTCTGATGAATGTTGTTGGTGAAGCTGTTGACGGCATGAAGCCGTTGAGTATGGAAGGTGCTCTTCCGATACACCGTGAGCCTCCAAAGTTTGAAGAACTGGCCACTACGCAAGAGGTGTTATATACAGGTATCAAGGTCATTGACTTGTTGGAGCCTTATGCTAAGGGTGGTAAGATTGGTTTGTTCGGTGGTGCCGGTGTAGGTAAGACCGTATTGATCATGGAGTTGATTAATAATATTGCCAAGGCCAACAATGGTTTCTCCGTATTCTCTGGTGTTGGTGAACGTACTCGTGAAGGTAACGATTTGCTTCGAGAGATGATCGAATCAGGTGTTATCCGTTATGGAGAAGAATTCAAGAAGAGTATGGAAGAAGGGAAATGGGACCTTTCGAAAGTCGACTATAAAGAGATGGCCAAGTCGCAGGCTACACTGGTGTACGGCCAGATGAACGAACCTCCTGGTGCTCGTTCTTCTGTAGCTCTTTCAGGATTGACGATTGCAGAGTCATTCCGTGATGGTAAGAGCGGTGACGCTGATGCTCCACGTGATATCTTGTATTTTATTGATAATATCTTCCGTTTCACACAGGCTGGTTCCGAGGTTTCTGCTTTGTTGGGTCGTATGCCTTCAGCTGTAGGATATCAACCGACGTTGGCCACTGAGATGGGACAGATGCAGGAACGTATTACTTCTACGAAGAACGGATCCATTACATCTGTTCAGGCAGTATATGTGCCTGCCGATGACTTGACTGACCCTGCTCCTGCAACAACCTTTACTCACCTTGATGCAACCACTGTGTTGAGCCGTAAGATTACGGAGCTTGGTATATATCCGGCTGTGGATCCATTGGATTCCACATCTCGTATCCTTGATCCTCATGTGGTAGGTAAGGAGCATTACGAAACAGCCCAGAGAGTAAAACAGATCTTGCAGCGTAACAAAGAGTTGCAGGATATTATCGCTATCTTGGGTATGGATGAGTTATCAGATGAAGATAAGCTGACTGTCAACCGTGCTCGTCGCGTACAGCGCTTCTTATCGCAACCGTTCCATGTCGCCGAACAGTTTACTGGCGTGCCGGGTGTGCTCGTATCAATTGAGGATACCATCAAGGGATTCAATATGATTATGGACGGTGAGGTAGATGACCTTCCTGAACAGGCATTCCTGAATGTAGGAACGATTGAAGAGGCTATCGAGAAGGGCCGTAAGTTGTTGGAATCTGCTAATAAGTAATGTTATGGCAGAGAATAATGCATTCTTGAACTTGACCATTGCTACTCCGGAAGGAATACTCTTCGTGGGGAAGGTGGATAGCGTAAAGCTGCCTGGAACAAAGTCGGCGTTTATGGTATTACCCCTTCATGCTCCTATCATATCTTCACTGAATAAGGGTGTCGTTACCTATGTACATGGTGGCGAAACAACTTCTGTGGATATCAAGGGAGGCTTTGTGCAAGTTAAAAG
Source organism: uncultured Bacteroidales bacterium (assembly GCA_902779535.1). Taxonomy (GTDB): domain Bacteria; phylum Bacteroidota; class Bacteroidia; order Bacteroidales; family Bacteroidaceae; genus Phocaeicola. Next base: position 27,187 of record CACZBX010000022.1, read on the forward strand.
CAATGATGTTTCGGTGTGCGTCGAGATCTAGCAGAGTTTATAATGAAGGCGTTCAACACATTGACAAGGAAATATTTAGGATTAAGTGCAATCGTGTATATCGTTGCAACTATTTGTATCTATCTGGTGCTCATGTGTTGGTTCCCTACCCATTATTTCTCTACCTTCGGACTGATTCCAGCCATCTTTTATGTGTTAGGAATTTGTTCCATACTGATCTTTGATAGAGTTGCTCGTACAGAAAAGAAAAATCTGTTGGCGGCCTACATGGGGAGCAAGGTTCTCCGAGTCTTTGTGTCGGCAGCCATCTTGATAGGAGTGATGATGGGAGACAGTTCACATAAGGTAGATTTCCTATGTATCTATGCACTCTTTTATCTGATTGCACTGATTTTTGAAACGGTGTTTTTCTTTTGGTACGAAAAACGAGAGAAAGAATTAAAAAGTAAAAAAGTAAAAGCATGAATAAATTGAGATATATTGTCGTCGTATTCTTTTCCTTGCTGGCTCTGAATGTGTCGGTTGCACAAGAGGAGCAGGGAGAAGATGTAAATGCCGGCGAGATCGTCATGGAACATATCAGTGATTCCTATGAATGGCATATTACAAAAATCGGCGGTACAGATATCGTTATCCCTTTGCCTGTCATACTTTATAGTCATAACAGTGGTTGGCATCTGTTCTCTTCTCATCATCTTTATCCGGTAGGAAAAGAGCACGAGGGCTTTAAGATCGCTACTGAAGGTGATTATGAAGGAAAGATTGTCGAGACAAGTGCTACAGGCGAAGAAGTTCGGCCTATCGACATCTCTATTACGAAAACAGTGCTGGCCTTGCTCATCAACTGTTTGATTCTGGTACTGATTATCTTGGGCTGTGCCCGTTGGTATCGAAACAAAAAGCCGGAAGATCCAGCTCCTAAAGGTTTTGTAGGCTTTATGGAGATGTTTATCATGATGGTTGAAAATGATGTGATCAAGGCATGTATCGGGAAAGAGTATAAGCGTTATTCACCATACCTGCTCACCGCATTCTTCTTCATCTTTGTCAACAACATCATGGGAATCATTCCAATCTTTCCTGGCGGTGCAAACGTGACGGGTAATATAGCCGTTACCTTCGTGTTGGCTTTATGTACGTTTATTGCGGTCAATGTATTTGGTAATAAGGAATATTGGAAGGAAATCCTTTGGCCGGAAGTACCGACCTGGTTGAAATTCCCTGTTCCTATCATGCCGGCTATCGAGCTCTTTGGTATATTCACGAAGCCGTTTGCCTTGATGATTCGTCTTTTTGCGAATATCATGGCGGGTCACTCGGCAATCTTAGCTTTGACAAGCATTATCTTTGTTACTGTCAGCATGGGGGTTGTCGTTAACAGTTTGATGACAGGCGTATCATTCCTGTTTATCATCTTTATGGACTGTATGGAAATCTTGGTTGCTTTCATCCAGGCCTATGTATTTACAATGCTCTCGTCAGTCTTTATTGGGCTGTCGAGGCAAGAGCATGCAGAATAAGAAATTATATATAACAATTAAATTTAAAAGACTATGTTACTATCAAGTATGTTATTACAAGCAGCTGCAGGTGCAGCCTTGAGTAAAGTCGGTGCTGCACTTGGTGCCGGTATCGCAGTTATTGGTGCAGGTTTAGGTATTGGTAAGATTGGTGGCTCTGCAATGGAAGCTATTGCACGTCAGCCGGAATCTTCTTCTGATATCCGTATGAACATGATTATCATTGCCGCCTTGATCGAAGGTGTTGCATTGTTCGCTATTGTAGTTTGCTTCATGGCATTGAGATAATTAAAGCAGAATATTATGTCATTGTTAATGCCCGATAGTGGTTTGTTGTTTTGGATGCTCCTCGCTTTCTGCGTGGTGTTCTTTATACTGGCGAAGTTCGGATTCCCCATCATTACCAAGATGGTGAACGAGCGGAAAGAGTATATTGATCAGTCACTGGTGACTGCCAGGGAAGCCAACGAACAACTTGCCAATTTAAAAGCCGAGGGCGCAAGCATCTTGGCAAAGGCCCACGAAGAGCAGACACGCATCTTGACCGAAGCGGCAAAGACACGTGAACATATTGTTTCTGAAGCGAAGGAGCAGGCACGGATAGAAGGTAACCGACTGTTGGAAGAAGCCAAGAAGCAGATTCTGGCAGAGAAGGAAGATGCAATCCGTGACATCCGTCGTCAAGTAGCGGTATTGTCCGTAGATATTGCCGAAAAGGTTTTGCGTAAAAACCTTGATGATGAGTCTAAACAGACCGACATGATTGAGCGCCTGTTAGACGAAGTAAATCTTTCTAAAAATTAAGAAATATGACTATTGGTTCAATCGCAGTAAGATATGCCACGGCTCTGTTGGAATATGCCAATGAGTTGAAGGTTGCTGATAAGGTGTACCGGGAATCTTTACAGTTGAAGGAGAGTTTCCTGTCAATACCTGAACTGCGTATGGCCATGAATAATCCTTTACTTGAACCTGCAAAAAAGGCAACGCTTATCGAACAGGCTGTAGGTACAGGGATGACGGCAGAATTTAAACGGTTCGTCCAGTTGGTTCTGGATCAGAAACGTGAAAACCTTCTGCTGTTTATGGTCACTTCTTATATTGGTTTGTATAGAAAGCAAGAAAATATCAGCGTGGGTAGTTTGATTACAGCTACGGAACCGTCACCGGCAGTGGTTGAACGCATCCGTAGAATGGTAATGAATGAAACGAAAGGAACTGCTGAATTCACGACACAAGTAAATCCGGATATCCTGGGAGGATTTATCTTCCAACTGGGTACATATCGACTGGATGCTAGAGTGGCACACCAGATGAATCTTGTGAAGAAGCAGTTCATTGAGAAAAACAGAAGGGTAGTCTGAGGCTGCTCTAAACAAATAATTAATTAGAAACTATGTCTGAAAAAATAAGACCCAGTGAAGTATCTGAGATATTACTTCGGCAGTTGAAGGAAATAGATACCTCTCTTCAGTTTGATGAGGTAGGTGAGGTCCTTCAGGTGAGCGATGGCGTGGTTCGTATCTACGGACTCAAGAATGCTGAGGCGAACGAGTTGCTGGAGTTTGAGAATGGCATCAAAGCCATTGTTATGAACTTGGAAGAGGATAATGTGGGTGCTGTGTTGCTGGGACCGACTGACCAGATAAAGGAAGGCATGATTGTGAAACGTACCAAGCGTATCGCTTCAATCCTTGTAGGAGAGAACATGTTAGGGCGTGTCATCAATCCTCTGGGCGAACCTTTAGACGGACGTGGCGAGATTGATGGCGAATTGTGCGAGATGCCGTTGGAGCGTAAAGCTCCTGGCGTAATCTTCCGTCAACCGGTAAACCAACCGTTGCAAACCGGACTGAAGTCGGTGGATGCAATGATTCCTATTGGCCGTGGACAACGTGAGTTGATCATCGGTGACCGTCAAACAGGTAAGACCGCTATCGCCATCGATACCATTATCAACCAACGTGCCAACTTCGAGGCTGGGAAACCTGTATATTGTATTTATGTGGCAATTGGCCAAAAGGCTTCTACGGTAGCTACGATTGTGAATACACTGAAGTCGCATGGTGCCATGGACTATACCGTTGTCGTATCCGCAACAGCTGCTAACCCGGCAGCCTTGCAGTATTTCGCGCCATTTGCCGGTGCAGCCATCGGTGAGTATTTCCGTGATACCGGTCGTGATGCATTGGTGGTTTATGATGACTTGTCAAAACAAGCTGTTGCTTACCGTGAGGTATCCCTGATTCTTCGTCGTCCTTCCGGTCGTGAGGCTTATCCGGGTGATATTTTCTATTTGCATTCCCGTTTGTTGGAACGCTCGGCTAAGATTATCAATCAGCAGGAAGTTGCTGAACAGATGAACGACCTCCCTGCCAGCTTGAAAGGAAAGGTGAAAGGTGGAGGATCTCTGACCGCATTGCCTATCATTGAGACTCAGGCCGGTGACGTATCTGCATATATTCCAACCAATGTGATCTCTATTACCGATGGTCAGATATTCTTGGAGACAGACTTGTTCAACCAAGGTTTCCGTCCGGCTATCAACGTGGGTATCTCGGTATCCCGTGTAGGTGGTAGCGCACAGATCAAGAGTATGAAGAAGGTTGCAGGAACGTTAAAGATTGATATGGCTCAGTATCGTGAACTGGAGTCGTTCTCAAAGTTCAGTGGTGATATGGATAAGGTTACGGCGATGACTTTGGACCGTGGCCGTAAGAATACACAACTATTGATTCAGCCACAGTATTCTCCGATGGCTGTCGGCGAACAGGTTGCTATCCTTTATTGCGGTGTGCATGGACTGATGCGCGATATCACGGTAGATAAGGTGTCTGAGTTCCAGCAGACTTTCTTGCAACGTCTGAGAGCTGAGCATCAGCAAGATGTGCTGGATGTACTGTCGAGCGGTAAGATTACTGAAGAAGCAACAAAGATCATCGAGCATGTAGCAGCTGATACTGCAGCAACCTATAAAGCATAAGTGTTATGGCATCATTGAAAGAAGTAAAAGGAAGGATCACTTCGGTAAAGAATACCAGCAAAATCACTTCAGCAATGAAGATGGTGGCCTCTGCAAAACTGCATAAGGCTCAGAAAGCGGTTGAGAGTATGCTTCCTTACGAACAGCGATTGTATGGCATCATGTCCGATTTCCTACAGAACGGGTTGGAGGAGAAACTGCAATCGCCTTTCATGGTGAAGCGTGGGGAAGTAAAACGTGTTGCTCTCGTGGTCTTTTCCTCGAACACAAGCTTGTGCGGTGCATTTAACTCGAACGTTATCAAGGCTTTCAAACAACTGTATAAGGAATACAATACGCTTGATAAAGAATCTATTCTAGTCTATCCAGTTGGGAAGAAAGTGGCAGAAGCCGTGGTAAAAATGGGGCTCCAACCTCAGGGTGACTATGTCTCCTTGGCTGATAAACCTTCTTTCGAGGAGGCTACCAACCTGGCAGAGACATTGATGGCGAAGTATCTGAAAAAAGAAGTGGACGAGGTCGTCTTGCTTTACCATCATTTCAAATCGACTTCTTCTCAAGTCTTGACACGAGAGACGTATTTGCCGTTGACCATCGATGCAACAAAGGTAGAAAAGAGTTCGATGAACTACGACTTTATCCTTGAGCCATCCAAAGAAGAATTGGTGGCGAACATGTTGCCAAAGGTATTGCACCTCAAGATTTATGCAGTGGCCTTAGATACCAATGCTTCCGAGCATGCAGCCCGTACGATTGCCATGCAAACGGCAACGGACAATGCAGAAGATTTGTTACAGGAACTGACGATTACGTATAACAAGTCTCGTCAGCAGGCTATTACGAACGAGTTGTTGGATATCATGGGCGGTGCCCAAGATTAAGACATTGAAACGATAAGAGAAAGGCGGGAGAATCACATCTTCCGCCTTTCTTTTTATGAGTAACGTTTGGGTAATCGAAGCAGGATACATAGCAAGGCTACGACAAACAGAATCATCGGATAGTAGAGATACTTGATGATGAAAATAGGAGAGACCTCCGTAAGTTTTGCTGCCAATAATAATTGGGCTCCGTAAGGTATCATTCCCTGAACCACGCATGAGAACGTATCCAGGATACTGGCACTCTTCCGTTTATCGATACCGAAACGTTCGGCAATATCGTGGGCAAGCGGTCCCACCGTGATGATGGCAATGGTATTGTTGGCGGTACACAGATTGGCAATGCTCACAAGGGCTGCAATACCAAGTTCACCACCTCGTTTATAGCTTACACGTTTCGTCAGTTGGTGTATGATATAGTCAACTCCTCCATTGTATTTCACCAGCTCCAGCATCCCTCCGGCCATCAACGTGACGATAATCAGTTCACCCATTCCCAGAATACCGTTTCCCATCGACGAGAACCAATCAAATATTGTTATTGTTCCAGTCAAGAGCCCGATGATACCCGTTGAGAGAATACCTAAGACCAAGACTAAACTCACGTTGATTCCCATGATGGAAGTGCCGAGCACGATTAAATAAGGTATGACTTTTATCCATTCCACTGATTGTATCTCATGACTTACGGAGAGATCAAAACCTTTGAAGATGTAAAATAAAAGTACTATGATCGCAGCCGGTAATGCAATCATCAGGTTGACGCGAAACTTGTCTTTCATCGCACATCCTTGTGTACGCGTTGCCGATATCGTTGTATCCGAAATCATGGAGAGGTTATCCCCAAAGAACGCTCCACCCACCACGATAGCCGTCAGGAAAGCCAAGTTGATTTCGGTCTTGTCGGCAATGCCTGCGACGACGGGAACCAAAGCAACGATTGTACCGACCGATGTGCCGACTGACATGGATATAAAGCATGCTGCAATGAAGATTCCACCCAATAACAGGTTATCGGGAAGGCACATTAAAGTCAGGTTCACGGTGGCATCGATCGCTCCGATGTCTTTCGCTGTTTGGGCAAAGCCGCCTGCAAGGATGAATATCCAAATCATGATCATGATATTCGAGTTCGAAGCACCTCGAGAATACTGCATCAACCGTTCGTTCAATGGGAGTCCTTTGGTAATACAAATTGCATAAACCGATGAAATGAGGAAAGCAACCGTCAACGGGACTTTGTAAAAATCGTTCATAATGATTGAGGTTGCCAAATAAAGACAAAGAAAGACCATTAGCGGACTGAGAGCCCAAAGGCCTTGTCTTCGATTGACTATATGTTCGTTGCTCATTGTATTTGTATTCAATAAACCGGCTACAAAAATAAATATTCTGAACCTGTCTGCCAAACAATCTGTAATGGGAAAGAAGAATACGATGATTTTTTTTGATAATTTCTAAGAAAACCCTTGCATAAAGTAATATTTTTTTGTTTATTTGAATTTGAAAAGCGTAAATTCTAACTTTTAAATAAATCGTTATGGCAACAATTATTTACTGGATTGGTATTATTTTGGCTATTGTAGCCGTTTTAGACATTTGGAAGAAGCCGATTACTCTGATTGGCAAGATTATCTGTACTGTCCTGGTGTTGATCACTTCATGGATTGGTTTGATTGTTTACTACTTGTGGGCAAAGAATCATATTACAGAGTGGTTTAAATAAATTTAGGTAAAAGCTTTGTCTGTTTGGAAATAAAGCGTATCTTTGCAATCGCAAAACAAAATGCGTTCGGAGATTCGCTAGCTCAGCAGGTAGAGCACAACACTTTTAATGTTGGGGTCTTGGGTTCGAGCCCCAAGCGAATCACATCAAGAGAGGCCATCGCCTCTCTTTTCTTATTCAGTCAATCAGCCCTCGAATTTAGTTTTTCACCCATGTGATAAACCTAATGTGCTGATCAGTTCCCATTATTTTCAAAAGTAAGAACCAAGTGTCCTACCTACGGCTCACTTAGTTTTGTCTGATGATTCGTTGACTAAATGAGTGTAAAATCATATATATTGAAGCATTTATTTGTCTTTTCTTTAGAAATGCTTACTTTTGTATGTTTTTTAACCAGAAAAGTTTGTATGATGAAAAAACTATTATTGATGATGCTCCTTATCCTCGTTTGTTTCCCGCAGGATATGGACGCAAAAAAGAAGAAAACGACGCCTCAGGCACCGGCAAAGAAAGAAGAACCTCGTGCTCCGATAAAGGAAGGTCTGTTTAACGTACAGCATCAGAAAGATGATTGGGTGTTTCAGGTACACGATTCCTTGCTGAACCGTCCATTCCTAGCCGTTACCCGTTTTATCGCCACTCCTGTGGATGCACAGGTATATGGTGGCGAGATGACCAACAGTCAAGTATTGTACTTCCAGAAGTCGGGCAACAACCTCTTGCTCCGTTCGTGGGTGCTGGAAGCACAGGCAAAACCGGATGAAGCCATCTATAAGGCTGTGCAGGCGAGTGCTTCCGATCCGATCATTGCTTCGCTGAAGATTGATTCGGTAGGGAAGAAAGACAAGAAACTATACAGCGTGACGTTGACGAAACTCTTGAAGAGCGACAACGGCGTGTTGGGCTTGAGTTCAAGCAGCAAGCGACGTTTCAATCTGACGGGCTTCCAAGCTGACCGTTCGTTCATCGAATCCGTAAATACTTATCCGATCAACACCGAAATCAAGACCGTTGCCACCTATGGTACGAACGATAAGTCACGACTTCCGTCGGCCCTGCAGACCGGTGCCGCTACTTTCCATCTGAATATCTCGTTGGTGATGTTGCCGAAAGAGCCGATGCGTCCTCGTTTGCTCGACCCGAGAGTAGGGTACTTTGCCGACGGATACAATGAATATTCGGATGATCAGCAGCAGGTGAAGAGCAAACGATTTGCTGTGCGCTGGAGGCTGGAACCGAAGAATGCGGAAGATGCAGCCAAACAACGTAACGGACAGCTGATAGAGCCTAAGAAACAAATTGTTTACTACGTCGACCCTGCCACTCCGAAACAGTGGGTGAAGTATTTGATCATGGGTGTGAACGATTGGAACGCTGCTTTTGAGGAGGCTGGCTGGAAGAATGCGATTGTTGGCAAGGAATGGCCGAACGATTCTACGATGAGCCTTGAGGATGCCCGTTTTTCAGTGATTCGTTACCTTGCATCACCCATCGCCAATGCGTACGGACCTCAGGTACACGACCCACGAAGCGGCGAAATCCTGGAATCTCACATCGGCTGGTATCATAATGTGATGCAGTTGGTACACGACTGGTATATGGTTCAGGCCGGATGTGTGGACGCTCGTGCACGAAAGATGAAGTTCGATGATGAACTGATGGGACAGCTCATTCGCTTTGTCAGTTCACACGAGGTGGGACATACACTCGGACTTCGTCATAATAAGGGTGCCAGCAGCGCCACACCGGTAGAGAAGCTCCGTGATAAGGCATGGGTAGAAAAGAACGGACATACGTCGTCAATCATGGATTACGCCCGTTTCAACTACGTTGCTCAGCCGGAAGATAATATTTCGGAATCAGGAATCTTCCCACGCATCAACGATTACGATAAGTGGGCTATCAAATGGGGCTATATGATTGTTCCGAATGTTCTGAACGAGGAACAGGAACGCCTGGCCCTGAATAAAATGACGGTGAAGACCTTGGAGAACAACCCTCGCTTGTGGTTTGGTGGGGAAGGATATGATAACGACCCGCGTGCTCAGAGTGAAGACTTGAGTGACGATGCCGTAAAGGCCAGTGACTATGGTATCCTGAACTTGCAGCGTATGATAAAGGTTCTCCCGGAGTGGACATACGAAGAAGGCAACATGGGTGAGAACCTCAGTCAGGTATATGCTTCGTTACGCGACCAATATCGTCGATATATGGGCCATGTGGCTGCAAACATTGGTGGTATCTATCATCAATATAAGAGTGTGGAAGAAGCAGGCAGCTTCTACGAACCGGTTGAACGGGCACGCCAGAAGAAAGCACTCGACTTCCTCAACAAACGTGTGTTTACGGAACCGAAGTGGTTGATTGCCGAAGATTATGTGACCCGTATCACACGCTCACCGGAGAGTTTGTTGTATCCGATTGTCGACGGTACGGTTAACACATTGGTGTCGGATGCGATGATGAGTAATCTGAGCAAGTACGCATACGGGAAAGATCCTTACCAACCGAATGAGTATGTGAAGGATTTGGTCGGAATGGTATTCAGCGAAGCCAGCACAGGTGCAAAGGTTTCTTCCTATCGCCGTTACCTGCAAAAGAAGTTTGTGACACGCCTTACTTCCGAATGGTTGAAAGATACGTCCAGTCAGGGACATACCTACTTGCTGAGCATGCTAAACGCTGTCCAGAACAAGGTGAAGAATGCTCGGACAGCCGATGAGATCAGCCGTGCACATTATGCCGACTTAACTCAACTGATCACAGAAGCTTTCGAACATCCGGTTCATCCGGCGAAGCCTCAGGGTGGTTTACCTTTCTGATAGTTACGATATTGAATAAAAGAGCCGGCTACTGTCCAGTGGCCGGCTCTTTATGTATAGAGAAATGGTTCTAATAATCGTCATCATCAAAATAATCATCTTCATCTATCATCCCTCCGTGAAGCATATGATCCAGTTCTGAATTGTGGTGGGAATAGTCTCTCAGCATATCATCATACTTATCGTCGTTGATGTAATCACTCGAGGAACGTCTTCCTTTCGATTTATGCATGAAGAAAACGATCGGTAAATTAAAAAAACCGATTGCCGCGACAATGAGAATGATAAGGGCAATAAAATAAATCATTTGTTATTCATTTAGTGACACAAAGTAAATGAAAAGAATTGAGAATCTCAAGCGGTTGCAATAAAAAAACCGTTACAATCTGTAACGGTTTCGTGATTCCGTTGGGATTCGAACCCAAGACCCACAGCTTAGAAGGCTGTTGCTCTATCCAGCTGAGCTACGGAACCAGCTTTATTTAGCGGGGCAAAGGTATAGCGTTTTAGTGAGAACTCCAAGTTTTTTCTAACTTTTTTCTATCCGTGCCTATTCTTTGCGTAGTATAATCCAGGCAAGTGGTAAATAACAACAAGCCAAAAACAACAGATGTAAGGAACTGCTTCCGATATGGAGCCATTCCGGTAATCGGGAATAGGTGAGGGAGATAAAGAACTGTACGACAAAGAACAAAATGATGAAGTACTCGTAGTAACGTGCAATCAGGCTTCCCATTCCTCGGATTACCTCACGGTCGGTACGGAACCTACCGGAGACAAAACCGAACATCGTGCCCGAAAAGCCGATACCTACTGAGATGATGTATGACAAACCGTGCAGGAAGGGGGAGTTCTCGAGCGTACCGGTTACGTTCCGCAGGATGGTCCACGGCGTTACGGTGATCGAGAAAATCAAGAGTGTGTATATTACCAGAGTGGCAAGCGAGAGGATCAGGGCACGCCGCTCCTTCATCGAGCGAGCTTTCCGGGTCCAGATAAATTTCCAGATGCTTTATATAAATTAAAACCAACATCCAACGAAGTCCTTCTGGACTAATCAGATTCTGCACGTCTCCTAACTCATAGATACTTCCTACCCATGAGCATAAGGCAACCACGACGGTCAGAATGAAAAAGACTGTGGCAGCGTGAAGGAAATGTGAACGACTATTCCTCATCCGGTTCAAGATGTTCGATGTTCAAGATACTAAGTTCGAAAGCCCGCGTTACCAACCGGGTGGCGTTCACGCCAATCCGGTCTTCGGGAACAAACAGACGGTTGACCAAGTCGTTCTGACGTTTCTCCAGAGATTTTACACCAAACGGCATCCCCTTTAGGTTGGTAATCATCTCCTTTGTATATCCCAACGCAAGGTGACGAAGCAGTCGTTCATCGTACTCGTCAATATCGTAGGCGATGATAGCTTCTTGTTTCCGTTGTTCTTGGAGGACCGATTGCTTGAAGCGATTGACAATCTTTTCCAGAATCGGTTCGTTGAAGACCATTCGTTTGCCTTCCATGACAGCTTGTACGTCAATGGCGGTCAATAGTTCTCCAGTCTTGAGAATAATTCCGTCGGCACCGGCGTCCAACACATCTACCCAAAGCTTCTCGTTCAAAATCTCACCGGTGAAGATCAATACTTTGATGTCGGGGTAGTTCTTCCGCAATGTAGTGCAGATATCTACGCCGACCGTGGTGGAACCTCCCAATCCTAAGTCGAGCAGGACAAGGTCGGGGACTTCTTGCTTCATCAGTTCCCAGAACTCTTTTTCCGTCATGGCTGTTCCGATAATCTCAGCCGAAGGGATTTCGTTTCTGAAAATCTCTTCCGTGCCTTTCAACTCTAACTTAGCATCTTCTACAATGATGACTTTAAAATTCTTATTCATATTGTTTTGGTTATTTTATGATGATGGGTTGCAGCAGGTATGGTGAACCAGACGGTAAATCCTTCGGGCTGGGCTGCCTGTGCATTGATACGGCATCCTCGTTTCCCGGTATATTCGTCGTGTTCACGAATGACCTGTTTACAAATTAAATATTCAGTACCTGTCAATACATCCTCGTTTTCCTCATGGATATGGGAAAGATGAGGGTTGAAAAGCAGGTTCAGTTCTTCCTGTGTCTTATTCCTTCGCGAATCGGTGAAGTCGAATCTCACGAAGTCGCGCTCCTTATAGATGTGCAGACTCAGTTGTCCTTCAACTTGATAGGAGAGGGCTTCGTTCACCAAGTTCTCCAGTAAGTATTTCAGTTGAATCTCATCCCCATAGAAGTAAACATCATCGTAGTGAACGCTGAACGTAATATCAACGGTTTGTTTCTTCATCTTCCGTTTAAAGTAGTTGAGGATGTATTCGCCTAAGAGTTCGCTGTGCAATATCTCTCTTCTGAACGTAATATCTTCGAGCTGCTTGGCGGCACACGAGCTGAGTATCATGAAGATATCTTTGTAATATCCTACGAGTTCTTCAACCATTCGGACATCTTCTTCTTCTTTGACCACATCCTTCTGTGTCTGTAGCTTTTCGATAATCTGCTTGATCCGGTTGGGATAATAGATTGTCTCATGTTTGATGGTCGACAGGCAGTTATCCAATACTTGGTTTTGAACATGCAACTGGTTTTCTTCATGGATGGCTCTGTTTGCTTCGTCCTGTGCACTCTCGATGTCTTGATATTTGCGTGTCATCAAGACAATGGCATTATAGGCGATGATGGCGATGTAGCTGGCCACCAATTCAATGAGCAAACGGTCGTTGGCTCGTTCATTGTCGTACGTATATTGGATAGCCAAAACGCCTACACAATGATTTTCGTTACCGGCTTCTACCCACATCGGTAAGCACTTGATCTTATTGCCTTCTGTCCACAGGGCTTTTTGACTTTGGTAGCACTTGTTCATCATGTCGAGCATCTCATCGTTCTCCACCGCTTCATTCTGTGTAGGAGAGAAGGCAGTATGCGATGAGTTGTCTTCCTCGTTAAATACCATCAGACCGATCCGATCGGTGGTGATAATTTCGTTCATCCCTTCCGAGACGGCCTGGATAAGTTCGTCGACTATTTGTCGGTCGCGATGTTCAGTCTGAGTGATTGAGGCCGGTGTCTTGAAAACCTGTTTGTTGATTTCAAGGATCTGTTGCAGATCGTACCGGTAGGTCAGGCGGTGGCGGAAATATAAGATGTAATATCCGATGATGAAGGCGATGAAGAGTGCGATGAACATGGCGATGGCAATGGTCTTACCGTTCGACGAGTTCTGCATCCGTTGACAGTATTGCTCTAAGGAGGTATCCTTACTAATCTGCTTATAGAGTGCAGTATAAGCAACATTGTTATAGCGATAGTTCTCGAAATCCTTCAAGGCGAGGAAGGCCACGGCTGCTTCGTTCCGCACATCCAGGAAGATGTAGTAGTCGGTCAGGAAATGATCGTTCAGCCAAGTCAGTTCGGCTGTCGGTCCTTCTCCTTTTAAGGTAGCCAAAGGCCCATCCTTTTTGCTGTAAATGCGATAATGCTCGTTGAGGTATATTAGCGCTGTATCGGCATAGGCCACAGCTTCTTCGTAGGCTCCTCCAAGGTTGCTCTCATAAGTAAGGTTGGCATACTTGTCGGCCATGTCGAGCCACTGGTCATTGTATTGGATGGAATCGGCCTCACTTAATGCTTGGCTGCTTGTTTCGGAATAATCTTCGCCCTTTGGCAGACGGAAGAAGAAACGACTTCCTTCGCCCAGACGGCTGTCGATGTCGAACGAACAAACGTTGAAGAGTGGGTTGGTCTTTTTGTACTTCTCAATGATGCCCTTGCAGTTCATCAGTCCGAAACCATAGCCTTTGTTCTTTTGCAAATCGTTGAGATCGCCTTCTCCTTGCATGCCGATCTTTTGTGAGTCGTACACTTTCTCATGAAGAATGTGTGAACGATCTTCTTCCGACAAGCCCGGTCCGTTATCTTGGATGGATATCTCCACATAGTTATCCATTTCTTTGGCAAAGACTTCAATCTTTCCTCCCTTAGGCGTGTACTTGCGGGCATTGTCCATGAGGGTGTTAATCATGAACAAAGTCAATGCTTTATCTGCCTTCACGATAGAGGAGGTTGGCGTGATTGTCAACTGTTGTTGTTTGATCTCAAATGATTTCCGGTTCTTCGAGACAATCTCGAAAAGAGGATTCAGTTCGAAGTTCTCAACGTTCAGGTTCAGCGAGCCTTGGCGCATCTTGATCCATAAAGAGAGGATGTCGTTATTCTCGTTAATGCTATTTACGAGTTCGTTGATATAGGTATATTTCTCCTGTTTGATACGGTCGTTGTGGAGGTAGTCTAAGGCAATGAGCTTATGCACCTCATTGTTGATGCGGTCGATGTATGGGGTGATGCTGGTAACAATGAACAGACAGGCTTTCTTGACGATGTTCTGCTGTTTGTTTTCAATGAGATGCTGTTGATGTACATAGCGCTCTTTCTCCAACATTTTCTGTTCATCACCCAGTGAAATAAAAGTTTGTCCGTTCTCAAGTGCCCATGCGATGTACGGTGTGATAATCTTCATCAGGTCGCGGTTATCGCTCTTTAGGCGGGTAGTGGTGTACAATTCGACTTCTCCCAACGCATGCTTGTTGGTAGATGCCGTAAGGGGGTACCTTTGCAGGATCAGATGACTCTTATCTGCATCCTCTTCCTCTTCCGGTTGATCTGTGATACGTATCTTCAGCTCTTTTCCATCAACCAGTCTCAAAATATCGTCCTTGACATTTCGGAGAATCGAAGTTGTCACATCCTCCATGTCGTTTGCTTCTACAGGAATAGAGGCTGTGATGCGTTGACAAATCTCCAAAGTCTTCTTCAGTTTCTCGATGTAGGCTGTATTCCGTTTCTTCCATAAGCGGTATAACATGAGGAAGATAAGGATGAAGAGAATACCCGACAATCCAACAAGTGTCATTAATAGGTTCAGCTGACTCGATTCTTTCTCCAATGCCATGAAATGACTTTCCAGTTCTTTATCTTGGCGGGTATAGTTCAGCAGGTCGAGGTAAATGTTTCGGTTATAATCCGACTCCTGCTTCATCCCAAGGGCAGCGTACGTCACACTAAGCTGTTCTCTAAGTCGGGTAATCCATTCGTGCACGGTTTTGATACCTTCCTTATTCCATGCCAGTTCGGTTGATTCCGTTGAATTTGGTACGAACGTTCTCAATCGGTCGTTCGGCCCTTTGCTAGCATAGTATTTCTCATGGTGCTTGTTTACATATTCCAAGGCTTCGGTCAGATACTTCAGGGCTTCGTCATATTTCCCTAAAGCATTACAGCATGAAGCCAACGTACGATATGAACCCGATATCTGGTACATGTCGCCATACTGTTTAAACAGTTGCAATGCTTCATTGGCCATGGAGAGAATCAGTTCGTTCCAGGGTAGGTCCTTCGTATTGATGAGCCGTAGCAGATTGGGACGGCGTTCGGATATCAACGCATAGTTTTTTTCATCCATCAACAGTTCGGCGAAGGCTTGCAAGCTATTTGCCTCAAAATAGATATATCCTTGATCCTTGGCAATGTTATAGCATTCCAACAGATAGAAGAACTCGCCCAAAGTTACATCCTGAGGTGTCTCTGCAGCATACATACCGCCGGATCCTCGCATATAATAATAAAGAAGCAGTTGAGCTGTATCGTTGCGGAGGGCATTGTTCTCCTGTATTTGGTTGATTTCCTCAAGCGATTGTTCTTCTTGTTGCAGATAATAATAGTAAACGCCCGAGGTGATGGAAAACTCGGTTTGAGCATAGTTGAATCGTTGCCATTCGTCGGGATATGAGATAGAGAGGCTATCGTCCTTGATACGGCGCATACGTTGAAGGGCACTGGTTCGATAGTCGTAGAACTCCTTGTTCATGGAGATTCGCTGATAAATTTTCATCAGTCCGATATCAGCAATCAACAGTTCCAGCTCATTGTCGGTAATGCCATAGATTTGTTTTAATTGTTGCTCAGCTTTATCGAAGTCCATCTGCATGAACGTACAGAAAGCCTTGTTATTGAGGGCGGCAGCATGCTGGGAAGGGAAATCTTTCGATCGTTGAAAAGCCTCTTCGGCAAGGGCAGCCGATTGTTCCAGATTGATGTAGTGCAGGTGATAGGCTCGTTTGTTCAAGGAATCGATCTCTTGATATAAAGCGTGTCTGTTCCCTTTCCCACACGAGAAAGAGATGCAGGTCATGAGGCCGATGCTAATCCATACAAGTAGAATACGTGCTTTCATGATAATCAAACGCTTCCTATAAAGCAAAGATACAAAGAATTACGTATGAACAGTCAGTTGCGTCCTTTTTTTTCGTAAAAAGAATAGAAGGGGGGATACTATGAGACGAGGCTGATCATTGATCAGCCTCGTCTCATGTAGCCTCTGGGGGAATCGAACCCCCCTTTCAAGAATGAAAATCTTGCGTCCTAACCGATAGACGAAGAGGCCATCACCGCTTGATGATGCCATCAAAGCGGTGCAAAGATAGGATATTTTTTATTATCGGCCAACAAGCGTCCTGTTTTTAACAATATCATTTAACTTGAAGGCTTTCTACATCCTTCAGGTTTTCAGCAATTTCTTCGTCGCTCAGTTTATAGTTCGACAAGTTGCCTGCCAGATACTGATCATAAGCCGACATATCTATCAGTCCATGACCGGAGAGATTGAACAGGATAACCTTCTCTTCACCGGTTTCCTTACATTTATTCGCTTCACGAATCGTAGCAGCGATAGCATGTGAGGACTCTGGTGCAGGAATAATACCTTCAGCTTGTGCGAACAGGATACCAGCCTGGAACGATTCAAGCTGTTCGATGTCTACTGCTTCCATCAACTTGTCTTTCAGCAACTGCGAAACGATGACTCCGGCTCCGTGATAGCGAAGACCACCAGCATGGATATTTGCCGGACGGAAATTATGACCTAAGGTATACATTGGCAGAAGTGGAGTATATCCGGCCTCGTCACCAAAGTCGTATTCAAATTTACCACGAGTCAACTTCGGACAAGATGCCGGCTCGGCAGCAATGAAGCGTGTCTTTTTACCTTCAAGGATGTTATGACGCATGAACGGGAAGGATACTCCACCGAAATTGGAACCACCACCAAAGCAAGCAATGACCATGTCAGGGTATTCACCGGCCATCTCCATCTGTTTCTCTGCTTCCAAACCAATGATACTCTGATGAAGAGCAACGTGGTTCAATACTGATCCTAATGTGTATTTACAATTTGGAGTCGTCATTGCCAACTCAACAGCCTCGGAGATGGCAGTGCCTAAAGAACCTTGATGATTGGGAAATTTCGTCAAGATATCCTTACCGGCACGGGTCGACATCGATGGTGACGGAGTAACCACTGCACCAAATGTCTGCATAATGCTACGGCGATAGGGCTTTTGTTCAAAACTGATCTTTACCTGATAGACAGCAGCCTCGATGCCAAACACTTTTGCAGCGTAGGAGAGGGCAGCACCCCACTGACCGGCACCGGTCTCGGTGGTAATGTTCGTCACTCCTTGTTGCTTGCAATAATAAACTTGCGGCAAAGCGGAATTTAATTTGTGTGATCCTACCGGACTGACACTTTCATTCTTGAAATAGATATGGGCAGGAGTACCCAATGCCTTTTCTAATCCGTATGCTCGTACCAAAGGTGTACTACGGTAGTATTTATACATCTCACGGACTTCTTCTGGAATCTCAATCCATGCATCCGTTTGATTCAGTTCTTGACGACATAATTCCTCAGCAAAGATAGGATAAAGATCTTCTGGCTTGAGTGGTTGTTTTGTTTGTGGGTTCAGAGGAGGCAATGGCTTGTTTTTCATATCGGCCTGAATGTTATACCAAAATCTTGGTATCTCTTCCTCTGGTAAAAAGAAACGTTTTTGCTTTGTACTCATATTGTTTTTATATTTAATAATGACCTGACAAAAATAATAGAATAAAATATATTCTGCTATAATAATGTCACTTTTTTGTGGTAAAAATCAAAAACATTGTTCTTTCCTTGCAAGTATCGTTATGTTTTAGTTATTTTGTCGCATAAAACAGGCGTTATGAAATATATTATAGTAGTCATATTTACATTTTTGTTGGTCGGTTGTACGGGAAGAAAGGCATCTACATCGGTAACGGACGAGCAGAAACTTTTTCAAATCGATCATGTGGACGAGGCTACCGGCTTGCAGAAGATGCAACCTTCACAGTTCTCTGAAGAAATCGAAGCTGGCGGGAAAAAATATCAACTATATATCCAACGTTCGGCAACAGATTCCTTGCCTCACGTAAAGAGTGAGATGGGCTTGTTTGCTGATAATCGGGTTGTACTGAGTATCAAGCGTCAGGATAAATCCAATTTATATAATAAGGTATTTACGAAGCGTGACTTTGCTTCTTTGTTGACAGAACCTTATCTTGAGAAATCGGTTCTGGAAGGTCTGGTTTTTGATCACGAGAAAACAGAATCTGCCAATGGGAACATCGTACTTGCAGCAAGCGTGAGTTTCCCCATGACAGATATGTATGTACCTTTTACGATAGTTATCACTCCTTCTGGTAAGATGTCGATCGATCGTGATGAAGAGGCAGTGGATGTTCCACTCTCCGAACAACCAGAACCGGAAGATACGACCGAGATCAGATAATCAATAGTTCTTGGCCAGTCCGCCTTCGCTGGTCTCCTTGTAGAGTGAAGGCAAATCATTTCCTGTTTGTTTCATGACTTTTACGACCTTGTCGAAGGACACGCGATGATGTCCATCGGTGAAGGAAGCATAGATATTAGCATCCAGCGCTTGCGCGGCTGCGTATGCATTTCGTTCAATGCAAGGTATCTGAACCAAACCGCAAACAGGATCGCACGTCATGCCTAAATGATGTTCCAATGACATCTCTGCCGCATATTCAATCTGTGCAGGACTTCCTCCGAACAACTGGCAAGATGCCGCTGAGGCCATCGAGCAAGCTACACCTACTTCGGCTTGACAGCCGGCTTCTGCTCCTGAGATGGAAGCATTTGCCTTTACAATATTACCTATCAGTCCGGCTGTAGCAAGTGCACGGTAGATGCGGGTATCGCTAAAGTCATGGTTTTTCTGGAGATGGTATAATACAGCGGGCACCACACCACACGATCCACATGTCGGAGCCGTCACAATTTCACCGCCGGATGCGTTTTCTTCTGTAGCTGCCAGCGCATAAGCAAAGACCAGTCCCCTTGAGCGGAGGCTGTCCTTATAGCCTTTGGCCTTGATAAAATAGGTTGCTGCCTTACGGCGAAGGTTCAACGGACCAGGGAGAACTCCTTCGTGTTCCAATCCGCGCTCAATGGATTTCTTCATAACCTCCCAACAGGTAGCCAGGTAATCCCAAATCTCAGGACCTTCACATTGTTCTACATATTCCCAGTAGTTGTGTCCTGTCTGTTCGCACCAGTACATAATCTCGCTGAGCTTGGTCATCTCGTAGATATCTGGGGTTTCAACGAGTTGTTCTCCTTCTTCTGCTAAGGCACCTCCACCAATACTATATACAGTCCATTCTTCGGTAACATTTCCTTTTTCATCTTTCGACTTGAATGTCATGGCATTGGGATGAAACGGAAAGAACAGATGAGCCTTCCATATAATTTCTGTTGGTGCGACTGGCTGGAGAATGTCCAAGATGGCTTTGTCGGTCATGTGACCTTTCCCTGTGGCAGCCAGACTGCCGAACAAGGTTACTTCGAAAGCTTTCGCTTCAGGATGGCGTTGTAAGAAAAGTTGGGCGGCGTAGCGCGGTCCCATGGTATGACTACTGGAAGGACCTACACCGATACGATATAGTTCTCTTAATGATTTCATTCGGTTTCTTGTTAAAGTGGGTGCGAAATTACAAAAAACTTCGCGATTATTCCAAATCTACTACCGTAATTCCTGCACCTCCAAACTGTACATGCTCATCTTGGTAATGTGCCACACCTGAAACGGTGGAAAGATAATCGCGGATGAGGGTACGAAGAATACCGGAGCCGGTTCCGTGAAGAATCCGCACGCGCCTTACTCCGAGTAGAATGGCGTCGTCGATAAAGTAGGTGACTGCCTGAAGGGCCTCATCGCCTCTCATCCCTCGGACGTCGATATCTTGCTTGAAGTTCAGTTTCTTCTGGTAAACCTGATCTTGGGTCTGTGTGCTTACAAAGGTCGTTTTTACCATTGCTTGACTGGGTTCCGGCGCTTTGTTACTCCGCTCCAGCTTATCAGTCTTGACATTGGTCTTCAGCATGCCGAAGATAACGACCGCATTCTTGTCGTTCAGCTCTACGATCTTACCAATACTATTCTGTCCTTTGATACGAACCGCATCACCTACAGCAAGAGGTTCCTCTTTGACAGGTTGTTGAACAGGTGCTTCCTTTTTCTTTTGGGCTTTCTTGTCTCTTTTTCGCTTTTGTCGCTCACGCAACTGTTCCATCTTGCGGGTAATCTCATCATCCAGAGTTGTCTCTTCTTCCTCTTTGAGCTTGTTTTTCATTTCCTCGAGCTGACTGCGGGCTTGTTTGGTCCGTTCTTTGTCAGCCTGTGCTTCCTTGATTGAACGAATGGTGCTCTCGATGCGGGCGTTAGATTCTCTAAGGAGCTCTTCTGCTTCCTCCTTTGCTTTGCTGAGGATTTCCTTTCGTCCCTTCTCCAAGTCCTGCACGGCCGTTTCATATTTAGCAATGAGATCCTCCATGTGTTTTTCGCGTTGTCGGATATTCTGCCGTTTATTCTCCCAATAGCGTTTATCTCGGACAATGTCTTGAAGATACTTGTCGGCACTGATGTATTCACTACCCACCAATTCGGAAGCATCGGCAATAACATCCTCGGGCAGTCCAATCTTTCTTGCGATCTCAACGGCAAACGAGCTGCCTGGGTTTCCGATCTGGAGTTGGAAGAGTGCCTGCATCAGGTGTCGGTCATAAAGCATGGCTCCATTGACGATTCCCTCATGGTCTTCTGCAAAATGTTTCAGGTTTTGGTAATGAGTAGTGATGACTCCGTAAGTCTTTCTCTCGTTGAAACGTTTCAGCAGTGCTTCGGCAATGGCTCCGCCTATCTGTGGTTCGGTACCTCCACCAAATTCGTCAATCAGGATGAGGCTATGCGAATTGCAATACTTCAACATCATCTTCATGTTTGTCAGGTGGGAAGAGTACGTGCTCAGTTCATCTTCGATGCTTTGTTCGTCGCCGATATCGATAAAGATACTGTTGAATATGCCGGCATGGCTGCTTTCGCTTACTGGAATAAGCATTCCGCACTGAAGCATGTATTGTAACAAGCCGACTGTTTTCAGGCAGACCGACTTACCGCCGGCATTCGGGCCTGAGATAAGCAGGATGCGTTGTTGTTTGTTCAGTTCGATATCTAAAGGAACAACTTTCTTGCCATGTTTAGCCAACGAGATTTGCAGCAAAGGGTGTACGGCATGTCCCCAGTCGATGACCAGTTTGTTTTCCAATGCCGGCTGAGTACTGTTGGTACGCAGCGCAAACTGAGCCTTAGCCTGTATGAAATCAATTTCAGCAAGGAATTCGTAGGATTGCAACATATCGGGGATGTAGGGACGAATCTCGTCTGAAAAGGCTGTCAGTATGCGGATAATTTCTCTCTTTTCCTCACCTTCCAGTTCGCGTATGCGATTGTTTGCCTCCACAACCTCTTCCGGTTCAATAAAAATAGTCTTTCCTGAGGCCGACTCATCATGGACGATTCCTTTAATACGGCGTTTCAAGGCAGGAGCAACAGGAATTACCAGTCGTCCGTCGCGCATGGTAGGAGTGACATCCTTATCGACAAACCCTTCCGACTGTGCGCCTCTCAGGATACTGTTCAAGGTATGTGAAATGCTATTCGAGGTACGGCTAAGTTCTCTCCGTATTTGTAAAAGTGTTGTAGAGGCATTATCTTTAATACGACCGAACTTATCAATGAGGTTACTGATTTTGTCAATCAGTTGAGGAAAGATCATCACGTCACCGGCCAGTTGCCGTAGGGCAGGATAGGGCAGGTTTTCTTCTTCCGATTCTTCTTTAGTCAAAAAACGTATGATATCCCGAATGGTTTCCAAAGAACGCTTTAAGTCGAACAACTCGTTTTCATCCAGATACATGCCTTCCACCTTAATGCGTTGGAGAGATGGACGAATGTCAAAGAAGAACTGATTAGGGAAATTGTCTTCTTCTTGGATAATCCGGATAAACTCGGAAGTCTCATTCAGTCGGCTTAGGATTGTTTCGTATTGGTTTGAGAAAGACATCTCCTCCACACGTTGTTCACCTAACGTGCTGAGACATTTCTCTTTCAACAGCATTCGAATGCTGTCAAAACCAATCTTTTGTTCATAGTTCTTGGGATAAATCATGCGTTTAAAAAGTTGAACATGCAAAAATACGACACAAAAAGATTTATTGCAAAATTCGAAAGAAGTATTTGCAGATGTTCGGAAAAGCACTTATTTTTGCATGTCCTTTCGAAAAGGTATTGGAGAGATGCCAGAGTGGACGATTGGGCCGCACTCGAAATGCGGTGAACGGGTAACCGTTCCCAGGGTTCGAATCCCTGTCTCTCCGCAAAATAATTGCTATAACAATTTGATTTGCAAAGTGTTATAGCAATTATTGTTTTTTATTATCACCCAATTATTCACCAAATTACCTGTAAGCATTCTTGCCTGTTCATTTGCGAGACGTGTACGTTGCTTATTGTTCTAGCAATTTTACTGACGGGTAGGTTGAGCTGGGCGTTTGGGCATTTCCCATAAAGGATCTATCATGTGCCAAATAAATTGATAGGCTCTCTTAGGCTTGTATTCTGTATCGAAAGGCAGAGGATAATTGGCTGCTCCCAACCATGAGTCGTAATCGCTTAGATTCCAGAAAGTGACACATTCCACTACGTCCTTATGTTTACGGAGCACGCGAAAGACTCGAGCATATTGGTCAGCCAAGTACTGCTTAACGGAATCTGTCACATTCACAGCTTCACGACTGAATCTTAGGCGTCCGCCCATTTCCGTATTGATACGTATATCGAGCTCTGTCATGTGAATGTGGTTCACGACGGTCTTGTAGAGAGAAAGAGCATCGTCAATTTCCTGTTCTGTAGGGCCATAGATATTGTAGTGTCCTTGCATACCAATGCCATCGATGGGGACGCCAGACTCCTTCATCTTTTTTACCATTTCATAGATACGACGGCTTTTCACAGGGTCGCATTCATTGTAGTCGTTATAGAAAAGAAGGGCCTTGGGGTCAGCTTCGCGAGCATATTGGAAAGCCTTGGCGATAAACTCGTCGCCACAAAGTTTATACATTACCGATTGGCGATATGGGTCTACAGCGTTCTTGTCATCAGTTATTGCCTCGTTTACTACGTTCCATGCATATACAATGTCCTTGTAGCGGTTTACGACAGCATAGATATGGTTGCGCATACGCTGATAAAACACCTCCTTAGTAGGATTGTCGTCGGTCATCCATTTGCCAATCTGGGAATGCCACATCAGACAGTGTCCGCGAAGTTTGATGTTGTTGGCTCGGCAGAAATCAGCAATGCGATCTGCTCTTTCCCAATTAAACTGTCCCTCGTTGGGCTCTGTGGGTTGCGGCTTCATGTCGTTCTCACAAGTTATACTGTTGAATTCTTGCTTGATGAGAGCTTGTTGTTCAGCATCAGTCACGTTCCGTTGATTTACAGAAACGCCAATCATGAAATAGTCTTTATAGACATCTTTAAGTCCTTGTGACCAAACATACGTGCTGTTGATTGCTATGAACAGCACAAGAAGAAGGAGTTTACAGAGATTTTTCATAATGATAAATTATTATTGTTTTAAACTACTACAATTCTATTATTGTAAAAAATCTTGTTGATGTAATCTAATATTTGGAGAGTACCAGCTTTTCTTTTAGTTATCTTTCTCGCTTACCTGACTATCAGGATATTGCTTGCCGTTCAGTCGGACATTTTTGAATATCAGAGAGTCACATCCCTTAACGATGAAAGGATCACCAGGTTTCTCTATTTCTGCATTGAAGTTTTCAAGCAAGACTTTTCCTATCTCGTAACTTGGATTGCCGATAAACCTTAAAGGGTTGGAACTTTTGACATCGAAGTTTCTGAATACGATACCATCTACTCTTCGTGTTTTGATCTCTGGCTCACTGACAATTTGAACTGCACTCCCGGTAAAGGATCCTCTGTAATTGTCGAAAACAATATTGCTGAGGTCCATATATCCCTCGTCTCCTTTAGAGAGATACCTTTTAGGGAAATCGGCAAATATTCCGTTGTTTCCAACAGCTTGCTACTATTAACAAAAACTATAGCTGTATTGAAAGCACTCTTCTTGGCAGAGAAGGACAATTTTTAAACTGCTAAAAACCAAGCATTTCTCCATATTCTTGTTCAAGATATTTTCAAGAGTCTTGCCTTCTGTAATGTCATTCCATCATTCTTTTGCTATGCCCATTGCTGGACCACCTTTGCTACCGCTTAGGAATTTCGCTGTCAAGCGGGAGGTTGGTGAAAGTGGGGGTGGCGACTGCTGGGGGATCGTAACCGTCGGCGCGGCCGAAGACGGTGAAGTCGATGACTCCGAGCGGCTGGGTCTTAGGCCAGTCGGTCACAGTCAAGCGCACGAAGCGAGCGCGGGCAGGGGCAAAATCGCTATAGAACGTATCGCGGGCGACGTTGTTATCCGTACAATCCAGGACGGTGGTGAACTGTTTCCCGTCCATGGACACTTCCAGCTTGAATTTGTACACTGGCAGTGGTCCGCCATGCATGCCGAAGCCGCGTCGGGTTCCGCTTCCGAACAGTACTCGCATCCCATCCACTTGGAAATACTGCACCACGTCGAAGCGCGTAGCTGGGGACAATTCGATGGTCAGCTGTGGCTGCGGATCGTCTGCAGCCGGACGCCAAAGGGTGCCGCTATAGTCATCAACGGCATATGCGGCTGGGTATCCGTCCTGTTGAGAGGAAAATTTGGAAAGGGCGTTCATCGCCTGCATCTTGTTGATGGTCACCGGGATGGAGTTCGGACTGGCGGACTGGCCTGGGGCTGGTTGCGGACAGTCCGTGATGGTGACACTCATCAGACCGTCCTCGTCGAAATGGACCTTGTCCATGCCGATTCGACGGCCGCCCGGCGGATTGGACAGCACGATTGTATAGAACTGCCACCATTCTCCGTCAGGTCCCTGCACGATGGAACCGTGTGCCGTGCCGGTCACCAGGCCATCGGTTTTGCGAAGTAGAGGATTGTTCGGTGCATAGGTATAAGGGCCCAATGGAGACGTGGCGGTATAATATCCTTCCGCATACGTTTTCCATTGAGTGCCGGAGGCGGAATACTCTAGATAGTAGATCCCGTTCCGCTTAATCACCCATGGACCTTCGATCCAGGCTACGCCCGGATACTCGTTCTTCTCGCCATAACGCTCCCAGGCGTGCATCGGATTGAAGCCGAACAGGTGGACTGGCTTGTCGGCGAAACGGGTGAGATCCTTCGGATCTAGTTTCACGCCATAAATGCCGCTGATACCTCGTCCCGGCCAGAAGAGATACGGTTGGTTGTCTTCATCGATAAAGATTTTGGTGTCGAAACCGCCGTTCCAGCCCAGTTCCACTGGACCGGTCTCCTTGAATGGGCCTAAGTCTTTAAAAGGTCCTAATGGACTATCTGACACAAAGAGGTTATCATTGTTACCGGACAGGTAAAACTTGCCGTTGTACTTGACGATGTCCGGGGCGACCGGAATCCCCTGGACAGGTTGAAACTCCCAGTTCAGTAGGTCCTCGGACACCCAGGCGCCTCCGCCTGTGCAATACATGTAATATTTCCCATCCTCTTTCAGGACGGTAACGTCACCGGAAGCATTGCCTCCTGGGCCGATGGGCATGGGAAGCGGGTTGCAGTAACGGGATCCCTGGGCCAACGCGGCCAGGGAAAGGCAAAGCCAAAGCATCGCCGTGAGAATGAATTTTGTCCGCATATTGTTTATATCATTTTAAATTATTACAGATAAAACATAAATGAAAATAGAAAAACGACTGTTGATGAACAAGATGCGTCAAATGACACATCTATGAGTTGTAGTTTCACAATAATTCATTTTACGAGTTACCATAACTATTTTATTTGAGTTCTCTTTCAATCTTTGTCCGGTAATAATCCACGCCTTTGAAGCCAGTGTGGAAGTCCTTAACAATTCCATCTCTACCGACGATAACATACGACGGAATACCGGGGAAGCCCCATTTTTGTCTCAGGGACGATGCCTGGGCATTATTCAGGCGGTAATGATGGCCCTTCATTGAGACTATCATTCTGTCGTACACCTTCTGTGGCGATGATTCATCGGCGATGAATAAGAATACAACGTCCTTGCCTTCAAATTCTTTCTTCATTGGCTCCAAATCTTTGAAGGCTTGACGGCAGGGAACGCACCAAGTGTTCCAAAAATCAATGAAAACCACCTTGCCCTTGAAATCCTTTATCAAATCTACAAATAACGAATCGCCTGTGCTTTCGCTCGCTTGATGTACATAGTAGCCTCCACGAGCATTTTCTTCCGCTATTTTTGCGGCGATTTCGGAATTTTTAGCCTTTACATAATCTGCATAGAACGGGAAACGCATCTTTTCAATTTTAGCGATGATGGAATCTGGTACGACAGCCTGATCGGACAACGGTTGGCAATATTCCTGCAATTTGATGAAATCTTTGAAAAAACTGTCCCCCACGCCAAAAATTTCGTTTTTGAACGCTTCCGCACCCTCGGCACTTTTATTAAGGTCATATAAAATGCGGCCATTCCAATAGAAAATATTATAACTGGATTAAGTAGCGATGGCGAAGAAATAAAAAATATTGACGAAGTATCAATAACTTCAATTGCAAATAAAGATGAAGTATTAGAAAAAAATGATACAAAATATTATAAAATAAATGATAAGAATATAAAAGAATTATTCAAAACTGATTTACCAACATATAATGGTATACAGTGGTATATTTCTCAAAACGGAGAGTTAAGAGTTAAATTTTCTGGAGATACACCAAGTTGGTGGAATGATAATCTAGAAAAACTAAAAATATCTTAACAAACAAACTTAATTTTGATTAAGACATTTATAATAAAAATAAATGTTTTAATATATATTTTATTTATATAAAAGGGAGGAGCTTATATATGAAAGCAAACAAAAAAGGTATCTCTTTAATCGTATTAATTATCACAATTGTTGTTATAATCATATTAGCAGCAGCAATTATCTTAAACTTATCTAAAACAAACGTTGTTACAAATGCTAATA
>CACZBX010000023.1 GCA_902779535.1 uncultured Bacteroidales bacterium
ATGCTCAAGCCGGTCAGCCGGGAGAGATTGTTAAAAGAGGTGAATCACGCACTGGAGGGACGGATGCCCAAGCCGCGGCCCAAGGTGGAGATCCAGACGTTCGGATACTTCAACCTGCTGGTGGACGGTAAGGCGGTCAAGTTCGGCAGGGCCAAATCCAAGGAACTGCTGGCCTATCTGGTGGACCGGCAGGGCGGCGTGGTGAACCGCGGACAGATCTTCTACACCCTGTGGGAGGATCGGCCCTATGACCGCCCCATGCAGAAGCAGCTGGACGTGATCATCCGCAACCTGCGCAACACACTGGCGGAATGCGGCGCAGGCGATATCCTGGCCATGGACGGCGGCAGCTTCCGGGTGGTGCCGGAATTGTTTAACTGCGACCTGTACCGCTTCCTCAACGGGGAGCCGGTGAAACTCATCGGCACTAGCCGTCACCAGGACTACCGTGACCGAGGCAATGCCCTCGACGATGCGATCCATGTTGAAGATGTCCTGACGCTGAAAGAGTTGGGAGGTAACTTCCTGCGCATCTCGCACTACCCGCAGGACCCGGTCATCACGCAGATGTGCGACAAGTTGGGTATCGTTACCTCTGTAGAAATCCCCATCGTGAACGGTGTCACCGAGACCGATGCATTCCAACAGAACAGTCTGAGCATGTTGCGTGAGATGATCTGGCAAGACTACAACTCGCCATCTGTGTGTATCTGGGCATACATGAACGAGGTGCTCCTTCGTCCGAAGTACAATAAGCGGAACAATGCTGAGGCATATACCAAGTATCTGAACACCGTTTACAACTATTGCTTCGAGATCAATGCCGAGTGCAAGCGTCTCGATCCGTACCGTGCAACAATGCTTCCGTGCCACTCTGCGCCCGACCTTTACGAAGAGGCCGGCGTGACTAAGATTCCCGATATCCTGGGTTGGAACTATTACCTCGGATGGTATGGCGGAACGATCGAGGACTTCAAGGCCATCCCCGAGTACCTTCACAAGAAGTTCCCCGACAAAAACCATATCATCACGGAGTATGGTGCCGATATGAATATCCGCCTTCACTCTTTTGAGCCGGAGCGCTTCGACTATACGCCCGAGTACGGACTGAAGTACCACAAGGTTTATCTGCCCACCATCATGAATAACGACCTGATGACCGGCGGTCTGGTATGGAACCTCAACGATTTCCTGTCGGAAGCCCGTGCAGAGGCCGAGCCTCACGTGAACAATAAGGGTATGAGCAGCCTGGACCGTGAGCACAAGGATGTGTTCTACTACTATCAGGCAATGCTGAGCAAGGATCCGAAGGTGATCATCGGTGCGAAGAGCTGGAAGCATCGCGGTGGTATGACCGACGAGAAAGGATTCTGTGAGCAACCAGTCTCGGTGTTCAGCAACATGGCGAATGTAGAGTTGACCGTCAACG
Source organism: uncultured Bacteroidales bacterium (assembly GCA_902779535.1). Taxonomy (GTDB): domain Bacteria; phylum Bacteroidota; class Bacteroidia; order Bacteroidales; family Bacteroidaceae; genus Phocaeicola. The sequence continues at coordinate 1,430 of CACZBX010000023.1, forward strand.
GCCAGTCCTTGGGCACAAAAAGGGTCGAGAATGGAAGTGCAGAATTCATGGTTCCGTTCAAGGATGGCGAAAACTACCTGACGGCAGCAGGCCAGGATGGCGACAAGAAAGCAGTCGACTATGAAGTAGTTCACTTCAAAGGCTATCCAAAGCAGATCACGGCCGACTTCGACGAGTTGAACGTCTACTGCACTTCGAAGATGTACTTCGATGACCGCATCAACGGAATCGCCTGGATTCCCGAAAAGGCCTACACCGAAGGCAGTTGGGGCTATGTAGGAGGTGAGCCGGCACGCCCTCGCGCCCGGGGAAGTAACTCGCCGCGCATGACATTCAACGCCCTCGGTACGGAGAACGACCCGCTCTACCAGTGCCAGCGGAAGAACCTGGAAGCCTTCCGGGCCGACGTCCCCGACGGACAGTACTACGTCTATCTGCATTTTGCCGAGTGGAATAGCAATGATCGCCGCGAGGCTTTGGCTTATTCCTTGGGCGGCGGCGTAGTCAACGAGCAGGCCAAAGAACGGATCTTCGATGTAGCGATCAACGGCGAAAAGGTACTGGCCGGCTATGACCTGAGCAAGGAAGCCGGTGCGCACCGCGCCGTGGTGAAGAAGTTCTCGGTCAGTGTCACAGGTGGAGAAGGACTGAATGTCCAGTTTATTCCGGTGAAGGGCGAGACCATCCTGAATGCTATCCGCATCTACAAGGCCTATTAAATAGAATTGAGGAAAAGAATAACCGTAACCCATGAAGAGTCTGTCTTCCGGGTTACGGTTTTTTATGGCCTGTTCCCAGAGAAACAAGCTTTTACGATGAATCCTCCGCAAGTTGGTACTTACCAGTTTACGAATTGGTACTTACCAAATAAAAATTGGTACTTACCAATTTGTAAATCGGTACTTACCAATTGATGAATCGGCCGCCGCCAATTATGAAATCGGCCGCCACCAATTGTGAAGTTGGCCGCCGCCAATTGTGAAATTGGCCGCCACCAATTATAAAGTTGGTGATCACCGATGAAAGGATCGACCGTGATGGAAAGATGTGTTCTTCCGCGGACGATCACTCTTGTTTCGCTTCATAACCGCAAAAAACAAAGAAATTATTTGAGAATTTACAATAAAAAATTATCTTTGTTCATCTTAAATTCTATACCTGTGAAGAAGAAAAAATAGGGCGGTATGACAGTTTTTAGAGAAATGCGCAGGAAACGGCAAACCCTCCCCCCAAATGAGAGTATTGCCATCATGGAGAAGGCGACTCATGGCGTCTTGGCTTTGTTGGGTGATGAAGGATACCCCTATGCCGTCCCCCTCAGTTTCGTTTTTCATCAGCAGAAAATCTACTTTCATTGTGCAATAACCGGACACAAGATGGACGCCATCCGTCGGTGTGACAAGGCCTCTTTCTGTGTCGTCGACCAGGATGTGATTGTTCCGGAGCGATTCACCACACATTTTCGAAGCGTCATCGCCTTCGGCAAGGTGGTCGTCGTGGATGAGATGGATGAAAAGCTCGCAGTTCTTCATCTGCTGGGAGAGAAATATGCACCGGGAGATGTCTCGGGGCGGGAAGCGGAGATAAGGAAAGACTTCGACCGCGTGGCAGTTGTCCGCCTGGATATCGAGCATCTCACGGGAAAAGAAGCGATCGAACTAACAAGAAAACGTGAATGATATATGGTCTTATTAGGATATGACGTCGGCAGCTCGTCGGTGAAGGCGAGCATTGTCAGGGTAGATACGGGAAAATGTGTGGCCTCAGCTTTCTATCCCAAGCAGGAGGCGCCCATCATGGCCGTCCGGTCGGGATGGGCTGAGCAGCGGCCGGAGGATTGGTGGTCGTACTTGAAGGACGCCACGCAGGATGTCCTTCGCGAGAGCGGTGTGAAGGCCGACGAGATCCAGGCTATCGGCATCTCCTACCAGATGCACGGCTTGGTATGTGTGGACAAGCAGCAGCAGGTGCTGCGTCCTTCCATCATCTGGTGCGATTCGCGCGCCGTCCCTTTCGGGGAGAAGGCGTTCAAGGACCTGGGCGAGACGCGATGCCTGCAACATCTGCTGAACTCACCGGGAAATTTCACCGCATCGAAGTTGGCGTGGGTGAGGGAGAACGAACCGGAGTTGTTCGCCAAGATCGATAAGATCATGCTCCCGGGCGACTATATCGGCATGCGTTTGACCGGCGAGGCACATACCACTGTCTCCGGACTCTCGGAAGGTATCTTCTGGGACTTCGCCGAGCAGCGACCGGCCGACTTCCTTTTAGATTATTATGGCATCGATCGTTCCATGCTCGCCGATATCTGTCCCACTTTCGGTGAACAGGGAAGGGTGAGTCGGGCAGCAGCCGCCGAACTGGGGCTGAAGGCCGGGACGCCTGTTACCTATCGGGCCGGCGACCAACCCAACAATGCCCTCTCACTGAACGTGTTCAATCCGGGCGAGATTGCATCGACAGCCGGCACATCGGGCGTGGTCTATGGCGTGCTGGGTACGGTCAACTACGATCCCAAGTCGCGCGTAAACACCTTTGCCCACGTAAACCATACCAAGGATCAGACACGCCTGGGCGTGTTGCTCTGCATAAACGGTACCGGCATCCTGAACTCATGGGTGAAGCATCAGATGGCTCCAGACATCTCGTATAAAGAGATGGACCGGTTGGCAGCCGGCGTGCCCATCGGGTCGGAGGGCTTGGTCATCCTCCCGTTCGGCAATGGTGCGGAACGTATGCTTGAGAACCGCGAGACAGGCTGCTCGATTCATGGGTTGAACTTCAACGTTCATCAACGCCAGCATGTGGCACGGGCCGCTCAGGAAGGAATTGTCTGCTCGTTCCGATATGGAATGGACATCATGAAGGAGATGGGAATGACCATCAGCAAGATCCATGCCGGCCATGCGAATATGTTCTTCAGCTCCATCTTCCGCGAGACCCTCGCAGGCATGACGGGCGCTACCATCGAACTGTACGACACCGACGGAGCAGCAGGAGCGGCAAAGGGCGCGGGCATCGGGTGCGGCATCTATAAAGATCATGACGAAGCCTTCTCGAGCCTGGAGAAACTGGCAGTCATCGAGCCGGATCCGAAAAATGCCGACCGATACGAGGAGGTTTATCAGCGGTGGAAACGGGTGTTGGACAATCTTAGTTGACTTACGGACAATATTGATAGTGAGAAACCAAAAGAATATGTAAATTTGTAAAACAGAATAAAAATATAAATTATGGCAACGAATGAATATTTTCCTACGATAGGAAAGATTAAGTTTGAAGGTAAGGATAGTAAGAACCCCATGGCATTCCATTATTATGATGCCGAGAAGGTGATATTGGGCAAGCCGATGAAGGATTGGCTGAAGTTCGCAATGGCTTGGTGGCATACACTGGGCAAGGCAAGTAGCGACCAGTTTGGTGGTGAGACCAGGAACTATGCCTGGGATCAGAAGGAAACCGTGCTGGAACGGGCAAAGGCAAAGATGGATGCCGGCTTCGAGTTCATGCAGAAGTTGGGCATCGAATATTTCTGCTTCCACGATATCGACCTGATTGAGGATACCGACGACATCGCACAATACGAAGCCAACATGAAGGCCATCACCGACTATGCGTTGGAGAAGATGAAGGCTACCGGAATCAAGCTGCTCTGGGGTACGGCAAACGTATTCGGGCATAAGCGTTACATGAACGGTGCGGCTACCAACCCTGATTTCAACGTGGTGGCTCGCGCTGCTGTCCAGATCAAGAATGCCATCGATGCTACCATCAAGTTGGGCGGAACCAACTACGTGTTCTGGGGCGGTCGCGAAGGCTACATGTCACTGCTCAACACCGATCAGAAACGGGAGAAGGACCATCTGGCACAGATGCTGCGCATGGCCCGCGACTATGGCCGTGCCAAAGGTTTCAAAGGTACGTTCCTGATTGAACCGAAGCCGATGGAACCGACCAAGCATCAGTATGATGTCGATACGGAAACCGTTATCGGCTTCCTGAAAACTCATGGATTGGACAAGGACTTTAAGGTAAATATCGAGGTGAACCATGCTATTCTTGCGGGACATACGTTCGAGCACGAGCTGTGTGTAGCCGTCGACAACGGCATGCTGGGATCGATCGATGCCAACCGCGGTGACTACCAGAACGGATGGGATACCGACCAGTTCCCAACCTATAACAGCGTATTGGTACAGGCCATGATGCAGGTGGTACGCAATGGAGGCTTGGGCAACGGAGGCAGCAACTTCGATGCAAAGATCCGTCGTAACTCGACCGACCTTGAGGACCTCGTCATCGCCCATATCGGAGGTATGGATGCTCTGGCACATGCTCTTGAGAGTGCTGCCGCAGTCATCGAGAAATCTCCAATCTGTCAGATGATCAAGGACCGCTACGCTTCCTTCGACGCCGGCAAGGGTAAGGAGTTCGAGGATGGCAAGCTGACGATCGAGGACCTGGTAAACTATGCCAAGGAAAACGGCGAGCCTAAGCAGATAAGCGGACAGCAGGAGCTGTACGAAAACATCCTCAGCCTTTATTGCTAACCTAAGTGATAATCATGAAAAACAATTGATATGAGTGCTTTAAATCAAAACAACAAGATGACTAACTTCCGTTGGATAATCTGTGTCTTGTTGTTCTTCGCAACGACGGTGAACTACTTGGACCGTCAGGTTTTGTCCCTTACGTGGGACGAGTTTATCAAACCGGAGTTCCACTTCGACTCAGTGGACTATGGAAATATCACGGGTGTCTTTGCCATTGTCTATGCACTGGCGCTGCTCTTTGCAGGGAATATCGTGGATAAGTTGGGCACGAAGCTGGGCTATGCCGTAGCCATCTTCGTATGGTCGGTCGGTGCCTGTATCCATGCACTCTGCGGTGTGGCTACCGAGTACTTCGTAGGGGCTTCTTCCCGCTTAGACCTTGTTCAGGCAACCGGCGACACGGCCGTAGCCATCTCCACTTTCGCCGTATGGATCTTCATCTTTGCCCGCTGCGTGCTGGCCATCGGTGAGGGCGGAAACTTCCCGGCAGCCATCAAGGCTACCGCCGAATACTTCCCGAAGAAGGACCGTGCCTTTGCTACTTCCATCTTTAATTCCGGTTCATCCATCGGCGCGCTGGTCGCTCCGTTGACCGTGCCTTTGCTGGCAAAGTACTATGGTTGGGAGATGGCGTTCCTCATCATCGGTTCGCTGGGCTTCGTCTGGATGGCTATCTGGGTCTTCGTCTATAAGAAACCGGAGGAGAATAAATTGGTCAACGCAGCCGAGTTGGCTTATATCGAGCAGGACAAGGAGAGCGATGCAGCCTTCGAGCAAGAGGTGAAGAAAGAAGAAGTGACCAAGAAACCATCGTTGCTGGAGTTCTTCAAGCATCGTCAGACCTGGGCGTTCTCGTTGGGCCGTTTCCTGACGGATGGTGTATGGTGGTTCTTCCTCTTCTGGACACCTTCCTACCTGAACTCACAATTCGGCATCAAGACTTCCGATCCTGAGGGCATCGCCTTGATCTTCACGCTGTATCTCATCTCCATGCTCTCCATCTATGGCGGTAAGATCCCGACCATTATCATGGAACGTACCGGGAAGGATCCGTATGCATCCCGCATGAGGGCGATGTTGTTCTTTGCCTTTATCCCATTGATCGTGCTCTTGGCACAGCCTCTTGGTACGATCTCTCCTTGGCTTTCAGTACTCTGTATTGGTTTAGGATGTGCAGCTCACCAGTCTTGGTCGGCTAACATGTATACGGTCGGCACCGACATGTTCCCGAAGCACGCCTCTGCAACCATTACCGGTATCATGGGTATGGCTGCCGGTATCAGCTCATTCATCCTGCAGCAAGTGGCCGGTCGTCTGTTCAAGTATGCCGGTGACACAGGCATGGAATTCTTGGGGTTCAAGGGCGAACCTGCCGGATACTTCATCATCTTCTGCTTCTGTGCGGTGGCTTATCTGCTCGGTTGGATCGTGATGAAGAGCTTGGTTCCTAAGTATAAACTTGTTAGCATCTAATAATGTTCTGGAAGATGACGAAGATTAAACCTTTTATGGATGAGCAGTTCCTGCTTCGGACGGAAACCGCTCAGATGCTCTTCCACGAGCATGCAAAGAAATTGCCGATCATTGACTACCATTGTCATCTGGTTCCGCAGATGATTGCCGACGACTATCAGTTCAAGTCGATCACGGAACTGTGGCTGGGTGGCGATCACTATAAATGGCGTGCCGAACGGACCAATGGTGTTCCCGAACGATATATTACGGGTGATGCCAGCGATTGGGAAAAGTTCGAGAAATGGGCAGAGACCGTTCCTTATACCTTCCGCAATCCGTTGTATCACTGGACTCATCTGGAGCTGAAGACCTGTTTTGGCATTACGGAGCCGTTGAACCCTGCTTCGGCAAAACGGATCTATGATGAGTGTAATGCGAAGTTGGCTTCCAAGGATTTCTCTGCACGCGGACTGATGCGTCGCTATCATGTAGAGACCGTTTGTACAACCGACGACCCGGTCGACTCCTTGGAATACCATCAGGCAATCAAGGCCGATGGATTCGAGATCAAGGTTCTCCCGACATGGCGTCCCGACAAGGCGATGGCCGTTGGCGATCCTGTCGCTTATCGTGCTTATGTAGAGCGACTGGGCGAGGTGAGTGATGTGGCCATCTCCACCTATTCCGACCTGATGGATGCCTTGAAGAAGCGTCACGACTTCTTTGCCTCGGTAGGATGTAAGTTGGCCGATCACGGACTGACCAATTTCCCATGGGCCGTATGCTCTGCCGAGGAGGCCGATCAACTCTTCCGAAAAGTTCTGGGAGGAACAGCCTTGACGAAGGAGGAAATCGAGAAGTTACAGACAGCCATCCTGCTGGACTTGACACGGATGAATGCCGAGAAAGACTGGGTACAGCAGTTCCACTACGGGGCACAGCGTAACAACAACACGAAGATGTTCAAGGCCTTGGGCCCGGATACCGGTTATGATTCCATCGCTTCATATAATTCGGCTGAGCCAATGGCTCGCATCCTGGATACCTTGAACAGCGAGGACAAGCTGGCCAAGACCATTCTATACAACCTGAACCCTACCGACAATTATGTAGTGGCCACCATGCTGGGCAACTTCCAGGACGGTTCCGTGCCGGGAAAGATTCAGTTTGGTTCGGGCTGGTGGTTCAATGACCAGATTGACGGTATGGAAAAACAGATGAACGACCTGTCACTGCTCGGACTGTTGAGCCGATTTGTCGGCATGCTGACCGACTCACGCTCGTTCGTTTCCTATCCGCGTCATGAATATTTCCGTCGGGTACTCTGTAACTTGCTCGGAAACGACGTGGAGGATGGACAGATCCCGGAGAGTGAATTACCGAGAGTTTGCGCGATGGTGGAGGATATCTGCTACTATAACGCAAAGAATTATTTCAAATTCTAAAACGATTATTATGGAAAGAACTTGGAGATGGTTTGGCAAGAACGATAAGATTACCCTTGCCATGCTGAAACAAATAGGAGTAGAAGGTATCGTGACGGCTTTGCACGATGTTCCCCTGGGAGAGGTGTGGACACGTGAGAAGATTCGTGACTTGCGTGAATATATCGAGAGCAACGGGATGCGTTGGAGCGTCGTCGAGTCATTACCGGTGGTCGAGACCATCAAATATGGCGGTCCCGACCGGGATGAACAGATCGAAGTGTACAAGCAGAGCCTGCGTAACCTCTCGGCAGAGGGCGTGCATTGCATCTGCTATAACTTCATGCCGGTGTTGGACTGGGCTCGGACAGATCTTTTACACGACAATCCCAATGGAGCATCCAACCTGTACTTCAACTATGCGGAGTTCGCATACTTCGATATCTATATCCTCAAACGGGAAGGTGCTCGTGAAGAATGGGCAAAGTTTAAGTTCCCGGAAGGCGTTGGCGTAGGACGTAATGTCCTGGCTGAAGCTGATGAACTGGCGAAGACCATGACGCCGGAGAAGGATCATCAACTGGTCGAGAACATTGTCATCAAGACTCAGGGCTTCGTGAGTGGCAACTTTAGTGAGAACGATGAGGCTCCGATACAGAAGTTCCGCGAATTCCTCGACTTGTATAAGGGAATCGACAAGAAACAGTTGCGGGCCAACATGAAATACTTCCTCGAGGCAATCATGCCGACCTGCGAGGAGTGCAACATGAATATGTGTGTGCATCCGGATGATCCACCAATCGAAATCCTTGGATTGCCCCGCATCGTTCGTACCGAAGAGGACATCCAGTGGTTCCTCGATGCCGTGCCAAACAAGCACAATGGTCTGACTTTCTGTGCAGGCTCTTTGTCGGCCGGCGCATACAACAATGTGGTGGAGATGGCCAAGAAGTTTGCTCCTCGCACTCATTTCGTGCATCTGCGCTCTTGCCACATCTTCCCGAACGGCGACTTCACAGAGGCCAGCCATTTGGGTGGTCGGGCCGATATCATCGAGTTGTGTCGCGTCTTCGAGAAGGAAAACCCGAACCTGCCAATGCGTGTCGACCATGGCATGACCATGCTGGGTGACGAAACGAAGGGCTACAATGCCGGATATTCCTTCCTCGGACGGATGTTTGCCCTTGGACAAGTGCAAGGAATCCTTGCTACTGTCGACCGTGAGCTGGGTATCGAATATAAGCAACCAGGTTTTTTTGATTAATGAAAGGGTTCGCACATGAGATTGAATGATATTCTGAACGGCCAGGTGAATGCCGCTGAATGGGAAGCCAAGGGGTATGAATTCCCAAAGTTTGATATACAAGCCGTACGTCAGAAGACGCACGATAATCCTACATGGGTACATTTTGGTGGAGGAAACATCTTCCGTGCTTTCCCCGCTGCCATCTTGAACGATGCGCTGAACTCCGGTCAATATGACCGTGGAGTCATCGTGGCAGAGACCTTCGACTTTGAAGTGATCGACAAGGTTTATACACCTTATAATAATCTGTCGTTGCTCGTCAGCCTGCAGTCCACCGGCACCATCGAGAAGAAAGTCATCGCCTCCATCACCGAGGCCCTGAAGGCTGATTACCAGTTTGACGACTGGAAACGATTGGTCGAGATCTTCCGGAATCCGTCCTTGCAGATGATCTCGTTCACCATCACCGAAAAAGGTTATGGCTATAGCAATACGGATCTGGAGAGTGGTTTCCAGCCTGTCTTCGCCATGGGTAAAGTCTGTGCATTACTGTACGAACGTTACAAGGCGGGTAAGTTGCCATTGACGATTCAGAGCATGGACAACTGCTCACATAATGGTGACAAGGTGAAGAAAGGTGTCTTCGCTTATGCCGAGAAGTGGGTGGCTAAGGGACTCGTCCCGGCTGCTTTCTTGGACTACCTGAAGAACGAGAAGAAGGTGACGTTCCCGTGGTCGATGATCGATAAGATCACTCCGCGTCCGCATGTAAAGGTGAAAGAGATGTTGGCTGCAGATGGCTTCGAGGATAATTATTATATCGAAACCGAGAAGCACACGTTCACCGCTCCTTTCGTGAACGCTGAGGAAGTACAATACCTGGTGATTGAGGATCACTATACGAATGGTCGCCCGCCACTCGATTTAGGTGGTGCACTCTATACGACCCGCGAGACCGTGGACAAAGTTGAGACGATGAAGGTAACCACTTGTCTGAACCCGTTGCACACAGCAATGTCGATCTATGGCTGTATGCTTGGCTTCACCTTAATCTCTGCGGAAATGGCCGATCCTGACCTGCGTGCTTTCGTACAGAAATTAGGCTATATGGAGGCAATGCCGGTGGTCACCGACCCGGGTGTGCTCAACCCATACGAATTTATTGATGCAGTTATCAATCGCCGTCTTCCGAATCCATTCATGCCGGATGCACCGCAACGTATTGCGATGGATACCAGTCAGAAATTGCCTATCCGCTTCGGCGAGACCATCAAGAAGTACATCGATCGGGGTTTGGATAAGAATATGCTGACACTCATCCCGTTGACTCTGGCAGGATATGCCCGCTATCTAAAGGGAGTCGATGATAATGGCGATCCGTTCTCTCCATCTCCTGACCCTATGCTGGAGTATCTGCAAGCCATCGTTGCTCCACTCGAGGTAGGGAAGGCCGATCAGGACTATTCCTGCCTGCATCAACTGTACAGCCGGAAGGATGTGTTCGGCGTCGACCTCTATGAGGCAGGACTGGGGACTCGCATCGAAGGAATGGTAAAGGAACTCTTTGCCGGTAAGGGTGCTGTCCGTGCTACATTGCACAAGTATGTAACTGCACGCTAATAAGAATAAATGAACTATCAAGAATAATATATTATGGGAAAGATTGTAACATTAGGTGAGATCATGCTGCGCCTGTCAACCCCGGGCCACACTCGTTTCGTACAAGTAGACAACTTCGACGTGGTTTATGGTGGCGGTGAGGCCAATGTGGCTGTGAGTTGTGCAAACTACGGGCATGATGCTTACTTTGTCACGAAGTTACCAAAGCATGAGATTGGTCAGGCTGCGGTGAATTCATTGCGTCGTTTTGGCGTTCATACCGATTATATCAAGCGTGGCGGTGACCGCGTTGGCATATATTACCTGGAGTCTGGCTCTGCCATGCGTCCAAGCAAGGTTATCTACGACCGCGCTCATTCCGCTATTGCGGAGGCCGATCCGTCTGATTTTGACTTTGACGCGATTATGGAAGGTGCCGATTGGTTCCATTGGTCGGGCATCACCCCGGCTATCTCCGACAAAGCAGCTGAACTCACTCGTCTGGCTTGTGAGGCAGCAAAGCGTCATGGCGTGACAGTGTCGGTCGACTTGAATTTCCGCAAGAAGTTGTGGACAAGCGAGAAGGCTCAATCGATCATGCGTCCGTTGATGAAATATGTTGATGTCTGCATCGGTAACGAGGAAGATGCACAGTTGTGTCTCGGCTTCAAGCCTGATGCTGACGTGACCAAGGGAAAGACCGATGCGGAAGGCTATAAGGGAATCTTCATGGCCATGATGAAAGAATTCGGCTTCAAGTATGTCATCTCTACGTTGCGTGAATCGTTCTCGGCCAGCCATAATGGATGGAAGGCGATGATCTACAACGGTGAGGAATTCTACGTTTCGAAGCGCTATGATATCCAACCGATTGTCGACCGTGTTGGTGGTGGTGACTCTTTCTCTGGAGGAATCATTCACGGTTTGTTGACCAAGAAAACGCAAGGTGAGGCGCTCGAGTTCGCTGTGGCAGCCTCTGCACTCAAGCATACGATCAACGGCGACTTCAACATGGTTTCGGCAGAAGAAGTTGAGGCCTTGGCCGGCGGTGATGGCAGTGGTCGTGTACAACGTTAAAAAGGAGGAAATGGTTATGGCAAAATTTGATAAGATGGCAGTCCTGAGCAAGATGGCAGCTACCGGCATGGTGCCTGTCTTCTATCATCAGGACGCAGAGATAGCGAAGAAAGTCGTAAAAGCTTGTTACGATGGTGGCGTTCGTGCGTTTGAGTTCACGAACCGTGGCGACTTTGCACATGAAGTGTTCGCCGAAGTCATGAAGTTTGCGTGGAAGGAATGTCCGGAACTAGCCTTGGGTGTAGGTACGGTTGTCGATCCGGCTACCGCCTCATTGTATATCCAGCTCGGTGCTTGCTTTGTGGTAGGCCCATTGTTTAACCCTGATGTAGCAAAAGCTTGCAACCGTCGGCTCATCCCATACTCACCAGGCTGTGGAACCGTTTCCGAGATCGGCTTTGCTCAAGAAGCTGGCTGCGACCTCACGAAAGTGTTCCCGGGTGATGTATATGGCCCTCGGTTTGTGAAAGATTTGATGGCCCCGCTCCCTTGGAGTAAGATTATGGTGACTGGTGGTGTTGAACCAACGCAAGAGAACCTGTCGGCGTGGATAAAGGCAGGTGCTTTCTGCATAGGCATGGGGTCGAAGCTCTTCCCGAAAGAGGTGGTAAAGGCCGGAAACTGGCAGGCTATCACCGATAAGTGTAAGGAAGCGTTGGCTTACATTGCTGAAGCAAAGAAAGCCTGATGAAACCGAAGCTGACCATTCGCCCTGCGGTGAAGAATGACCTGCCGAGCATCATGCCTTTGTTTGAAGTTGCCCGACAGTTCATGGCTTCCACAGGGAATGCCAACCAATGGATCGCCGGTTATCCGCAAGAGGAACTGATGGCCGAGGAGATAGCGAAAGAACATTGCTTTGTCATCGTCCACCAAGATGAAATTGTTGCTACCTTTTGCCTGATCATCGGGAAAGATCCGACCTATGATATCATCGAAGGAGGAGCGTGGCTGAATGATTTGCCTTATGGAACGGTTCACCGACTTGCTTCTTGCGGAAAAATGAAGGGAATGGGCAAGGTGTGTTTCGACTGGTGTTTTGAACAGATTCCCAATATTCGGGTGGATACGCATCAAGATAACAAGGTGATGCAGCACATCCTTCAGTCGTATGGCTTTCAGTATTGCGGCATCATTTACACCCATAACGGGACGGAACGGCTGGCCTATCAGTTGATGAAATAAAATAAGGTGTGACTTCATAGAGGTCACACCTTATTTATAATATAGTTATTGCAATTCAAACGAATCTCATTCTCCGTTATATTCTCCGATAAAGAAGATGGTATTGGTACTTAACTCAGAGATGATATAGATGAAAGGATGGTCGGCATGAAATTCAGGAACTTGAGGCACAACGGTTGGTCCTGCCCAGCCGGCTATATCAGTAGTTGCTGTTACAGCGGCCGCTTCTGTTCCTTCTTCGTTTGTTTCGATAAATGATTTATGGATCACCTGCGAGATAAATGTTGGCGTTGTACAGAACTTACTGAAGTCTGATGTATTACCATCAAAGGCAGAAGGCATTCCCATGGATGGAAGAATTCTTTCCAATCCGAATCTGGATTCGGTCTTGAATTGTGGTAGTTTTACATCCACGAACGTAGGAAACAAAGTGAGATCAATATACCAGCCCTCATCAATGATACTGCTGATAATGTCGCTTGTCGTCTTTCCTTCCAAAGGTAGTAGGATGGTCATGCTGTAAGCCTTGTTACCATAGGGTAGACGAATAACCTGGCAGATCCCATTTACTCCCATGTCGAATCTATCCTTCTGATGCATCATCTCTACCTTCTTCTTACCGGAAGAAAGGGTGAAGTCCTCTTTCTTCGTATCTTTCTTATCGAACTTGTTTGTCCATATGCCCTTGAAATAGATGGCATTCAGCAAGACGGCGGCAGAAGCCGGGTCGAGACTCTCAAGGATAGTCGGGATGAGGTTATTGGTATGATTGGCACACCAGTCGTTGATGTGTTTCAAAGCACTGGGTGACGAGAAATCGAGGTTCTCCACTTCCGCATCATAGTTGGCCTTGACAACCTTGATAAATTCCTCATAGAGCTTATAAAATTGATTAACCTCCACGGCATTGGCGATGGACAGTTTTGTCGATGGATCCAACTTCCCTGATTCATCAATCATCTTCCGACAAAAGGCATTCATACTTTCTACATCATCTGTGCCAAGAACTTTGCAGATCTCCTCTTTGGTTTGTCCATCTGCGCCGTTGTTCAGCATCCCCAGTGCGTATGTAACGCTCAAGGGTGAAATCATAAAACTTTTCCCTTCAGCTAAATCGTCCCTGACTTTCTCGAAGAGATTAAATGCGAATGCGTTACTATTGGTAACCATTTCCTGTTCACTACGTGTGAGCACGATATCCTTGCGCTCAATAAGCTCTCCGTCGTAAATAAGGTCTTCTCCTTCACTGTTGCAAGAGGTGAGGAAAGGACACAGCATGAGAGCAACCATCATAAATCTTGTAAATGTTCTCATAGAATAATACTTTAAGTGTTATATCTTCTTAAAGCATAAAAAAGTAGGAATACTGCTTTTGGTATCCCTACTTTTATGATAAATTAACAAATTAGCCTCTTCTGTCCAAATAGGGTAGTTTGTATGGTCTACGATAATCGTAATAGTACAATCGGTGAGCGAATGCTTCCTTATCGTTGTTCTCGAACTTCAGTGTTGCTGGATTCCAACGAACCGGACGACCTAACTCGCGGGCGATATTGAACAAGCAGCATAGAGTATTCGTGCTGGTTCCATACTCAACCGGAGCAATCGGATCCTTATGTTCGCGGATGGCATCGATAAAGTTCTGCATGTGAGGAGCACTGATCTCGTATTGTCCTTCTTCAATCTTCTTTTCTTCTTTCTTCAGCAGTTTTGGATCAGAACATTCGATATAGCCACGAGCTACCTTCAGCCAACCCTTATCTCCAATGAACTGGATACCCTTAGCGTCAGGTTTGTCTTCGCGGAACGGTTGGTCGGTCATCACGACGCCATTTGCATATTTCATGGTAGCGTATTTCGTACCATTGTATCCCTTTGGAATATATTCAATAGGTCCTGAACCATCCATACCCAAAGCAGCTTGAGCAATATCGTACATGTGAGCACCCCAGTCGGCAGGATAACCATTACCAGTCTCTTGGTACCAACGCCATGCACCCCACAACTTCTCGTTTACATCTGGATCCAAGGAAATAGGAGGACACAGATCTGGATGATAATGAATCTTTGGATCATTCAACGGGCCTAACCATTGGTTGAAGTTCAGATTTGCAGGAACTGGCATCTCTGGTAGGTTCAATGGAGTAGGAGGATCACCTACCGTCACATAAACCTTGTCGATGTGACCGATGGCCTTCTCGCGAACCAACTTGATAGCTTGTTGGAACTCGGCACTTGAACGTTGCTGGCTACCCATCTGTAGGATGCGGTCATTATCCCGAACGGCTGCTTGAACAGCCAGACCCTCAGTGATGGTGTAAGCCAATGGCTTCTGGCAATAGACATCTTTTCCTGCTTGCAGTGAATGGATAGCAACCAGTGCGTGCCAGTGGTCAGGAGTAGCGATCTCGATGGCATCGATATCCTTGCGCTCGAGCAGGTCTTCATAGAATTCGTAAAGGTCACAACGCTCGTTTTGGTTGGTTTTCTTCTGCCATTCAGTTACTCTGCGGCGGAAACGTTCACGCTTGATGGAATCAACATCGCATCCTGCTGCTACTTGAACGCCTGGGCAAGTTGAGAAACTCCTAAAGTCGCTCAATCCTTGCTGTCCCAAACCGACTACACCTAAAACCACGCGGTCACTCGGAGCAATCCGAACACCACTTGGAGTTTTCCAGCTTGGCAAGATGGTCAAGCTGGCAAGGCCTAAAGCTGAAAGAGACAAGAAATCTCTTCTTGAGATATCGCCTTTAAAGCGATTTTTTGTGTTTTCTTTTTTCATGAATTGATATTTAATAAAGTATGGTTTACTCCTTATTATATTATAGAGCTGGCAAAATATAGTCCCAAATGAGGTTGAACTCTTTCTGCATGTCGTCAAGTTTTGCGGTAACTGCAATGACAGCATCCTTATCTGGAAGAACTAATATGCCTTGTCCATAGGCACCGTCGGCACGGAATGAGTTGTGGCGGCTTCGCCACATCTGATAGCCATAACCTTGTACCCAATCACTATTCTTTTTATTGAGGTTCCATTCTTTTACCTGCTGAGGTGTAACAGCTGCAGGTCGACTTTCTATCTGCTTACTGCTCATCTCTTTTACCCATTTCTTTGGAATGATCTGATTCTTTCCCCACTTTCCTTTTTGCAGGAGAAGTTGTCCAACCTTTGCTAGGTCTTCGGTCTTGAGGTACAAGCCCCATCCACCACAGTTAATGTCTTGCGGGCTGGAGTCCCATTTAGGCATGTCAATGCCAAGTGGTGTGAATAGGCGAGGTCCAAGATAATCGACTACCTTTTGCCCTGTCACTTTCTGAACAATTGCAGAGAGCATATAAGTACTCATACTATTATAGCAGAAATAGGTGCCAGGCTTATGGTCGACTGGATAGGCGAGGAACTCTTTTACCCAGTTCGTATCTATACTCTTTCCCCAGAAGAAGTCAGAACTCGGGTCAGTATCATGTCCACAACTCATGGTGAGCAGATCCTTAATGGTCATTCTTTTTAAATTCTTGCTCGGTTTTTCAGGCAAGTCATTTGGGAAGAAAGAAACGACCTTATCGCTTAGTTTGATATATCCTTCGTTAATCGCCAGTCCGACAGCGATGGAGGTGAAAGTTTTGCTTACTGACCATAGTTCGTGTGGTTTATCGGGTGCACCTTCGCCCATATATCGCTCATACAAGACATTTCCTTTCTTTACGATCATGATGCTGTGCATATTAACTTGCCCATCTCGAAGAGCCTTTACATAGTTATTGGTTGCCTCTGTCAAAGCCTTCGGAGTTTCTTTGCGTGGTAACTTATTGATTACCTCTGCTGAGGTCAATGATGAATCTTGGGTTGAGTCTTTCGATGAACCTCCACATGAAGTCATGAGCACGAATGCCAGACAAATTCCCAACATTGTTTTAAACTTTGGTAGCATAACTTACGAATTAATTATATTAGGAACGATTAATATTTTTGGTAAATATAAGGAATAATCTGTTAAAATATCCTCCCAAGGTCACTTTTTTCTGGAGGATTGTATCTATCATTTGCTATTAAAAGCAATGTGGATAAAGAAGAATAGATGTATGAACCCATATAAAACCTATATTGATAAAATAAAAAATCACGACATTAAATTATTTGTGAAAACTAAAAAGTTTTCCATTTTGTTATTTAATGGGATGTTAAACTATCTTCTATTTCTGTCATTTAGTCATGTTTTGGATTTATCTTTTCCATCGAAATCCAGTTGTATTTTTCGTGTTTATGATAAGAAAAGATATAGAGGCCTTTTCAAGAGCCAACGGACCCCATACTTTTTATGTCGGTTTTATTGAAATATAATCATTTGAAACAAAATAAATTACGTTTGATGAATTCTTGTAATACTCTATAATCTATTAAAAATAGGCGAAAAAACTTCCCTTTATTCTTGTTTATAACCGGAAAAATAGTATATCTTTGTAAATACTTTCGGCAACCAAAAAAATAAACCTTTCTTCTTGTTTTAGGATCGAAAGTTTTCAAAAGTGGAAATAAATAATTAAAAATATAATCGAAAGTTTTCCAAAAATAACGCACCATGGAAATAAAAAACTTTACAATTACAAAACGAAACGGAACGACCGACCGTTTCTCTTTAGACAAGATCATGAATGCTATTATCAAGGCATTCACTTCTGTAAACGAGCCTATCGACTTGGGTTGTTTGTCGAAAATCATCAGTCACTTGGACATGAAAGAAGGTATTAAGGTAGAGGATATTCAGAACCAAGTGGAAGAAGCCTTGATGAAAGAAGGTTACTATAAAGTGGCAAAATCGTTCATGCTATATCGTCAGCGTCATACTGAAGATCGTGAGATATTGGAGAAGATGCAGTTCCTTTCTGATTACTGCAACGCGGCTAATGCGGCTACCGGTTCCAAATATGATGCCAATGCTAATGTGGAGCACAAAAATATTGCAACTTTGATAGGCGAATTGCCTAAATCCAATTTCATCCGTTTGAACCGTCGTTTGTTGACCGACCGTATCAAGAAAATGTATGGCAAGGAATTAGCCGACAAATATATCTATATGCTCGAGCATCATTTTATCTATAAAAACGATGAGACGAGTCTGGCTAATTATTGTGCTTCCATCACTATGTATCCTTGGCTCATTGGAGGAACAACCTCGATTGGAGGAAATTCAACGGCGCCAACAAACTTGAAATCTTTCTGTGGTGGCTTTATTAATATGGTGTTCATGGTTTCAAGTATGTTGAGTGGTGCATGTGCAACTCCAGAATTCTTGATGTACCTGAACTATTTCATTGAAATGGAATATGGAAAGGACTATTGGCAACATCCAGATAAGGTGGTTGATCTCTCTTCAAAACAACGTACCATCGACAAGATGATTACAGATTGCTTTGAACAGGTAGTTTATTCTATTAACCAGCCGACCGGAGCTCGTAATTATCAAGCAGTTTTCTGGAACATTGCTTACTATGATAAGTACTATTTCGAGAGTCTGTTCGGTAATTTCTACTTCCCTGATGGATCTCAACCGAACTGGGAAGGTGTTTCTTGGCTACAGAAACGATTCATGAAATGGTTCAATAAGGAACGTACAAAGACCGTACTCACATTCCCGGTTGAAACCATGGCTTTGTTGAGTAAAGATGGTGATGTAATGGATAAAGAGTGGGGTGATTTCACTGCTGAAATGTATGCGGAAGGACATTCCTTCTTTACTTACATGAGTGATAATGCTGACTCGTTGAGTTCTTGCTGTCGTTTGAGAAATGAAATTCAAGATAATGGCTTCAGTTATACTTTGGGTGCCGGCGGTGTGTCTACTGGTTCCAAGAGTGTTTTGACTGTGAACCTGAACCGTTGTATCCAGTATGCAGTGAACCATAAGATTGATTATGTTGAGTATTTAAGTGAAGTCGTTGATTTATGTCATAAGGTACAACTGGCATATAACGAAAATCTGAAGCAACTTCAGGAGAACGGGATGCTTCCATTGTTTGATGCAGGATATATCAACATTGGTCGTCAGTACCTCACCATTGGTATCAATGGTTTAGTAGAAGCAGCTGAGTTTATGGGTTTGACCATCACGGATAATGATGATTATCGTCACTTTGTACAACGTGTACTGGGTGTTATTGAAAAATACAACAAACAATACCGGACAAAAGACGTACTCTTCAACTGTGAGATGATTCCTGCTGAAAATGTTGGAGTTAAGCATGCGAAATGGGATCGAGAAGATGGTTATTTTGTTCCTCGTGATTGCTATAACAGTTATTTCTACATTGTTGAAGATGATAGTCTGAGTATTATAGATAAGTTCAAGTTGCATGGAGCACCATATATCGAACATCTGACGGGTGGTTCAGCTTTGCATATGAACTTGGAAGAACATCTTTCTAAGGCTCAGTATCGTCAGTTGCTGAAGGTGGCAGCAAAGGAAGGATGCAACTACTTCACCTTTAATATACCAAACACTATTTGCAATGATTGTGGACATATCGATAAACGCTATTTGCATGAATGCCCACATTGTCACAGCAAAAATGTGGACTATATGACACGAATCATCGGTTATTTGAAGAGAGTAAGTAACTTCTCACAACCGCGTCAGGAAGAAGCTCACCGCCGTTTCTATGCAGGTGCAGAGAAGATGAACGCATAAACGTTAGATTATGCTGAAATATGTGAACACGGGGGTTGTCTTTCAGGAGATCCCTGACGAGGTGACCCTCTCTATCAATATATCTAATTGTCCTTGTCATTGTCCGGGATGTCATAGCCAATACTTGTGGGGTGACATCGGTACTCCTTTGACATCGGACGAGATTGATATGTTCGTTCATAAATGCAGTAGCGATATTACGTGCATTTGTTTTATGGGTGGAGATGCTGAGCCGACGGCTGTTAACGTACTGGCTCAGTATGTACACCAGACCTATCCTCAGCTAAAAGTGGCATGGTATAGTGGCCGGTCGAGGGTTCCTTCGTCGGTACATAAACCAGATTTCGATTATATTAAGGTGGGACCTTACATTCGGCATCTTGGATGCTTGAAAGATAAGACTACAAATCAGCGTCTTTACAGGGTCAATCGTCAAGGTGAGTTCACGGATATCACATCACGTTTCTGGAAAAAATAGTTTCATGAATCAGATTCCTCAGTTCCTCATTGCAGCACCTTCCTCAGGAACGGGGAAGACTACTATCGCACGTGGATTAATGGGGTTGTTGAAGCGTCATGGCTACCATGTTCAGCCTTTCAAGTGTGGACCAGACTATATTGATACAAAGTTCCACGCGTCGATGTGTGGCCAACCTTCTGTGAATTTGGATGCTTTTATGGCAAGTGAACATCATCTGCAGGAGGTCTATACTCATTATTCGAAGAATGCAGAGGTATGCGTCGTTGAAGGAATGATGGGATTGTTTGACGGATATGATCGTGATAAAGGATCATGTTCGGAGGTCGCTCGTATCCTTTCTTTACCTATCATCTTAGTGGTGGATGCCAAGTCGGCTGCTTATTCATTAGCCCCGCTTCTGAAAGGTTTCTTACAATTCAGTGACCAAATACGGGTTGTTGGTGTAATATTTAATCGGGTGGGATCGCCCAGGCATATGTCGTTGTTACGACAGGTTTGCGATGATGTGCGTGTTGAATGCTTGGGGTTCCTGCCTACGAACAAAGAATTGGTACAAACGTCCCGATATCTCGGGTTGGACTTCAGTCAAGAAGATCATTCCACTGAACTGTTAGTGGACGAGATGGAAAAGCACATTGAATGGCAACGGCTATTGGAACTGACAATGACTGAGCGTCCGGAATGGATGGGAAATTCGCTTTTTCGGTTTCCCTTTGCTGAGCGATTGAAACCAGCAGATAATAAGATCTGGGTGGCTCGAAACGAAGAATCATTTTCCTTTATTTACCAAGAGCATTTGGATATTTTACGCCGTTATGGTGAGGTGCGTTTTTTCAATCCGGAAGAGAATCAACCGATTCCACTTGATTTAGATTTGTTGTATTTGCCGGGAGGTTACCCAGAGAAGCATTTGGATACTTTGTTTGCAGCCAATCAGACGCGGCAATCATTACTTGAATTTGCTGAATTGGGTGGAAATGTGATAGCCGAGTGCGGTGGAATGATGTACCTTTGCCAGTCTATCGTACATGAGAATGGAGAAGTACAGATGGTAGGTTTCTTACCATATAAGGTGTCTATTCGTCAGAAAGAGCGTAAAATGTCTTTAGGATATCGGCAACTGACAATTGATGGAAAGCGATTGCATGGGCATGAATTCCATTACTCTCAGTTTATTGGCGATATACCTACCTCTGCTGTTCAGGTTTATAATGCTAAGGGAGATTCTGTTTCTTCACCTTTTATAAAAAAGAAAAATGTCTGGGCAAGCTATACACATTTATATTGGGGATTATGAAGAAAATCTATACAAAAACAGGTGATGAGGGGATGACCGGGCTTCGTGGTGGTGTTCGGGTTCCAAAGGATGATTTGCGAATTGAGACGAACGGCATGATGGATGAGTTGAATTCCGTGATTGGCATTTGCCGTTCATTAATGGGGGACAATGATGATGAACAAGGGTTGTTACGAGCAATCCAGCAAGAGCTAATGACAATCATGAGCCATGTAGCCACACCTGAAGGTAAAACAAATCCTCGTGAACTTCATGCGGAAGAGTTGACCAAGCAGTTGGAACATGAAATCGACCTCATCAATGATCAGATAGATCCACAAAAACATTTTATCTTACCGGGAGGAACACCTTTATCTGCTCATTTGCATTTTGCACGAGCCAAAACTCGTACTGTTGAACGACGATTGTGGTCGTTAAAACATAAGGTGGAGTTGGATCCTGCAATCTTATGCTTCATGAACCGCCTTTCCGACTATCTTTTCATGCTTGCAAGGGCAGAAATGTTCTGGAAAGGTTGTAATGACGAACCTTTTATACGATGACTATGAAGAAACTGCATCCCATTATGTTTGCCGGAACGGGTAGTGATGTCGGAAAGAGTGTAATCGCTGCCGCTTTCTGCCGTATATTTAAACAGGATGGATATCATCCTGCACCATTTAAGGCTCAGAACATGGCTCTTAACTCGTATGCTACCCCTGAAGGCTTGGAGATTGGACGTGCACAAGCAGTGCAGGCAGAAGCAGCGGGCGTTCCTTGCCATACGGATATGAATCCACTCTTACTGAAACCACAGTCGGATCATACTTCACAAGTGGTGCTCAATGGTTTACCAATAGGTAATCGTCACGCTTACGATTACTTCCGGAAAGAAGGAAGAGAGGAGCTTCGTTCTGCTGTATGTTCAGCTTACGACCGTTTAGCTTCACGATATAATCCTATTGTTCTCGAAGGGGCTGGTAGTATCTCGGAAATCAATCTTCGGGATAGTGATCTTGTCAATTTGCCTATGGCTTTGCATGCGAAGGCTGATGTTATTTTGGTTGGTGATATTGATCGTGGTGGAGTCTTTGCCAGTGTATATGGTTCGTTGGAACTACTTCGTCCTAATGAAAGAGAGCGGATTAAAGGAATCTTAATTAATAAGTTCCGTGGCGACTTGCGGCTTTTCGATTCAGGCGTTGAGATTTTGGAGAGAATATGTGGCATCCCTGTTGTCGGAGTTGTTCCTTATTATAAAGATATCTACATTGAAGAGGAGGATAGCGTAGATTTGATCTCAAAATCAATGCAAGCAGAACGAGGTAAAGTAAATGTTGCTGTCGTTTTGCTTCGTCATCTGAGTAACTTTACAGATTTTAACGTGCTTGAACGCGACCCACGGGTACACCTTTTCTATTCAAATAATGTGGACGACCTGAAGAAAGCAGATATCATTATCTTACCTGGAAGCAAGAGTACGATTTCCGACCTGTATGAATTACGTCGTAATGGCGTGGCTCAGGCTGTTTTGCAAGCTCATCGTGAAGGTACGACTGTCTTGGGTATCTGTGGAGGTTTTCAACTGATGGGGCAGGAAGTTTTGGATCCTGACCATGTAGAAGGGGAGATTGAACGTCTGCCAGGATTAGGATTATTACCCATTTCTACCACTATGTCGGGAGAGAAAGTGACGCGGCAGGTTTCGTTCACATTTCTGCCGACAGGAACGGAGGCATTGGAGGGTTATGAAATCCACATGGGGCGAACTACTGTTATTGGAGACGCTACCCTTACTCCACTTAATCAACTTTCGGATGGGACTCTTGATGGATATATGGCTAATCCTCAATGTATGGGCACCTATGTGCATGGTATTTTGGATAACCCTTCGTTCATTGACTATCTTTTGGCTCCTTTTGCAAAGAAGATTAAGGAGGCTGATCGTCCTTTCGACTATCATGCTTTTAAGGAGGAACAATATGATAAGTTAGCTGATCATGTCCGTAAGCATGTGAATATGGATCTAATCTATCAAATTTTACAGAGCAATGATTGAGGGACATGGTGATGACATTTATCGTTATCGGGATAGGATTCGAAGCAATTTCAGTTCGAACATCTTCAGTCATGCCGATCTGACGGGGTTAAAGGCTTATCTTAGTTCTCGTATGGACGTGATTGGGAACTATCCTGAACCGGAACCTTATACATTGGAGAAGATGTTGGCCGAGAAATTGGGAATCGCAAGCGAACAAGTGATGGTTACCAATGGAGCTACGGAGGCGATTTATCTGATCGCTCATTTATTCAGGAACCGAACTCCTATGGTCAATACACCAACCTTCAGTGAATATGAGTCAGCAATCCGGATGTTCCATGATGCTGCTGGTTCGGAGAATAATCCACGGATAGTGTGGCTTTGTAACCCAAACAATCCAGATGGGAAGGTTATTCCGAAAAAACAAATAGTACAACAGATTAAAGATGATACTGCAACCATCTATGTGATAGATCAATCCTATGCGAACTACACCTTAGAACCTTTACCACTTCCTCACGAGATGGTGCAGAGACCGAACTGTCTGTTATTACATTCCATGACAAAAAGGTATTGTATTCCTGGCCTTCGATTGGGATATGTGACAGCCACAGCATCGTTGATTGAACAACTGCGTCGTTTTCGTCAACCGTGGACTGTCAATGCGTTAGCTATCGAAGCCGGGCTTTATTTACTGGAGCATGATATCCCGAATTTCCCTCCTCTTGAAGAATATCTTGCAGAGACGCAACGCTTACGTCGAGCATTGAACGCTATTGGCGGGGTGAATATCACAGATACTCAGACCAATTTCATGTTGGGATGTCTTGAAAAAGGTACGGCTGCAGAAATGAAGGATTATTTGATCCAACACGCCGGTATCCTGATTAGGAATGCTTCGAATTTTACAGGATTGACGGCTGCACATTTTCGTGTGGCTACCCAGACTCCTGAAGAAAATGACCGATTAGTTGAATCTATCAAAGCTTATGTATACCGATAATATCCTTTTTTACAGTTTCTTTCCCTTGATTTTGGGGTGGCTATTGGATCTGCTCTTAGGGGATCCGAAATGGATGCCACATCCTGTGGTTTACTTTGGTAGTTTAATATCAAAGGGCGAGCATACATTGAATAAAGGTTCGCATCGGAAATTGAAGGGAGGAATCCTTGCTATAGGACTGGTCTTAGCTGTCTATAGCACGACATGGCTTCTGATTTATCTGCTGAATCGTATAGGCTTTGATCATCGCTTACTTTCGTTGTTCTTTCAGGCATACATTGTTTTTGCAAGTTTGGCTGGAACGACTTTAATTCTGGAGGTATGGGCCGTGTTCAGTGCGGTGGATCGTTCCTTGGAGGCGGGTCGAAAACAAGTTGCACGGATTGTCGGTCGTGATACCAGTGAGCTCTCAGCTCAAGAGGTACGGACGGCGGCTTTGGAGACCTTAGCTGAGAACCTGAGTGACGGGGTGATTGCTCCGCTCTTTTGGTTTGCCTTACTCGGTGTTCCTGGTATGCTCGCTTATAAGATGGTGAACACATTGGATTCGATGATTGGTTATCATACGGAGCGATACCTCGAATTTGGCTGCGTGGCGGCTCGGGTGGATGATGTCGCTAACTATATACCAGCCCGATTAACAGCCATGCTTATGATTATCGGCGCGTGGATGAGGTATCCGAAGCAGTATTCGATAGTCTATCTGCTAAGTTTCGTGAAGAAATATGGAAGGAAACATGCCAGTCCGAATAGTGGTTATCCCGAATCAGCCTTGGCAGGAATCCTAAACTGCCGTTTCGGTGGCCCACATTATTATTTTGGTGAGTATTTCCCAAAACCTTATATCGGGGAGAATGAGCGGGAACTAAATTTTGAAGATATGCGTTTATCTGTACGGATCAATCGGATTTCGGAGGTACTGATGATACTTTTGGTCATTGCTTTCCTCTGCTTGAAAGTATGCTAATGTCTTTTAACTGATTAAGATAATCAACGAGTTCTTTTTCGTCATAGAACACCCGATCAGCCACGGACAGCAAACTGGGTGCAGGCGTATTTGATAATCCACAAACCAAGGCAAGGTCGGCTTGTTGCATGGCTTCAAGATCGTTATGACCGTCACCGATAAAAGCAACTTTCTCACCCTGTTCTTGATATGTGCATACAATTGCTTTCTTATTCAATAATCGTTGAATACCCACTAATTTATCGTCTTTGACCAACGCTTCCGAACAATAATAATGCTTACAATCTATCTTTTCTAGAAGGGAATGACACCAACAGTCAAGGTTTCCTGAAACAACGATGCAATTTGCACGCTCTTGTCGGATAAATTGGAGGAGCAGCGGATGTATGGGGACGGTGGAGAGGAGCCTTGAAATCTCAGAGACAGAGTATTGTCGGAGGATATGAACTCGTTTCATGAAACCTTCCTCGAAAGGAACAATCCCTTGAACGGTCTGTTGAGTCAATGGAATAATCTGCTCTTCAATTCCGAAATGCTCCGCAATGACGGGAAGCGTTTCTTTCAAGGTGAGTGTTCCATCTAAATCGAACAGAAACTTCATGATATCATTCAATCAGAAGGTTACTTTTTCTTTTGGTAAGCGCTCCTGCAAGGCTTTCTTCACTTCCTGTGGAATGTCCGTACAAAGTAGGTCGGCACCAAGAGTGATACCCAGCATCGTGTCCTCTACTTTAGTACCTGGCCACAAACTGACAGTGAGTCCTTCTTTATGTGCTTTTTCGACAAAACGACGAGATGTTCCGTCAAGGTTGACGCCCAGACGTTTCAAGCCCAAGGCCTTGCATATTCCGATAGTTTCATCGTTGAGGGGTGTTCCCGAGATGTAGAGCAGGTTCATGTCCGGGTGATGTTCCTTTGTGTATCGTAGTGGGCGATAGTCGAAGGAGGTCATGGAGTAGTCGGCATCAGCCGGACGTTTAGCGGTGATGGCTTTATAGACCTTCTCGCAGTATTCTGCGATTTTCTCATCGGGATAATACTTTGTATCGCTTGTTTTCATCTCGAATTCTACGTACAGTCCTTTCTTGTCTTTTAGGAAGTCCAACAGTTCATCGAGGAACAACAGTTTATGTCTTTTTTTAGTCATTACCTTTTGCAGTTCAGCTGCTGTCATATCTTCAATGACACCTTCGGATGTAGTCATGCGGGTTAGTGTACCATCGTGTGAGATAACCAGTTCTCCGTCTTTTGTCATACGTACGTCGGTTTCGAATCCATGAATTCCGGCGGCATAGGTGGCTTGGAAAGCTGATAATGTGTTCTCATCTTGTTCTGCACGCCCGGCGCGGTGTGCGAAGATGCGTGTTACGTGCTCTTGAGCAATGATACTTCCAAACGAGCACATTGCTAATGTAATGAATATAAATCTCAAAGACGATATTCTCATAGTTTAATCATTTTTAAAGCACCTCTAAGATAATGCTTTTTATTTGAAAAAGAAAAAAAGTGAGGAGATTATCGCATGGGGTGAATCTTGGAGGGCTATTCTGAGCAGAAATATTTAGACCTAAGTGTTAAAATAATGTTAAATACAATTTAAAAAAGCAGTATTTTCAGTAGTTTGTGCTTTATAAACTAAAAAGAGTTTCTAATTTTAAAGTAAATCCAGTAATTATGAAAAGAGTATTTTTATTGTTTTTTTCAATGCTATTCCTGGTAGCATGTACTCATGAGAATCCTCCGGAAGTCCAGGATGCTGCGATTCTCTCAGATGTTGCGATGGTCCGTGTATTCGACAA